>CAUAAZ010000005.1 GCA_958427145.1 uncultured Collinsella sp.
AGGAAAGCACTTAATGTGCTTTCCGTCTTGCGCAGGACTGTAGAGCAGCAAACTTCATGCCCTCCGGTCCGCCCCGGGAGCCACCTCTAAGTTATCCCCCGGCATTCAGAAAATCTAAGTGCCAAAAAATAAGATTTTTTGACTCTGTGTTGTATAACCCGCCATTCGTGGGTACCATTCAACGCGTACGCAAACAAAAAGGGTTAACCCGCGCGGCATGACCGCGCGGCCCAAAAAGGAGGAAACAAGCATGTCGTCTTTGAAGCCGCTTGCAGATCGCGTCCTGGTCAAGCCCGACGAGGCCGAGCAGAAGACCGCTTCTGGCCTGTACATCGCCAGCAACGCTCAGGAGAAGCCGCAGCGCGGCACTATCGTTGCCGTTGGCGCCGGTAAGGTCAACGACAAGGGTGAGCGCATCCCCATGGACGTTCAGGTCGGCGACGTTGTCATCTACGGTAAGTTTGGTGGCAACGAGGTCAAGGTCGACGGCGAGAAGTATCTGCTGATGCGCGCCGACGACATCTACGCTGTCGTCGAGGCCTAGTCTCGTCAGAATCTCTGATTCGTCTTTGAACGCGCCCGCCGCATAGGACTCGGAAGCGGCGACGCGAGTCACATTTCTTTTGGAGGATTACCTACCATGGCAAAGAACATTACGTTCAACACCGATGCCCGCGCTAAGCTTGCCAAGGGCGTCAACACTCTGGCCGACGCCGTTACCGTCACCATGGGCCCCAAGGGCCGCTACGTTGCGCTGCAGCGCACGTTCGGTGCCCCGACCATCACCAACGACGGCGTTTCCGTCGCCAAGGAGATCGAGCTCGAGGACAACATCGAGAACATGGGCGCTCAGCTGGTGAAGGAGGTCGCCACCAAGACCAACGACACCGTGGGTGACGGCACCACCACCGCAACCCTGCTCGCCCAGGCCATCGTCAACGACGGTCTGCGCAACGTCGCCGCTGGCGCCAACCCGCTGGCCATCCGTCGCGGCATCGACAAGGCCGTCAACGCCGCCGTCACCGAGATGAAGAAGCAGGCCAAGCCGGTCGAGACCAAGGAGCAGATCGCTTCCGTCGGTACCATCTCCGCCGGTGACCCCGAGGTCGGCGAGAAGATCGCCGAGGCCATGGAGGTCGTGGGCAAGGACGGCGTCATCACCGTCGAGGATTCCCAGACGTTCGACATCACCATCGACACCGTCGAGGGCATGCAGTTCGACAAGGGCTATGTCTCCGCTTACTTCGTTACGGACAACGACCGCATGGAGGCCGTGATGAAGGATCCGTACATCCTCATCACCGACCAGAAGATCTCCAGCGTTCAGGACATCATGCCCGTTCTCGAGGCTGTCCAGCGCGCTGGCCGTGGCCTGCTCATCATCGCTGAGGACATCGACGGCGAGGCTCTGCCGACCCTGGTCCTCAACAAGATCCGTGGCGCCCTCAACGTCTGCGCCGTCAAGGCCCCGGGCTACGGCGATCGCCGCAAGCGCATCCTCGAGGACATCGCCGTCCTCACCGGTGGCCAGGCTGCCCTGGACGAGCTGGGCGTGAAGGTTGCTGACATCACCGCTGATATGCTCGGTACCGCTAAGTCCGTCACCATCTCCAAGGACAACACCGTCGTCGTCGGTGGCGCTGGCTCCAAGGAGGCCATCGACGCTCGTATCGCTCAGATCAAGGGTGAGATGGAGAACACCACCTCTGACTTCGACCGTGAGAAGCTCCAGGAGCGCCTGGCCAAGCTCTCCGGTGGCGTTGCCGTCATCAAGGTCGGCGCTGCTACCGAGTCTGAGCTCAAGGAGATCAAGCACCGCGTCGAGGACGCCCTGCAGGCAACCCGCGCTGCTGTTGAGGAGGGCATTGTCGCCGGTGGCGGCGTCGCCTTCATGGACGCTGGTCCTGCGCTCGACGCCGTTGAACTCGACGACCCCGAGGAGAAGATCGGTGTCGACATCGTCAAGAAGGCTCTGACTGCTCCGGTTGCTACCATCGCCAAGAACGCTGGTTTTGAGGGCGCTGTCGTGGTCGACAAGGTTGCCGAGCTGCCCGCCGGCCAGGGTCTCAACTCTGCCAACGGCGAGTGGGGCGACATGATCGAGATGGGCGTCCTCGACCCCGTCAAGGTCAGCCGCGTCACCCTGCAGAACGCTGCTTCTGTCGCCAGCCTGATCCTCATCACCGAGGCTACCGTCTCCGATGTCCCCAAGAACACTCAGCTTGAGGACGCAATCGCTGCTGCTACCGCTGGTCAGCAGGGCGGCGGTATGTACTAAGGCCGACAAGGTCTAGAACTCCCGCCGGGAATCCGGGGGCGTGACGGGGTTTCTCTCCGGAACGTCCTCGGACATGCAAAGAGGCTCCGCATCGCGCTTCGCGCTGCGGAGCCTCTTTGCGTCCTGCGGAATGTTCCGGAGAGAAACCCCGTCACGCCCCCGGATCCCCTGCGTTTACGGCCTTGAGGTCGGCGTGGGCGGAGAATGTGGTCGATAGGGATACGTGTCCCCTTCGCTGTTTCGCGCTTTGCGCGAAAGGCGCGTTACTTTGGGATGGGTGGGGAACGTGGTTGTTGCGGCAATTGATCCCCGCCACAAATTACCCTCGGCATACTTGCGCGAACGATTGCTCGTGCTACACTTGCAATTGCTGTTTCAGGGCGGGGTGGAATTCCCCACTGGCGGTAAATCGGGCGGTGCCAAAGGGGTGCCGTGGTGCAGGCGAGGCGTCTGCGACCGAGCCGATGAGTCCGCGACCCGTGCGTGTGTTGGTTCGCATGCCGGCTGAACTGGTGAGATCCCAGTACCAACGGTTAGAGTCCGGATGAAAGAGGCAGGTGATCTTATGTCTGAACAGTCGCAGCATATCCATTTTGAGAACACGAATAGGTGGAGCACCAAACAGCTCGTTACCATGGCGTTGATGTGCGCCCTGGGAGCGCTGTTTATGTATGTGCAGCTGCCCATCCTTCCTTCGGCGCCGTTTTTGACGTATGACCCGTCGCTGGTGCCGGCGATGGTGTGTGGATTTGCGTATGGCCCTGGTGCCGGCACCGCTGTTGCCGCTATGGCGATCGTTATCCATGCGCTTACCACGGGTGACTGGGTCGGCGCGCTTATGAACCTGGTTGCTACGCTGGGCTTTATTTTGCCCGCGGCGATCGTCTACCAAAAGATGCACACCTACAAGGGTGCCGTGATTGGCCTGGCGCTCGGCGTCATTGCCGCTACGGCGCTGTCCATGGTCGCGAACCTGACTATCGGCGTTTGGTTCTGGTATGGCTCGGCCGATGTAATTGCCCCGCTCATGATTCCCGCCGTGCTGCCGTTCAACCTCATCAAGACCGTGCTCAACTCGGTGTTGACGCTGGCGGTGTACAAGGCGGTCTCTAATCTCATCACGCCCAAGAAGGACCAGGTCAAAGGCCGCGCATGATTGAGTGTCGGGGCGTTTCCTTTAGCTATGACGGTGCTGTACCGGCGCTCGATGGCATCAATCTGAACATAGAGGATGGCGAGTTTTTCTGCATCCTCGGCGGAAACGGGTCGGGCAAGTCTACGTTTGCCAAGCACTTGAACGCGCTGCTGCAGCCCGATGCGGGAACGGTGTGCGTCAACGGCATGGACGCGTCCGATCCCGAGCTGGTCTACGATATCCGCTCGACTGCGGGCATGGTGTTCCAGAATCCCGACGACCAGCTTGTGGCGACGCTTGTCGAGGACGATGTTGCGTTTGGTCCCGAGAACTTAGGGGTCGAATCGGCCCAGATCGCGCAGCGCGTGCGCGAGGCGCTAAAGGCCGTGGGTCTGGTGGGCTTTGAGCGCCACGAGACCCACGCGCTCTCGGGCGGACAAAAGCAGCGCGTGGCGCTTGCCGGCGTGCTCGCCATGGAGCCGCGCGTGCTCATTTTGGACGAGGCGTCCTCGATGCTCGATCCGCGCGGGCGCAAGGGCCTTATGAAGGCCTGTCACGCGCTGCACGAACGCGGCATGACCATCGTGATGATTACACACTTTATGGAAGAGGCCGCTGAGGCCGATCGCGTTGCTGTCTTCCAGGCGGGCCGCGTTGCCATGCTCGGTACGCCCGAGGAGATCTTGACGCGGGCGGACGAACTTGCACGGCTGAACCTGGATATGCCGGCATCGTGCTGTCTTGGCATGGCGCTTCGCGCGAAGGGCGTGCCCATTTGCGCGCAGGTGCGCGAGGCGGATATGGTCGCCGAGATTGCGCAGGCTTATGCCGAGCGAAGTGGGGCAGGCATCGCGGGGCAGTCTTCCGTATCCCAGTCGGAAATCGCTGACGGCACTGTTCTGGTAGACAACGAGGGCAACGTGTCGGAGCCCGTCATCGAGCTATCCCATGTTTCGTACAGTTATTCGCTCAGTCCGCGCGAGCGCCGCCGCTGGTATAAGCGCTCGGCCACTGCGGGCAAATCGGGCAAACAGGCTCTCTGGGGAAACGACCCCAGCAGCCCGTGGGCGCTGCGCGATGTATCGCTGACGGTGCGTCGCGGCGAGTTCCTGGGCTTGGCAGGTCATACCGGTTCGGGTAAGTCGACGCTGGTCCAGCATCTCAACGGTTTGATTCGCCCCCAGGAGGGATCCGTTCGCGCGCTGGGGCTCGATCTGTCAAACAAGAAAGACGCCGCCGCGGTTAAGGCCAAGGTCGGCGTGGTGTTTCAATATCCTGAGCGTCAGCTGTTTGCCGAAACCGTGGCGCAGGACGTGGCGTTTGGTCCGCATAACCTTGGCTTGCCGCAAGATGAAGTCGACCGTCGTGTCGAGTCATCGCTCTCACGCGTGGGCCTCGACCTTTCCACGGTCGGCGACAAGAGCCCCTTTGAGCTTTCGGGCGGTCAGCAACGGCGCGTGGCATTCGCCGGCGTGCTCGCCATGGAGCCCGAGGTCCTGGTGCTCGATGAGCCCATGGCGGGGCTCGATCCGGCTGCGCGCAGGGATTTCCTAGGGCTCATCGGTCGACTCCATCGCGAGGGCCTGACCGTTGTCATGGTTTCGCACAGCATGGATGACCTGGCCAATTGCTGCGACCGTATCGTCGCAATGAACGAAGGTGCGGTGTTTGCCGAGGGCACGCCCGCTCAGGTTTTTGCGCATGCGGATGAGCTTAAATCAATCGGCTTGGGTGTTCCCGCCGCCCAGCGTATGGCGCTGGCGCTTACGGAGGCGGGCGTGCCGCTGCGCCGCAGCGGGCTCTATACGGTTGAGTCGTTGGCCGACGAGTTGGCAAATTTGCTGATCGGTCGCTCAGACGGTTCTTCTAACGTTTCGGACATTGCTAAATCCAAGACGGTCGCGCGAGAGGAGGGCTGCTGATGGAGGCGTTTTCGTTTGGCAGCTACTATCCCGGCGATAGTGCGTTCCACCGCCTAGACCCGCGAACTAAGTTGCTCTTGGGCTTTGTGTTTCTGATCACGACGCTCACAGTCAGCAGCTTCCGCGGACTGGCCCCTGTCGCAATTTTCGTCGTGCTGATCTATGCCGTGTCTCGGGTGCCGGTTCGTCGCGTTCTGTCGTCGATGGCGCCGCTGCTGGCAATCGTCGTCGTGGTCGCGGTGCTCAACTTGTTTACCGACCAGAGCGGGCGCATTCTGTGGCAGCTCGGCTTTTTGCAGATAAGCGAGGGCTCACTGCGTTCTGCCGCCTTTATGGCGTGCCGCCTGACGTTGATGATGGCCGGCATGAGCGCCATTACGCTCACCACGCCCACGCTCGACCTCACCGCGGGCTTTGAACGTCTGCTCGCACCGTTTGCGCGCGTGGGGCTTCCGGCGCATGAGCTCGGCATGATCATGGGTATCGCGTTGCGCTTTATGCCGCAGTTCGCTACCGAGATGAAGCAGACGGCGGACGCGCAGGCAAGCCGCGGCGCGCGCGTGACGGGCGGTCCGCTCGGTGGCGTACGCATGCTCGGCAGTGTGGCGATTCCGCTGTTCACCGGCGTGTTCCGCCATGCCGAGACGCTGTCTGCTGCCATGGATGCACGCTGCTATCATGGCGAGCAGGGCCGCACACGTCTGCATGCGCTTGCATTTGGCCGCGGCGATGCGTTGGCGGCGGTGGTGACGGCGTTGCTGCTCATCCGCGTCATCGGCATCAACCTTCAACTTGTTTAGGCGCGATTCGAGCGCAAGAAAGGGGTCCCTATGACCGACAACGACCGCACGGCTCAGCTTGAGCGCGCCTGTTCGTATCTCAGGCGCATTCCGGCGTGGTATCTGGCCACGACCGATGCAAGCGACGGGCATCAGCCTCGCGTGAGGCCGTTTTCGTTTGCCATGGTCGATGACGGTAAGTTGTGGTTTTGCACGTCGCGCGACAAGGATGTGTGGGCGGAGCTGAGTGCGAATCCCAAGTTTGAGCTCTCGGGCTGGAAGCCGGGGGAATGTTGGATCGTATTGACCGGCGAAGCCGCACTTGAGGACGACGCAGTTGCGAGCGACAAGGTGCGTCAAGCGGGTTTTAAGCACATGGTGGGCATTGGCGAGGAACACGAGAGTGCCAACGACGGCCGCCTTGCTTTCTTTTCGGTCCGCAACATTGCCGCGCGCTTCTGTGATATCGACGGCAGCGAGGAGCGCCTGGAGCTCTAGCTCGCACAAACCGGGCTCCCAAACTAGCTAGTACAGGAGGAAACGTGGACGGATTGAATACGGTGCTGGAGTATCTGACGTCGGTGCCGGCGTGGTATCTGGCGACGAGTGTGGACGGGCAGCCGCATGTGCGTCCGTTCTCGTTTGCACAGATTCAGGACGGCAAGCTGTGGTTTGTGACGGCGCGCACCAAAGATGTGTGGCAGGAGCTGCTGCAAAACCAGCGCTTTGAGGCCACGAGTTGGTGGCCGGGCCATGGCTGGTTGATTCTGCGCGGACGTGCGGGTCTGGATGACCGGGCTTCGAGCGAAATGCGCGAGGCAGGATGGAAACATCTTGAGCGCTTGAGCGAGCACTATGAGGGGCCTAACGACCCCACGCTCGTCTTCTTTAGCGTCGAGGATCCCGAGGCTTTTATCTGCAATCACGATGAATGGGTGCCGGTCGAGCTCTAGCCAGCTGGTTCATCCTAACAACTTGGTTTTCGCATGGGCGGGCCCCGTATTGCCCGGCGCCGTTAGGAGCGC
Source organism: uncultured Collinsella sp. (assembly GCA_958427145.1). Lineage (GTDB taxonomy): Bacteria > Actinomycetota > Coriobacteriia > Coriobacteriales > Coriobacteriaceae > Collinsella. The sequence goes on from CAUAAZ010000005.1 coordinate 7,140, forward strand.
CGGTCAATACGGGGCCCGCTCCATTTGTCAATTCCTTCAAGCGAATGTGTCGGGAATGTTTCAATGCATGAATATGCAAGCCATTTACGTGTTAATGCATCTTTTGGTGCTAAAGTTTCAACCCACTTCATAACGACCGCTGAGAAATGCGCATCGGTGCATAAATCGCAGACAAGGAGTCTGATATGTCTTTGAAGGTTGGAATCGTCGGCGCGGCTGGATATGCCGGAGCCGAGCTCATTCGCCTCGTGCTCGGCCATCCCGAGTTTGAACTTGTTGCCATTACGTCCAACGCCGATGCCGGCCAGCCGCTGTCCGCGGTGTATCCGAGCTTTGCTGGCGTGAGCGATCTGGTTTTCACCACGCATGACGCCCCCGAGCTTAAATCCTGCGACGCCGTCTTCTTGGCCGTGCCGCACACGGCTGCCATGGCACAGGTGCCCGCACTGCTTGCATCTGGCGTCTCCTGCTTCGATCTTTCGGCCGATTACCGTCTGAGCGACGCGTCTGTCTTTGAGGCATGGTATGCCGCCGAGCACACGAGCCCCGAGTTGCTCAAGACCCGCGCTTTCGGCCTGCCCGAGCTGTTCTGCCAGGACTTAGAGACCGCTGCTTCCAGCCATGCCGCTGGCAGGCCCGTGTTGGTCGCCTGCGCCGGTTGCTATCCCACCGCAACGAGCCTTGCTGCCGCTCCCGCCGTGCGCGCCGACTGGGTTGCCCAGAGCGGCCCCGTAATCGTCGATGCCATTAGCGGCGTGACGGGTGCCGGTAAGTCCTGCAACGCCCGCACCCACTTTTGCAGCGCGGACGAGAACCTGGAAGCCTATGGCGTGGGTAAACATCGTCATACGCCCGAGATTGAGCAAATCCTTGGCTTAACCGATCGCGTCGTCTTTACCCCGCATCTGGCACCGCTCAAGCGCGGCCTGCTCTCCACGGTGACGATGCCGCTTACGCCGCAGGCTATCGATACCTTGACCCTTGAGGACGTTGTCGACTATTACAAGCAGTTCTACGCTGGACGCACCTTTGTGCGTGTGCTCGACGCCGGCCAGCAGCCCAAGACGGCTTCGGTCGTCGGAACCAACGCCGCCCAGATTGGCCTCGCGCTCAACAAGCGCGCGGGCGTGCTGGTGGCGACGGGCGCCATCGACAATCTGTGCAAGGGCGCTGCGGGCCAAGCGGTCCAGTGTGCCAATATCGTCTTTGGCTTTGACGAGCGACGAGGCTTGCCCACAGTGGCGTGCCCGGTGTAGCACATTCGATTGTTAACGATTTGGTAGTCGGGCATCGAGTGGGGCGCCACTCTTAAGCTGGTCTCATGATTACGACTGGCATGGCGCACCAACCGATGTCCGTTTTTTGTTTGACATAAGGAGTCATAAAGACGATGAATACCGAGCTGTTTGATATCAAGATTCGCGCCGTCGAGGGCGGCGTTACGGCTGCGGCTGGTTTTAAGGCTGCGGGCATCCACGCTGGGTTCCGCAAGAACCCCGAGCGTCTGGATTACGCGCTCGTCGTGCCCGATAAACCCTGTCCCGGTGCCGGCGTGTTTACCACCAATCGCTTTTGCGCGGCGCCCGTGCAGGTGAGCCGTGCCAACCTGGGCGGTGCCGACAAGGGTTACGGAATCATCGCCGGCGTTTCGGTCAACTCTGGCAATGCCAACGCCGCCACGGGTGAGACCGGCCTTGCATGCGCGCGCGAGACGTGCAGCATCGCATCGCAGGTCATCGGCTGCGAGCCCCAGCAGATTCTGGTTGCCTCCACGGGTGTGATTGGCCAGATTCTGCCGATCGACACGTTTGAGACCGCCATTCCTGCTGCCTACGAGGCGCTCTCCGCCCACGGTGGCGCCGATGCCGCTCGCGCCATCATGACGACTGACACGCACTCCAAGGAGTACGCCGTGTCCTATGTCAGCGAGGCTGCGGGTCATGCGGGCAATGTCTATACGGTAGGCGGAATGTGCAAGGGCTCGGGCATGATCATGCCCAATATGGCCACCATGATCGCAGTTATCACCACCGATGCCCCCGTCGAGCCTGCGGCACTTCATGCCCTGCTGCTCTCGACCGTCAAGCAGACCTTTAACAAGGTAACGGTCGATTCCGACACCTCGACCAACGACACCTGCATCATGCTTGCCTCCGGCGCCGCTGCCGCAGATGCCGAGCCTATCGTCGAGGGCTCCGATGCCTTTGACGAGTTGGCATTTGCCGTGCACGAGGTGTGCGAGAGCCTGGCGCGCAATATCGCCGCCGATGGCGAGGGCGCATCCAAGCTTGTTACGGTCAACGTTACCGGCGCCGTGAACGACGAGGAGGCCGATATCGCCGCCCGTGCCGTCGCCAACTCGCCGCTCGTTAAGACCTGCATCGCCGGCCACGACTGCAACTGGGGCCGCGTTGCTATGGCGCTTGGCAAGTGCGGCGTGATGTTTAATCAGGAAGACGTTTCCATTGACATGATGGGCATGCCTGTCTGTCGCGACGGTCTGACTGTTCCCTTTGACGAGGACGAGGCTCTACGACGTTTCGAGGCGCCCGAGATCGTGATCTCGGCCGACTTGGGCGCAGGCGACGCGGCAACGACCGTGTGGACCTGCGACCTCACGCATGAGTACATCTCCATCAACGGCGACTACCGTTCCTAGATTCCGGGCACGCTGCGCATCTTGCCGCGATTGCGGACAGCGGAGTGCGGCGCGATAACGATACGAAAGACGAGGCAGATTATGAAATTCGCACGCGATTGTCGTTCGAGCGAATCCAACGAAGCAACCGCGCAGCTGCTGTTCGAAGCGCTGCCGTGGATTAAGAACCTGACCGGCAAGACGGTTGTTATCAAATATGGCGGAGCCGCCATGGTTGATGAGCAGCTGCGCCGCGACGTGATGAGCGACATCGTTTTGCTCAAGATCATCGGTATGCGCCCCGTCATCGTGCACGGCGGCGGCAAGGCTATCAACGAGGCGCTGAGCCATTACGATATTCCCGTCGAGTTTAAGAACGGCCAGCGCGTGACCACGCCGGCGACTATGGATATCGTGCGCGAGGTGCTGGGCGGCAAGGTTAACCAGGAGCTGGTTGCTGCCATCAACCACCACGGCAACCTGGCCGTGGGCGTGTCGGGCAGCGATGCCGGCACGCTCATCGCCGAGCCGCTCGACCCCGAGCTCGGTCGCGTGGGCAAAGTGACGCACGTCAACACCGACTATATCGAGCGCTTACTCGATAGCGAGTACATCCCCGTCATCGCTACCGTCGCGGCGGGGGAGGACGGCGGTTTCTTCAACATCAACGCCGATACCGCCGCCGGTGCCGTTGCCGCGGCGCTCCACGCGCATAAGGCAATCTTTTTGACCGACGTCGATGGCCTGTACAAGGACTTTAGCGACAAGGACTCGCTTATCTCCAACCTAACGCTCGACGAGGTCAACGAAATGCTCTACGGCGGCGAGGTCGATAAGGGCATGATTCCTAAGCTGCGTGCGGCCGTCGATGCGCTTACCGGCGGCGTATTTCGTGCCCACATCATTAACGGTACCACGCCGCATTCGCTGCTCCTGGAGCTGCTGACCGATGCCGGCGTCGGCACCGTGATCCATTCCACCGAGACGGCTTACGAGTTCGATACGCATCCGCATCCGCTTTCGACGTTTGCTGCGCGTCTGACCGAGAACCTTGACGAGGTCGAGAAGCTTCAGACGGTCTAGCTGACCCGCAGCCGCCCCATTCCTGCACCCATAGCCCCGCGCCGTCTGGCGCCCAACGAAAGGCATCCCATGTCACTTGCAGCTCAGCAATCGCTTGAATCCCATTACGTTATGCATACCTTTGGTCGCTCTCCGGTCGAGTTTGTCGAGGGTCACGGCATGAAGCTCACCGGCGACGATGGCCGTGAGTACCTCGACTTTCTTGCCGGCATCGGCGTGTGCAGCCTAGGTCATGGCAACCTGGCTGTGCTCTCGGCGCTCGAGGCACAGACCAAAAAGCTCATGCATGTCTCCAATTACTTCTACATCGAGCAGCGCGGACAGGTCGCGGCGCTGCTGTCCAAGCTTGCTAACGACGACGTAGATGGTGCGCGCGTGCTTGCCGATGCCATTGTCGCCGGCGATGAGACCACGGCAGCTGCTCTTGGTGCCTCGGCTGCGGATGAGCAGGTTTGGGAGACCTTCTTTGCCAACTCTGGCGCCGAGGCCAACGAAGGCTCGATGAAGCTCGCGCGCCTGTACGCCAAGCGTGCCGGTAATGGCGGCAACACCATCGTGTGCATGCGCGGCGGCTTCCACGGCCGTACGCTCGAGACCATTGCCGCCACCATGCAGGATTGGCTGCAGGACAGCTTCCGCCCGCTGCCGGGTGGCTTTGTGGCCTGCACGCCCAACGATGCGGATGAGCTGCGTGCGATCTTTAAGCAGCTGGGGAGCGAAATTTGTGCCGTGATGCTCGAGCCGATCCAGGGTGAGAGCGGTGTGCATCCCATGACCGAGGAGTTTATGGCTACGGCGCGCGACTTGGCGCACGAGGTGGGTGCCGTGCTTATCGCCGACGAGGTCCAGTGCGGCATCTTCCGCTCCGGCAAGCCATTTGCATTCCAGACCTATGGCGTGGAGCCCGACATCATGAGCCTTGCCAAGGGCATTGCCGACGGCGTGCCCATGGGTGCCGTCGTGGCAAAGAAGGAGATTGCCGACTTGTTTAAGCCGGGCGACCACGGCTCGACCTTTGGCGGTAGCTGCTTGGCCATCGCGGCGTGCGCCGCGACGCTCTCCGCGCTCGTGCGCGGCGATTATGCCGACCATGCTGCCAAGGTAGGCGCCTATATGGAGGCAAAGCTCGCCAAGCTGCCGCACGTGACCGAGGTGCGTGGCCGCGGCTTGATGCTCGGCTGTGATTTGGATGATGCCGTGGGCGACGCGCATGATGTTGTTGCCCGCGCGCTGGCCGCCGGTGCCGTGATCAACGCTACAGGTGCGCATACGCTGCGTTTCCTGCCGCCACTTGTCTGCGAAGAAGCCGACGTGGACAGCCTGATCGAGATCCTGTCGGATGTCTTGGGCTAACGCGGCGCAATAACTCAATTTGGACCGGATTCCGGACTGCGGACGTGCCCTATGCGGCATGATTCAGCGGTCTGGAGCCCGTTTTGCCTTAGATTTGCTAAGGCAGGGAGACCTGCTGGTCAAAAAACATCAAATATGAGTACTGCTACCGATTTGATAGCAGCAATTTTGGACTAATAAGGCCAGATGGCAAGTCGAAATGGCGATGAATGCACGATTTTGATCCGACTATTAGTCCTTATAATGGACATATGTTGTGTAACTTAAGCAAATACTATCTTTTTATATGTTGCAAACAAAGCAGCAGTACTCATTTTTGCCATTATTTGGCCACGGACCTTGCGATAGATGTGCTGGCGGGTTCGAATCCCTCTGCGATGGGCCCAAAAAAGAAAGGCTCCCATTGCTGGGAGCCTTTCAAATCAGTGGTGGGCGATGAGGGATGTCCGCGTGCGGCTGGCGCCGCCCGCTTCCGCTTCGGGCCTGCGGCCCTCGCGTGCTGCGCTGGAAAACGCTTCGCGTTTCCTCAGCTCCGCACCCTTGCGGGTTCGAATCCCATGAAATGGGCCCAAACAAAAACGGTCCCCTTTCGAGGACCGTTTCCAATTCAATGGTGGGCGATGAGGGATTCGAACCCCCAGCCTTGTGCGTGTAAAGCACCTGCGCTAACCGTTGCGCCAATCGCCCGTGCGGAGAGAGTATAGCAAAACAATCGCCCCATTCACCTCATATCCATTAAAGGTAACTGGCGCGTGTCACAGCCCTTGATTCTCATTTTCATTGCAACAGCCTCAGGACTCAGCGCAACGCGTTGCGCTGAGTCCTGAGGCGCGAATCCGGGTAGGCAACCCCAGAGGGGCCGGAATCCCCCGGCCCGCGATGGAGGGAGGCCGGCATGTCCAGACCCAAGCCGTCCGGAAGGTCGTACGGGAGGCTCACGAGGCACGAGAGGAACACGGTCGAGAGGATGCTCGACCGCAACCGCAGCGCCCGCGAGATCGCCGCGGAGCTCGGCAGGTCGCCCTCGACCGTGACCAGGGAGGTGGCGGCGCACCGCTACGTCACCGCGCCGCGCTCGCGCTACGGCGAGCCCGCGCCCGCGGACCTGTCGGGGGCCTGCCCCAGGCTCTCCGCGTGGCCGAGGTGCTGCAACGGCTGCTCGCACAGGAGGGGCTACGGCTGCTCGAGGAGGCCCAGGGTGTTCTACAGCGCCAGGAGGGCGCAGGAGGCGGCCGACGCCGAGCTCTCGGCGAGCAGGTCCGGGGTCGACGAGACCGAGGAGGGCGTCGCCGCCAAGCTCGCGGCCATCAGGGACGGGCTCGCGCGCGGGCTCTCCCCGCAGCAGATAGCGGCGACGACCCCCGGGCTCAGCGCCTCCACCGTCTACAGGTGGGTGGACGCCGGCTACGACGGCATGACGAACATGGAGCTCGGGCGCAAGGTCGGCTACAGGCCGAGGTCGCGCCGGGCCCCGAAGAGGGCGACATCCCACTCGGCGCGCAGGTCGCACGCGTCGTTCCTCGCGCTCGGCGAGGACGCCTGCGCCGCGGCCTGGGAGATGGACACCGTCGAGGGCTCCAGGGGCGACTCCGCCAGGCTCCTCACGCTCCTGCACCGCCCGAGCCGCTTCCAGCTGGCCCTGCCGCTGCCGGACGGCACGTGCGCCTCGGTCCTGGCGGCGCTCTCCTCCCTGCGCGGGGTCCTCGGCGAGGACGGCGCGAGGCGCGCCTTCGGCGCCGTGCTCACCGACAACGGGAGCGAGTTCGCCGACGAGGGCGCCATCGCGGCGCTGCTCGGCGAGCGGGACGGCGAGACCAGGCTCTTCTACTGCGACCCCCGGCAGAGCCAGCAGAAGGGCGCGTGCGAGAAGAACCACGTGGAGATCAGGAAGCTGCTGCCCAAGGGCGCCGGGGCCAGGTTCGACCGGCTGACGGCGGCGGACTGCGCGCTGCTCATGTCGCAGGTGAACTCCGAACCGAGGGGGGCGCTCGGGTTCCTGACGCCGGCGCGCGTGCTGCAGATGGCCCTCGGGGAGGACGCCTCCGCCCTCATGGACGCGTTCGGGATAGAGGAGCTGGCGCCCGGCGAGCTCGACCTCACGCCCGGCTGCATCGAAAGGGCCAGGGCCGCGAGGGGCGAGGGGCCGCTGGCGGGATAGGCGGCGGACCGGGACATGGGCCGGAGGGCCCGTTGCGCTGAGTCCGGAACGGCTGCGCGGCGGGCTGGCGGAGCATGCGGCGGCGGCATGGGGGCACCGGACTCCACAGCCCCTCCACCTGCGGAAACGAGGTGATGGCCAGGTGTCGGGAGCTATTTCCGCGTTGCGCTAGCTGCGGAAACGCGGGGTCCGTTCAGGCTGTTGCGTTGAGATTGAAAATCAACCCGCGTGTCACAGCGGAGCTGATTCAGTTGAGATTGCCTGAACATTCCGCCCCTCTTTACGCCCTCGGGTATACTCAAAAGCTACTGATTCGATTTGATGCCCAGCAACAGCAGAGGGGATAGTATATGTGCGGTTTTGTCGGTTTTGTCGGTGGGACGGATAACCAATCCGAGGTGCTCACCAAGATGATGGACCGCATCGTCCATCGCGGTCCCGACATGGGCGGTCAGTTTATCGACGGCCGCGTTGCCCTCGGCTTCCGCCGCCTGTCGATCCTCGACCTGACCGAGGCTGGCGCCCAACCCATGGCCAACGAGGACGGTAGCGTCGTCATTGTCTTCAACGGCGAGATCTACAACTTCCAAGAACTCCGTTCCGAGCTCGAGGCCAAGGGCTACAAGTTCCACTGCGGCGCCGACACCGAGAGCCTCCTGCACGGCTACGAGGAGTGGGGCGAGGCCGTCCTCGATCGCCTGCGCGGTATGTACGCCTTCGTCATCTGGGACAAAAAGAAGAACAAGCTTTTTGGCGCCCGCGACATCTTTGGCATCAAGCCGCTCTACTACTATCCCATGGCCGATGCGGGCGACGGCGCTCCGGGCGTGCTCTTTGGTTCCGAGATCAAGAGCTTCCTGGACTACCCGCACTTCCACAAGGCGGTCAACAAAAAGGCTCTGCGTCCGTACATGACGCTGCAGTATTCGGCGACTGAGGAGACCTTCTTCGAGGGTGTCTACAAGCTGCCGCCGGCGCACTACTTTACCGTCGATATCCCGACCGGCAAGATGAACATCGAGCGCTACTGGGATTGCGATTATTCTGCCGTCGAGAAGCCGTTCGAAGAGTATGTCGATGAGCTGGACGAGGTCGTGCACGAGAGTGTCGAGGCCCATCGCATCGCCGACGTCAAGGTCGCGTCGTTCCTCTCCGGTGGCGTCGACTCCAGCTACATCGCCGCTTGCCTCATGCCCGACAAGACCTTCTCGGTGGGCTTTGACTACAAGAACTTCAACGAGACCAACTACGCCAAGGAACTTTCCGATAAGCTCGGCGTCGAGAACGTTCGCAAGATGATTACCGCCGACGAGTTCTTCGGTGCGCTCGAGGACATCCAGTATCACATGGACGAGCCGCAGTCCAACCTGTCTTCCGTGCCGCTGTGGTTCTTGGCCGAGATGGCCCGCAAGGACGTTACCGTCGTGCTTTCGGGCGAAGGCGCCGACGAGCTCTTTGGCGGCTACGCCTACTACGAGGACACGGTCCCGGTGCGCAAGTACAAAAAGATGGTGCCGCTGCCCATCCGTCGCGCGCTCGGTAACCTGGCGCTGCATATGCCGTACTTCAAGGGACATAACTTCCTGGTCAAGGGTGCCGAGATCCCCGAGAAGTCGTTCCTGGGACAGGCTCTGGTATGGCCGGAGCGCGAGGTCGACGGCGTGCTCAAGCCCGAGTACAACACCGGCGATGGCGCCTTCGAGCTTGCCGCTCCCATCTATGCGCGCGTGAAGGGTCAGCCCGAGCTGGTCAAGAAGCAGTACCTGGACATGAACATGTGGCTCCCGGGCGACATTCTGCTCAAGGCCGACAAGATGTGCATGGCACACTCACTGGAGCTGCGCGTGCCCTTCCTGGACCGCAAAGTCATGGAGTTCGCCGAGCACATTCCCGACCGCTACCGCATCAACGAGAACGGCAACAAACAGGTACTCCGCCACGCTGCCAACAAGTCGCTGCCCGATGAGTGGGCCACCCGTCCCAAGGTGGGCTTCCCGGTGCCGATTGTCTACTGGCTGCGCGAGCAAAAGTGGTACGACTATGTCAAGGAGTACTTCACCGCGCCGTGGGCAAGCGAGTTCTTCAATACCGACGAACTCATGCACCTGCTCGATCTGCACTTTGCGGGCAAGGGCGATTTCCAGCGCAAGATCTATACGCCGCTCGTGTTCTTGGTGTGGTACAAGCGCTTCTTTATCGACGAGGGCCAGCCTTCTGTTCAGGCTGCCTAGCCTCGGCTGACGAACGCCTGCGCGTAACGGCTCCTCCGGGAGCCGTTTTTGCGTGGGTGCGTTTCAGTTACTATAAAACCGTCCCTGCCAAATGGCTGAGAAAGGTGAAAGATGCACCATTCGGATTCCGCGACCGTGACCACGGTCGATACGCTTGCCAAGCTTCTCGATGTGTGCGGCGAGCTGCGCGCATCAGAGCAGGTTGACGAGCGTGCCGTGACCGGCTGCTCGTTTGATTCGCGCACGGTCTCGGCAGGTGACGTGTTCTTCTGCAAAGGTGCTGCCTTTAAGCCCGTGTTTTTGAGCATGGCGCTCGATGCGGGCGCCGTCGCATTTGTGTGCGAGGAGTCACTGGTCGAGTCTCTGGAGCCGCTGGCGCAGGAGAGCGGCGCGGCGATGCTGGTCGTGGATAGCGTCCGCACGGCCATGGCCCTGTTGCCGCCGGAGGTCTACAACCGCCCCGACCACGACGTTAAGATCGTGGGCATCACCGGTACCAAGGGAAAGACCACGGCCGCTTTTATGCTCCGGTCGATTATCAAAGCGGCGGGCGAGTCCTGCGGCATGATCGGCTCGGTGAGTACCGACGATGGCATCGAGTGCTATGAGAGCACCAATACTACGCCCGAGGCCCCCGAGGTCTGGCGCCATATCGCCAACTGCCGCACGTCCGGTCGCCAGTCCATGGTCATGGAGGTCTCGAGCCAGGCGCTCAAGTACCAACGCGTCGAGAATCTGCCGTTTGACGTGGCGTGCTTCCTCAACATCGGCCGCGACCACATCTCGCCGATTGAACACCCCACGTTTGAGGATTATTTTGAGAGCAAACTCAGGATCTTTGACCAGGCAAAGACCGCCGTGGTGAATCTGGGCACCGAAGAGGCCGACCGTGTGCTGGAGGCAGCGTCGACGGCCGAGCGCTTGGTGACCGTTGGCGTCGAGCATCCCGAGGCAAGCCTGTGGGCGAGCGACGTACGCATGGTCGGCTTTAGCATCGAGTTCAACTTGCATGGCCTGTGTGCCGACGAGTCCGAGGCGGGGGAGAAGATCCTGCTGGGTATCGCGGGAGACTTTAACGTGGAGAACGCGCTGGTCGCTATCGCCGCTGCGCGCGAGATCGGCATCGGTATCGATGCCATCAAGAAGGGCCTCTCCAAACTGCGTGTGCCGGGCCGTATGGAGGTCGTGGAGTCGAAGGACGGCCGCGTGATCTGCGTTGTCGACTATGCGCACAACCAGCTTTCGTTCCGTTCGCTTTTCTCGTCGGTCAAGCGCGCGTTTCCCGCTAGCCCGGTCATCGCAGTGTTTGGTGCTGCCGGCGGCAAGGCGCAGGAGCGCCGCGAGCAGCTTCCGCGTGAGGCCGCACCGTATTCCGACCTGATGATCTTTGCCAACGAGGATCCAGCTCACGAAGACCCGATGAAGGTCTGTCGCGAGCTTGCCGAGCATGTTCCCGACGATACGCCGAACAAGATCATCCTCGACCGCGAAGCCGCCGTGCATGCGGCGTTCAAGGCGGCGCGCGAGGAGTACGTCAACCCCGATGCTCCCACCATTGTCTTGCTGCTGGCAAAGGGTGACGAGGAGCTCATGCACGTGGGCGACGAGTTCGTGCCCGTCGAGAGCGACCTTTCGCTGGCCAATCGCCTAATCGATGTTACCCAGTTTGACTAATGAACCATGATGGCGGCGGCGCCCTGAGTGCGCTGTCGCCATAAGCGTGTTCCCTCAATCAAAACATGCCGTCCAAGTCCAAACCCTTCTACGTAAACGGAGTAACCATGTCCCACAACACCCTGCCGACCGTTGCCGAGCTTTCGGGCGAGATGCGCGAGCGTTTGGCCAAGGTCAAGTACGTCTTTACCGACCTGGATGCCACGATGCTCGCACCCGGCTCGTGCGTGCTGCGCGACAACGACGGCAACCCCTCGACCAAACTCGTCGAGGCCGTCGTGGCGCTCGCTCGCGCTGGTATTCAGGTGGTTCCCACCTCGGGCCGCAACCGTACCATGATCCACGAGGACGCGCGCGTGCTCGGTCTCAACTCCTACATCGGCGAGATGGGCGGCCTGGTCATGTACGACCTCAAAGCCAACGATTGGGAGTATCTGACCGGCGACATGCCCTACGACTCCTCTTGCGGCCTCACGCCGCACCAGGTGATCGAACAGACCGGCGTGTGCGAGAAGATCCTCGCCCGCTGGCCGCACAAGATCGAGTATCACAACGACATGTCGACCGGCTACAAATACCGCGAGGTCACCGTCGGCATGCGCGGCGATGTGCCCGACGATGAGGTTCAGGCCATCCTGGACGAGGCCGGCTGCGGTCTGATCTGGGCTTGCAACGGCCATCTGACTCACCTGTCCAAGCCGACGACGCTCGAGCTCGATCGCGTCGAGGACGGTCGCGCATTCAACATCAACCCCGCGGGTCTCAACAAGGGCGTTGCCATCGCGCGCTTCTGCGAGCACCTGGGGATCGAGCGCGAGGAGACGCTCGCGCTCGGCGATTCCGAGTCCGACTTCTACATGGCCGATCACGTGGGCACGTTCTGCCTGGTCGAGAATGGCCTGACGAGCGCCGGCGCGCCTGAGTTCCTGGCTGCTTGCGAGAACGCTTTCGTTACGCGTGGCAAAATTATCGACGGTTGGGCGGCGACGGCAGAGCTGCTGGTCGCGGCGCGTTCGTAGCGCGCCGCCGCCGCACGTGGACATGTCTTTTCGAGAGAGACTGGTGAGGTAATGTCCGATATCGAGAATCCGGCAGGCGACACGCGCCCGATTGGCGTGTTCGATTCTGGTTTGGGCGGTCTGACGGTTGCGCGCGCCATCGCGACGGCGCTGCCGCACGAGTCCGTCTACTACTTTGGCGACACCAAGCGCTGCCCCTACGGCACCCGCACCGAGGATGAGGTGCGCTCGTTTGCGTTGCAGGCGGGTCGTTGGCTTTCGAAGCACGACGTCAAGATTATGGTCATCGCCTGCAACACGGCGACCGCTGCGGCCTTGCGTCTGGCCCAGCAGGTGCTCGACGTTCCCGTGATCGGTGTGATCGCGCCGGGTGCCCGTGCGGCAATCAACAGCACGCGTACGCGTCGCGTGGGCGTGCTCGCCACCAACCTCACTATTCGCTCGGGCGCCTACACGCGCGCCATTCAGGACCTGGATGCCGGCGTCGATGTATACGGCTGTCCTGCCTCGAGCTTTGTCGAGGTTGTCGAACACGAGCTCGCCTCGGGTGCACATCTGCAGGAACAGTGGCTTGAGAACGAGGACATCTTCGATACGCCTGCCGTGCGTGCGCTGGTGGGTGCCACGGTTGAGCCGCTGCGCGACCACGGTATCGATACCGTGGTGCTCGGCTGTACGCATTTCCCGCTGTTGGTGGGACCTATCCGCCATGCGCTGGGGCCTGGGGTGCGCGTCGTGAGTTCCGCCGAGGAGACCACGCGCGAGCTGACCGATATCCTCACGCGCCGCGAGCAGCTGGCGGGCGACGCCGCCGAGCCGCAGCATCGTTTTGCCACGACGGCCGATAACATTGCCGAGTTTGCGGTGGCGGGCAGCTTTATCTTTGGTCAGCCGCTCAAGAGCATCGAACATATCGATATCGATGAGCTGAAATAGATGTAAGGCAGCCGCCAAAGCCTTCGCCATATATTTTGCCGAAAGGATATTTCTATGGAGTACATGCAGGTCAACCGCGCTAACGGTCGCGCCGCCAACGAGTTGCGCCCCGTTAAGCTCACCCGTGGCGTCATGAAGCACGCCCACGGCTCGTGTTTGGCCGAGTTCGGTGACACGCGCGTGCTGTGCGCCGCCACTATCGAGGAGGGCGTGCCGGGCTGGCGAAAGGGAGCTAAGGCCGGCTGGGTGACCGCGGAATACGCCATGCTGCCGGCGTCGACCGGCAAGCGCTGCAAGCGCGAGCACGCCAACCGCAAGGGCCGCTCTATGGAGATCGAGCGCCTCATTGGCCGCAGCCTGCGTACCGTCGTCAACATGAAGGCGCTCGGCGAGTACACCGTCACCGTTGACTGCGATGTGATTCAGGCCGATGGCGGCACGCGTACAGCGAGCATCACCGGCGCCTGGGTGGCGCTGCGCGACGCCCTCGCCATGTGGGTCGAGGCGGGCAAGATCGAGCGCATCCCGCTTATCGGCCAGGTGGCTGCCATCTCCATGGGCGTTGTCGACGGCAATACGCTGCTTGACCTCGATTATTCCGAGGACAGCCATGCCGAGGTCGACATGAACCTCGTCGCCACCGACACCGGCGAGATGATCGAGCTCCAGGGCACCGGCGAGCAGGCGCCCTTTGACCGCAAACGCCTCAACGCCCTGCTCGACCTGGGCGACAAGGGTATCGCCGAGCTCATCGAGCTTCAGCGCCAAGCCATCGCCTAACCTGCCAAAAAGGGACAGGTTTATTTTGGTAGGTTTTACCTGTGGAGACGTCTGGACACAAGACTGCCGTTGATTGAGAGGGGAGAGGCGGAGTCCCTCGTCGCCCTCGGCTCGGCATTGCTTTAGAGACAAGGAGGCCAGTCATGGCACTTGAGAAGATTGACATCGACACCCTCGACCCGGCGGCGACCATCGTCGTGGCAACGGGCAACGCCCATAAGCTCACCGAGATCGAGGCCATTTTGGGCAAGGTCATGCCCGAGGTGCGCTTTGTGGCGCTCGGCCAGCTGGGTGATTTTGAGGATCCCGAGGAAAACGGCACGACGTTTTTGGAGAACGCCATCATCAAGGCCCAAGCCGCGGTTGAGGAGACGGGCCTTATGGCCATTGCCGACGATTCGGGCTTGGTCGTCGACGCGCTGGACGGTGAGCCCGGTGTGTATAGCGCGCGCTATGCGGGCGTGCACGGCGACGATGCCGCCAACAACGCCAAGCTTCTCGTTAACCTGGAAGGCGTGGCAGATGAGGACCGCACCGCGCGCTTTATGAGCGTCGTCGCGCTCATCGACACGGACGGTCTGGTTACCTATGGCGAGGGCGCCTGCGAGGGCGTTATCGCGCACGAGGGCCGCGGCGACCATGGTTTTGGCTATGACCCGCTGTTCCTGCCGGTCGACACGCCGGGCAAGACCATGGCCGAGCTGACGGCTGACGAGAAGAACGCCATCAGCCATCGTTTCCACGCGCTCGAGCATCTGTCCGCCAAGCTGACGGGCGAGGAGTAGGCCATGCGTGCGGTGGTGCAGCGCGTGCTCAACGCCGGCGTGACGGTCGACGGCGAGTGCGTGGGCCGCATTGGACGCGGCTACCTGGTGCTGCTGGGTGTGGGCCATGGCGATACGCGTGCCGAGGCCGACAAGCTGTGGGGCAAGCTCCGCGGGCTGCGTATCAACGAGGACGAGAACGGCAAGACCAATCTGGCACTTGCCGATGTCGACGGCGAGGTGCTCGTGGTGTCGCAGTTCACGCTGTTCGCCGACTGCCGCCACGGTCGCCGTCCGTCGTTTACGGATGCAGGCGCCCCCGATGTCGCCAACGAGCTCTACGAGTACTTCCTGACGCTCGTTCGCCAAGATGTCGAACACGTGGCGCACGGCATTTTTGGCGCCGATATGAAAGTCGACTTGGTCAACGACGGCCCATTCACCATCGTCTTGGACACCGATAACCTTTAGGTTACGCGGTTTTACCAAACCGCGTAACAACTGGTCATGCGAGATTGTCGTCTGGTACGTATTCGAGACCGGGCTTTTTTAGCTACTTGCGTATGGCCACAACAGGGTGCTATAGTATTAGAGTTTTGTCTATCTTAGGGGTATTATCCCCTTTTTGAATTGCACCTTCTGGAGGCCCTGTTCATGGAAGAGATGGAAGTCAATCACGTCGACGACATCCACGAGAAGCTGACCGATATGGTGGGCGATCGCGTCAAGGTTAAGGCCAACATGGGCCGTACCCGCGTCGTCGAGCGCATGGGCACCATCAAGAGCGTCCACCCGGCCGTCTTCATTGTCGAGGTTGACGAGCGTCGTGGCCGCAAGTCGCGTCAGTCCTACCAGTATATCGATGTGCTCACCGGTCAGGTCGAGCTGTTCGACCCCGAGAGCGGCGAGCATATCTTTACCCCGCTCGGCAATCAGCTCGAGGAGCATTAACGGTGACCGATCGGTCCCTGACTCTTTCCGCGCCGGCAAAGATTAACCTCTACCTGGGGGTTCATACCGAGCGCGATGACCGCGGCTACCACAGGGTCGATTCCCTGATGGCGGCCGTCGGTCTTTCCGATACCGTGACGGTCACGCCGGCGCAGGCGCTGACCGTCCAGACGGTTCCGGCATCAGATTTTCCCATGCAAAAGAATACGGCGTATCGGGCTGCGGTTGCTATGGCCGAGCATTATGGTCGCGAGGCAAACATCTGCGTGACGATTGAGAAGCGCATTCCATTGTGCGCCGGCTTGGGCGGCCCCTCGACGGATGCGGCCGCGGTCATTGTCGCCTTGGCAGAGCTCTGGGGCATTGATCGCACCGACCCAGCGCTCGACGATATTGCGCGGGGCATTGGTGCTGACGTCCCGTTCTTTTTGCACGCGAGTCCTGCGTTCTACGTAGGTGGGGGAGACGTGCTGGCAACTGAGTACCCCGCGCTGCCCGCGACGCCCGTCGTGCTGGTCAAGCCGCGCGAGGCAAGCGTTTCGACAATTGAAGCCTATCGACGTTTTGACGAGGCCCCGGTGCCTGCGGACAAGCCCGGCGCGATAGCTTCTGCCTTGCGTGCTGGTGATGCCGAGACGGCATATGCACTCATCCATAATAATCTGGGTGTCATTTCCGCACAGATGGAGTCGCAGATTCAAACGGTCCTCGACTGGCTGCGTAAACAGGACGGAACCGTTGCTGTAGATGTGTGCGGATCGGGTGCCTGCTCGTTTGCCATTTGCGACACCGCTGCCACGGTCGAAAGGCTTGCCGATGCTGCCCAGCAAAATGGCTGGTGGGCCTGCGCGACTGAGCTTATTCCCAACACGGTTCAAATCGACGCGCCAAAGAAATAAAAATTTCTCTAGCACGCGGCGAAAATCTTTGTTACTATAGTCGAGCTAACGGGTTGTGGCTCAGTTTGGTAGAGCACTGCGTTCGGGACGCAGGGGTCGCTGGTTCAAATCCAGTCAACCCGACCAGAGCATGAGGAGGGACCGCTTCTTGCGGTCCCTTTTTTTAGCTAGTGTTGTGATACCGCGATACCCGCGGTATACTCATTCGAGCTTGTCTCGCTGTATTGTGGAGGTCTACATGTTTGGACTGAGGGCTCCTGAGCTCATCATTATTCTCGTCGTTGTCCTGATTATCTTCGGGCCCAAGAACCTGCCGAAGCTCGGCAAGTCCCTCGGCTCTACCGTCAAGAATATCCGTGAGGGTATGGAGGGCGACGATAAGGCCGAGACCAAGCAGGCCGAGGAGGTCGTGGTCGAGCAGTCCGAGGAGGACAAGGAGATCGCTGAGCTCGAGGCCAAGCTCGCTGCTGCCAAGAAGAAGCAGGCAGAGGACAGCGACGCGGACGCAGAGTAGTCCCATCCCTTTGGGGTGAGCACCTGACCGGCTTGCCCGCAGGCTAGCCGGTCTTTTTCGTTTTGTTGACAGTTGATTGTTTGATCAGAGTTGGGGAGATATCCGTATGGACGCAAGCCAGATCGTACTGACCGCTGAGGGCCGCCAGAAGCTCGTCGAGGAGCTCGCTTGGCGTGAGGGCGATTACGCCAAGGAGATCGTCGAGGACATCAAGGAAGCCCGCGCGTTCGGCGACCTTTCGGAGAACTCCGAGTACGACGCCGCTAAGGACAAGCAGGCCCAGAACGCTGCTCGTATTGCCGAGATCCAGGCCATCCTCGCCAACGCTCAGGTTGCTGCCACCACGGGCGACCTGACCGTCTCCATCGGTTCCACCGTTTCGCTGATTGATCCCAACGGCGAGGTCATGGAAGTCACGCTCGTCGGTACCACCGAGACCAACTCGCTCGAGCACAAGATTTCCAACGAGTCTCCGGTCGGTCACGCCATCATCGGTCACGGCGAGGGCGACTCCGTCGAGGTCGTTACGCCTTCCGGCAAGACTCGCGTCTACACCATCGCCAAGATTGCACGCTAGACCACGGTCCCGCGTAAAGGTATGTTTTCGCTCCCTGGGACCGAATCCTGGGGAGCGTTTTAGTTTGAGGAGCTAACTTATGGCAGAGAACCAGAACGCCGCAGATCAGGCATCGACGCTCAACGACGAGCGCGCCACCCGCCTGGCCAAGCGCGCCGCCCTGTTCGAGGCGGGCCAGAACCCCTATCCCGAGCACTCTGAGCTTGAGGACTACGTCGCCGATATCGAGGCTAAGTACGCCGAGCTTGCCGATGGCGAGGACACCGAGGACGTCGTGAAGATCGCCGGCCGTGTGGTCGCCAAGCGCGGTCAGGGCAAGATCATGTTCATCGTCGTGCGCGATGCGACTGCCGAGATTCAGCTGTTCTGCCGCATCAACGACATGGACGAGGCTGCCTGGAATACGCTCAAGGCCCTCGACCTGGGCGACATCCTGGGCGTGACCGGCGTGGTCGTGCGCACCCAGCGCGGCCAGCTTTCCGTTGCCCCTAGGAGCGCGACCCTGCTCTCCAAGGCCGTTCGTCCGCTGCCCGAGAAGTTCCACGGTCTTTCCGACAAGGAGACCCGCTATCGCCAGCGCTATGTCGACCTGATCGCTAACGACGACGTTCGCGAGACCTTCCGTAAGCGTTCGCAGATTCTCTCCACCTTCCGTCGCTTTATGGAGTCCGACGGCTACATGGAGGTCGAGACCCCCATCCTGCAGACCATCCAGGGCGGAGCTACTGCCAAGCCGTTCATCACGCACTTCAACGCGCTCGATCAGGAGTGCTACCTGCGTATTGCCACCGAGCTGCACCTCAAGCGCTGCATCGTCGGCGGCTTTGAGCGCGTGTTCGAAATCGGTCGTATCTTCCGCAACGAGGGCATGGACCTTACCCACAATCCCGAGTTCACCACGATGGAGGCCTACCGCGCCTTCTCCGATCTCGAGGGCATGAAGGCGCTCGCCCAGGGTGTCATTAAGGCGGCTAACAAGGCTATCGGCAACCCCGAGGTTATTGAGTACCAGGGCCAGACCATCGACCTGTCCGGCGAGTGGGCCAGCCGTCCCATGACCGACATCGTCTCGGACGTGCTCGGCAAGAAGGTCACCATCGACACGCCGGTCGAGGAGCTTGCTGCTGCCGCGCGTGAGAAGGGCCTGGAGATTAAGCCCGAGTGGACCGCCGGCAAGATTATCGCCGAGATCTACGATGAGCTGGGCGAGGACACCATCGTCAACCCGACCTTCGTGTGCGATTACCCCATCGAGGTCAGCCCGCTTGCCAAGCGTTTTGAGGACGACCCGCGCCTGACGCACCGCTTTGAGCTGGTTATTGCCGGCCACGAGTACGCCAACGCGTTCTCCGAGCTCAACGACCCGGTCGACCAGGCCGAGCGCTTTGCCGCCCAGATGGCCGAGAAGGCCGGCGGCGACGATGAGGCCATGGAGTATGACGAGGACTACGTGCGCGCCCTCGAGTACGGTATGCCTCCCGCGGGCGGTATTGGCATTGGTATCGACCGCGTGGTCATGCTGCTTACCAACCAGGCTTCTATCCGCGACGTGCTGCTATTCCCGCACATGAAGCCCGAGAAGGGTTTCCAGTCCGGTGCCGCTGCCGCCAAGGCTGCCGAGGCCGGCAACGCCGCGAGCCCATTCGTTAAGTCGCTTAAGCCCACGCTCGATTACTCCAAGATCGCCGTTGAGCCGCTGTTTGAGGAGTTCGTCGACTTTGATACCTTCTCCAAGAGCGATTTCCGCGCTGTGAAGGTCAAGGCATGCGAGGCCGTCAAGAAGTCCAAGAAGCTGCTGAACTTTACGCTCGACGACGGTACCGGTACCGACCGCACCATCCTCTCCGGTATTCACGCTTATTACGAGCCCGAGGACCTGGTCGGCAAGACCTTGCTCGCCATCACCAACCTGCCTCCGCGCAAGATGATGGGTATTCCCAGCTGCGGCATGCTGATCAGCGCTGTCCACGAGGAGGAGGGCGAGGAGCGCCTCAACCTGATCCAGCTCGACGCCTCCATCCCCGCCGGCGCAAAGATGTACTAATTGGTTCCGCCGTTCTACCGAACGGCGGACCAGCCGACGCTGCGCGCCGCCCAGGGCGACAATTTGTCATTCAAAAGGCAAGGCATGACCAGAAGGTCTATGCCTTGCCTCTTTCATGCCAACTTGTTCGCCCTGGACGGCGCTCGCTGTCCGTCCTCTACCTGCGGCGTTGCCATGGTTGGCACTCAGGGACGTTCCTCTTGTGCCGACACCTGGGGACAGTTCTTGTAAGCCACCTTGCTCGCTCTGGTGGGCTTTCGCTGTCGTTGCCAAGGCATCGGCGTTGCCTTGGCCGTCAATAGTCATTGGGGCGTTCTTAAACGACTACCCAATGGCTATTGCGCGCATGGTTCGCATGACAGCCGTCTCTTTTATGTTTCCTTTAGCCGTCGCTGTCTAGGATGGGGTTAGTCGGTAGGAAGGGAGTGCCTGTATGGACGATGCGAGCGAGCGTGCTATCGAAGAGGACATGCTCGATCAGTTCAATTACTTTGATGATGAGGACGAGGAGCTGATCGACCGTCGCGAGCCAGCGCCGCTTGATTCCTTTGATCTGGTCGATGAAGAGCCCGACGAGGACGAGGGCGAATCGGCGGAGTCCTCACAGCCTTCGCGCCTTGACTCGCTGCTTTCGAGAGCCCCCATGCACCACGGTGTCCGTGCCGGCGCGCTCCATATGAAAACTGACTGGCACCAGATCGTGACGGCAGGCGATGAGCTTGCCGTCGATGCGCCGCTCACCGATAAATCATCCATCATCTGCCGCACCGGCATGCTTATGCTGGCAAGCGGAACGGGTGCCTGGCGCGTGCGCGATACCATGAATCGTGTTGCCGCCGTACTCGGTGTCACCATCCACGTTGACTTAAGTCTTCTGTCGTTTGAGTGCACCTGCATCGAAGATGGCCACTGCTTTAACGAGGTTGTCAGCCTGCCCACAACGGGAGTCAATACCCATCGCATTTGGATGATGGAGAGCTTCTTAAAGGAAATCGAGACGTATGGGCGCCGGTTTACCGTGCACGAATACCACGAGATGCTCAAGACCGTTGAGAGTTCAAAACCCGATTACTCTCCCTGGCAACAGGGCCTTGCGGCAGCTTGTGCTTGCGGCGCCTTCGTCTTTTTGCTCGGCGGCGGCCCTATCGAGATGGCCTGCGCGTTTGTGGGCGCGGGTGTCGGCAACTTTGCCCGCTCCCATATTCTCAAGCAAGGCCTTGGTCAGTTCAGCGCGCTGACGACCGGCGTTGCGCTCGCTTGCGTTTCGTATCTGCTGGCATTGCTCGGCCTTGGCCAGGTCATACCGGGGGCAATGTCGCACCAAGAAGGCTATATCGGCGCCATGCTCTTTGTGATTCCCGGCTTTCCGCTCATTACGGCGGGCCTCGACATCGCCAAGCTCGACATGCGAAGCGGTATCGAGCGCCTTTCATATGCCGTATCGATTATTGTGATGGCGACGCTCGTAGGTTGGATGGTTGCCGAGTGTGTTGGCCTGGCGCCGGACGACTTTGCCCCACTGGGCCTTTCGCCGCTTGCCCTTACGCTCCTGCGCGTGGTGATGAGCTTCGTTGGCGTATTCGGCTTCTCGGTGATGTTCAACAGCCCGGTAAAGATGGCCGCGGCAGCTGGGTTGATCGGCGCCGTGTCTAATACCCTGCGTCTGACCCTTGTCGATGCGCCGACGATGATTCCCTTCCTGGGCCTCAGCACGGGAATGCCTCCCGAGGCAGCAGCGTTTATCGGCGCGCTGGTATCGGGTCTGCTGGCAAGCTTGGCCGAAGTCAAGCTCACCTACCCGCGCATCGCCCTCACGGTGCCTTCGATTGTCATTATGGTGCCCGGTCTGTATCTCTATCGCTCTATGTATTACATGTGCACCTTCGACACGGTCAATATGCTCGGCTGGTTTGTGCGCGCAGTGCTCATCGTGGCGTTTCTGCCCGTTGGCTTGGGAGTGGCGAGAACCCTCACCGACCCTCGCTGGCGCCATACCAGCTAATTGGTGCAAGGGGGACAGGTTACTTTGCACCAAATGAGTTGCGGTGAAATAGGGACTGAATTGTTGCTTAAAGGGTCAAAACAGTCCGTATTCCACCGCAACTTATGGGGTCGGGGGTTTTGGTGCCCTGCATCTCCACAAACTCAACGCTTACGAAGCGCGCGCCGTTCGTGTTAGGGTAGTTCCACCACATAAGTAGTCGCAGACGCGCGTAACACGGGCGGGCGAGATGAAGTTCCAACAGCTCCATCTTGCCCGCCCGTTTTTGTTGCGTGGCGCCGCGGTACAACACAGAGAGGAATCTGCCCTTTATGCCTATCAACAAACGAGAGAGCCTGCTGTTCACCTTTATCATGTGCTTTTGCATGGTGCTCTGGATGAGCATCTACAACGTTGCCCTGCAGCACGGGGCCATCAACGGCGAGGTCGTTGCCGCTGCGTGGCTCGGCTTCCCCGTTGCCTACATTTTTGCCATGTGCTGCGACTGGTTCGTCGCCAGCCCGCTCGCCAAGGGTTTCGCCTTTAAGTACTTGGTCACGCCGGGCAAGAGCTCGCCACTTGCCATGACGCTCGCCGTCAGCTCCTGCATGTTCGTTCCCATGGTCATCATCATGTCGCTGTACGGTGCCTGCGAGGGTCTGACGCACATGCCCGGCGGCATCCTTGCGAACCTGTATTCCGTGCCCGCGATCTGGATGATCAACATTCCGCATAATTTTGTGATGGCGCTGCCGTGGAACCTTTTGGTAGCCGGTCCGATTTCCCACTTCGTCTTCCGTCGCGCCTTCCCT
The DNA here is from genome assembly GCA_958427145.1 of uncultured Collinsella sp. Classification (GTDB taxonomy): domain Bacteria; phylum Actinomycetota; class Coriobacteriia; order Coriobacteriales; family Coriobacteriaceae; genus Collinsella. The sequence continues at coordinate 29,554 of CAUAAZ010000005.1, forward strand.
GTGGGGACGGTTTTCGAGGAGGAGCATGCCGAGCTCTTGGAGCAGGCTATGGCTTCTGAGTGCGAGTAGCTCGCTTAGGGATCTGCTGAGCGCGGGCGACTTGCTTGGTTGGAGCCCTAAGCGTGGATAGCTCTCTCGGCGACATTGCGGGCGTGAGCGGTGCGCATGACCGGAGGGCCCGTGCTGCTCCGTTGCCCGACGTGCTAGCGCGCAGAACAATCTGTTGGTGCATTCGGCGGCTGCTGAAGCGTTTCGGCAGCCGCTTTTTATACGGAGTTTAAATACAACAGTCTGTTGTATTACGTAGAGTGGTATATCTCTAGCAGGAAAAATGCGAGAGACGGAGCATTATGGCGTTGCTAGTAGGACTGGACGTAGGGTCGACGACGACCAAAGTTTACGCGATGCACGAGGATATGACCGAGGCGTGGTGGGGATATCGCCGCCACGGGGCGTGTCAGACAGCGAGCGTGCGCGCCATGCTCGGCGAGCTCGCCGAGCGCTTTCCCCATGAGTCGCTGCGCGTTGCGGTGACCGGCTCGGGTGCGCGCGATATCGCGACCGCGCTGGGCGCCTCGTACGTTCAGGAGGTGGTCGCCAACGCGCTCGCGATCAGCAGGTTCTATCCGCAGACGCGCTGCGCCATCGAGCTGGGCGGCCAAGACGCCAAGATAATCTTCTTCCGCACCAACGATAAGGGAGACATCGAGGTTGCCGACATGCGCATGAACGGCTCGTGCGCAGGCGGTACCGGTGCATTTATCGACGAGATGGCAAAGCTCATGGGGGTCGGCACCGAATCGGGCGAGTTCGAGCAGCTCGCAAGCCGGGGAACGACCGTCCACGAGGTCTCGGGCCGCTGCGGCGTGTACGCAAAGACCGATATCCAGCCGCTGCTCAACGAGGGCATTCCTACCACCGACCTGGCGCTTTCGGCGCTTCACGCGGTCGCCCGCCAAACGATCGGCGGTCTGGCCCAGGGTATCGACATCGAGCCGCCGGTAATCTTCGAGGGCGGTACGCTCGCCTACAACCCCACGCTGGTCCGCGTGTTCCGGGAGCAACTGAATCTATCGGACGATCAGGTTATCGTCCCGCGCGATCCGCAGATCATGGTCGCGCGCGGTGCCGCCCTGTCGCTGACCGACATGTTCGCATCGTCCCAACCGATCGACCTTCCCGACGCTTTTGTCCGGCTGGATAAGCTCGAGACGGTCGCGCCCGCAAGCGGGGAGGGACGTCTTGCCCAGCCCTTTTTTGCCACACCTGCCGAGCAGGCGGATTTTACGGCACGCCATGGCAAAGAGACGCCGGCAAAGGGTCCGGATGCGTATGCGCCCGGAGAGACGGTGCGTGTGGCGCTCGGTATCGATTCGGGGAGCACGACGACCAAGTTCGCCCTGGTCGATGAGGCGGGTGAGCTTGTCGATTCGTTCTACGCGTCTAATAACGGCAGACCGCTCGACGTCGCCCAACAGGGTCTTGTCAGCTTGAAGAACCGCTGGGAGACAGCGGGAGTCACGCTTGCGATCGATGCCGTGGGCACCACGGGATACGGCGAGGAGCTTTTCGCGCGCGCGTTCCACGCCGACTACCATACGGTCGAGACGGTCGCGCACGCCCGCGCCGCGTGCGCATGCGTTCCCGATGCGACCTTCGTGCTCGACATCGGCGGACAGGATATGAAGGCCATCTGGCTCAACCACGGCGTGCTGACCGATATCGTCGTCAACGAGGCGTGCTCTGCGGGCTGCGGCTCGTTCCTCGAGGGTTTTGCCAAAAACCTCGGAATAGCCGTTGAGGATATCGCGACCGAGGCATTTTCGTCCAAAGCCCCCGCCGTTCTCGGCAGCCGCTGCACGGTGTTCATGAACAGCAGCGTCGTTTCCGAGCAGCGGCGCGGTAAGGGTCCGGGCGACATCATGGCCGGTCTCTGCCGTTCGATTATCGAGAACGTGTTCACCAAGGTCATTCGCGTTTCAAATCTCAACCGTCTGGGCGACAAAGTCGTCGTCCAGGGCGGCACGTTCCGAAACGACGCGGTGCTGCGCGCATTCGAGCAGTATCTGGGCAAACCCGTCACGCGTGCGCCCCACCCGGGGCTGATGGGCGCTATCGGTATCGCCCTGCTCGCGCGCGAGGAATGCCGCAAGGGCGACGCCGACACGTCGTTTATCGGGCTCGATGCCGTGGAGCGCTTCGAGCATCGCGAGTTCGGCGGCGTTACCTGCCGTCGGTGCAACAACCGCTGCCAGCGCGCGGTCGTGGCATTTGGCGACGGCTCGCTTTACGTCACGGGCAATCGCTGCCCGCGCGGCGGCGCCATCTCATGGGATGAGCTCGTGCGCGAGGTTCCCGCGGCGGAGGAGCTGCGTCCGCAGGGTGCTTGCGAGGCACAGGCACCCGGCACGGGGCGCGACCGGACCGCGGCTGCCCCCAATCTCTTTGTCGACCGCGAGGAGCTGCTGTTCGAGTCGTACCCCACGGTTCCCGTCTGCGGGGGGCGCGATGTCACGATCGGCATTCCCCGTGTGCTCGAGTTCTGGGACACCATGCCGTTCTGGTCGACGTTCTTCAGCACGCTCGGCTTTAAGGTGCGCGTCTCGGGACGCAGCACCAAGGCGATGTACGAGCGCGGTCTGGCGCACGTCACATCCGACACCGTGTGCTTCCCGGCCAAGCTCGTCCACGGGCACATCCGCAATCTCGTCGACGCCGGCGTCGACCGCATCTTCATGCCCATCATCACGACGGTGCCCACCGAAAACACCGCCTCTACCAGCGAGTGGATGTGCGCCGTCGTAAAGGGATACCCCTACGTGATGCGCAATTCCGATAACCCGGAGGAGCGTTTCGGCGTTCCGTTCGATACGCCGCTGTTCCACTGGTACGACGAGGGCGACCGAAACCGCCAGCTCAAGGCGTGGTGCAAGGAGACCTTCGATATCGATGCCGACCTGGTTGCCAAGGCGACCGAGCAGGCGGACCGCGCGCAGGAGACGTTTGAGAACCAGCTGCAGCTGCGCGGCAGGCAGGTGCTCGAGAACGTGCGCGAGGACGGCGGCTACGCGGTGGTGATCGCTTCGCGCCCGTACCACAACGACCCGCTGGTCAACCACGGGCTGCCCAAGCTCTTCTCTGAGCGCGGCATCCCCGTGCTGACGCCCGATGCGGTGCCGGGGGTCTGCAACGTCGATCTTTCCAACAGCCGCATCGACATCGTGAACAACTACCATGCGCGCATGCTGTCGTGCGCGGTCATCGTCGCATCGACGCCCGAGCTCGAGCTCGTGCAGATGGGCAGCTTCGGCTGCGGCCACGATGCGTATCTCACCGACGAGATCGCGCGCATGATGGGCGAGATGGGCTCCAAGGTTCCGATGATGATCAAGCTCGATGAGAGCGACGTCGCCGGTCCCATGGGCATTCGCGTGCGTTCGTTTATCGAGTCGGTCAACCGTCGTCGCGCGGAGGAGCGTGCCGAGGGCGCCCGGGTGCACGCGGTCCATCCGCTCGACGACCCGTATAAGGTCAAGTACACCAAGCGCGACCGGCACGACAAGATCGCGCTGGTCCCCAACACCTCCCATGCGTTCTGCAGGCTCATGACCGCGGCGATGCGCAATCAGGGCGTGCGCGCCGAGGCCCTTGATATCGGGCGCGAGGATGCCATCCGCCTGGGCAAACGCTATGTGCACAACGACATCTGCTTCCCCGCGCAAATCGTGATCGGCGAGGCGCTCGCGGCACTCGAGAGCGGTAAGTACGACCCGCACGACGTCGCCGTGGTGACTGGCAAGTATATCGGCGACTGCCGCCTGACGCACTACATGCCCCTGCTGCGCCGCGCGCTCGACGACGCGGGATACGACTATGTCCCGGTGCTCACCAACGACGACGTCGATGCCCACAATGCGCATCCGGGCTTCAAGCTCGGCCTTGGCCCGAGCATCCAGATCGCCTACGGTCTTCCCATGATCGATGCCCTCGAGGCCATGCTTAGGCGCATCCGTCCCTACGAGCTCGAGAAGGGCGCGGCGGACGCTGCGTTCGACCGCGCGCTCGATGAGGTTATCGAGGGCATGGAGCGCTCCGGGCTGAGAGGCCAGGCGACGGGCTTCAAACGCGCGCTTGCGATCATGGACGCCGTTCCGTACGACCGCTCGAACCCGCATCCGACCGTTCTCATCGTGGGCGAGTACCTGCTCAATTTCCATCTCGGCGCCAACCACGAGATCGAGCGCTACCTCGAGGACAACGGGCTCGAGGTCATCGAGGCGCGCATGACCGACGTGATCCGCAAGACCTATTTCTACAAGCATGCGCAGTCGCGCGAGTTCCACGTCGACCTGTCGCTGCCCGAAAAGGCCTGGTACGCCACGGCGGACAACCTGTTCGAGCTCGCGCACGACCGTTGCGACCGCCTGGGCGCGGCGAGCCCGCTCTACGAGCCGCCGACGCGCATGCCCGAGCTCGTGCGCGCGAGCGATAAGATCCTGCACCATACGTTCGATGCGGGCGAGGGCGTGCTGATTCCGGCGGAGATTCTCGAGCACGCCAAGCGCGGCTGCCGCAACTTCGTGATCCTGCAGCCGTTCGGGTGTCTGCCCAACCATGTCGTGGGGCGCGGGCTCATCCATGCGCTCAAGGAGCAGTATCCCACGGCGCAGTTCCTGCCGCTCGACTACGATCCCGACGTGAGCTTCGCCAACGTGGAGAACCGTCTTCAGATGCTCATCATGAACGCCAAGGCGCAGGGGTGCGGTGAGGCGCATGGCGAGACCGCGTAAGGACGCCGATGCGCCCGATGCACGCACCCGTATCATCGAGGCGTTTTGGGAGCTCATCGAGAACAACAGCATCTTCGAGCTGTCGGTTGGCGAGGTGACCCGCGCCGCCCAGTGCAATCGCGGAACGTTTTACTACTATTTTCACGATTTCGATGAACTCGTCGCCATCGCCATAGCCCAGCTGCTGCAGGATAACGAGCTCATCACCGATGCCCTCTGGCATTTTTCGAGCGAGGGCGACCTTTCGGCGTTCGACCGGCGCGACGTCCGCTGCCTGCTGCGGCGCATCGTCATCACCATGAGGGCGGGTGCCTCCGAGCAGGTCGTGCAGGGCATCCATACGATCATCATCGACCGCGTGAGAGAGATCGTCCACCCCGACGGAGAAGAGCTCAAGGCAGATTCGAGCTTTGCGGTGGGCTTTCTGGTCTCGGGCATCATGGGCTTTGTGATGGCGGTCGGCTTTGCCCGGGAGGGCGGCGAGGAGATAGACCTCGAGCAGCCGGGGGACAGCGCGTGCGCGTACCTGAGGGCGGTCGCCATGCAGACGGTGGAAACGGTCGCGCAAGTCGAGGGCGTCGATACATCCGAGCTGCTCGAACGCGTCTCCAAGGAGGCCGATGCCTATCGCGCATCGCGTGCGACGAGTCCCGACGTGGTGAAAGACGCCTAGGGTTTCTCTTGCGGGGCGCCTGTCGCGCATCGCGCGGTGAGTCCCGCGATGCGGTCATAACCTGCATTCATGTGAGCCGGGTTTATAGATATTCCTCCAGCTGTTAACATAGACAACCTGTGGGTAAAGAGACAAAAGCGCCGCCGACGGGCGGGCGTTTTGATTTCGATGAACTCATGTAAGGAAACGAGCATGTTAGATAGATTTACCGATCGAGCGCGCAAGGTCATGTCGATGGCCAAACAGGAGGCGCTCGATCTGCACTCAAATAAGGTGGGCACCGAGCACCTGCTGCTCGCACTCGCCAAGGAGGACGAGGGCATCGCTGCCGAGGCGCTGCGCTCGCTTGATATCTCCTACGACGACATCATGGACACCCTCAAGGAGGTCCAGACCACGGTTCCCGAGCCCAGCGAGGAGACCGAGGCTGCCAAGCTTGCCTTTACGCCGCTCGTCATTAGCGTGATGGAGCGCTCCTTCCGCGTGGCACGTGAGAACAACCAGACCTACGTGTCGACCGAGCACTTGCTGATTGGCATCGTCGAAGAAGGCAACGGCATGGCCATGGACATCCTCATGCGCCTGGGTGTGTCGTCCGCCTCCATCAAAAAGGCTATCGAGAAACTTACCGCCAAGGACCAGGACAAGAAGCGTCCGCTCGCCGGCGCCGGTGCCGGGCGTCCCGGTGCGGGCCTGCCGTTCTTTAGCGGCTCGGACGCGTCGCAGCAAAAGGGGAGCGGCACCGATACGCTTAAGCAGTTCGCCACCAACCTTACGCAGAAGGCGCGCGACGGCGAGCTCGACCCTGTAATTGGTCGCGAAAAGGAAGTCCAGCGTATGATGGAGATCCTTTCGCGTCGCACCAAGAACAATCCGCTTATCTTGGGCGACCCCGGCGTGGGCAAGACGGCCATCGTCGAGGGCCTGGCTCAGCAGATTGCAGCTGGCAATGTGCCCGAGAACCTTATGAACCAGAACATCTGGACGCTCGACCTGCCGGGTCTTGTTGCGGGCGCCAAGTATCGCGGTGAGTTTGAGGAGCGCCTCAAGAACGTGATCCAGGAGGCCACCGAAGCTGACGACGTCATCCTGTTTATTGACGAGATGCACACCATCATCGGTGCCGGCTCTGCCGAGGGCTCCATCGACGCGAGCTCCATGCTCAAGCCCGTGCTCGCGCGCGGTGCCTTCCAGATTATCGGCGCCACCACGGCCGAGGAATTCCGCAAGTACCTCACCAAGGACCCGGCCTTCGAGCGTCGCTTCCAGACCATCGATGTCGAGGAGCCGAGCGTCGAGGACACGGTCAAGATCCTGACCGCGCTCAAGCCGCGCTACGAGGAGCACCACCATGTGCGCTATACGCAGGGTGCTATCGAGGCCGCCGCGAACCTCTCCGACCGCTACATCCAGGATCGCTTCCTGCCCGATAAGGCCATCGACCTCATTGACGAGGCCGGCGCCCGCGCCCGCATCGCCGCCAACCGCGCGCCCGAGCCGGTGCGCGAGGCCGAGCATCGCGTGGAGGAGCTTAAGGCCGCCGCGCAGGAGGCCACCGAGAGCGACGACATGAACAAGGCCGCCGAGATCACCGAGCAGCAGAAGGCCGCCGAGATTGAGCTCGCCGAGGCCAAGGCCGCCTGGACCGCCGAGCTCGACGCCAGCCCGCTCACCATCGATGTCTCCCAGATCGCCGACATCGTGTCCGTGACTTCGGGCGTGCCGGTGTCTTCGCTTACCGAGAGCGAGAGCCGTCGCCTGCTGCAAGCCGAAAGCGTGCTCAAGACGCGTATCATCGGTCAGGACGAGGCTGTCGAGGCCGTTGCCAAGGCCGTGCGCCGCAGTCGCTCGCCGCTCAAGGACCCGCGTCGCCCCGGCGGCAGCTTTATCTTCCTGGGTCCCACCGGCACAGGCAAGACCGAGCTCGCCAAGACGCTCGCCGAGTACCTCTTTGGCAGCAAGGACGCGCTCATCAGCTTCGACATGTCGGAGTTTGGCAGCGAGTTCGAGGTCTCCAAGCTCATCGGTAGCCCTCCGGGTTACGTGGGTCACGACGAGGGCGGTCAGCTTACCAAGGCCGTTCGTCGTCACCCGTATTCGGTCGTGCTGTTCGACGAGATCGAGAAGGCGCACCCCGACATCTTCAACATCCTGCTGCAGGTGCTGGAGGAGGGCCGCCTGACTGATAGTCAGGGCAAGACGGTCGACTTCCGCAATACCGTGATCATCATGACGTCCAACGTGGGCGCCCGCGAGATCGCGCAGGATGCGAGCGTCGGTTTTGGCACCACCGGTGAGCAGGGTCTCACGTCGAGCGAGATCAAGGGCCGTGCGATGGGCGAGCTCAAGCGCCTGTTCCGCCCTGAGCTGCTCAACCGTATCGACGATATTGTGGTGTTCCAGAAGCTCTCGGGCGAGAACCTGACCAAGATCGCGCACCTGCTGGTGGACGACCTGCGCCAGCGCCTGATCGCAAACGGCATGAACATCAAGCTCACCGATGCGGCCTATGACAAGATCGTGGCCGAGGGCACCGACCTCACCAACGGTGCGCGTCCGCTGCGCCGTGCTATTCAAAAGCTCATCGAGGACCCGCTGTCCGAGGAGCTCCTGGCCGGCGAGTGGGGCGAGGGCGATACCGTCCTGTGCGACGTGGCCGATGGCAAGTTTGTCTTTAGCCACGGCACGGGCGAGATCCCGGCACCGCGTCCGGCGGGCACGCTCGGTGGCGATACCGCCCCGGCGGCACCGCACACCGGCAACGCCGCGCCCGTGAGCGGCGGCGTGACCTCGGGCCCCGGCGGCATGATGCAAGCCGGTTCCGGCGCGCTGTAGGGCGTGGCGACAATTTGATACGCGCAATCGAGGCGCTCCGAAAAGGGCGCCTCGATTTGTAGAGCTGCGGAAGTTGTGACCGTTACGCTATACGGTCCACCGTTAGCCGATGATGCAAGGGCGCTCGGCGTTTTCGACTGGTTTATGCACGCAAAGTCTGGGAATATACAAGTCGCATGTCTTACTGTCTAACCAGTTGCGCCAAGGAGGCACCATGGACTACAAGATTACCGGCTACGAGCCCGCCCAGCTGTTCCATTTCTTTGAGGAGGTCAGCGCGATCCCCCGTGGGTCTGGCAACGAGAAGGGCATCAGCGATTTCCTGGTTGCGTTTGCCAAGGAGCGCGGCCTCGATGTGTATCAGGACGAGGTCTACAACGTCATCATTCGCAAGCCCGCATCTGCCGGCGCCGAGAATGCCCCGACCGTGATGCTGCAGGGCCACATCGACATGGTGTGCGACAAGCTGGGCTCCGTTGAGCACGACTTTACGACTGATGGTATCGACCTGGTCGTCAAGGACGGCGTCCTCACCGCTAACGGCACCACTCTGGGCGCCGACAACGGTATTGCCGTTGCTCTGATGCTCACTGTTCTCGATGACGATTCGATCGCTCACCCCGCCCTCGAGTGCGTATTCACCACCGACGAGGAGACTGGCCTGGTCGGCGCCGAGACGCTCGACAAGTCCCAGATTAGCGCCCGCACCATGATTAACCTTGACTCCGAGGAAGAGGGCGTTGCTACCGTCAGCTGCGCCGGCGGTGTCGTCGTTACCTACACCTGCCCGATCGCGCGCGAGCACAAGACCGGTAGCGCCCTCACGCTCGACATCTCCGGCCTGCTGGGCGGCCACTCCGGCAGCGATATCAACCTGGAGCGCGGCAACGGCAACCTCATCATGGCGCGCATCATCGACCGCCTGATGGTTGCCGGCGAGCCCGCCATCGTTAGCTTTAACGGCGGCACCAAGGACAACGCCATCAACCGTGAGTGCAAGGCTGTTCTGGTCTACGCCGACCACGCTGCCGCCGAGGCCGCGGCCCAGATCGCAAAGGGCATCATCGCCGACGTCACTGCCGAGCTCGAGGTCTTCGACCCCGGCTTTACTTGCACCGTCGAGATTGCCGACGACGCCGAGGTTGAGGCCATGGACCAGAAGTCCGCGCTTGCCCTCATCCGCGCCCTGCGCCTTGCCCCTAACGGCGTGATTCGCCGCAACGTCGCCACCGACGGCTCCGTCGAGGTTTCCTCCAACATCGGTGTGGTCGCCACCTCCGATGACGAGGTCAAGATTATGCTGTCCCCGCGCTCTTCGATCACCTCGCTGCAGAACGAGTTCAAGGACCGTCTGCAGACGCTGGCCGATGTCCTGGGCTTCGACGCCAAGTTTGAGTTCGAGTATCCCGGCTGGAGCTATGCCGAGCATTCGCCGGTCCGCGAAGTCTTTGTCGAGAGCTATCGAGAGCTCTTTGGCTCCGAGCTGCGCATCGAGTCCATTCACGCCGGCCTTGAGTGCGGCCTGTTTGCCGAGGCCCTGCACGGCCTGGACGCCATCGCCGTGGGCCCGACGCTCTCCGATGTCCACACCCCGGACGAGAGCATGGAGCTCGCTTCTGCCGAGCGCTTCTACGAGCTGCTCATCGACGTCCTCAAGCGCCTCGCTGCGTAAAGGTTGCGCTAGCAGCAGTTCGAGCTACGTGCTAGCGGATTGCAAATGACATTACGAGAGGGGACATCCGAGCTTTTGCGACGGGTGCCCCCTCTCTTTTGTTTGATAATTGCGAAATTACGGCCACCTAGTCCATTTCTGCCCTGATGAGGTCGAGGGTGCGCTGGCAGTTTTCGCGGACGGGGCCGAGCATATGCTCGCGCAGGTCCGCCATGCCGGGCAGGTCGGCGTATTCGTCCATGACCTCTTCCATGCAAATGGGTACCTCGTAGGCGAGGTCCATCATGGTCGCAAAACAAAACTTCTCGGTCAGCCCGGCATCGGTGAGCGCCGCTTCCAGCGCGGGGTCGTCCATGCCGTGATATCGGCGGATGGCGCCTGGACCGATGCGCCCCACACGATTTTCGCCGCCAACGCTCATGGCAAGGCGCGCTTTTCGCCGCATACGTTCGTATGCTAAGCCCGATGCGACATCGTACATGGGTGCGAGCGCCGCGTTTGTGCCTTTGCCTAGGATGAGCGAGTAGTTTTTAGCGTGTGCGTCAGGCGCTCCGATAATGGCGTTATAGAACAACATATAGGTAAAAAGCACAAGATTCATGTGGTGGGGGACTGTGTTAATCAGTCGTTCTTGGATGTCTCGTGTAGTTGGTCCTCCGTCGGCGGTGTATTTCTGGGTTGGCAATACACCGAGTGCCTGGCAAAAGTCCTCCTGATGCAGCCTTTCGATATTTCCGCTGCTATTGACCATTCTGTCGTACCGTTCAACGACGAGCGCAGCTTCGTCTTCAAATGTGCAATAGGAGACGTTGGCAGTTGGAATGCCAACACGCCGAGCTGTTTTCATGCAGACGAATTCGTTTAAGGCCTGATGTTTGAACCCAACGACACCATTTTTGAAGATATGGGTAGTGGGGGATGACCCTAGACATTCGCACCATTGTCCATCATGCCAAGCTAGTGCAAATTTGCCTTGGTTGCCGCCCAGGGACCAGCTTTCGTTGGAGCCCATCCATGTCTCTCTTTCGTCATCGCGAATTGCTTTGAGCTTGTGAGCGATTTGAGAATTGGTAAGCGGGCGGTATGCTGAGACCCTGCCGTGGGCGGCATCTAATTGATCGGCTCGACAAAACTGAACGGCCCCCGCGCAGTCAAGACCGATATGGCACAAGAGGGCGACGGGGTTGTTGGATGCAACGTCATGCTCGGCGGCAATAGCGCGACGCTGCTCTTGGCTGTCGGGCAAAAGGCCAAATAGGAACGGACGGACGATGTTATGGCCATATGTGCGATTGGAAAGCGGCATTGTTAACGATAGCGGTGCTCCGCGATAGGTTGGGGCGTATACAAAGCTGCAGAGTCCATGCTCGTCTTGCCGGAGAGTGCCGGCGATTTCGCCACAAATGAGGGTCGCAAGCTCCATTTCTGCCATTTATTTCACAACCTTACAGCCAAAGGAGAGGTCTGAAGTGCCGGAAAGGCCTTGCTCGGCTGCGATTTGGGCCAGCAAGGCACCATAGAAAGCTGGCGTTCCTTGTCGAGCGGGTCGTCTGCCTACGCTTGGCTTTGGCAGGGCATTCGAGTTCGCGATAGGGAGGTCCGCTATCGTCATCGGATGTTCGGAGGGCGATGCGATGGAGTCGTTATCGCTTTGCGCAAAGAGACCTATGCCGAGTGCGTTAAAGACGGTCAACAGCTTGTCGAGCCGAATGCCCGTGGCATCTCCCAGCTCGAGCGATGCGAGCAGGCGCTCCGAAACACCGGCCTTATTAGCGAGGGCGGCACGGGTGAGACCCTGAGCCTCGCGTGCCTGGCGCACGTAGATGCCAGCTTGGCGCGGTGTGGTGATGGGAAGGGTATCCACGGCGATCTCCTAACGTGCAGACTTTTGCATCATAGTATGACATGCAAAAGTCTGCATGAAAAGGCCTCATGCAAAACTCTGCATGAGGCCTCATCCGGACGTTTAGTTTTGAAGGGTGTTTTACAGCGCCAAAATCCCCAGATGCTCCAGCAAAATCTTGAGGCCGATGAGGACGAGCACGACGCCGCCCACGATGGTGGCGGGTTTTTCGTAGCGCGCGCCAAAGGTGTGGCCGATCGCTACGCCGGCGACGGAGAAGATAAACGTTGTGACGCCGATAAGCGATACAGCGGGAACGATGTCAACCGAGAGCGCCGCAAATGAGATGCCCACGGCCAGGGCGTCGATTGAGGTGGCGATGGCGAGGATCAGGTACTCGCCCAGGTCAATCTTTTCGGCATCCTTGCCGTCGCCTTCATCCTCGTCCTCGTTCTCGGTAAAGGCCTCCCACAGCATCTTGCCGCCGATGAAGGCGAGCAGGATAAAGGCGATCCAGTGGTCGATGGGTCCGATGATGCCCATGAATTGACTGCCGAGCGCCCATCCGATTACGGGCATGCCGGCCTGAAAGCCGCCAAAGAACAGGCCGAGCACCATGGCGACCTTAAGGTTGATCTTCTTCATGCCAAGGCCCTTGCAGATGGAAACGGCAAAGGCGTCCATCGAAAGGCCAACGGCGAGCAACACGAGCTCTGCGAGTCCCATAGTCTGGCTCCCTCTCTGCGGGCGGGCCCGCGTGTACCTCTTGAGGGAGTAATAAAAAAGACCCGTGGCGTACGCGTTGCGCGCACAGCCACGAGTCTCGTTCATTAAGGCAAGCCAGGCCGCATCGGCCAGTGTGTTGACTTACCGCGCCACCGGAGGCGAATCCGGTCACGCGACTACTCCCTCATTTATGCGAATCCCGATGCTACCACATGAACAGCTGATTTGGGTTGGGCTCTCAGCTGTGTTCGCTCATTCTGTAAGCATCGGATTTCGCAAGCGCCGCAGGGACAAACCGTGAGAAACTATTTAGCGTTTATGGAGCGTATACGATGGGAGCGATGCCTTGGATAAGAACGAGCTGCAAAAGCGTATGGAACAGGCCATCCGCCTGACGGCACCTGGTCAGCCGATCCGCACCGCCCTCGACATGATCATCGCCGGTCACCTGGGCGCCCTTATCTGCGTCGGCGACACCGAAAACGTGCTCGCTGCCGGTAACGACGGCTTCCCGCTCAACATTTCGTTTACCTCGAACCGCCTGTTCGAGCTTTCCAAGATGGACGGCGCCATCGTTATCGATGGCGACCTCACCCAGATCCTGCGCGCCAACTTCCACCTCAATCCCGATCCCTCGCTTGCCACGAGTGAGACGGGCATGCGTCACCGTACTGCCGCTCGCATGTCGGTGCTCACCGACGCCATCGTGATCTCGGTTTCGGCTCGTCGCGCCGTCGTTAACGTGTACGTTCACGGCAAGAGCTACGAGATCCAGCCCGTCACCACCATCATGAGCTCGGTCAACCAGCTCGTCGCCACGCTTCAGACCACCCGTCAGTCGCTCGATCGCTCCCTGCTGCGCCTGACGGCCCTTGAGCTCGACGACTACGTTACGCTCGCCGACATCACCGGCATCTTCTCGAGTTTCGAGATCATGCAACAGGCAAAGACCGAGCTTAAGGATTGCATCGTCAAGCTGGGCAACCAGGGCAAGCTCGTGCAGATGCAGCTCGAGCAGCTCGCGGGCTCCAGCATGGATACCGAATACGACTTGATGATCCGCGACTACGCAAGCGATTCCTCTGAGGCCAACGCCGAGAAGATCCGCGCCGAGCTGAGCCGCATGACGCCTAAGGACCTGTCCGACCCGCAGCACGTGGCGGCAGTTCTGGGCTATGACGACTTGGACGAGGACTCCGTCATGACGCCGCTGGGCCTGCGCACGCTTTCGCGCGTGTCCGTCGTGCGCGACGGCGTGGCCGAGAAGATCGTCGACGAGTACGGCTCGCTGCAGGAGCTCATGGACGACATCAGCGAGGATCCGGAGCGCTTGGGCGACTTTGGCGTCAACAACCCTGCCATTCTTGCGGACTCGCTGTACCGCATGAAGGGCACCAAACAGGGGAACGCATAATGGCGCCCGTATGCGCCGTGGTCGTTGCCGGCGGCAGCGGCCAGCGCTTTGGAAATCCCGGCGGCAAGCAGCTCGTTAATGTGGCGGGCCGTCCGCTCATGAGCTGGTCCATCCGCGCGTTCGATCGTAGCGATAAGGTCGGCCATATCGTCGTGGTTTGCCCTGCCGAGCGCCGTGCCGAGATGCGCCGCCTGGCCATTGACCCGTTTGACTATGACACGCCCATCAGCTTTGCCGATGCCGGCGATACCCGTCAGGATTCCACCCGTGCCGGCGTGCATGCGGTTCCGGCGGGTTTCGAATATGTCGCCATCCACGACGGCGCTCGTCCGCTCATTACGACCGAGGCCATCGACCACGCTATCGACGTGCTCGTGAGCGACCGTGCCCTCGACGGTGTCGTGTGCGGTCAGCCCGCGATCGACACGCTCAAGATCGTTGACGGCGATAATATCGTCGAGACGCCGCCGCGTGAACTCTACTGGGCAGCGCAGACGCCGCAGATCTTTAGCGTCGATGCTATGAAGCGCGCCCACGCTGCAGCCATTGCCGAGGGCTTTATCGGTACCGATGATTCGTCGCTGGTCGAGCGCATGGGTGGGCGCGTCCGCTGCGTCCAGAGCCCACGCGATAACCTTAAGGTGACGGTGCCCGAGGACCTGCGTCCCGTAACCGCGATTCTGCTTGGCCGCATGGCCGAGGGAGAGGACCTTCCCCATGTTCAGTAACCTGCGCATTGGCCATGGCTACGACGTTCACCGTCTGGTGGAGGGGCGTCGATGTATCATCGGCGGTGTCGACATTCCCTACGAGCGCGGCCTGCTGGGCCACTCGGATGCCGATGTGCTCGCGCACGCCTTGGCCGACGCCATTCTGGGCGCCTGCCGTGGGGGAGACATCGGCAAGCTATTCCCCGACACCGATCCCGCCTACGAGGGTGCCGATTCGATGGTGCTGCTTGCCCGCGTGATGGACTATGCGCGTGAGCTGGGCTTTGAGTTTGTCGATGCCGATTGCACCATTGCCTGTCAGCAACCCAAGATCACCCCGCACCGCGATGCCATGCGCGCCAACCTTGCCCATGCCTTGGGCGTTGACGTCGAAAACGTGGGCGTCGCCGCCACTACGACCGAAAAGCTCGGTTGGGAAGGCCAGGGCGAGGGAATCGGCGCCTGGGCCGTCTGCCTGCTACAGAAAACCGTTAAGGAGTAACGAATGCGTATCTACAACAGCGCTACCCATAAAAAGGAAGAGTTCCAGCCCATCGAGTCCGGCAAGGTCCGCATGTACGTGTGCGGCCCCACGGTCTACGACAACATCCACATCGGCAACGCCCGTACGTTCATCAGCTTTGACGTGATTCGCCGCTGGCTCATCGCGAGCGGTTACGAGGTCACGTTCGCCCAGAACCTCACCGATGTCGACGACAAGATCATCAAGCGCGCCAACGAGCAGGGCCGTACGGCCGCCGAGGTCGCGACGGAGTTCTCCGACAAGTTCATCGGCGTCATGCGCGCCGCCAACGTGCTCGATCCCGATGTGCGCCCCCGCGCCACCAAGGAGATCGGCCCCATGATCGCCATGATCAAGACGCTTATCGAGCAGGGCCACGCTTACGCAGCCGATAACGGCGATGTGTACTTTGCCGTGCGCAGCGATCCCAGCTATGGTCAGGTCTCGGGCCGCAACATCGACGACCTTATGGTTGGCGCACGCATCGAGGAGAACGAGGACAAGAACGACCCGCTCGACTTTGCCCTGTGGAAGGCCGCCAAGCCCGGCGAGCCCAGCTGGCCGAGCCCCTGGGGCGAGGGCCGTCCCGGTTGGCACACCGAGTGCGCCGCCATGGTGCATCGCTACCTGGGCACTCCGATCGACATCCACGGCGGCGGCTCCGACCTTGCCTTCCCGCATCACGAGAACGAGTGCGCTCAGGCCACCTGCGCCTGGCACCAGGGCTTCTCCAACACCTGGATGCACACGGGCATGCTGCTGGTAGACGGCGAGAAGATGTCCAAGTCGCTCGGCAACTTCTTTACGCTGGCCGAGGTCCTCGAGCAGCACTCCGCTGCCGCCCTGCGCCTGCTGATGCTGCAGACGAGCTATCGCTCGCCGCTCGACTTTTCTTGGGAGCGCCTGGAGGGTGCCGAGAACTCGCTCATGCGTATCGCCGGTACGGTCGAGAACCTGCGCTGGGCCGCGAACCATGCGACGGCCGATGCCGATGAGGCAGCATCCGAGGCGTTTGCCGCCAAGGCCGCCGAGACCCGTGCCACCTTTAAGGAGTGCATGGACGACGACTTTAACACCGCCGGTGCCATGGGTGCTGTCTTTGGCTTTGTTACCGAGTGCAACCAGTACCTGGAGCAGGCGGGCGATGCTGCCGACAAGGCCGCAGTCCTGGCTGCCGCCGATACGCTGGCCGAGCTGCTCGATACGTTTGGCGTTGAGCTTCCCGAGCCCAAGGTCGAGCTGCCGCTGGGTCTGCTGGGCGTTGCCGCCGGTCTGGTCGCCTACACGGGCGACGACGTGGACGAGGCTGCTGCCAAGATTCTCGAGGCCCGCGCCGAGGCCCGTGCCGCCAAGAACTGGGATCTGGCCGACGCCATCCGCGACCAGCTCAAGGACCTGGGCCTCACCATTGAGGATACGGCCGCGGGCACTCGTATTAAGAGTCTCTAGTATTTGTCGACCGTTCGAGGTGCGGCAGATTGCCTTGAAAGAGGAGGGCATAGACCTGGTGGTCATGCCCGACGATTGAAAGGCAAGGTGCCGTGGCTCGGACGGTCGATTCTTGTTCGTTATCTATTTAAGGAGGTCACTTTATGGCCGACAATCGCAAGCGTGCGCCTCGTGGCGGCAAGCAGGCCGCTTCTGGCTCGCGTCCGATTCGCCGCAATGACCGCGCTGCCGCTCCCAAGGGCCAGCGTGATCGCACTCAGGCCGCACGTCCGCAGCGCGATCGCAACCGCGACGCTGTCCAGGCTCCCAAGGGCGAGTTTATCGAAGGTCGTCGTGCTGCCGCCGAGGCGCTACGCACTGGTTTTCCCATCAAGTGCGCGCTCATTGCCGAGGGCGGGGAGCGCGATGCCGCCTTGTCGCGCCTGGTCGACGACCTCAACGCCGCGGGTGTCCGCATTAAGTATGTGCCGCGCGCGCAGCTCGACGCGCTGTCGAGCCATGGCGCCCACCAGGGCATCGCGCTCGAGGTTGGCAACTTCCCCTATGCCGATGTCGCCGATATTCTCGACCGCGCAGGCGAGGGCCCGGCACTTGTCGTGGTGCTCGACCACGTGACTGACGACGGCAACTTTGGCGCCATCGTGCGCTCCGCCGAGGTTGTGGGCGCGGCCGGCGTCATCATCGCCAACAAGCGTGCCGCCGGCGTGACCGTGGGCAGCTACAAGACTTCAGCCGGCGCCGTCATGCATCTGCCTATCGCGCAGGTGCCCAACATCGCCCGTGCGCTCGATGACCTCAAGGCCGCTGGCTTTTGGGTGGGCGGTGCCTCTGAGCACGCCGAAGGCAGTTGCTGGGATGCTCCCTTCGAGGGTCGCGTGGCGCTCGTCATGGGCTCCGAGGGCGACGGCATCTCGCGTCTAGTGCTCGAGAAATGCGACTTTTTGACCAAGCTTCCCCAGCGCGGCATGACCGAGAGCCTCAATGTTGCCCAGGCGACTACGGCCCTCTGCTTTGAGTGGCTGCGCCGCAACGCCGGCGAGCTCATGGGGGAGGAGTAGCGCATGTCCAAGAAGAACCGTGCCAAGTCCAAGGCCAAGCGCTTTGGCGAGGGCTCGGCCAAGCCGATTGTTTCGGCCGCGACCTACGGCGTGGGCGGCAATGCGTTTGCGCAGGCTATCGCCGACCCAGTCTCGACGGTGCACTCCAACAAGCCCGAGCTGCTGGTGGTCGACGGTTACAACGTGATCCACTGCACGCCGCGCTACGAAAAGCTCGTCTACGACCATTCCGACGATCCGTATTCCAGCGACGTTCACGATATGGCGCGCACCGCTCTCATCAACGACGTTGCCGCGTTTGCCCAGGGCCGCTACGAGGCCGTGATCGTGTTCGACGGCGCGGGCAATATCTCCAACGAGCGCCCCAACCTGCCGGCCCGCGGCGTGCGCATCGAGTTTTCGCCGACGGGCGTCTCTGCCGATACCGTGGTGCAGAAGCTCTGCATCGAGGCACGTGAGGAAGGCCGCGCGTGCTCCGTGGTATCGAGCGACGGCACGATCCAGGCCGTCGTCATGGGTAAGGGCGTCACGCGCATCTCGAGCCGTATGCTGGTGGACGAGATCAAACAGATCGATAACGACGTTCACGAGGCAGAGGAAGCTCCGCAGATCAAGATGACTCTGGGCAGTCGCCTGAGCCCCGATGCTCTGGCCAAGCTCAAGGCCCTGCGCGGGAGGTAGGGAAGTTGGCGGGGCAATGCTGCCTCGCTAACTCCATTCAGCGATGTCGATCATTCTTTCGAGGCGCCACGTTAGCGCCTCTTTTAGATATGGCAGCCTTGCCGTGAGCGCGTCGTTTCTGGAAAGAATCTCGATTGCCTCGTCAACGAAGCCTTCGAGTTTGTCGCCGTCAAACCAGCCCATGTCCTCGACGAGCAACATTTGTTTGGCGGGGCTTGAATGAAATTGTGCGCTGGTAAAACTGTGCTCTCCCGCCCTAAGCTCCTCTAGTGATATGTTGCACCAGAGCGATGAGCCCGAATCGAAGATGGGGGCAGGTCTGCAGGCTTGCGTATTTACGTTTCGCACAAGGCCAAAGTTACGCCAATGGCGGTCATAGTTGGCGATGATGTCGTCACATACGATCATGCGGTCAAGGGCATCCTTGACGCCTGTCACCCCGAGTTCCTCGCAGTTTGCTACGTATCGCTCGTAGTCGGTTAGCCGTTCATCTGCGTTTGCGTGCTGGTTTACATAGAACGCAGGGACATACTCTTCTTCATCAGTTAAGAAGACATCGCATATGCTCAGGGCAGAAGTGCCCGTGCCCTCGAGCGAGTAAGGTACATAATCGCAGGCGTTTAGGATGCGACGGTGGAGCGCGGTCGCCACCAGCTCGTTATAAGGTTCCTGGTTCAGGTGCGCTCCTGCCTTATGCAGAATTCGACGCTCGCCCTCGCACGTCCAGTACTTTTGAAGATTGCCGTCCGAGGTGTTATCGGGCTTTGCGGCAGCCGCTTTTCCCTCTGGGGCAAAGGGCGCAATGGACAGTGAGACGTCATCAAAGGCGTTATTGAAGAAGTTAATATCTTCCCACGCGAGACCGGAACCTTGGGGCCTAATCCAATACTGGTCGGATAGGGAGAGGCCGAGATTTCGCTGGACGAGTTCATCGGGAACATCGACTGCGGCTTCTGCAAGCAGGGAGGCTAGCCCAATGCGTGCGAGCGGGATACCGCGGCCGCGCCACCAGATGCGGAAGGAGTCGAGCGATATGGGGCTATTAGGGCCAAATACTCCAATAGGGGCGTGGGCGTAATCGATGTCGGCACCGATGTGGGTAAAGTCTTTTCGCGATGTGCTGTAGACCAGCTGAGCGACCTCGTACGTGCGGTTCATGAGGGTGAACGCGATCTCGCTCTTACCGTGGCCGCGGCGGGGACGTCCCCCCGTTTTGGTCACGGAGCGGAGTCGCGTGTCGACGCTGTCTTTGTCGATGAGCCATA
Organism: uncultured Collinsella sp.; assembly: GCA_958427145.1. Taxonomy (GTDB): domain Bacteria; phylum Actinomycetota; class Coriobacteriia; order Coriobacteriales; family Coriobacteriaceae; genus Collinsella. The sequence continues at coordinate 49,193 of CAUAAZ010000005.1, forward strand.
CACCAGAAGCCTTGCGGGCGGTCAGCGCGCCGTTCTTAATGAGCTCCTGCACCCTGCGCGGGGTGATGCCGAGCAGCTCGGCGGCTTCCTTGGTAGTAAGCATCGCGAAACCCTTCGTTAGAACGAATAGTTTTATATATAGCAATTGTAATTAAAACTATTCGTTCTAACGAATGGTTTTGAGATTGAGGGCGAACCGACAGAAATGAACGGGCCTGGTACCTGTTGTTGCTGGATTTTACATATTTGTATAACGCCGTGTGGCCTGTTGCGCCCCGTCCGTAATTCCTTTATTCTTAACAGGCTTCGCGCGAAAGCGCCAAGTGTGCCAGTGTGGCGCAACGGTAGCGCAACTGATTTGTAATCAGTGGGTTGCAGGTTCGATTCCTGTCACTGGCTCCATGAGAGTTTCGGGCTCTGTTCCCTTGTGGGACAGGGCCCGTTTCTATTTATGTCGATAAGTCAGCGGGTTTGGCACCGGCCAAGCTTCAGATTTGTCTCGATCTGTAACACGAAGGGGCGGAAAACCGTTCGTACTGTTACAGAATGAGACGTAAGCTGAGGTCTCTGCGTAATATCTCAACCTGTAACAGATAGGGGAGAAAATGTTCTCTATATGTTACAGATCGAGACAAAAGCCGTGTCGAGCTCGGTTGCCCCCCTGAGCGTGGATTATCGGATGAACGAACGTGGATAATCTGCCACTTTGGCCATGGGGACACGCCAAAAGTGGCAGATTATCCACGCTCGATTTCAAACGGAAGAAAATCCACGCTCGATTTTGCCTGGGAAGAGCAATCTTCTGTCTGGGAAGCCCCGATCTCGACCTATATATAGGTGCAAATAAGCCGGTATCGAAGTTCGATACTGAAGGTGTGCTCCACTACACCAAAGTGTTACCTCGGGAAACGTCACCTCAGTATCCAAAACCACCGTCCTTCATATCCAAACTCAACAAAACCGCAGGTCACAGCTATATAGATACGCCCGGAACCGTGTATCTAGAGGTTTTCGTTGACAGCCCCCAAGGTTGCATCGTATTATCTTTTTCGTTCGCGGGGGCGGCGGTCCAAAAGACCAAAGGACCTGCGGATACTTGAACGATTGGGAGTTTGCCCGAGTGGTTAATGGGGACGGGCTGTAAACCCGTTGGCTCTGCCTACATAGGTTCGAATCCTATAGCTCCCACCCGTCAAGTGCCTGTATAGCTCAGTCGGTAGAGCACTTCGTTGGTAACGAAGAGGTCACCAGTTCAAGTCTGGTTGCAGGCTCCATCCGGCGGTGTAGCTCAGTTGGTTAGAGCACACGGTTCATACCCGTGGCGTCACTGGTTCGAATCCAGTCACCGCTACCATAGGTAACACGGTGGCTTCTCAATAGTATGTTGAGAGGCCACTATGGTATAAAGGCAAAGTCCCGTCCGGGGACGACCTGTTTAGAGGAGGGCTTTATGGCCAAAGAGAAGTTTGAGCGCACTAAGCCGCATGTTAACATCGGCACCATTGGTCACGTCGACCACGGCAAGACCACGCTGACCGCCGCCATCACCAAGGTTCTCTCTGAGACCGAGGGCTGCAAGGCTGACTTCACTGCGTTCGAGAACATCGACAAGGCTCCCGAGGAGCGCGAGCGCGGCATTACGATCTCCGTCTCCCACGTCGAGTACGAGACTGCTGCCCGTCACTACGCTCACGTTGACTGCCCGGGCCACGCTGACTACGTCAAGAACATGATCTCTGGCGCTGCTCAGATGGACGGCGCTATCCTGGTCATCGCTGCTACCGACGGCCCCATGGCTCAGACCCGCGAGCACATCCTGCTCGCCCGTCAGGTCGGCGTTCCCTACATCGTCGTCTTCCTGAACAAGTGCGACATGGTCGACGATGACGAGCTCATCGACCTCGTCGAGATGGAGACCCGTGAGCTCCTCTCCGAGTACGATTTCCCCGGCGACGACATCCCCGTCATCCGTGGTTCCGCTCTGGGCGCTCTCGAGGGCGACGCCAAGTGGATGGACGCTATCCGCGAGCTCATGAAGGCCGTCGACGAGTACATCCCGACGCCTGCTCGTAACAACGACCTTCCGTTCCTGATGGCCGTTGAGGACGTTATGACCATCTCCGGCCGTGGTACCGTTGCTACCGGCCGTGTCGAGCGCGGTGAGCTCAAGCTCAACGAGCCCGTCGAGATCGTCGGCATCAAGGATACCCAGAACACCGTCGTTACCGGTATCGAGATGTTCCGTAAGTCCATGGACTTCTGCGAGGCTGGCGACAACGTCGGTCTGCTGCTCCGCGGCATCAAGCGCGAGGACATCGAGCGCGGCCAGGTTCTCTGCAAGCCCGGTTCGGTTACCCCGCACACCAAGTTCACCGGCGAGATCTACGTTCTGACCAAGGAGGAGGGCGGCCGTCACACCCCGTTCTTCGATGGTTATCGTCCTCAGTTCTACTTCCGTACCACCGACGTTACCGGTACGGTCAAGCTCCCCGAGGGCACCGAGATGGCTATGCCTGGTGACCACATCACCATCGAGGGCGACCTCATCCACCCGATCGCCATGGAGGAGGGCCTGCGCTTCGCTATCCGCGAGGGTGGCCACACCGTCGGTTCGGGCATCGTCTCCACGATCATTGAGTAAATTAGCTCTTTGATATAGCTGACTTAGAGAACCCGGCACTTATAGGGGTGCCGGGTTCTTTTCTGCAATGGATATTGAGCCGTTGCTGGTGTCGAGAGGATTGATAATGGTCCTGGATGCACCGTCGATTAGATCTCGATGGCTTCATTGATGTGTTCCAAATATGAATGGATCCACCGAGAACCAATTGACTCGAGGTTTTCATTGACAGCACTTACGTGGAGCTGATAAAGTAACAACTCGTGCCCGTACGGGGCGGAAATGAAAGGTTCAGGATACATGCGTACTCTAGTTACTCTTGCGTGCACTGAGTGCAAGCGCCGCAACTATACGACCACCAAGAACAAGTCGACCATGCCTGATCGTATGGAGATCAAGAAGTATTGCCCCTGGTGCCGTCACCACACGCTGCACAAAGAGACTCGCTAGTCTCTAGTCACATACGCCAGTAGTTCAATTGGTAGAGCATCGGTCTCCAAAACCGAGTGTTGAGGGTTCGAGTCCTTCCTGGCGTGCCAGTCATTATTCCGTAAGCTCCCACTTGGGGGCTTACGGTTTACTCATGTATAAGCGCATTGCGCGGAGGTAACCCAAATGGCCAACAAGAAGAACAAGAAGAAGGCTCAGCAGCCGGCACCTGCCAACAAAGCTGCCGCCAACTCCAAGGTTGAGGCCAAGAAGGCCGTTGCCAAGAAGAACGAGAAGGCTGCGAAGTCCAAGAAGAACGAGAAGCCTGGTTTCTTCGCCCGTACCAAGAAGTATTTCGCTTCGGTCAAGTCCGAGATGAAGCGTGTCACGTGGCCCGATAAGAAGGAGCTCGTGAACTACTCGGTCGTCGTTTGCGCTTCTCTGATCGTCGTCGGCGTCGTCATCGCTCTGCTCGATGCTGGCTTTGGCGAGGCTCTTGCTCTGTTCTCTGGATTGAGGGGCTAAACCATGTCTAAGCGTTGGTACGTCGTTCACACTTACTCTGGATACGAGAACCGCGTTAAGTCCGATCTCGAGCATCGCATCGAGACTATGGGCATGCAGGACCGTATCTTTGATATCGAGATTCCTATGGAGCGCGTCACCGAGATTAAAGAGGGTGGCAAGCGTGAGACCAAGGATTCCAAGATCTTCCCGGGTTATGTCCTGGTCCGCATGGAGATGGATGACGATGCTTGGACGTGTGTTCGTAACACGCCCGGCGTCACCGGTTTCCTAGGCGGCAACGGCAAGCCCGCTCCGCTTTCCCGCGACGAGTACAACAAGATGACTCGTCGTCCCGGTAAGGGCGATTCGCCCAAGCGCACCTCGGTTGATATTGAGGTCGGTACGTCCGTCCGCGTCACCGATGGCCCGCTTACCGACTTTGATGGCAAGGTCTCCGAGGTTAACACCGAGGCTGGCAAGCTCAAGGTCACGCTGATGATCTTTGGCCGCGAGACGCCGGTCGAGCTCGACTTTAACCAGGTCGCTGTCATCGCTTAAGTTTTCGTCCGTTCGCGCGAGCGTGCTTCTTCTGTGACTGCTCATCTCAGGAGTGCTTCTAACACGTGCGTGCTTACGATATAGCAAGTACTTCACACTCGTGATTCGAAAGGAATGACCATGGCTGAGAAGAAGGTTGCCAACGTCATTAAGCTCCAGATTCCTGCTGGTGCAGCTAACCCCGCTCCTCCCGTCGGCCCCGCCCTGGGCGCTGCTGGCGTGAACATCATGCAGTTCTGCCAGGCCTTTAACGCCGAGACGCAGGACAAGAAGGGCGACATCATCCCCGTTGAGATCTCTGTCTACGAGGACAAGTCCTTCTCCTTCATCACCAAGACCCCGCCGGCGGCTCACCTCATCAAGAAGGAGCTGAACCTCAAGTCTGGTTCCGCTAAGCCCCAGGCCGACAAGGTTGGTCAGCTCTCCCAGGAGCAGCTCACCAAGATCGCCGAGATCAAGATGCCGGACCTCAATGCCAACGACATTGACGCCGCCAAGAAGATCATCGCCGGTACCGCCCGTTCCATGGGTGTCACCATCGCTGAGTAGCGATTTCTTATGGTAACAACGGATGCTCCGACCGGGGTGCCCGTTAAATGTGTGCAATAGGGCACACGATACGATGTGGGAGGGCTCACGCCCGTTTAACCACAGGAGGTAATGCACATGGCTAAGCATGGTAAGAGCTATAACGCCGCTGCCGAGAAGATCGACCGCGCCACGCTCTACACCCCCCTTCAGGCTGCCAAGCTCATCAAGGAGCTCGACACCGCCAAGTTCGACGAGACCGTCGAGGCCCACTTCCGTCTGGGCATCGATACTCGTAAGGCTGACCAGAACATCCGTGGTTCCATCTCCCTGCCCCACGGCACCGGCAAGACCGTTCGTGTTGCCGTCTTCGCCGAGGGCGAGAAGGCCCGCGAGGCTGAGGCTGCCGGCGCCGACATCATCGGTTCCGACGAGCTCGTCGCCCAGATTCAGAAGGGCGAGATCAACTTCGACGCCGCTATCGCTACGCCGAACATGATGGCCAAGGTTGGCCGCATCGGTAAGATCCTTGGTCCCCGTGGCCTCATGCCGAACCCCAAGCTCGGCACTGTGACCATGGACGTCGCCAAGATGGTCTCCGAGCTCAAGGCTGGCCGCGTTGAGTACCGCGCCGACCGCTACGGCATCTGCCACGTGCCCCTGGGCAAGAAGTCCTTCTCTGAGCAGCAGCTCGTCGAGAACTACGCTGCCCTGTACACCGAGATCCTGCGCGTCAAGCCCTCTTCTGCTAAGGGCAAGTATGTCAAGTCCATCTCCGTGTCTTCCACCATGGGCCCTGGCGTCAAGGTCGATCCCGCTGTCCAGCGTGACTTCCTGGCTGAGTAACTAACAGTTACTGCCTGAGCAAAGCAAGCATTGCTAAAGAAACCCGGTTCTGCCCCGTGCAGGACCGGGTTTCTTGCTATCTCGGGTCAAAACCACCACAAAGGGGACAGGCACCTTTGTGGTGGTTTTGACACTTTGGCGTCAATGTTATGGCATCGCAGCGAGCCGGTTCCAAGTGCCCCAGGTCGCCCCGAAAGAGGAGCGACGCGTACTTTTGGTACGCGAGCGACGTTTTGAGGGGCGAGATGGGGTGCTTGGGGCCGGCGCAGCGTCAAGCCTTAAAGGTGGTTACCAGGGGGTTCTTGCGGTTGAGGACTCGATGGCTTCGTGGCGTTTGAGCTCGCGGCGCATGGTTTGTGAGTTGAGCCAGGCTGCTTGCCAGCCGCGGATGGGGTAGTGCGTCTGGTCGAGCTCAAACTGCGTATAGCCGCAGGCGTTGATGATCGTCGTTCCACACACATGCTGACGCTCGCGCTGAAAATCGCAACCGTAGCTTTGGTGCACATGTCCGTGCACCATGTAGTCGGGATTCCAGGATTCGAGTGCTGTGTTAAAGCATTCGAATCCTCGATGCGGCAGATCGTCCAGATCACCCATACCGGCGGCGGGTGCATGGGTAAGCAGAATGTCGCACCCGCCGACCATCCTAACCTTACGCGACAGCTTACGCATGCGCTTGGACATCTCGCGTTCGGTGTACATGTTGGCGCCGTCGCGATAACGCATGGACCCGCCAAGGCCCGCAATGCGAATCCCTCGGTACGTGTACACGCTGTCTTCCACGCAGATGCATCCGCCCGGTGCATGACGTGCGTAGCGGTCATCGTGATTGCCGCGCACGTAGATGAGCGGTTTGTTGATGACCGTAACCAAAAACTCAAGATAGTCCGGGTCCAGATCGCCGGCGGACAAAATCAGGTCGACTCCCTCAAAGCGTTCCTTGCGAAAGCACTCCCAAAGGCATCGTTCTTCGGTATCGGCTATGGCAAGGATTTTCATAGGGCAGGGACTTTCGGCTCATCGTCGAGCTGCGGAATGGTGCCTACCACGTTGTCCGCCAGCCAATTCATCTCGACAATCTGCGTGCTCGGCAGCGGAGGGAAGCCTTCGATCTGTACCACGCCGTTCTGGCTGTGGAGCTCGCCGCCAAAGGGGTTGATGGATCCCTCAACAATGCCGTTGCGGAGCAACTGCACGAGTTTGCGCGTTTGGTAGGGTAGGCCCGGAGCGTAACGGATGTCGATAACTCCGGAGCTCATGCCATACCAGTAGTTGACAGCGCGCACTTGGTTGTCGTCGCTGGTCTCGTCCCACGTGCCGTGAAGAAGGCTGCGAACGATGAGCTCGTAGTAACGGCCCCAGTTCCATACGGGCATGGCGATGCCGGTGACTTTGCCGTCGACCAAGCGGTGAAGCCCGTAGGCCGTTGGGTCTTCGAGCGACTTTGACATGTCAGCGCCGGTCATGACGCTTACGCCTTCGCGGCACATGGCTTCGGCAAGACCACCGGCGGGAACATCGCCCCAGGTGAGGATGACCTGCGCGCGCGGGTCGAGCAGCGAGGCGCCAATCGCAAAGGCGTTGATCTCGCTGAGTGCGCCCGAGGCGAAGACCGACGCGTGGTAACCGATGCGGTGGTTGTCCGCCATGCTGGCCGCAAGGGCGCCCAGCAGAAACTTGGCCTCGTACATCTTGCCAAAGTACGAACGGACGCTTTGATGGGGAAGGCCGATAGAGCAGTTGAGGAACCGAACCTGGGGATACTCAACGGCAGCCCTGAGCGTGTATTCCATCAGGCGGTGCGAGGTCGAGAAGATGACGTTTGCTCCATGTTTGACAGCCGTTTCCACGGCGGCGTAGAACACATCCGGATCGTGACAGTCCTCGAACGCCTCGGTGCGCACGATACCGCCAAAGTGCTCATCGAGATACTGACGCCCTTGGTCGTGCAGGCTGTCCCAGCTCGACGTCGCACAGGGGAACTCATGGATAAAGGCGATGCGCAGGGGGTTGGCCGTCGAGTAGACGGTCTTGCCCATAAAGAAGTTGAGCACGCCAGAGGTGGACTTGGCGGGCGTCTCCTCCTCGTCGACGCTCGGTGCTTCGACAAGATCGACCTTGTCCTCGTCATTTTTGCCGGCAATGACCAGCTCGCGCCAGATCTTGCACAGGCGGTTTACGACGATATCCGTCGGCGTATCCAGCAGGCGGTCCTGGTTGTACACATTGAGGTAGACGAGCATGGCGTCGGCGGGCGTAATGTCCAGGTGATCGCCGCCTGCGCGAAGGTAGGCACGCTTAAAGAGCAGGAAAGTGTGGCGCAGGTAGTCGACCTTTTTCTGCGGCCATTTTTCGATAAGGTTCTGACCGAGCATCTTGGCGAGCGTTTCGTAGCTTCCCTCACGCGAGAACTCGATCTCGTATAGGGGGCAGACGCGCCAAAACGCGCAGAACTCGCCGTACAGGCGGCTTTCGACGGAATCCCATGTGCCGGGGTAGAGACGGGTGACCTTGGCCGAAACCGTCGGGGCGTCTAGGAATTTGAGGACACTGACGCGTTTGTTGCCTTCTTGGACATAGAACCGATGCATGAACTCGGTGACGATGACGGGGTCGCGATAGCCCTCGGTCACCTGGATGTCGTAGAGGTTGGACCACTTGCGGGCGAACTCGGTGCTAAACGGAAGCAGGGGCATAAAGTTACACGAAAAGGCGGACTGACGGCCCTTGGTGACAGTGCCGACGACCATTTCGAGCGGAATATCCCGCAGGCCGACATTCTCTCGCTGACCTAAGGGGAGCTGAGCAACCAAGCTATCGAGGTCCGTAAGGTATGGATGCTCGCTTTGGCTAATGGCGCGTCGACGTCCTTGCTCGCCGCGCTTGCGTGCTTGACGATAGGCCTCTTCCATGATGTTGCTCCCTTAGTCGTTTAAACAACTATATGAACCATGGTACCACGAATGAAAACCACAACAAAGGTGCCTGTCCCCTTTGTTGTGGTTTAGGCAATGATGGGGGCGATGGCGCGGATGCAGGCGTCGGCAGCGGTGAAAGTGGTGCTGTCGTCGCTGACGATAAAGATGATCTTGCCCTTAATGCCAAAGTCGCCGATTTCGCTAAAGAGCACGTAGGGCTCTTTGTCAAAGCCCGAGATGGGCGAGACGGCCGTTTTGGTTGCGCTCGTGAGCTCGTCTGCCAGCACGTCAAGGGAAGCCCACTTAGACGTGTCCTTTACGGCAACGGGCACGGCCACGCGTCCAAAGGGCATCAAATGCACGAGCGTGTTCTTGGAGATGTTGGAGTTGGGCACAATGATGGTCTGTCCACAGGCATCCTCAATCGTTGTATGACGCCAAGTGATGTCTTGGACCACGCCGGATACGCCGCCGACCTCGATATTGTCGCCGGGTTTGATGATGCCCATAAAGGTCACTTGCATGCCGCCGATAAGGTTTGACAGCGTGTCCTGAAAGCCGAGCGAGATGGCGATGCCGCCGACGCCAAGAGCGGCGACGAGGGCGTTTGCATTAATGCCAAAACAGTTGTCGAGGATAAAGCTGCCGCCAATCATCCAGATGACGGCGCGCGCGATGTTGATGAAGATACTTGATGCCGGAAGCGGGTTATCGTCACGGTTAAGCAGATGGTTCATGGTCTTGGATACGACCTTGGCGGCGACGGCGGTGCCTATCGCCAAGATGACGGCCCAGATGATGTTGTGGACCCACCGTTGCTCAAAGAAATGAAGAATCGGCTCAAACAATTCCATGTAGGGAAAACCTCCTAATGATCGTCCAACCATGATACCCACCAAGAAGCCCGTCCGATCACATCGGACGGGCCGATAACTTGAGATGGGGTGGCCGCGGTGGCGTAAGCTGGGGCGCCGGCGAGCACGCCGGCAAGGAGTGCGGCGGTCAAGGCGAGACGGGGAAGAGAGCTTCTCGTGGCAGTTTCCTTAGTCCTTAACCAGTAGTTCCTGCTGACGCTGGATTATCGACATAATATGCGAAAACCGCCGCAAGGGCGTCTGTCCCTTTGCGGCGGTTTTGACGTTTGCACAGATAAAACCTACCAAAATAAACCTGTCCCTTTTTGGCAGGTTTTAGCTCAGCAGCATGCGGTCGTTGGCGAGCTCGCCTCCCGAGACCTCCTCGAACTTCTGCAGCAGGTCGGCTACGGTGAGCGACTTCTTCTCATCGCCCGCCACGTCGTAGATCACATGGCCCTCGTGCATCATGATCAGACGGTTGCCCAGACGGATGGCGTCGTTCATGTTGTGCGTGACCATGAGCGTGGTCAGGTGGTTCTCGTCGACGATCTCCTCGGTCAGGTTAAGCACCTTAGAGGCCGTCTTGGGGTCGAGGGCCGCGGTGTGCTCGTCGAGCAGCAGCAGGCGCGGCCTGGTGAGCGTGGCCATCAGCAGGGTGAGTGCCTGGCGCTGGCCACCCGAGAGCAGGCCGACCTTAGCGTTGAGGCGCGTATCCAGACCAAGGTCCAGACGCTTGAGCAGCTCAACGTACTCATCTTTCTCGGCCTTGGTGACGCCCCACGAAAGGCCGCGACGCTGGCCGCGACGCTTGGCGAGGGCCAGGTTCTCGGCGATTTGCATGTCGGCAGCGGTACCGCGCATGGGGTCCTGAAACACGCGGCCCAGGTACTTGGCGCGCTGCGACTCGCTCAGGCGCGAGATGTCGGTGCCGTCGAGCTCAATAACGCCCGAATCGAGCGGGTACACGCCGGCGATCATGTTGAGCAGCGTGGACTTGCCGGCGCCGTTGCCGCCGATCACGGTTACAAAGTCGCCGTCATTCAGGGTGAGGTCGACGCCGGTGAGCGCGCGCTTCTCGGTGACGGTGCCCTTGTTAAAGGTCTTCTTGACGTGCGAGAGCTTAAGCATCTGCCTCATCTCCCTTCGTGTAGGAGCTGCGGAGCTTATAGCGCTCCCAAACCACGGGCACGCACAGGGCCACAGCGACAATCGCGGCGGAGAGCAGCTTCATGTCGTTGGCGTCCATGCCCAACTGCAGCACGATGGCGCGGATAAGGAAGTACACCACGGAGCCAAAGACGGCGGAGGCAAGACGGACGCTAAACTGCGTGAGGCCGCCGGGCAGCAGACGGCCGAGCACCTCACCGATAACAATGGCGGCAAGACCGATAACGATGGCACCGGTGCCCATACCAATGTCGGCGTACTTCTGGCTCTGGCAGATAAGCGCGCCCGAAAGGCCGATGAGGGCGTTGGAGAGCACGAGGGCGATCATCTTGGTGGAGTTGGTGTTGACGCCCAGAGCGCGGATCATGTACTCGTTGTTGCCGGTGGCTCGCAGCGCCGAGCCGATCTCGGTGCCAAAGAACCAATACAGGATGGCAACGATAGCCACGGCGAGCAGGATGCCCAAGATGATGGCAACGGTGGACTGCGGCAGACCGGTCATATTGCTGACGGCGGAGAACACGGTGCCCTTGGCAAGAATGGGCGTATTGGACTTGCCCATGATGCGCAGGTTGATGGACCACAGGCTGATCTGGGTGAGGATTCCGGCGAGGATCGCGGGAATCTCAAAGACGGTGGTCAAAATGCCCGTGACGGCACCCGCGATGGCGCCGGCGCACATGCCGGCCAGCACGGCGAGCAGCGGGTCGACGTTGTTATTGACGATGAGCACAGCGCAGACGCAGCCGCCGAGGGCAAAGCTGCCGTCGCAGGTCATATCGGGAATATCGAGTAGGCGGAACGTGATAAACACGCCAAGCACCATAATGCCCCAGAGGACGCCCTGCGAAACGGCGCCCTGCAATGCAATGAGCATGCTTCATACCTCCTAGGATAGGGTGGACACGTGATTCACCATAATAGCGGTGACAATGCATAGAAGAGCTGCGGACAGACGTTTTGTTTTACCTGAAACAAGCAGGGCGGACGCCGGTCTACAGCGCCCGCCCCTGTGGCTCAGATATTGAATAACGCGGCTAAAGCGCGAGCACGGGCTCTAGGCGCATGCCGCGTATGGCATTACGCGTCCAGAGCGGAAAGGTCGATGCCCAGGGCCTCGGCCATTTCGTCGTTCTTGACGACGACCAGGTCCTTGCTCGAGAGGTGCTTGATAGGCATGTCTTCGGGCTTGGCCTCGCCCTTCAGGATCTTAACGGCCATCTCACCCGCGGCGTAGCCCAGATCCTCGTAATTGATGGAGAGGGTGAACAGGCCGCCGGCCATGCACATGCCCTCCTCGCCAGTCACGAAGGGAAGCTTGTTCTCCTTGCAGATCTGGCCCACCTGCGAGGCGCCCGCGGCGATGGTGTTGTCGGTGGGGGAGTACAGCGCGTCGACCTTGCCCACGGCAGACTCGACGACGGACTGAATCTCGTTGGAGCTCGAGACGGTGAAGTCAGTGTACTCGAGGCCCAGCTTGTCGAGCTCCTTCTTGGCGGCCTTGATCTGGACGTCGGAGTTGGACTCGGCGGTGCAGTAGAGCAGGCCGACCTTCTTAACGTCGGGCAGGACCTTCTGCATCATCTCGAGCTGCTCGGCGACCGGGGTGAGGTCGGAAGCGCCCGTGACGTTGGTGCCCGGCTTGTCGTTGTCCTGGACCAGGCCGGAGGCGGCGTAGTCGGTGATGGCACAGCCCACGATGGGGATATCGGCCGTGGCGCCGGCGGCAGCCTGCGCGGCGGGCGTGGCGATGGCATAAATCAGGTTGACGTTGTCGCCCACAAACTTGTCGGCAATGGACTTACACGTGGACTGGTCGTTCTGGGCGTTCTTCTGGTCGATCTTGACCTTAAGGCCGCTCTTCTTGATGGCCTTGACGAAGCCGTCGTTGGCGGCATCGAGCGCGGAGTGCTCGGTGAGCTGCAGAACGCCGATGGTGTAGTCGGAACCGGCGGCAGCAGAGCCGGAACCAGAGTTGCCGCCGCATCCGGCGAGCGGGGCGAGCGCGAGCAGGCCGGCGGAGACCAGAAGGCTCCTGCGACTGATGGTGATGTCCTTCATATCATTACCCCCAGTATAAAAATGGCTGGAAACACTGCACTGGGACAAAGTGCAAGTGGAACTATAGTAGCGCTGATGTCCATTTTTACAACAGCCTGGCGGGTTTTTTAATACAGAATCGGATGGGCGGTACGGGTAGTCGAATGGGCGGCGGAGGGTCTTATGCGGCGGAGGAGGCGTCGTCCTCCTCGTCCAGGGCGGCGAAGAGCTTCTTGCCGTCGAGCAGGCGCGTGCTGACGTTTCTCATACGGGCGATCTCGACGGTGCGCAGCGTATCGTCGGTGCCTCGGGCGTCGTAGACCGTTCCCAGCAGATACGAGATGCCATCGCGCTGCCTGATGGCAAAGGGACGGAGTGTCATCCGTGCTGCTTCGGTTTCGCCGCGTGTCGTGACGCTCGAAATATCAAAACTCACCGTGGTTCCGTGGTCGATGGCCTGCTCGACGAGCTCGCACGTGTCGATGCGCTTGATGGGCGTGCGTGTTGCCTTGGTAGCCTTGCTGCCTGCGCTTGGAGCGGGTTCGGGTGTATCGAGGTAGCCGCGAACGTCGGCGCTCGCCATGGCAACTAAGTGCTGCGCCATGCTCTTGCGGATAGCGATAGGCGTGGAGCGGTTGCGCATGACCATACCGTGGAGCCGGATGATCTCTTCGTCGGTGAGCGGGCGGGTAAGAAGTTTGTAGCCCACGCCGCGTTTGTACTCAATTTCGTATCCGGCATGGCGAAGCGCGGAGATGGCGGTGTAGATGCTGCGCCGCGCCGCCGAGATGGGCATGCGGGCGGGGTCGTCGGGATGGGCGAGGCGCCGGATCAGCTCATCGGAAAGCATGGCCTTGTCTTCGCCGGTGTTTTCGCTCAAGAGCTGCAGGATACGAACGGCGCGATAGGCTGCCATCGAGGCGGCGCCTCTAGTCGTGGTGTCGTAGGTTTCAACAGCGGCTTCGGTCATGGTACCCACGTCCTTTCCGTTTTGGGTGGCGACGGTATGGAGCCTAGGACGTGGGGCTTTCCCAGGGGCGCAGGGCGCTCTGGGCGGTCGGTAGTCGTCGGCAAACGGCGGGTCGAGTTTTCAACAGGCCTGCTCAACTGACCAAAAGCTTGCCAAAAGCTTGACGGATGCTGTTGAAAAAAGCGCCTCTCGGCCGATGCCGAGAGGCGCTTGTGCGATGAGCGTTGGCGCGTGGCGATGCGAGCTAGCGTCCGACGATTAGAAGTCGGCGTTGCCCACGGTGCGCGGGTGCGGCAGGACGTCGCGGATGTTGCCCACGCCGGTGAGGTACATCACCAAGCGCTCGAAGCCCAGGCCGTAGCCGGCGTGCTTGCAGGAACCGTAGCGGCGCAGGTCGAGGTAGTACTTGTACTGCTCGGGATTCATACCCAGGTCCTTGATGCGGGCCTCGAGCAGATCCAGGCGCTCCTCACGCTGGGAGCCGCCGATAATCTCGCCGATACCGGGAACCAAGCAGTCGGCGGCGGCGACGGTCTTGCCGTCCTCGTTCATGCGCATGTAGAAGGCCTTGATCTCGGCCGGGTAGTCGGTCACGAAGGTCGGGCGCTTAAAGTGCTCCTCGGTCAGGAAACGCTCGTGCTCGGTCTGCAGGTCGATGCCCCAGCTGACGGGATAGTCAAACTTGTGACCGGCGGCGACGGCCTGCTCCAGGATTTCGACGGCCTCGGTATAGGTGACGCGGGCAAAGTCGGAGTTTGCCACGTGGTTCAGGCGCTCGATCAGACCCTTGTCCACAAACTTGTTGAGCATATTGAGCTCGTCGGGGCAGGTTGCCATGACGTCCTTGAGGACATACTTGAGCATGGCCTCGGCGTTGTCCATGTAGTCGTTGAGGTCGGCGAAGGCCATTTCGGGTTCGATCATCCAAAACTCGGCGGCATGGCGCGTGGTGTTGGAGTTCTCGGCACGGAAGGTGGGGCCAAAGGTGTACACGTCGCCAAAGGCCATGGCGAAGTTCTCGGCGTTGAGCTGGCCGGATACGGTAAGGCTCGCGTGCTTGCCAAAGAAGTCCTGGCTCCAGTCGACCTCACCGGCCTCGGTGAGGGGCGGGTTTTTGGGGTCGAGCGTGGTCACGCGGAACATCTCGCCGGCGCCCTCGCAGTCACTCGTGGTGATGATGGGGGTGTTGACGTAGACAAAGCCCTGCTCCTGGAAGAAGCGGTGGATGGCGGCAGCCGCGACAGAGCGGATGCGGAACACGGCGCGGAACAGGTTGGTGCGCGGGCGCAGATGCTGCTGGGTGCGCAGGAACTCGACGGTTGCGCGCTTCTTCTGCAGCGGGTAATCCGGGGCGCTGACGCCCTCGACCTCGATGGAGGTGGCAGAAAGCTCGAAAGGCTGGGGCGCATCGGGGGTCAGCTTGACGGTGCCGGTGCAAATGAGTGCGGCCGAGACGTTTTGATGGGCGATCTCGTCGTAGTTGTCGAGTGCCTCGCGGTTCATGACGACCTGCAGGTCGCGGAAGCAGCTGCCGTCGTTGAGCGTAACAAAGCCAAAGTTCTTCATGTCGCGGACGGACTTGACCCAGCCGGCGACGGTGACGGTCTGGCCGCCGAGCGACTCGGCATCGGCATAGAGCTGCGCGATTTTGGTGCGGTTCACGTATCCTCCCATAACGGTTGAATGATAGTTATCCATACAGTTCGATATTCTAGCAGCTCGGCTCATTTGGGCTATACAGATAAAGCATTGGCGGGATGGTTTTTCAAACGAAAAGCGCCCGCGGCCAAATGGTCGCGGGCGCTTGACGAGGTGCCTTTTGGCTGTGTGGCGCGGGGCCTGGCTACTTGGTCTTGGCAACCAGCAGCGGGTCGCCAAGCTTGACGAGCGGGTTGCCGCCGATAAGCGTTCCAGACTCGCCGACATGGTCGATGCTCTTAAGACGATCGAGCTCGGAGACGATGACGGTCACGATGTCCTCGTGACCAGCGGCCTTAATGGCCTCGCGGTCGAAGCTGATGAGCGGCTGGCCTGCCTTGACCACATCGCCCATCTCGACAAAGCGGGCAAAACCCTTGCCGTTCATTTCCACGGTGCCCAGGCCAACATGGATGAACACGCGCAGGCCGTCCTCGGTGATCATGCCGATGGAGTGGTTGGTGACAGTGGTGGCACCGATGCGGCCGTTGGCGGGCGCATAGATGGTGCCGGTAATGGGCTCGATGCCATAGCCCTGGCCAAGCATGCCCGAGGCGATCGTCTCGTCGGGAACCTCGTTCAGGTTGACGAGCACGCCGTTGACGGGGGCGTAGATGACGCCTTCGCGGGTAGCGAAGCTTGCTGCGGGCGGAACGGACGCCTCGCCGGTCGAGGTGAAGGTGGACTTAAGCGAATCGAGCAGACCCATAGTTGCCTCCAACTTAAATAGGCGCATATCGCGCGTTTGGTTTGCCGGAAACGTTTCACATGTGTTTCGCGGCTTGGTCAACGCCCCTATTCTACGCTGCTCAACGATACCTCTGAACTGGGATTATGTGATATATCAGTTGAAGGGAAACTTATTGCCGGAGTGTTTCTGCGCCACGGGTTCAAGTGGGGTACGCTTGAAGGCGAAAAACAAGGGCGCATAATTTGCGCGAAGGGAGCACATATGATTGTCGAGAACCATGCGCTGTGGGGCGAGGAGCCGACTGAGGATTATCCGGCGACGTTTACGTATTTGGGTGCCGAGCCGCTGCCCGATAAACCGAATGGCCGCCGCCCCGCGGTGATCATCTGCGGCGGAGGCGGGTTTACGCATATCGCTCCGCACGAGCAGGACCCGGTGGCGTTTGCATTTTTGGATCGCGGCTACCAGGCCTTTGTGCTCAACTATGTCACGAGTTCTACGGGTGACGTGAGCTTTCCGCACCCCCAGGCAGATCTTGCCAAGATGGTCGCCACGGTGCGCGCCAACGCCGACGAGTGGCATGTCGATCCTAAGCGCGTGTGCGTCGTGGGCTTTTCTGCTGGCGGCATGATTTGCGCCTCGCTGGCAACACAGTGGAAGACCGGCCCCTTCGCGGCACTTGCCGGGGCGCGTCCGGACGACATTCGTCCCGATGCCGTGGTGCTGGGCTATCCATTGCTCGACTTTGCCTATGTGCGTGACATGCAGACGCGCGATCCGCGCATTGACTTGCGTGTGCCCAAGACGGGCGGCAAGACGGGGCGCGATTTGCTCAACGACTACCTGTCGATGGTGACGGGCGGCGAGGCAACTGACGAGCATTTGGCCGATATCTGCCCCACCACGCATGTTTCGCGTCAGATGCCACCGACCTTTGTGTGGGGCGTGTCCGACGACAAGACGGCGCCGATCGCGCAGGTCTACCCGTTTGCGCAGCGCATGGCCGAGGAGGGCGTTGCATGCGAGATGCACGTCTTCGACCAGGGCGGTCACGGCCTTTCGCTCGGCAACGCCAACACCGCGGTCGACAACGAGGACAAGCAGGTGGCAGTCCGTCCCTGGATTCGCCTAGCCTTCCGCTTTCTGGAGCGCCATCTGTAAGAGTCCCGGCATCCAAGCCCTTCAATAACTTGCGGTGAAATAGTTCCGATCTGGGGCATCAACCAGCCCATCCAGGAACTATTCCACCGCAACTTCGTTTTTGATGCCCCGCCCGGAAACTGCGCCCCAGTTTTGCCTTTCAAGGTGGGACGCAGTTTCCCATAGGGCCTCGACTGGGAAAGCGCGTCCCGTTTCGAGCGGGGATTCCGGGATGCATTTTCCGTAAGAGGCCTGTTTGGGAAACCATATCCCGTATCGAGCCGGAATTCTGGGATGTAGTTTCCCCGAGAGGCCTCATCGGGAAACTATGGCCCTGAACTCTCCTGCCTGTCCCCATTGCGCCAATTTGCTGATTGAACATCGTTGCATGTTCGCGCTATCATGCATGGTTAAAATTGGTTAGCCATGGCAAACGGTTAGCCTTGGTGAACATAAATACAACGCCCTGTGGGCGCCGGGGGAGGAACACGGACGTGAAGCTCGATACACTCGAGATTGGAAAGGACGCCGTTGTCGCATCGGTGGCATCGGACGATCAGGCACTCCGACAGCATATTTTGGACATGGGTCTAACGCCGGGCACCGAAGTCACCATGATGAAGTACGCCCCCATGGGTGACCCGCTCGAGATCCGCCTGCGTGGCTACGAGTTGACACTGCGTAAGGACGATGCCGCTCGCATCGAGCTCGTGGGTATTCACGACACCGATACAGGTCCGCGCGCTAACGCCGCAATCGGCACGACGGAGCATCCGGCCCTGGGCGAGGGGACGTATTCGCCCCGTGCGGCAAAGACGGCCGTGCCAGAGGGCGCGCCGCTGCACTTTGCCCTCGCCGGCAACCAAAACTGCGGCAAGACCACGTTATTCAACCAGCTGACGGGCTCCAACCAGCACGTCGGTAACTTTCCCGGCGTGACGGTCGACCGCAAAGATGGCACCATCCGTAACCATCCCGAGGCGAGCGTTACCGACCTGCCCGGCATTTACTCCCTGTCGCCGTACACAGGCGAGGAGGTCGTGAGCCGTCAGTTCATCCTCGACGAGCGTCCGGACGCCATCATCGACATCATTGACGCCACCAACATCGAGCGCAACCTGTACCTGACACTGCAGCTCATGGAGCTTGACCGTCCTATGGTCATCGCGCTCAACATGATGGACGAGGTGACCGCCAACGGCGGCGCCGTAGACGTCAACTTGCTCGAGAGCCTGTTGGGCGTGCCCGTTGTCCCCATTAGCGCCGCCCGCAACGAGGGCATCGGCGAGCTGGTGGACCACGCCCTGCACGTGGCGCGGTTCCGCGAGCGCCCCGGTCGCCTGGACTTTTGCGCGCCCGACGGTCCGGACGGCGGTGCGCTGCATCGCTGCATCCACGGTATTGCTAACCTGATCGAGGACCATGCCGTGACGGCGCACATCCCGGTGCGCTTTGCGGCGACCAAGCTGGTCGAGGGCGACGAGCTGGTGACCGAGGCGCTTCACCTGGATCGCAATGAGCTCGACGCTATCGAGCACATCATCACCCAGATGGAGGGCGAGGCCGGCACCGACCGCCTATCTGCGCTGGCCGATATGCGTTTTAGCTTTATCGGCGACGTGTGCGGGCGTTGCGTCGTCAAGCCGCACGAGAGCCGCGAGCACGTGCGCTCCGTCAAGATTGACCGCATCCTGACAGGTCGTTACACAGCCATTCCGGCGTTTCTGGTGATCATGGGCCTCGTCTTTTGGCTGACGTTTGGCGTGATCGGCGCGGCGTTGCAGGGACTCATGGAGGACGGTATCGCTGCCATCATCGCCTCGGCCGATGCGGGCCTCAAGGCGTTCGGTACCAACGACGTGGTGCGCTCGCTGGCTGTCGACGGCGTGCTTACGGGCGTGGGCAGTGTGCTGACCTTCCTGCCGATTATCGTCGTGCTCTTTTTGTTCCTCTCCATTCTGGAAGACTCCGGATACATGGCGCGCGTGGCCTTTGTCATGGATAAGGTGTTGCGTCGCTTTGGCCTGTCGGGCCGCAGCTTCGTGCCCATGCTCGTCGGCTTTGGCTGCACCGTGCCAGCTATCATGTCGACCCGTACGCTCCCATCCGAGCACGACCGCAAGATGACTGTCATGCTCACGCCGTTTATGAGCTGCTCAGCCAAGCTGCCGGTTTACGGCTTGCTGTGCGGGGCGTTTTTCCCGCAGGCGACGGTTCCCGCCATGGTCTCGCTCTATCTGATCGGTATCGTGGTCGGCTGCGTCGCGGCTTTGGTGCTCAACCGCACGGCATTTAAGGGCGACCCGGTGCCGTTTATCATGGAGCTCCCCAATTACCGCCTGCCGAGCGTCAAGACGACGGTGATGCTGGCATGGGATAAGGCCAAGGACTTCATCACCAAGGCCTTTACCATTATCTTTGCCGCGACCGTGGTCATCTGGTTCCTTCAGACGTTCGACATCCGCTTTAACGTGGTCGCCGACCAGTCGCAAAGCCTGCTTGCCGGTCTGGGTAGCATCATCGCGCCGGTGTTGGCCCCGCTCGGCTTTGGCGACTGGCGCGCCTCGACGGCGCTCGTCACGGGGCTCATTGCCAAGGAGAGCGTCATCTCGACGCTCACGGTGCTTTTGGGCGCAACGTCGCCCGCGGCGCTGTCGACCATGTTTTCGCCGTTTACCGCCTACGTGTTCTTGGTCTTTACGTTGCTGTACCCGCCTTGTGTGGCGGCAATCGGCGCCGTCAAGAGCGAGTTGGGCGCGCGCTATGCCGTGGCCGTATTCGCGTTTCAGGTCGCCGTTGCCTGGATCGTGGCGTTTGTCGTGCATTCGGCGGGCATATTGCTGGGGTTGGCTTAGTTATGAATTGACGGCGCAACCTCTGTGTATCGAATTGTTTTCGGCCCCGCATCTGTACTGACGAATGCGGGGCCGTTGCTATATAATCGCCCACCGCCCAAGACAATCGGAGAGGTTTTCCTATATGGCTCAAACAAAGCAAGGTGGTATCGCACTCAGGCAGTGGCTCCCGCTCATCGGGCTCACCTGCTGCGCGTTCGTGTTCAACACGTCGGAGTTCATGCCCATCGGCCTGCTGACCGACATCGCTGCATCGTTTTCGCTCACCGAGGCCCAAGCTGGCATCATGATCTCGGTCTATGCCTGGGGCGTCATGCTGCTGTCGCTGCCGCTCATGGTGTTCGCCTCGCGCTTTGAGTTCAAGCGGATGCTGCTGGGCGTGCTGGCCGTGTTCTCGCTCGGTCAGTTCCTGTCCGCTGTGGCGCCGACCTATCCCATCCTGGTCTGCGCGCGCCTGGTGGTCGCTTGCGCACATGCCGTGTTCTGGTCAGTCGCCTCGATTATGGCCTCGCGCCTGGTCGACACTCGCCACGGCGCGCTCGCCATCAGCATGATCGCCACGGGCTCGTCCATCGCGCAGATCTTTGGCCTGCCTCTCGGTCGCGCCATTGGCTTGGCCGTGGGCTGGCGCATGACGTTTGCCGTGGTCGGGGGCCTCTCAGCCATCGCGGTCGTCTACCAGGCAGCGGTGTTCCCGGCCATGCCGGCGGGTGAGCGCTTTACCGTCAAACAGCTGCCCGAGCTGCTCAAGAACCCGCTCCTCATCGCGCTCTACGCAGTCACGGTCTTCATGGCGACCGGCTATTACGCAAGCTACAGCTATATCGAGCCCTTCCTGGCGCAGGTCGCGCACGTCGATGCGGGCGCCATCACCATGACGCTGACGGCGTTTGGCTGTTCCGGCTTGGTGGGCAGCTGGCTGTTCAGCCGCCTGTTCGACGGGCACCGTTTTCCGTTCCTTGCTATCACGCTCTCCGGCGTGCCGGTGGCCCTGCTGCTCATGGGGCCGGCCGCATCGTCGCTCGTGACAGTGCTTGCCGTCTGCGCACTGTGGGGTTGCTGCGCCACGGCCTTTAACGTGGCGTTTCAGGCCGAGCTCATCAAGCACACGCCGGCAGATTCGTCGGCCGTTGCCATGTCGATTTTCTCGGGCCTGTTCAACCTCGGTATCGGCACGGGTACCGCGATCGGCGGAGCCGTGGTTTCGGGTCCCGGTATCGCCTGGATCGGCTTCGCGGGCGGTGCGATCGCTGCCGTGGGCGTCATCCTCGCCATCACGGTGATGTTCCCAGCCATACGCCGCGCAAAGCCCGTCGCCTAGCCACATCCTCCTCATCAGTTGCGGTGAAATACGGACTGCTGGGCCCAATAAACCCGGCAAACAGTCCCTATTGCACCGCAACTTATTTTGGGGGAGGGGATACAAGCTGGGCATACAATGGATGTCGTTGTGTTGAGCTTACCGGGAGGTTGCTATGTGGGCATACGAGACGACGTTCTATCAGGTCTATCCGCTGGGCTTTTGCGGAGCTCCGCGCGAAAACGCCGCCCCCGTTGCCGAGGATGAGCTCGCCCAGGCCGCCGATGTCGAACCCAACCCCGATGCTCCTATCATGAAGATTGCCCAATGGGCCGACTACCTGCAAAAACTCGGCGTTGGCGCTGTGCTCATCAACCCGCCGCTCGAGTCCGATAGTCACGGCTACGATACACGCAGCCTGCGCCATATCGACCGTCGCCTGGGTGGGGACGCCGACTTTGCCGCCGTGTGCGACACACTGCATGCTCACAGCATCCGCGTGGTGCTCGACGCCGTCTTCAACCACGTCGGCCGCGGCTTTTGGGCCTTCCGCGATGTGCAGGAGCGTAAGTGGGACTCGCCGTACAAGGACTGGTTCCACATTAGCTTTGATGGCGACTCCTGCTACGGCGACGGCTTTTGGTACGAGGGTTGGGAAGGCCATTTTGAGCTCGTGAAGCTCAACTTGCAAAACCCTGCCGTGGTCGATTACCTGCTAGAGTCCGTGCACCGCTGGGCCGAGGTCTTTGGCGTCGACGGCCTGCGCCTGGACGTTGCCTATATGCTCGACCGCGACTTCATGCGTCGTCTGCATAGCTTCGCCCGTGAGCTCAAGCCCGACTTCGTGCTGATCGGCGAGACGCTCCACGGCGACTACAACCAGATCGTCAACGACGAGATGCTCGACTCCTGCACCAACTACGAGTGTTACAAGGGCCTGTACTCCAGCTTTAACTCGGTCAACATGTTCGAGATTGCGCACTCGCTGCACCGTCAGTTTGGCGGCGACCCCTGGTGCATCTACCGCGGCAAGCACCTGCTGTCGTTTGTCGACAACCACGACGTGCCGCGACTGGCAAGCATCCTCACTGACAAGTCGTGCCTGCGTCCCGCCTATGGCATGCTCTTTGGCATGCCGGGCATCCCGTGCGTCTACTATGGCAGCGAGTGGGGAATTGCTGGCGAAAAGGGCGGCCCCGATGGCGACTGGGCGCTGCGCCCTGCGCTCGATGAACCTGCGCCCAACGAACTGACGGCGTTCATCACGCAGCTCGCACACCTTCGTTCGGCCGACGACGCGGCGGCCCGTGCTCTCAACTACGGTGCCTATCGCAATGTGGTGATTCAGAACAAGCAGCTGCTGTTCGAGCGCGCCTGCGACGACGCGACGGTGCTCGTGGCGGTGAACGCCGTGGACGAGCCTTACACCTTTGGCGCCGGCGAGCTCAACGGCTCCTTTGTAGATTTGCTTGCCGACGGCGTGCCCACGGTCGAGCTGGCGGGCTCTCTTGAGCTTGCGCCCTACGAGGTACGCTATCTGTTGAGGGCCTAGGCCATGGCTGCGTCCGACGAGGGTTATCAACATATTGAGCATGGGTTTGAGCCCGTGTTTGACGAGCGCTCGCGCATTTTGGTGCTGGGGTCGTTTCCCTCGGTGCTTTCGCGCGCCAATTCCTTTTATTACGGCAACCCTCAGAATCGCTTTTGGCGCGTGATGGCCGCGTGCCTCGGTGTGCCTGTGCCGCCCAACGAGGGCGACCCTTTGGCAAGCGGTGAGCCCGCGACGCTCGATGCCTCCATTGCCGCCAAGCGGTCCATGCTGCTGAACGGCGGCGTGGCCCTGTGGGATGTGATCGAGAGCTGCGACATTAAGGGTTCGAGTGACGCCAGCATCAAAAACGTCGTTCCGGCGCATGTCGAGCGCATTACCGGCGCAGCTCCTATCGAGGTCGTTGTCTGTAACGGCGGCACGGCAGGGCGGCTCTACAAGCGCTATCTACAAGAGCGCACCGGGCTGCCTGCCATCGTTCTGCCCTCGACAAGTCCCGCCAATGCCGCCTGGCGCCTGGAGCGTCTTGTTGAGCGTTGGCACGAAGCCGTTGACTGGGCTGTTATTTAATTTAGATTTTTGTTTGAGCGTGGGCGCCCAGACGTTTCAGAACGCCTCGCCAGATCGGCGCGGGCACGGCTGGCTCGGCGCAAACCATGCCGTCGGCGTCGACGTTGGCGGCATTGCCGCCGCCAAGTCGCTGTGCATGCTCGACGGAGCAGCCCATGCGCACAGCGCCCACAAGCTTATCCATCGCTTCCGAAAACGGTCGCCGCAAGAGTCCCATGCGCGGAGAGCGACGAAGCGCTGCGATGCCGCCGCCGGAACAGATGACAACGCCGCCACACCACAATTGGTCATGGTGCTCACATGCCTTGTGCAGACGAACGGCGGTCCCGCGCGCCTGCTCAGCGCCCTCTTGTGCGGCTCGAATCGCGGCATAGACACGCGTTCCCGTACCGCCAACGCGCTCAAGCGCCTGCTCGATAGCTGTCAACGTCTCATCGTCAGCCACATCTTCAATGGCCAGCACGATGCCATCGGCAACGCTGCCGGCGTCATTTGCCTTCAAGTCGACCGGGCGGGGGAGTGCGGTGCCGGAAAGTTGAGCATAGGCGGCGATGGCATCCTGCAGGTCCCAGAGCAAAAAATCAAGATCGGCGCTATTGGGAATACTGATATACGCAACGGTGTGCAGTGTTTTTGGTACGTCGCCGCGCGCGGTCGTCTCCATGCCATCTCCTTTCCGGCTCGTTTCCGTTTAGGTTACACCGTCTGGTGGCGCCCCGCCGCGCTATCCTAGTGCAACCCTTACGAAAGGAACGCCATGCGTCTGCCCATGAATACCTCGCTTGCCATGCTCAAGCCCTCCGGTATCCGCTGGATCAACGCGCTCGCCGCCCAGCATCCGGGGTGCATCGCGCTCGCGCTCGGCGAGCCCGATTTTCCCACGCCCGATGTGATTAGCGCCGAGGTGACCGCCGCACTGGACCGCGGTGACACGCACTATCCGCCCAACAACGGTCGCCCCGCCCTGCGTGAGGCGTTGTCTGCCTACATGGGGGGCGCGGGCCTTACGTTTTCGGCCGACGAGGTCATCCTGACCGACGGCGCGACCGAGGCCCTGTCGGCAACATTCATGGCCATGCTCAACCCCGGCGACGAGGTCATTATCCCCACGCCGGCCTTTGGCCTGTACGAGAGCATCGTCGTGGCCAACCACGCCAAAGCAGTCTTTTTGGATACGGAGCCTGCGCAATTTCAGATTGACGAGGATGCGCTTCGTGCTTGCGTGACGCCGGCGACCAAGGCCATCGTCATCTGCTCGCCCAACAATCCTACGGGCTGTATCCTCAACGCGGCTTCGCTCGACGCCGTGGCGCACGTGGCGGAGCAGATGGGCATCTACGTGGTCTGCGACGACGTATACAACCGTCTGGTCTATGTGGATGGCTACGAGCGCTTCGCCCAGCGACACCCGGAGCTGCGCGAGCAGACGGTCGTCATCGAGAGCTTCTCCAAGCCCTGGGCTATGACCGGCTGGCGCCTGGGTTGGCTCGCAGCCGCAGCCCCCGTCATCGCCGAGATCGCAAAAGCTCACCAATACCTAGTATCGAGCGCCGTCTCCTTCGAGATGGACGCCGCAGCCCGAGCCCTCACCGTCGACCCAACCCCCATGCTCAAAGTCTACCGAGCCCGTCGCGAACGCGTGCTCGCAGCTTTAGACGCCATGGGCCTCGACGTAGTGGAACCAGCCGGCGCCTTCTACGCCTTCCCCAGCATCAAGCAGTACGGCCTAACCAGCGAAGACTTCTGCATCAAAGCCATCAAAGAGGCCAACGTAGCCCTAGTTCCCGGAGACTGCTTCGGCACCGAAGGCCACGTCCGTCTCAGCTATTGCGTTTCCGACCAAGATCTGGACGAAGGCCTCAGCCGCCTGTCCAACTTCGTTTCAACCCTGTAGCCCAACGGGACCCAAAATCATCAGCCCACCGACCCAAGCATTATGAGTGGGGCGCGTCGCTCAACGGACACGAGGATTCGCAGCAAAGGCAACGTAGCTCCGGCCGGGAGGGGCAGGGCGAGTTTTCCGTAGATTCCGCACGAGCCGAAGGCCACTTAATGTGGCCTTCGTGCGAGCCCAGGACTTGACCGAGCGGAAAACTCGCCCTGCCCCTCCCGGTCGGAGCGTATGCAGGGTTTGTGTACGAATCCTCGCGCCCGTTGACCGACGCTGGGGTCCCCGCCATAATACTTTCGGTTCACGCACGAATCCGCTGCCAGAGACAGCCGGTGCAAACGGGCATCGCCCGCGAGCTTAATGGGATATCCCGCCAGCCGAGGTGGTCGAGTAGATATGTCTTCTCGCCCCCGTCGCTCATGCAGCGCGGGGGCTTTCTTTTTGGACATGCCCCCGTCACGTCCTTGTGGCGGACCGTGCCCGGAAAGAATTCGAGGAGGTGTAATTCATGCCCCAGCAGTACAAAATCGACAAGGTTGCAGAGATCGAGTCCCGTATCGCCGAGAACGCCGGTCTGTTCGTCGTCAACTACAACGGTCTGACGGTTAAGCAGGCTCAGGAGCTGCGTCATCAGCTTCGCGAGTGCGGCGCCGAGATGAAGGTCTACAAGAACAACCTGGTCAAGATCGCTCTCAAGAACCAGGAGCAGCCCGAGCTCGACGAGATCCTCGCCGGCCCCGTCGCTTATGTGTTCTACGAGTCCGAGCCGGTCGAGGCCGCTAAGGCCCTTAAGGACTTCTCCGCTCAGTCCAAGGGCGTCCTTGAGATCAAGGGCGGTATCTCCGACGGCAAGGCCGTTTCCGCTGATGATGTTAAGGCTATCGCCGAGCTGCCCACCAAGGATCAGCTTCTCGGCCAGATCGCCGGTCTCATCTCCGGTTTCGCTCGCGACATCGCTGTCTGCGTCAACGGCGTTTCCTCTGGTCTCGCTCGTTCGATCCAGCAGGTCTCCGAGCAGAAGGCAGCCTAGTCGCTGTTTTCACCCGCGGCGGCAACGCCGCACCCCTGGCGCATTCGCGCCGTGTTTTAACTGATCTCCGTGCACAGACACGGAAACCGAAAGGACTTAGAAATGGCTAAGCTTACCACCGATGAGATCATCGATGCTCTTAAGGAAATGACCCTTCTCGAGGCTTCCGAGCTCGTCAAGGCTATCGAGGACACCTTCGGCGTTTCCGCCGCTGCTCCTGCCGCTGTTGTCGCCGCTCCCGCTGCTGGCGCTGCTGAGGCCGAGGAGAAGACCGAGTTTGACGTCGTGCTCGAGGGCTTCGGCGACAACAAGATCCAGGTCATCAAGGCCGTCCGTGAGCTCACCAACCTTGGCCTGAAGGAGGCCAAGGAGGTCGTCGAGGGCGCTCCCAAGGCTGTTCTCGAGGGTGCCAAGAAGGAGGACGCCGAGGCTGCCAAGGAGAAGCTCGAGGCTGCTGGCGCTGCTGTCACCCTCAAGTAATCAGGCTCTCTCGCCAGATTTCTTTGCAGACGGGGTTCGCATTGCGAGCCCCGTCTTTTTTGTTTTTCGGTCCCTCGACATCGGTAGCTCAAACTGCCATGTTCTGTGATTTGCGTCGTATCGGGTGCCCTGCCGTTGGGCAATAAAATTGCACCATTCGAGCAATAATTTGCGTTGACCTGCTGAAGAATTGCCTCTGCCTTGTAGCGACATATAGTTCCAGCGGTAAGATGCTTGGGTATCGCAATTTGGTCTGCGGCTGTGTGCCGCACGCATGGGGCGCTTTTGCGCCTGCGAAAGGATCTTTGAATAACATGAAGGCAATCATCCCCGCCGCCGGTCTTGGCACGCGTTTTCTGCCTGGCACCAAGTGCACGCCCAAAGAGATGCTGCCGGTGCTCGACAAGCCCGTCATTCAGTACGTCGTCGAGGAGGCGCTCGACCCCGAGGAAGTCGACGACGCCATCATCGTTACATCTCCCGGTAAGCCCGAGCTACTGAACTACTTCCAGCCCGATCGCTCGCTCGAGAACCTGCTGCGCGAGCGCGGCAAGAACGCCTATGCCGATGCCGTCGCCCACGCTGGCGGTATGCCGGTCGACTTCCGTTATCAGTACGAGCCCAAGGGCCTCGGCCATGCTATCCGCTCTGCTGCCGACGCCGTGGCAGGGGAGAACTTCCTGGTTCTTCTGGGCGACTACGTTGTGCCTAATCGCGACATCTGCGACAAGATGCTCGCCGTTTCCAAGGAGCACGGTGGAGCTTCGGTTATCGCCGTCGCTGCTTGCTCGCCCGAGGAAGTCAGCCGCTACGGCGTTATCGCCGGCGAGCGCGTCGGTTCGCTCGAGGGCGCCGAGGACGTTGCCGATGCAGAGCCGGGCGCTGTCTGGCGTATCGGCGGTCTGGTCGAGAAGCCCGCTCCCGAGGCGGCTCCGTCCAACCTGTACATCGTCGGTCGCTACTTGCTGAGCCCGCTGGTCATGGACCTGCTGGCAGATCAGCAGGCCGGCAAGGGCGGCGAGATCCAGCTCACCGACGCCATGGCCCGCTCGCTCGATCGCGAGGCTATGTACGCTGTCGTTATCGACCCGCTGTCGGGCTACGACACCGGCACCCCGTCTGGCTGGATGGCAACCAACGCCCTCATGGCCGCAAGCGATCCTCGCTTTGCCGATGCCTTCTGGGACGCCATCGACGAGCGCGGCGGATTGATGCGCAAGTAAGCCTTCGGACATCGACATTTACGGGCGCGGACCTCGGTTCGCGCCCGTTTTTTATAAGAGCTGCGATTGCCGGCTCTCTGTTCACAGAAAATATATGAACAGATGTTCGATACACATACATCTACCTGCGCATTTTCTGTCGAAAAACTTTGCTACTCCAAAAACTCAATCGCGTCAAGGCTTTTCTTGCCCAACGGTCGGTACCTGATAAACTATTAGGTTGCGATAACTGGCGAAGCTATGCCTCGCCAACCCACCGAGCATTTCCGTGAAGGAGGAAAAACCTGGTGACCTACGCATACACTGCCACTGAGCGCAAGCGCGTCAGCTTCGGGAAAATCCCGGAGGCCATGGAGCTCCCCAACCTTATCTCTGTTCAAAGGGAATCCTTTGAGCGTTTTAAGGACGAGGGCCTTCGTGAGGCGTTCAAGGAATCCAGCCCCATCCAGAGTCAGAACCATGTTCTCGAGGTTACCTTCGGCGAGCATCAGTTCGGCGACCCCGCGCACACCGTCGAGGAGTGCCGCGAGAAGGATATGACCTATCAGGCTCCGCTTCTGACCGACGTCCGTCTCACCAACAAGGAGACCGGCGAGATCAAGGAGCAGCTCGTCTTTATGGGCGACTTCCCCATGATGACCGATCAGGGCACCTTCATCATCAACGGTACCGAGCGTATCGTCGTTTCGCAGCTCGTCCGTTCCCCGGGTGTGTACTACAGCTCCGAGATGGATTCGGGCAAGCAGATCTACAAGGCCCAGATCATCCCGTCCCGCGGTGCCTGGCTCGAGTTTGAGGTCGACAAGCGCGACCAGCTCATGGTCTCCATCGACCGTAAGCGTAAGCAGAGCGCCACGATGTTCCTGCGCGCCCTTGGCATCGCCGTCACCAACGACGACATCATCGAGCTGCTCGGCAACTCCGATGTGATCAAGCGCACCCTGGAGCGCGACACCGCCCTCACTCGCGAGGACGCCCTCATCGAGATCTACCGTCGCCTGCGCCCGGGCGAGCCTCCCACCGTGGATGCTTCCCGCAGCCTGCTCGAGGGCCTGCTCTTCAACCCGCAGCGCTACGATTTGGCCCGCGTCGGTCGCTACAAGGTCAACAAGAAGCTCAACCTCACCACCGAGGAAGAGGTCACGGTGCTCACCGACGAGGATATCGTCGCGACGCTGCGCTACCTCCTGTCCCTCGCTGCCGGCGAGCAGGGCTTCAAGGTCGACGACATCGACCACTTTGGCAACCGCCGCATCCGCACCGTCGGCGAGCTCGTCGCCAACCAGTTCCGTATCGGCATGAGCCGTATGGAGCGCGTCGTCCGTGAGCGCATGAGCTCCCAGGACATCGACGAGATCACCCCGCAGTCGCTCATCAACATCCGCCCGATCGTGGCCTCCATCAAGGAGTTCTTCGGTTCCTCGCAGCTCTCGCAGTTCATGGACCAGGCGAACCCCCTGACCGGTCTGACCCACAAGCGCCGTCTGTCCGCACTCGGCCCTGGTGGTCTTGCCGGCCACAAGTCCGGCTCCAGCCGCCGCACCAACGTGCCGACGGCCGTCCGCGACGTTCACAACTCGCACTACAGCCGCATGTGCCCGATCGAGACCCCCGAAGGCCCCAACATCGGCCTGATCGGCTCGCTCGCCCTCTACGCCCGCGTCAACGAGTACGGCTTCATCGAGGCTCCGTTCCGTCGCGTCGAGAACGGCGTTGCCACCGACCAGATCGACTGGATGACCGCTGACGAGGAAGAGAAGCACGTCATCGCGCCGGCCAACACGCCGCTCGATCCCAAGACCAACGAGTTCATCACGACCGATGCCGAGGGCAAGCTTGTCCGCCCGCACACCGTGATCGCCCGTACCCGCGACTTCGACGGCTCCTTCGGCGCTCCCGCCGACGTGCCCGTCGAGGACGTCGACTACATGGACGTCTCGCCGCGTCAGATGCTCTCCGTCGCAGCCACGCTGATCCCGTTCCTCGAGCACGACGACGCCAAGCGTACGCTGATGGGCGCCAACATGCAGCGTCAGGCCGTGCCGCTGGTTCACCCTGCCGCTCCCTATGTCGGTACCGGCATGGAGCGTCGCGCCGCCCTGGACTCCGGCGAGGTCACCCTGGCCAAGAACGCCGGCGAGGTCATCTTTGCCGACGCCGCCAAGATCATCGTCAAGCATGCCGGCGGCATGGACGAGTATCACCTGGCCAAGTACCAGCGCTCCAACCAGTCCACCTGCATCAACCACCGTCCGCTCGTGCGCGTCGGTGACACCGTTGAGCAGGGCGAGCCCCTGGCTGACGGTCCTTCGACCGACCATGGCGAGCTCGCACTGGGTCAGAACCTCACCGTGGCATACATGCCGTGGGAAGGCTTTAACTACGAGGACGGTATCGTCGTGTCCGAGCGCCTGGTGGCCGAGGACCTGCTGACGACCATCAACATCACCCGTCACGAGATCGATGCTCGCGACACCAAGCTCGGCCCCGAGGAGATCACCCGCGAGATCCCGAACCTCTCCGAGGACATGCTTGCCAACCTCGACGAGGACGGCATCATCCGCATCGGCGCCGAGGTCGGCCCTGGCGACATCCTGGTCGGCAAGGTCACGCCTAAGGGCGAGAGCGCTCTGACCGCCGAGGAGCGCCTGCTGCGTGCCATCTTCGGTGCCAAGGCCCACGACGTCCGCGACACCTCCCTTAAGATGCCTCACGGCGCTTACGGCCGCGTCATCGACGTTGTCCGCTTTAGCCGCGAGAACGGCGACGACCTGGCCCCCGGCGTCAACGAGCAGGTGCGCGTCTACGTCGCCCAGCGTCGTAAGATCCAGCAGGGCGATAAGATTGCCGGTCGCCACGGCAACAAGGGTGTTATCTGCAACGTTCTGCCGGTCGAGGACATGCCCTACATGGCTGACGGTACCCCGATCGACGTTATCCTCAACCCGCTGGGCGTTCCTTCGCGTATGAACGTCGGCCAGCTGCTCGAGTGCCACCTTGGCTGGGCTGCCGCGTGCGGTTGGGATACCGAGCAGGCCGACTCCGACAAGTACGTCCCCGGTCCGTTCTTCACCGCGACGCCCGTCTTCGACGGCGCCAAGGAGGACGAAATCGCCGAGGTCATCCGTCGTGCCAACAAGAACATGCTCAACAAGGCCACCGCTGCCTTTGGCGATCACATGCGCCCCGAGTTCGTCACCCAGCTTGACGAGCGCGGCAAGACCCGCCTGTTCGACGGCCGCACCGGCGAGGAGTTCCGCGAGCCCATTACCGTGGGTACGTCCTACATCCTCAAGCTCGGCCACATGGTCGACGACAAGATCCACGCCCGTTCGACCGGCCCTTACAGCCTGGTTACCCAGCAGCCTCTGGGCGGCAAGGCTCAGTTCGGCGGCCAGCGCTTCGGCGAGATGGAAGTTTGGGCACTGTACGCATACGGTGCTTCCAACGTCCTGCAGGAGATCCTGACCGTCAAGTCCGACGATACCGTGGGCCGCGTCAAGACCTACGAGTCCATCGTCAAGGGCGAGAACGTTCCGGTCCCGGGTATCCCCGAGTCCTTCAAGGTTCTCGTCAAGGAGATTCGCTCCCTCGCACTGGACATCGAGCCCATGCACGATGCCGACGAGGACGCCTCCGCCCCTGTGACCGCCGAGGAGACCTCCGCTCTCGACGACCTGGCTGCGCTCGCCGGCGTTGATGCCGACGTCGAGGCCCAGGATGCCGAGACCGCCGAGGCACCCGAGGCTGTCGCCGCCACGACCACTGATAAGGAGTAGTTGACTGTGGCAGATTTCGAAGCTACTGATTTTGACTCGGTAAAGATCTCCCTTGCCTCCGCCGACCAGATCCGTTCCTGGTCGCACGGTGAGGTCAAGAAGCCGGAGACCATCAATTACCGTACCCTCAAGCCCGAGAAGGACGGCCTGTTCTGCGAGAAGATCTTCGGTCCCGCCAAGGACTGGGAGTGCTCCTGCGGCAAGTACAAGGGCATCCGCTTTAAGGGCATCGTCTGCGAGCGCTGCGGCGTCGAGGTCACCTCGGCCAAGGTGCGTCGCGACCGCATGGGCCACATCGAGCTCGCTGCTCCCGTGTCCCACATCTGGTACTTCAAGAGCCCCACGAGCTTCCCGATGAGCCGTATGCTCGACATCAAGTCCAAGGACCTCGAGAAGGTTCTGTACTTTGCCAGCTACATCATCACCGAGGTCGACTACGAGGCCCGCGAGGCCGACGCTGACGACCTGCGCGAGGAGCTCGCTGCCGATCTGGAAGAGATCGATGCCGAGTGCGCCCGCCAGATCGAGTCCCTCAAGGAGCAGGGCAACCCCGAGAACTTTGACGAGTTCTCCGACGAGGAGCCGCTGACCCCCGAGGAGATCGTCTCTGGCATCGTCGACATCGAGGAAGAGTGCAAGGACGAGAAGCAGCTCCGCACGGACGCCTTCAACGCCTTCATGAAGCTCACCGAGCGCGACCTCATCTCCGATGAGCCGCTGTTCCGCGAGATGACCCGTTACTACTCCATGTACTTCAAGGGTGGTATGGGTGCCGAGGCTGTCCGCGACTTGCTCGCTGCCATCGACCTCCCCTCCGAGGCCGAGAAGCTCAAGGCCATCATCGCCGACGAGGATTCCCAGAAGCAGAAGCGTGAGAAGGCCGTCAAGCGCCTTGAGGTCGTTGACGCCTTCCTGAAGGGCGGCAACAGCCCCGCGAACATGATCCTGGACGTCATCCCGGTCATTCCGCCCGATCTGCGCCCGATGGTTCAGCTCGACGGCGGCCGCTTCGCCGCGTCCGACCTCAACGACCTGTATCGTCGCGTGATCAACCGTAACAACCGACTCAAGCGCCTGCTCGACCTGGACGCCCCTGCGATCATCGTGAACAACGAGAAGCGCATGCTCCAGGAGTCCGTGGACGCCCTGTTCGACAACGGCCGTCGTGGTCGCCCGGTCTCTGGCCGTGGCGGTCGCCCGCTCAAGTCGCTCGCCGAGGCCCTCAAGGGCAAGCAGGGCCGTTTCCGTCAGAACCTGCTGGGTAAGCGTGTCGACTACTCCGGCCGTTCGGTTATCGTTACCGACCCCAAGCTGCTGCTGCACCAGTGCGGTCTGCCCAAGACCATGGCGCTGGAGCTCTTCAAGCCCTTCGTCATGAAGCGCCTGGTCGAGCTTGGCAAGGTCGAGAACATCAAGGGCGCCAAGCGCGCTATCGACCGCGGTGCCACCTTTGTGTGGGACATCCTCGAAGAGGTCATCGACGGCCGCGTCGTGCTGCTCAACCGTGCACCGACCCTGCACCGTCTGTCCATCCAGGCCTTTGAGCCGGTGCTGGTCGAGGGCAAGGCTATCCACCTGCACCCGCTGGTCTGCTCGCCCTTCAACGCCGACTTCGACGGCGACCAGATGTCTGTCCACGTGCCGCTGTCCAGCCAGGCTCAGGCCGAGGCCCGCGTGCTTATGCTCTCTGCGAACAACCTGCGCTCGCCGGCATCCGGCAAGCCGGTCAACATCCCCTCGCAGGACATGATCATCGGTGTGTACTACCTCACCCAGGTCCGCGAGGGTCTGCCGGGCGAGAACCACGTGTTCTCGAGCTTCGACGACGCGCTGCACGCCTATGACTGCCGCTCCGAGGTCGACATGCAGGCCAAGATCCAGGTCCGCGTGTCCGCTGCCGACGCCAATGTCATCAACGAGGACGGCACCCGTATCTTCCGCGTCAAGAACGGCAAGAACGAGTTTGTCGACTACGACGTCACTGGCAACAAGACCGCGCGCTTCGAGACCTCTATCGGCCGCATCATCTTCAACCGCCAGTGCCTGCCCGAAGACTATGAGTTCATGAACTACAAGATGGTCAAGGGCGACGTGGCCAAGCTGGTTGCCGACTGCTGCGATCGTTACCCCGAGGCCAAGGTCGGCCCGATCCTCGACGCCATCAAGTACTCCGGCTTCCACTACGCTACCCGCGCCGGCCTCACCATCTCGGTGTGGGACGCTCTCATCCCTGCCGAGAAGCAGGAGCTGCTCGACCGCGCCCAGGCCAACGTCGACCAGATCAACGAGTACTTCGAGGAGGGCTTCATCAACGAGACGGAGCGCCACATCGAAGTCGTTAACGAGTGGACCGCTTGTACCGATAAGGTTGCAGCGCTCATGCTCGACATGTTCGACGAGGAGAACCCGCTGTACATGATGGCCGACTCCGGCGCCCGTGGTTCTAAGACCCAGCTGCGTCAGCTCGGCGGCATGCGTGGCCTGATGGCAGACATGTCCGGCGAGACGATCGACCTTCCCATTAAGGCGAACTTCCGCGAGGGCCTGCTGCCGCTCGAGTACTTCATTTCGACCTACGGCGCCCGTAAGGGCCTGGTCGATACCGCATCCCACACCTCGGACTCTGGTTACCTGACCCGTCGTCTGGTCGACGTGGCCCAGGACGTCATCGTCCGCGAGGAGGACTGCGGTACGCACGAGGGCGTCACCTACAACCTCATCATCCCCGGCACCACCGACCTCAACACCGACCTCGTTGGCCGTTGCTTCATCGAGGACGTCGTGGCTCCCGATGGCACCGTGCTCTTTGAGCAGGACGGCTACATCGAGAAGGTCGCCGACATCCAGAAGATGGTCGATGCCGGCCTTAAGAAGGTCAAGCTTCGCGCGCTGCTCACCTGCCGCTCCAAGTACGGCGTGTGCCAGAAGTGCTACGGCTGGGATCTTTCCACCCGTCGTCCGGTCGCTATCGGTACCGCGGTCGGCATTATTGCCGCCCAGTCCATCGGCGAGCCCGGTACGCAGCTTACGATGCGTACCATTCACTCCGGCGGCGTCGCTGGCGTCGACGATATTACGCAGGGTCTGCCTACGGTCAGCCGTATGTTCGATATCGTCGGCAACGTCAACGAAAAGATTCTGGGTCGCGAGGCCGAGCTGGCTCCGTACTCCGGTCACCTCTCGATTAAGCCCGAGAAGTCCGAGTACGTGCTGACGCTCACCGACTCCGAGGATCACACCCGTGTCCTCGACGAGCGTCGCGTCCCCGCTTCGGTGCGCTTTATGCCCGAGATTGAGGACGGCTGCGAGGTTCGCGTCGGCGATCAGATCACCAAGGGCTTCGTCAACTTCCGCAACCTGCGCAAGCTGACCGACATTGAGTCGACGATGCACACCTTCGTCGAGAGCGTCAAGGACGTCTACACCAGCCAGGGCGTCGACCTGAACGACAAGCACATCGAGGTGCTCGCACGTCAGATGCTGCGTCGCGTTCAGATCACCAACCCCGGCGACTCCAAGTACCTGCTTGGTCAGTACGTCGACCGCTACGAGTTCGCCGACGAGGTCGAGCGCGTTGCCCGTCTGGGCGGTCAGGCTCCCGTGGCCGAGCCCGTCATCCTGGGTACGCTCAAGGTTGCGTCCAACATTGACTCCTGGCTGTCGAGCGCTTCGTTCATCCGTACCGCTGGCGTCCTTACCGAGGCTGCCATTGAGGGTAAGGTCGACCACCTGCTCGACCTTAAGTCCAACGTTATCGTCGGTAAGAAGATCCCGGCCGGTACCGGCCTCAAGCCGTACGCCAACGCCAAGCTGACGTATCGCACGGCCGACGGCTATGTCGACATCGACGGCCCGGCTTCGCCCAACGCCAAGTCGCTGCCCGAGTGGGCTCCTGTGGAGCTCAAGGACCTGGACGAGCAGCTCCCGCAGCAGCTCGACTGGGCCGGCTACGACGAGTTCGGTGGTGCTGACGGTTCGTTCACTCGCAACGGCCACACCATCTCCGCCGAGAAGGCTCGCCTGTACCTG
Organism: uncultured Collinsella sp.; assembly: GCA_958427145.1. Classification (GTDB taxonomy): domain Bacteria; phylum Actinomycetota; class Coriobacteriia; order Coriobacteriales; family Coriobacteriaceae; genus Collinsella. The sequence goes on from CAUAAZ010000005.1 coordinate 84,868, forward strand.
TTCGACGACCTGGGCGTGTCGCAGCGCTGGACCAACAAGTTCAGCGAGGTCGGCATCGAGACGGTCGGCGACCTGGTCGGCAAGTCCGAGGAAGATCTGCTGCGCATCGATGGCATCGGTGCCAAGGCGATCGAGGAGCTCCGTGACGGCCTCGAGGCCCACGACCTGCTCTACATCCTCGAGAACAACGACGACGTTGCCGACGAGGAAGACCTCTCGCAGCTGCTGCAGATGGTCTTTAGCCCCGACGGTCCGGACGATATCCTGCTGGGCACCTCCGCTCCGACGCATCACGCCGACGCCGACGAGGAGCTCCTGGGCGCCCCGATCGACGACAAGAAGGCTCCCGCCAACGGTGCCATCAACGAGGACATGGCGTCCCTCGACGAGCTGCTCAACCAGCTCGTGGACACCGACGACGCCGAAGAGGCTAAGGACAACGACGAGGAGTAACTTCCAAGTACGTTAACCGTCCTTCCAAAGACCCGTTTCCCAACAGGGAAGCGGGTCTTTTTTGGTGAGGAACGTTGCCCCGACGAGCACGTCGGATTCCCGGAACGGGCCGCCCGCTGTTTAAGTTTGTCGCGAGTTCCGCACGCAAAGGAAAGCACTTAATGTGCTTTCCGTCTTGCGCAGGACTGTAGAGCAGCAAACTTAAACAGCGGGCGGCCCGTTCCGGGAATCTGCCCCCGCGCACAGAAGGGGATTCCTTTTGTCAAAAAGGGACAGGTTTATTTTGGTAGGTTATTCCTGCTTGAATTTGAAACATTTCGTTCGGTCAAAGCGTATCTATGGTGAGGGCCTCAGCAAGAAACATCAGCATCACCGGGAGGTGATTATGGAAGAACAAGCATTTAGACAGGCGGTCGAAGATCACCGGGATGTCGTGTTTCGAATCGCATTGACGTACCTGCGCGATCGTGCCGATGCCGACGATATTGCCCAAGACGTCTTTCTTAAGTTGCTTAAAAGCGATGGACACTTTGAAAGTTGGGAACATCTTCGTCGCTGGCTTGTCCGGGTCACGATCAATGAATGCAAATCGCTCTTTCGAAAGCCATGGAGGCGTGTGGAGGATATTGAGAACCTGGCCGATTCGCTTTCGGCGGCGCAGGATGAGACCAAGGCGGTCCTGTCAGACGTTATGCGACTTCCGGAGCGATTCCGCGTTCCCATCGTGCTCTATTACTATCTGGGCTTTTCGACCTCAGAGATTGCCGAGTTGTTGCATGTACCAGCCGCGACCGTTCGAACGCGTTTGGCTCGCGGCAGGTCGAAGCTCAAGTTCATCCTAGAGGAGGGCGACCGTGAAATCCAATCAAATCAAGCAGGCCTTCGAGTCCATCCAAGCCGATAGCGATCTTGCAGATCGCGTCCTAAATACCGCTGCGGGTGAGCCGCTTCATCGAAAGGGTCACGCGAAGCCTCTGTATGTTGCCGTAGTTGGATGTCTTGTCGGAGTGCTCGCGACCGGAGGGGTCGCCTACGCCGTTGTCAAATCCGCCTATTTTGCCTCAGCCTGGGGAAACCACGGCAACGGGGATTCCATCACCTGGACCAATGGCGGCTCATCGGGGACTAAATACACCTACACCAGAGAGTTTGGTGATGGCATCGCGCCCCAAAGCCTGGAGGGTGCAGTCCAGGAGGTTAATCTGTCCGTCGAGGGCAACGGCTATACGCTTGATATCCATGAGATGGCAATCGACCAAAACGGCTGCGGTGCTGTGACGTTTACGTTGTCCAATCCAAATGGTGTTAACTACTATAAGCCGGCAGCAGAGACTGGCGAACTTGTTCTCTATGGTGAAGAAGAACAAGGTATCGGCACGCCCGATATGAAGTTCGGCGAGGAATGGGCTGACACACGCTGCACCATTGATAAGGACACATCAAGCGATACTGTCATTAATGGCACGATGTACTTTGCTTCTATGGATCGCGAGCGAGGTTTTCAACATGCGGTCACCTGGAATATCTCGTGGACCGAGGGCGAAGGTGAGAGTGCGAGGCGGTTTGAAGCATCGACGCCCGAGTTTAGCGTTGGAGCGTACGTCGATACAAAGGAACTCCGCTCCGATGACTCGCCTCTCGAGATCAGCCCGTTTTCTATCCAGACGCACATCGATGATCTGGGCTATGAAGCAGTTGATAATAAGCTGACCGTCAGCTACAAGGATGGATCGGAGCAGATTATCGAAGATGACGACGCAGGGGTGTTCAACTTATATTTTTCTTATGCGCGCAATAGCGGAGAGAACATCTGGGTGCCAACGAAGTTGATTGATGTCGACCAAGTGGTCTCAGTAACGCTTGAGGGCACGAGGTGCACATCAACAGGAGAGACCGAAACAGAAGTACCCTTTACCATCGTCTATTCGTAAGATTTGGGGCCGCTTCCTACTAGGGGAAGCGGCCTCTTTTGCGTTAAATGGAGACGCCGCCGATTTCCATGCGACAGATGAGAGCAGATTACCGCTGGAGCGCGACGTTTCCCCAGATAAAACCGACCAAAATAAACCTGTCCCTTTTTGGCAGGTAGCGTTGCCCCGACGAGCACGTCGGATTCCCGGTCCGGGCGGCCGCCCCCGCGCACAGAAGGGGATTCCTTTTGTGTAGGCTTTGCGGAAATATGCTCATTTTGGGATACGCCCGGCGGCGTGGTCTGTTGACGACACAGCTAACGCCACGTATCCTATCGAACTGCGTGTTTCGTAGGGGGATGCTGACCCCTCGATTCAAGCCGTTGCACTTTACAGAAAGCTGGAATCATTCGAGAAGGAGTACGCTTTGCCTACTATTAACCAGCTGGTTCGCCAGGGCCGTCGTTCCGTGCCCAAGAAGTCCAAGAACGCTGCTCTGCAGCACAACTCCCAGAAGCGCGGCGTGTGCACCCGCGTCTTCACCACGAGCCCCAAGAAGCCGAACTCGGCTCTTCGTAAGGTTGCCCGTGTTCGCCTTGTCAACGGCATCGAAGTTACTGCTTACATCCCGGGTGAGGGCCACAACCTGCAGGAGCACTCCATCGTGCTCGTCCGCGGCGGTCGTGTCCGTGACCTCCCTGGTGTCCGTTATCACGTCATCCGTGGCGCCTACGACGCTGCTCCGGTCCAGAACCGTATGCAGGCCCGTTCCAAGTACGGTGCTAAGCGCCCCAAGGCTAAATAAGCCAGATAACGTTTTGATACTTTCGCCGTGTGCTGCCTAAGCGCCGCACGGTAGACACTTAAGGAGATTTCACATGCCGCGTCGTGCAGCAGCTAATCGTCGTGAGGTTCAGCCTGACGCCGTTTACAACAACCGCCTGGTGACTCAGCTCATCAACAAGGTCCTTCTTGACGGCAAGAAGGCCACCGCTGAGCGCATCGTTTACACCGCTTTCGAGATCGTTGCCGAGAAGTCCGAGGGTGGCGACGCTCTCGCTACCTTCAAGAAGGCTATGGACAACGTCAAGCCCACGCTCGAGGTTAAGCCCAAGCGTGTCGGTGGCGCTACCTATCAGGTCCCGATGGAGGTCAACTCCCGTCGTTCCACCGCTCTGGGTATCCGCTGGATCGTCAACTTCTCCCGCGCTCGCAAGGAGAAGACCATGGCCGAGCGTCTCGCCAACGAGATCCTCGACGCTTCCAACGGCCTGGGCGCTTCCGTCAAGAAGCGTGAGGACGTCTTCAAGATGGCCGAGGCCAACCGCGCGTTCTCTCACTATCGTTGGTAAGTTAAGGTAAGGAACTAACATGGCTAAGCCTAAGTACAAGCTTTCCGATACCCGTAACATCGGCATCATGGCCCACATCGATGCCGGTAAGACCACCACGACCGAGCGTATTCTTTACTACACCGGTAAGACCCACAAGATCGGTGAGGTCCATGAGGGCGCTGCCACCATGGACTGGATGGTTCAGGAGCAGGAGCGCGGCGTAACCATTACCTCCGCTGCTACCACGTGCTTCTGGAACAAGGACGGTAAGGACTACCGCATCCAGATCATCGACACCCCGGGCCACGTTGACTTCACCGCCGAGGTCGAGCGTTGCCTGCGCGTTCTCGATGGCGCTGTCGCCGTCTTCGACGCCGTTGCCGGCGTTCAGCCCCAGTCTGAGACCGTTTGGCGTCAGGCTTCTACCTTCAACGTCCCCCGCATCGCCTTCATCAACAAGTATGACCGCGTGGGCGCTGACTTCTTCAACGCTATCGAGACCATGAAGGATCGTCTCGACGCTAACGCCGTGGCCGCTCAGGTCCCGATGGGCGCCGAGGACAACTTCTGGGGCGTCATCGACCTGGTCACCATGACTGCATGGGACTTCAAGGCCGACGAGAAGGGCATGACCTACCCCGAGCCGATGGACGAGATCCCGGCTGAGTTCGCCGACATCGCTGCCACCAAGCGCGAGGAGCTCCTTGACGCTGCTGCCAGCTTTGACGACGAGCTCATGGAGAAGATCCTCATGGAGGAGGACTTCACCGTCGAGGAGCTCAAGGCCGCTCTGCGCAAGGGCGTTCTGGCCAACGAGCTCAACCTCGTCTTCGTGGGCTCCGCCTACAAGAACAAGGGCGTTCAGGAGCTGCTCGACGCTGTCGTCGACTACCTGCCCAGCCCGCTCGACGTTGAGGCCGTCACCGGTACCGATCCGGACACCGGCGAGGAGATCCAGCGTCATCCTTCCTTCGACGAGCCCTTCTCCGGCCTGGTCTTCAAGATCATGACCGACCCGTTCGTCGGTAAGCTCACCTATGTCCGCGTTTACTCCGGCCGCGCCGAGTCCGGTTCCTACGTGGTCAACGCCTCCAATGGTCAGCGCGAGCGCCTCGGCCGCATCCTCGAGATGAACGCTGCCGAGCGTATCGACCGTGACGACGCTGCCGCCGGCGACATCGTCGCTTGCGTTGGCTTCAAGAACTCCACCACCGGTGACACCCTGTGCGAAGAGGGCAAGGAGATCGTCCTCGAGAAGATCGAGTTCGCTAAGCCCGTTATCGACGTTGCCATCGAGCCCAAGACCAAGGCCGAGCAGGACAAGATGTCCCTGGCTCTGACCAAGCTCGCCGAGGAGGACCCGACCTTCCAGGTGTCCACCAACCACGAGACCGGCCAGACCATCATCGCCGGCATGGGCGAGCTGCACCTCGAGATCATCGTCGACCGTCTGCTCCGCGAGTTCAAGGTTGACGCTAACGTTGGTAAGCCCCAGGTTGCCTACCGCGAGACCGCTGGTCACGACGTCGAGAAGGCTGAGGGCAAGTTCGTCCGTCAGTCCGGCGGTCGCGGTCAGTACGGCCACGCCGTCATCAAGCTCGAGAAGATGGAGGAGGGCTTCGGCTACGAGTTCGTCAACGCTATCGTCGGCGGCGTCGTGCCCAAGGAGTACATCCCGTCCATCGACAAGGGCATCCAGGAGGCCCTGAACACCGGTGTTATCGCCGGCTTCCCGGTCCTCGACGTTAAGGTCACCCTGTTCGACGGTTCTTACCACGAGGTCGACTCCTCCGAGGCCGCCTTCAAGATCGCCGGTTCCATGGCTATCAAGGACGCCCTCAAGAAGTCCGATCCGCAGCTGCTCGAGCCGATCATGGCTGTCGAGGTCGAGACCCCCGAGCAGTACATGGGCGACGTTATGGGCAACCTCTCCGGTCGCCGCGGCAAGATCGAGGGCATGGAGGATCGCAAGAACAGCAAGCTCATCCGTGCCAAGGTGCCGCTGGGCGAGATGTTCGGTTACGCTACCGACCTTCGCTCCCAGACCCAGGGCCGTGCATCCTACACGATGCAGTTCGACTCTTATGAGCCCGCGCCCAAGTCCATCGTGGACGAGGTCATGAGCAAGAACGCCTAAGTTCGAGCTCCCTGTTACGTAATCCTGCGAGAACACTTCTCGCACTCTTTGGAGGTTTAAGTTGGCTACCCAGAAGATCCGCATTCGCCTCAAGGGCTATGATCACGAGGTCGTCGATCAGTCCGCGAAGCTCATCGTTGAGACCGCTCAGAAGACCGGCGCTCGCGTTTCCGGTCCTGTCCCCCTGCCCACCGAGCGCAACCTGTACACGGTTATCCGCTCGCCGCACGTGAACAAGGACTCCCGTGAGCAGTTCGAGATGCGCACCCACAAGCGCCTCATCGACATCCTCGACCCCACCTCGGGCACCGTTGATTCGCTTATGCGTCTCGACCTCCCCGCTGGCGTCGACATCGACATCAAGCTCTAAGCGATATCGCTCATAGCTTAAAGGGCCTCGCTGCCGTTTCGGTAGCGGGGCCCTTTTGTTTTGAATGATGGTTTGGACTGCCGGGTAATGCTGCCGAGTAGGTGGCTGCGGCGCCCTATTCACTCACGGGACGCAGCGATGCCTCCTCAAAATGGAAGGATCGAAAGCCGTCTTCCGTTTCGATGCACGCGCGACCAAAGCCATCGACCGTTTGAAAGATGCCACGCGCCAGCTCGTCCCCAGCGGGGGAGCGGGCGATAACGTGCTCCCCGATCCAATTGAGGTGAGCGATATATTCGTCGTGGACGGGCGCGAGCGGACCGGCGTCTTCTTCCTTGGCGTTGAGGCGTTCTGCCCAGGCATCTACAGCGTCTATAACTGCGTGATAGACCTCATCGAGGAGCATGTCGACGGCGGGAACGTTCTTGTTGAGGTCTGACAGGCCGATTGCTGGCAGGCCGCCATCGGGAACCTCCGCGGGCACATAGTTCACGTTAACGCCGATGCCACAGACCGCAAAGGGGTTGCCTTCGTTATCGCGTGCGGCCTCGACCAGAATGCCGCCGAGTTTGCGTCCACGCGCGACCAGGTCGTTGGGCCATTTGAGGCCAATCTCGTTTGCAAGATCCTGTTTTTCGAGTGCCTCGAGCACCGCTAGGCCGCTGACGGCGGCAAGACCAGAGTACTTTGCGGGATTAACGCATGGACGCAGGACAATCGAAAGCAATAGGTTGCCGGCGGTTGAGTCCCACTTGTGCCCGCGCCGACCGCGTCCTGCTGTCTGAGCCCGGGCGGCAAGTCCTGTGCCGTGCGGCGCTCCCTGTTTTCCTGCTTCGAGCAGGTCATCGTTGGTCGATCCGGTTACGTCGACCACTGTTAAACGTAAATCCATAACAGCTGGTACCTCCTATGGTAATAAGGCAATCGCGTAATGGTGTCGAGAGATAGACACAATGTGAAGCCTTTGTCGCATTTGGACAATTTAATGTTAACACGTCAACAACGACTGAAATGCGTTATCCTCTCTTGGTCGATGTAAACACGTCAACAACTCAAAGGAGGTTAGTGATGGGTTTCACGATTCTTGGAACAGGTTCGGCACTTCCTGAGCGCAGTGTTTCCAATGACGAGCTGTCCGAGTTCCTCGATACCTCGGATGAGTGGATTTTTACTCGCACAGGTATCAAGAGCCGCCACGTCTGCACCGCCGAGTCACTTGACGACCTTGCCGTAGCGGCGAGCGAGCGGGCACTCCAGGTGTCCGGAATCGACGCGAGCCAGCTGGACCTGATCGTCTGCTCGACGACGACGGGTGACCACTTTGTTCCCGCTGAGGCGTGTGCCGTTGCTGAGCGACTAGGCGCGACGTGCCCTGCCTTCGATGTCTCGGCGGCTTGTGCCGGCTTCGTATTTGCGCTCGATGTCGCCGAGGGCTATATCGCCCGCAGCCGTGCCGAGCGCGTGCTTGTTGTTGCTGCCGAGCAGATGACGCGCGCGCTCGACTGGACCGACCGTGCCACCTGCGTGCTTTTTGGCGATGGGGCAGGCGCTGCAGTCATGGAGGCCGGGGGAGAGAATCCCCTTGCCGTTGAGCTTTCGACCGCACCCGATGTCGAGACGTTGCGCGTTCCCGGGCTGGATGGCACCTCGCCATTCAAAGTTCCCTCGGACCGCCAGAGTGTGCTTTCCATGAATGGCCGCCGCGTGTTCAAGTTCGGCGTCAACGCCATCTGCGACACGGTCCATAAGCTTGCGAGCGATGCGGGCATTTCGGTCGAAGATATCGATCATTTTGTATTCCATCAGGCTAACGAACGAATCCTGAGTCAGGCGGTCAAGCGTCTGGGCGTGCCAGACGAGCACGTGGTTCGAACGCTGCGCGAGACCGGCAACATTTCGAGCGCCTGCATTCCCTTTGCGCTTGACCGGCTGGCACGCACCGACGCACTGAATGTGGGCGACACCATCGCCCTCGTTGGATTTGGTGCCGGCCTGGATATAGGTGGCTATCTGCTTCGTTGGAAGTAGTCGCACATAGGAAATAAAAACGCCCCTAGGGCACAAACAAAGGAGAACTACCATGGCAGATCAGAAGACCTTCGAGCGCGTTTGCGACGTTATCCGCGAGACCGCTGGCCTTGACGATGTCGAGATGAAGCCCGAGTCCACGCTCGAGGAGATTGGTCTCGACAGCCTGGGCACCGTCGAGATCCTCGTTGCCGTCGAGGACGAGTTTGGCATCCAGCTCGATACCGAGGAGAACCCCAAGACGGTCGGCGAGTTCGCCGATACGGTCGAGGCGGCATTGGAGAAGTAGAGATGCTCAAGACTCCTCTCTGCGATCTGCTCGGCATCGAAAAGCCCGTGTTCCAGGGCGGTATGGCCTGGATTGCCGATGCCTCGCTGGCGTCCGCAGTGTCCGAGGCGGGTGGCTTAGGCATCATCGCGGCCATGAACGCCGACGCCAACTGGCTTCGCGACCAGATTCATGAGCTGCGCGCCAAGACGGATAAGCCCTTTGGCGTCAACGTCATGCTCATGAGCCCGTTTGCCGACGAGGTTGCACAGGTCGTGATTGACGAGCGAGTGCCGGTCGTCGTGACGGGCGCCGGCAATCCCGCGAAGTACATGAAGGCGTGGAACGAGGCGGGCATCAAGGTTATTCCCGTCGTGGCTTCGGTGGCGCTGGCGCGTCTCGTGGCGCGTCGCGGAGCCACTGCCGTGGTTGCCGAGGGCACCGAATCAGGCGGCCATATTGGCGAGACCTCGACGATGGCACTTGTCCCGCAGGTTGTCGATGCGGTCGATATTCCCGTGGTTGCGGCTGGCGGCATCGCCGATGGCCGCGGCGTGGCGGCCGCTTTTATGCTCGGCGCTGCCGGCGTCCAGGTGGGAACACGCTTTCTGGTCGCAAACGAGTGCACCGTATCCGAACAGTACAAAGAGCTGGTGCTCAAGGCGGGCGACACGTCGACGCGTGCGACCGGTCGCTCGACGGGACATCCGGTTCGCGCCCTCAAGAGCCCCTTCACCAACGCGTATGCCAAGAACGAGGCGGCGGGCGCAAGCCCCGAGGAGCTCGGGGCCATGGGCACGGGCGCGCTTCGTAAAGCCGCAAAGGACGGTAATTACGAAGAGGGTTCGTATTTGTGCGGACAGATTGCTGGCATGGTCAACGAACGCCAGAGCGCACGCGAAATCGTCGACGATCTGGTCGATGGCGCCGAGCATGTCCTGAAGGGTGCGTCCGCATGGGTGGCGTAGCGTTTTTGTTTGCCGGCCAGGGTGCCCAACACCCCGCGATGGGCGTCGATCTGATCGAGGCATCGCCGGCGGCCGCCGAGGTGTTCGCCATTGCCGACGAGGTGCGCCCGGGGACCAGCGAGCAGTGCCGGAGCGCCTCCAAGGAGGAGCTCTCACAGACCGAGAACACGCAGCCTTGCGTGTTCGTGCACGACTTGGCTGTCGCTGTCGCCCTGCGCGAGCGCGGCGTGGTGCCTGCCGCCTGTGCGGGATTCTCGCTGGGCGAGGTCGCTGCACTCACCTTTGCGGGGGCATTCGATACGCGAGCGGGTTTTGAGCTCGTGTGTGAGCGCGCGGCGCTGATGGCCACGGAGGCCGAGCGTCACCCCGGCGGCATGCGCGCCGTCATCAAGCTCGATGCGGCGCAAGTCGAGGGCTTGGCAAAACAGGCCGGCGAGGATTGCTGGCCGGTCAACTACAACAGCCCGCAGCAGACGGTTATTGCCGGAGCGCCCGAGGCGCTGCAGGAGCTCGACGTCCTAGTAAAAGAGGCTGGCGGCCGGGCCATGAAGGTCGCGGTGTCGGGTGCATTCCATAGCCCCTATATGGCCGAGGCGACTGAGGGACTGGCGACGTATATCCAAGCCGGCCACGCGCCGTCTCCGCTGCTGATTCCGGTCATGGCAAACATGACGGCGGCGCCCTATCCGGCGGACCCGCGAGCAGCATCGGATGTCTTGGCCAACCAGGTGAGCCATCCCGTGCGCTGGGTCGACACGCTGCATACTCTGCAGGATCAGGGCATCGACACGTTTATTGAGGTCGGTCCTGGCAAAACACTGTCGGGCCTGGTCAAGCGTACGCTGAGCGACGTTCGCGTTTATTCGTGCGAAACGGCCGAGCAGGTCGCAGCTATTGCCGATGAGCTCGCATAGCCCACAGGGCTGTAACCCGAAAGGAATGACATGGGCAACTTGAACAACGGCGCGCTCGAGCGCAACGGCTCACGCCGTGTGGCACTGGTCACGGGCGGCTCGCGGGGAATCGGCCGCGCTTGTGCGGTTGGCTTGGCGGAGGACGGCTTTGATATTGCCGTCGTCTATGCCGGTAGCGTCGATGCCGCGCGCGAGACATGCGGAGCCTGCGAGATGGTTGGCGCCACGGCGCGCGCATATCAATGCGACGTGGCAGACCCCGCTGCCGTCAATGCGTGCGTGGAAGCGGTCCTCAACGAATTTGGCTCCATTTGGGCGCTCGTCAACAACGCCGGCATCACGCGCGACGGCCTGCTCATGCGTATGGGTGACGATGCCTTCGACCGCGTGCTCGATGTCAATCTTAAAGGAACGTTTAACACGACGCGCGCACTCACCAAGACCTTTATGCGCCAGCGCGGCGGTTGCGTCGTCAACATGAGCTCGGTTGTGGGCCTGATGGGCAATGCCGGGCAGGCCAACTACGCTGCCTCCAAGGCGGGCGTGATCGGCCTGACCAAGGCGGTGGCGCGCGAGCTTGCGCCCCGCGGCGTACGAGTGAACGCGGTCGCACCCGGGTTTGTCGAGACCGATATGACGGCAAAGCTATCGGATAAGGTGCGTGCGGCGTGCGAGGAGCAGATTCCCCTGAGGCGCATGGCGCGTCCCGAGGAAGTGGCCGGCGTGGTGCGCTTTTTGGCGAGCGATGCGGCTGCCTACATTACGGGCGAGGTCGTACGCGTTGACGGCGGAATGGCGATGTAGAAAGCAAGCCGGGTAGGCGGCTTGGATGAGGAGACCATGATGGAACAGAGAGTTGCAATCACCGGCATCGGTGCCGTATCGCCGCTCGGCAACACGGCGCTTGCCACCTGGGCGGCCATGTGCGCCGGCACGTGCGGCATCGGCCCGATCACGCACTTCGATACCGATGCGTTTGTCGTCAAGGTGGCAGCCGAGGTCAAGGGCTTTGACGGCAACGAGTACTTTGGCAAGCGTGACGCCAAGCATCTCGACCCCTGCGTTCAGTTTGCGATGGCGGCTTCGGACGAAGCCATGCACGATGCGGGCTTTGATGTCGAAGGCGCCATCGATCGCGAGCGCCTGGGCGTCTACGTGGGTTCAGGCGTGGGCGGCATGCAGACACTCGTCGACAACGTCCATATGATTGCCGACCGTGGGCCCCGCCGCGCATCGCCTTACATGATCGCGATGATGATCCCCAACATGGCATCGGGCAATATCGCAATCCGTCACAAAGCAAAGGGGCCGACCCTGCCCGTCGTGACCGCTTGCGCCACCTCGGCCCATGCGGTGGGCGAGGCGTTCCGCGCCATCAAGCACGGCTATGCCGACGCGATCCTCGCGGGCGGCGCCGAGGCTGCAATTATCCCCGATGCCGTTGCGGGCTTTACGTCCTGCCGCGCATTGACCACCAACCCCGATCCCGCGACGGCCTGCCGTCCGTTCGATGCAGACCGCGACGGCTTTGTGATGGGCGAGGGCGCCTGCGTGCTGGTACTCGAGAGCATGGAACACGCGCTGGCTCGCGGGGCGCACATTTATGCCGAGGTCGTGGGCTACGGCAACACCGATGATGCCTATCACATCACGAGCCCTGATCCCGAGGCTGCCGGCATTGCCCGCGCGATATCGCTGGCGGTTGCCGAGGGTGACGTCAAGCCTTCCGAGGGTCTCTACATCAATGCCCACGGCACATCTACCAAGCTCAACGATTCGTCCGAGACGGCGGGCATTAAGCGTGCGCTCGGCGAGGACGCGGCGCGCGCCGCGCACGTCTCGTCGACTAAGTCGATGACCGGCCACATGATCGGTGCCACGGGCGCCATCGAGGTCATGGCCTGCGCCATGGCGCTCGAGCAGGGCGTGGTGCCGCCGACCATTAACTACCACACGCCCGATCCCGCCTGCGATCTTGACTACACGCCCAATCGCGCGGTTCGCGCCGACCTTACCTGGGCGCTTTCGACCAACCTGGGCTTTGGCGGACACAACGCCGCCATCGCGCTGCGTAGATATACGAGGAGCTAGAGCATGGATTCCAAAAGACTTGCCGAGATAGCCGATGTTATGGAGGACCGCGGCCTCACGCGCGTGCGCGTTGAGGAGCCCGATGGCACCGCGGTCGAACTCGAGCGCGCGAGCGCCGCACAGCCGGTTGCCGTGCCCATGCCCATGCCGAGCGCTATGGCAGCTCCAGTTGCAGCTCCCACAGTCGCGCCTGCCGCACCGGAGCCCGCCGCGCAGGCACCTGCCGCCGCACCGGAGCCCAAGGGCACCGAGGTGACCGCTCCCATGGTCGGCGTTTTCTATGCTGCCCCGGCGCCGGGCGACGAACCGTTTGTGCACGTGGGCTCCAAGGTCAAGGCTGGCGAGACCCTTTGCATCATCGAGGCCATGAAGGTTCTCAACGAGGTGACGGCAGAGGCGGATGGCGAGGTGCTCGAGATCTGCGTGGCCGACGGCGACCTCGTGGAGTTCGGCAGCTGCCTCATGAGGATCGGATAGGTGATATCCATGAACAAAGAAGAGCTCAAGAAGCTGTTACCGCATCGCGAGCCGATGCTTTTGCTCGACGAAGCCGAGCTGGTGGGCGACGAGGCCCACGGCAAGATCACGATTACGGGCGACGAATACTTTTTGCAGGGGCATTTTCCGGGAAACCCGGTGGTCCCCGGCGTGATCCAGTGCGAGATGCTCGCCCAAAACTGCTGCGTGCTGCTGATGGGCGATGAGGAGGCGCGCGGCGCGACGCCGTTCTACACGAGTCTGGACAAGGTGCGCTTTAAGCGTCCGGTGCGCCCGGGCGACACGGTGGATCTGGTGTGCACCATCACGCGTGCGCGCGGGCCGTTCCGCTTTGCGACGGGTACTGCGAGCGTCAACGGTGAGGTTTGCTGCCGCGCCGATATGTCTTTTGCACTCATGCACGAAAGTTAAGGAAGGCTTCATGTTCGACAAAGTGCTCATCGCCAACCGCGGCGAAGTCGCGGTCCGTGTTATTCGCGCGTGCCGCGATATGGGCATCAAGACCGTCGCCGTTTATTCCACGGCCGATGCGGACGCGCTGCACGTGCAGCTTGCCGACGAGGCGTATTGTATCGGCGGTCCGCGTCTTGCCGAGAGCTACCTCAACGACGATGCTGTGCTCACCTGTGCCGTAAAGTCGGGAGCTAAGGCAATTCATCCCGGCTATGGCTTTTTCTCCGAGAAGGCGAGCTTCGTGCGCGACTGCGACAAGTATGGCCTGGCGTTTGTTGGTCCTTCGGCCAAGGTGATCGACAGCATGGGCGACAAGGACGCCGCACGTCGAACGGCTGCCGCGGCGGGCGTGCCCATCGTGCCGGGTTGCGATTTGCTCAAAAGTCCCGAGGAGGCAACGGCCGAGGCTGAGCGCATTGGCTGCCCCGTGCTTATTAAGGCGCGTGCGGGCGGCGGCGGTCGCGGTATTCGTAAGGTCGAGCGCGCGGAAGATGCGGCAAAGGCCTTTATTGAAGCACGCGCCGAGGGCGAGGCCGTTTTTGGCGACGGCGAGTGCTACATGGAGAAGTTCGTCGCGCCGGCGCATCACGTTGAGGTACAGATTATGGCCGATAAGCAGGGCCATGTGTTTTCGCTCGGCGAGCGCGAGTGCTCGGTGCAGCGGCGCAACCAAAAGCTAATCGAGGAGAGCCCCGCGCCGTGCCTCGACGGACACGACGACATTCGTGCTCGCATGCACAAGGCGGCACGCGACCTGGCTCGTGCCGTCGGCTACGAAGGAGCCGGTACCATCGAGTTCCTGTATTCGGACGACGGCAATTTCTACTTTATGGAAATGAACACGCGCTTGCAGGTGGAGCATCCGGTTACGGAGTTTGTGACCGATACCGACTTGGTCAAGTGGCAGCTGCGCGTGGCAGCCGGCCAGCCTCTGCCCTTTGAGCAGGAGGACATGCCGGTCCGCAACCACGCCATGGAGTGCCGCATCAATGCCGAGACGCCGGACTTTCTGCCGTCATGCGGAACGGTCACCGCGTTGCGTGTGCCGGGTGGTCCGCGCGTGCGCTGGGATTCCGCCATGTTTACCGGTGCGAACGTTCCGCCGTACTACGACTCCATGCTTGGCAAGCTCATCGTGTGTGCGCCCACGCGTGACGGCGCCATTCGCAAGATGCGCTCGGCCCTGGGCGAGCTCGTGATTGAGGGCGTGAGCGAAAACAGCGAACTGCAGCTCGACGTGCTGGCAAACGATGAGTTCTTGTCGGGCATGTACCACACCGATCTGATGGGGCATCTCTATGCTGATGAATAGAAAAGCGAAGACGGTCAACGTCCTCGAGGGGCCGATGACCGAGTCGTGCGCCGAGTTTCCCGCGCGCCACGTGTTTATCAAGTGTCCGGAGTGCCGCCGCGTGATCGATGAGGCACGCCTGCACGACAACCTCGAGGTCTGCCCTCGTTGCGGCAAACACTTTCGCGTGAGCGGTCGCGCGCGCATGCGCATGACGGTCGACGAGGGCACGTTTGAGGAATGGGATGCCAATCTGGCGTCGGAGGATTTCCTCTCGTTTCCCGGCTATGTCGACAAGCTCAAGAGCGTGAGCGAACGTTCGGGCGAGCGCGATGCCGTTGTGTGCGGCAAGGGCAAAATCTGCGGTTGCGATACGGCGCTCTTCTTTATGGACGCCAACTTTATGATGGGCTCGATGGGTTCCGTGGTGGGCGAGAAGATCTGCCGCACATTTGAGCGTGCGACCGAGCTGGGACTGCCGGTCGTTGGCTTTACCGTATCGGGTGGCGCTCGCATGCAGGAAGGCGTGACCTCGCTCATGCAGATGGCCAAAATCTCTGCGGCGGTTAGGCGCCATAGCGAGGCGGGCGGCCTGTATATCACGGTGCTCACTGACCCCACGACCGGAGGCGTAACCGCGAGCTTTGCCATGGAGGGCGATATTATCCTGGCCGAGCCCGATGCCCTGACGGCATTTGCCGGCCCGCGCGTGATCGAGCAGAACATGCACAAGCGCCTGCCCAAGGGATTCCAGCGCTCCGAGTTTTTGCTGGAGCACGGCTTTTGCGATGCCGTTGTTCCGCGTGGCGAGATTGCGCTCACGGTAGGCGAGCTGCTGGCGCTGCACGAAGGGCACGCGCCCGGCCTGGGGGCACCGCATGAGATCGTGCATACGGGTCGCCGCGGCAAAAAGCTGGGACACTTGTTCAAGCGCTCGGCCGCACCAAAAACCGCGCTCGAGATTGTCAAGCAGACCCGCTCGGCAGATCGCGCCACGGCAGGCGAGATGATCTCGCTGGGCCTGGATGGATTTGTGGAGCTGCACGGCGACCGCTACTTTGGCGACGACGCCGCTGTGGTGGCTGGCATTGGCTGGAAAGACGGGCGCCCCGTAACGGTCATCGCCATCGAGCGCGGCACCACGACCAAAGAGCGCATGCGTCGCAACTTTGGCATGGCACATCCCGAGGGCTACCGCAAAGCGCGTCGCCTTATGCGCCAGGCCGAAAAGTTTGGTCGACCGGTTCTGTGCCTGGTCGATACTTCGGGCGCGTTTTGCGGCATCGGTGCCGAGGAGCGCGGCCAGGGCGAGGCGATTGCTCAGAATCTCATGGAGATGAGCGGCCTTAAGACACCGATTGTCTCGGTGGTGACAGGCGAGGGCGGCTCTGGTGGCGCGCTGGCGCTGTCCGTGGCCGACCGCATCCTGATGCTCTCGAGCTCGGCCTATTCAGTCGTGAGCCCCGAGGCCTGTGCGTCGATCCTGTGGAAGGATACCGAGCGTGCGGATGAGGCCGCCGAGGCGCTTAAGCTCACGGCCCCCGATCTGCTGACGCTCGGCATCATCGACGGCATTGTTGACGATAAGGGCCTGTCGCATGAGGAGATCGCCTGTGCCGTCATGTCCTCGGCATTTGATGCCTTCGATACGCTTGGGCAGCTCGACGACGCGACCCTCACAAACCTCCGCTACGAAAAGTACCGCGCAATCGGTCGATACCGCACGATGTGACAAAGGGACAGCCCGCATGTCATATTGGGAAAGGCGTTCCATGCTACAAGTTTCTAACACCTCGTTTACAACGTCGGTTTCATCAAACGCCATGGCCGTGGTGGACTATCTGTCCAAAAGCATGATGTCGGCGCTGCCGTTTATTGTCTGCGCGGCGTTGTTCCGCACCGTCGCTGTCATTATGGGCGAAGGCATGCTGGGCCTGTGGTCTGCCGATTCCGATATCTATCGCCTGTTCTACAGTTGGCTCTATAACGCCGGCTACTACTTTTTGCCCATTTATCTTGGTTGGGCGGCCGCCCGCCAGCTCGGTTGCTCGGAGCAGCTGGGCATGATGCTGGGCGGCGTATTGATTGCACCCGATTTACTCAAGCTTGTCGATGCCGCATCGACGACGGGGGCATCGATGACTTCCGTGTATGGTCTGCTTCCTGCGCCGGTCAACGATTACACGACGACTGTTATTCCGGTTCTCATCTCGGTGCCCGTGCTATGGCGAGTGGAGTGTTTCTTTAAGCGCGTTATCCCTAAGGCCGTGGCGTTTTCGTTCGTTCCGTTTGCGACCATGCTTGTCATGGTTCCGGTTTCGCTGTGTATTACGGCGCCGGCGGGCAGCTATCTGGGCATGCTGTTGGGCCAGCTTATGTTTATGCTTGGCAATTCCGGTGGCATCATGTCGCTGCTCACGCTCATGGGGCTTGCTGCGGGCTGGGAGTTCCTAAAGATCGCCGGCGTCAGCAACGTTGTCCTATCGCTCGCCTATGCGCAGTTTATGAGTGTGGGAACGGATTCGTGCATCCTGATCGCTGCGACGATGGCAACGTTCGCCGTTTGGGGCATGCCCTTTGGCGCGTCGCTTCGCGTTGCGGATAAGGACGAGAAGGCGCTCATGCTGGGCTATTCAATCTCGGGTGTTCTTGGCGGCGTAAGCGAGCCGGCGCTGTACGGTTGCGGCTTTAAATATGGCAGGTGCCTGACGTGCATGGCCATTGGCGGCGCCGTCGGAGGCCTTGTTGCGGCCGTGGGCCACGTTACGGCCTATACCATCGGCATGACGAATGTCCTTATGGTCATTGGCTTTGCCACGGGCGGCATCTCGAACCTGCTGTGGTGCTGCGCTGCCGGCGGTATGGCATTTGCGGTGTCTGCGGCGCTGAGCTACTGCTTTGGCGTGGTGCCGGCGAAGGGACAGACGACGGGGGACGGAGCCGATTCACCCGAAACCTCGAAGAGCGTGGCCGAAGTAAGCGCGTAAACCTGTGCGACACAAGGACGATTCCTTTGCCATATTCCAAGGCCGTGGCCCGTGTGGGTTGTGGCCTTTTTTGTAGGCTCTGTTAGACCAAAATTGACATATAGCATTTTTCCGATTTGGGACGATAAT
>CAUAAZ010000006.1 GCA_958427145.1 uncultured Collinsella sp.
GGAAAATCCCCCTAATCTAGCAACGGTTTAGAGTCTACTAGATTGGGGGGGGACGGGGGCCAAGCCGGATGGACTATTTGCCATTTGGCCAATGAGTGTTTACCGACGGCTGAAAGCAGCGTGGCTCAAAAATCAGTGCCCACCCAAAACTCTTTTAAACGAAGGACTCTCACTGTCAATCAAACTGTTCCCTATTGCATAAACAAGATCACTTGCCTCGTCTTTTGAGAAGCAGTCAGTATCTTCCATTTGCTTCAGCTGTTCATAAATACTGTCAAGGAATTCCTTCTTCGATAGGCTCTTATCGAATAACAGGCCTTTGTTCCCTTTTCGCATTGCGCTAATTCCAGCGTTTCTAATGAAGTAAAAGCAATTACGAATATCGCTTTCATAAAGAAACACGTCGATAAAATCAGTCTCCAGCATGTCTTGCAACGGACCCGGATCACGAACGTAAAGAAACGATACCGCCTCTCCAGCAAGGAACCCATCAAAGGAATCGCAATAATCGCCGCGAAATAAGCCCGGCCGCATAGTCAAGCGATGTATGCACGGCTTTAATTTATTAATAAGTTCCCGATGGAATTCAACAGATAGGACATCCATAGACGGCCTCTCAATCCTTCACCTATCTAACGTTTCTAATAACTTCAACAAGCGGTGCCGCTAAACAAATAACTAAATAAGATCGCAGAAGCCATTGCCAAGAACACGCTTGCCAATGAACCCAGCAAATAAACCTCAGCGAAATCCTTGTCACTTTCCAGCTGCTTAAAGCGCGCGATACTTTTTGCAGTAAAAATAAATGCAATAGCCGAATATTGGTTCAGCAGGGAAAGCGCCGCGACAATCAGTCTTTCAAATATTCCAATCCACTTGCCTGAATGTGCGGTTGTCGTATCCGCCGACTGCTCAACACCCGGGTTTCGAAGAGATTGGAGCACCTTTGCAATAACAATGCTACAAGGGCGTCCACAAAAGCACAGTGTCGAAATCCAAGAGAGCTCCGCTCCACGAGCGCCCAAGAGATTCGAAGCAATTGGTCGCATGGCCCACAAATAGCAACATAGAACGCTCAATATGAGCAGAATTATAATGTGCAGCACTTGATCGGCCAGAAAACTACCGACCGGCGAAAGGTCAAGTCCTGCAAACGCTCTTCTCAGGCTGCCATCGATAATCCAATGTGAAAGGGCAAATACTGTAAAGGACGCAGCAATGGCGGTTGCACTCGCCTCAAACAGAAGAGCTACTGTTGCTGCGGCGCCGGCCGCGTAAACTAAGCAGTGCATGGCAAGGGCAATTCTGCTGTATTCCTTCTCGCCTGCCATCTTATTCGACTGAAAATAAAAGTCGAACAGCATATGAAACAGAAGGAAACACCCGAATACTCTCATGCCATCTCCAGCTCATTAAGGAAATGAACGGCGAAAGCAGCCAGCTCTCTTTCTCTTACAACATTCGCGAGTCTAAGGCTTTTCTCAAGCCCCTGCCTCGTCTTCCCCATCGCAACGCCCATTTGCCCCGCAAGCCCTACATGACTAGCCCTGATGCTATCTACGTTGAGGTTGAGCGAGCTGCCCAACGCCACTGGCGCGCAATCGATCGGATTGCTTTTAGCGCCATACTTTTTGCCTATACGTGTTTCGAAGAGCTCAGTATACCTTTTGCTCAAAGTCGCGTCTGTGCCCTCGTGCAGCATTAGCGGCCGCAGCAACTCAACAACCTCGCAGTAATTACGCTGCGACACGTTTCTGCGATCGATTATTTCCAGACAGCCCGCCGCGCATAGCTCTTTCTCACGCGAAACACCCGAAGCATCAATGATCTTCAAATTACTGTACTTATCTTTTTCGGACGCAGCAATTGCTCTGCGTGCACGATGGTATGCCGACCCGTCTTGCTCCGTCGACAATGCAGACTGCATCCGAGTTTTCCATTCTCCAACTCCGATACCACCCCTAAGATCAACCGTCTGGACGAGTATCTTGATAAATCTATATGCCAAGAAAGCGCCAGCCGTACTACGAAATAGGCCCTGCAATTCATCGCCCGCACTAAACATAAGCGGCATTTCGAGCTCAGTTTTAAACAGCTCGTTTGTGCAGTCCATAGCGTTCGCAAGATCTTCCTGCGCGCTTTGCCTCCTACTGTCCGAAAGACATCTCGAATGTCTCATATCAACCATGAGGGCCGAATAGCTATTGTTCATCAGGCTTCCTTTCCTCATGGCGATTATAGCAACTATTTTAGTTGCTTTCGCTCATTTGCAACGGTTTTAGTTTCTTTATGGCGGATGCAACTGAAATCGTTGCATTGTAATAGGCTATAATTCTTCCAAATCGCCTAGAGAAAGTGTTTGAATGCTGACCGTAATCGTGCCTACTTACAATGCCGAGCCGTATCTTTCTCAGGCTATAGGCAGTCTATTAAACGAAAACAAAATCGAGCTGGAGATCCTCGCCATCAACGACGGATCCACCGATAACTCGCTCGCCGTTATGCAAGAATTCGCTGCGCGCGACTCACGCGCTCGAGTGATCGATAAGGCAAACCAGGGTTACGGCGCAACCTGCAATCTGGGCATTCGCGAGGCAAAGGGCGACTGGATTGCCATCCTCGAGCCCGATGACTGGATCGAGCCCGGAATGTACTCCGACATGCTTGCCTTTGCCATGCGCGAATTTGGCGATCCGAACAAGCTCGATATTATCGAGACCCCGTATTGGATCATTCGCAACCCCGATACCCCCCAAGAGGTCAAACTACATTGCGCATATCGCGGTCGCATTAAACCGCCTCGGCAACCGTTCACCATTCACGACGCTCCACACCTGCTGGCCCATCATCCGTCCATTTGGTCGGCAATCTATCGTCGCGACTTCCTGATGCAAAACAATATCTGGTTTAAGGAAATCCCCGGTGCGGGCTGGGCCGACAATCCATTCCTTGTCGAAACGCTCTGCCAGGCAAAGGCGATCGCTTACTGGCCCAAGCCGTATTACTGCTACCGCGAGGAAACACCCGAAAAGGCAGCCGCCCTGGCCAAGCGTGATCCCTTGATGCCGTTTAATCGCTGGAACGACATGGTTGATATCCTTGAGCGGCTCAACGTCACCGACCCCGCCGTTTGGACACCGCAAATCACACGCGGCTTCACCTATATGGGCATCATGATTGAGCACACCGGAATTGAGGGGGACCCCGAAATCGAGCGGGCGATCCACAAGATGTTCGAACGCATGCCGCAAGAGCTGGTATTTGCCAATCCTCGCGTTACCCCCGCGGCCAAAAAGCTCTATGCCGAGTATATGGGCATTGCCAATCCTAAAATCAGCTACTGCGCGTACGCCAAGGACCTCGTGGGCGAGGGCTTGTATAACGTATGGAACAAGGGCCCCAAGCAGACTCTAAAAATGATCACATCGCACTTTGGTTCATACAACGCACGTGCTGGAAAATAGTCTGATGGGCAGCAAAGCAAGCAGAAATACCTCCATCGAAGCGCTGCGCCTGGTGGCGGTCGCTGGGATCGCCATATTCCACACGTTTCAGTGGACCTTCCAAGCCGTCTGCACCGGCGTGCCGGAATACGCATCGCTTGCGGCTTTCCCTATTCGGGACTGCTGGGGTTCATCAACCAACTCGGCTGCTGGGCCAACGAGGTCTTCTTTATGATCTCGGGGTACTTCCTTATTCCCTCGGCGGTACGCGTCCTCCAAAACGGGTCATCCGCGCAGTATCTCACGCTCAAATCGCTTGAGCGCCTCAAGAAGATCGTCTTACCCACGCTCTTTTATTGCGCAGCTTGCCCGCTTGTTTCGATGTACGTCTATCCCCTGCCCGAAATCTCGCTACACGAGATTGGCTGGCTTACGCTGGGCATCGAGTTTATCTGGGTCTACGCCGCCTCCGTATTGCTTGTCCCAGTGATTGCGCTGATACGACAGCAGATCGGCAGCAAAAGGACCCCGTTTGTCGTAGCGCTCCTCGTGTTCACAACATTTGGAATCAACTGCTACATCGCGGCGACGGCGAACGAAGCGGCCGGTATCGTTTTATGGCGCAAGCTCATGAGCGCCGTTACCTACCTGGTCGCGTTTATTGCAGCTGGAGAAATGCGCTTTGTCCTCGAATGCCACGGCAACGCATCCGGCGCTCAAAAATCCAAGATCGTACTCATCGGACTCGTTACCGCCGCCATCGCGCTCGAGCTTCTGCTATCGGCAAATAGCCAGTACGACGCGCTCTGGAAGCTCTCCTACAAGTCCACTTCCGTCATATCCTTTATCTTGGCCGCCGCATCCGTTGCCGCCGCAGCGCTCCATCAGCCGCGCCACAAAGTCACTGCTGCAGACAAGACAATCATGTCCCTCGCCGCAGGAACGCTCGCTTTCTACGCCGTGCAGTCGTTTACCTGCAATGTCTGGCGGCCCATCTTCGACAAAGCAATCTACGCCATGGCAACAGGCATCCAAACGGGAGAGCCCCGTCCAGCCGCCGCCATTTTGCTCGGAATCCTTATGAGCCTTTGCCTCGCGCTTTCCCTGCTCCTCGTGGATATCGTGCGCAGGGCCGTAGTCGCGACCATCAAGGCCCACATGAAAGGCTAAGCGACCTTCTGACTCCTCAGACCACGAAGCGCGCTTACACCAGAAGCAAATAAAATCGCAAAGACAATCGCCCAGTTCTTACAGCCAAATACCGGAATATGAACGATTGCATGGTCATGCATAACAACGAAATAACCCAGAACAACCACCAGAGGCAGCGCCATGAGCAGTGACTGGATCAACATCTTGCGACGACGACCACCTTGCGCTCCGCCCCGTATCGAGCAAACGAGCACGGCAATCCAAATCGCCAATACGGCAGCAAACGAAACAAGACAAACAACGTTCGAGATCATCGCATAACCAGCAGTTGAGCAAACGGCGAACAGCTGCGGACTCATGCTATAAAACTCCTTCAAAATCTGAGGCCAGTCAGCCTGGGGCAACAGTGACGAAGTCCCATGCGCAGACCAAAGGCCCATCTCGCCCAGAACGTTCGAAAAGACCTCGTTCCAGCCCAGCACAAACGCCGCGACAACCCATTTCATCGCCCAGGTAAACACAAACGAAAGCCCAAACCCAAAGAGCGCCTGCAGCATCGTGACGACGCAGCGCTTGGAGCGCTCACCCTTGGGAAGCGCAATGAAGGCGAAAAAGCAATGCAGGGCGACAACTGCGGCAGGAATCGTTAAAAAGTCAAGAAACGAAAACACGGCACCCGTCGCAATCGACCAAAGGACAAGACGGCTTGTAAAAGCCCGTGCGTTCGGAGCCGACCCCAAACGAAGACTCATGCAAGACATCATGATGAGCGCAACAAAGAACGAGATGCACAGCAGTAGATCACCGATAAAATTAAAAAACAGATTGGTCGAGAACAACAGGATTGCAAGGAAACCCAACGTCAATGGTTTTGAAAACCGCTTCCGCAAGGCAACGTAAGCGCAAGCGGAGCCGGCAATCGCCAGAGCAGCTGCGGGCGCCACGACAACGTCGATACCGCCAATAAGCAGGCAGACATTCGTAAGTAGCTGCCATCCGTGCCAATACCGGTAGTACTGCTGGTGCGTAATCCCGCCGGCTTTCGTAACGTCATCAATCTCGGCAACAGCCATCGTCTTAAACGGAGAACCTTGGTCCTTTTGCTGTGCGACTTCAATGATAAAACGATTATTATCAAAGCAAACAGGACCAGCTGCAACACGGTGGTCGTAGACATACATGTCAGACAACAGGGCAGAGGACTCCGAACCCTGCGCATGCGACTCGATAACGGGCCTCGGCAGGCAATTCGCCGCGGTATTGCTCAGGACAAATGCGGCTTGAAGAACCAAAAACAGCAACATGACCTTGACGGGAAGGCTATCGGCAAAGGAGGCTAAACGAGCTTTATTCACAGGGCATCCAAACAGAAAGATCGCGTCCACAGGAATCGGCACCTATGTAATACCACAATGCGCGCTTGCAATCTCACCACGCACGCACGTCAACTAGGCTTGTAGCAAACGTTCTTGGTGATTAGCGGAACATTACCCGCGGGCGCCCGCCTACGCTTACAATAGTCGTGTCCTATGGGACACGTTGTTTATTCCGCAGGGCCGAAATGCTGCCCACGCGAAAGGATATTCTCGTTCATGACTTCCACCCTTCCCGCTCCCATCGATAAGCTCGCCATCGTCGTCGTTACGTACAAGCGCCAGGAACTCCTGGCCAACTTGTTCGACTCTATGACCGAGCTCACGGCAACGCCCTGGCGCATCGTGATTGTCGATAACGAGAATTCGCGCGAGACCAAGGCCATGTGCACCGCATTCAACGAGCGCCTGGCCAACCTGTGGGGCATCGACACCGAGCAGCCCGACGCGCAGGGCGGCACCGACCGTGTCATCTACGCCCCGCAGCTCGAAAACGGCGGCGGTGCGGGCGGCTTCTCCGCCGGCACCAAATGCGCCTACGACCTGGGCGCCCAGTGGTTCTGGGTGATGGACGACGACGTGCTCGTCATCCCCGAAGGCATCGAGCGTCTTGCCAAGTGGACCGACCGCTACGATGTCATCCAGGGTTCGCGCCTGGACTTTGACGGCGGCGCTTTCTTTTGGCAGTACCAGCTCATCCTTTCGCTCGGCATCCCTAACCCCATCGCCAAGTGGGATCTGGGTCCCGAGGGCTACCGCGCCATGAACCAGCTGTGCTTTGAGGGCGGCATGTTCTCGCGCCGCGTGGTCGACAAGATTGGCCTGCCCGACGCGCGCTTCTTTATCTACGGCGACGATGCCTGCTACGGCTACGTAGCCAGCCAGCACTTCCCCGCCGCCGTGGTCGCCGACGTGGTGCTCAAGCGCGCCCGTGCCGTCTCTAACTGGGATATCGCCGGCAAACGCCAGCTCAACTCTACGAGCGACACCAACCGCTACTACATCATGCGCAACCGAGGCTTCCTCGCTCGCTATATGCAGATCTACGGTGACTACCACCCCATGTTGTTCCGCCTGGGCAATGCCGCGACCTTCTGCAAGGAATTCATTCGCCTGGCCGCCGTTGACAAGTGCTTTAAGACCGGTATTCCGGCGCTGCGACGCGGCATGAAGGACGCCCGCAAGATCGTTAAGGATCCCAACTGGAAGCCCATGCCGCCCATGAAGGACACGGAGTAACAGAAGCCGGAAACACCTCAGCGCTTAAAGCCGCTGGTGCACCGTAGCCACATGCTGTCCATCAAACCCAAACCCCCAGCGCATGCGGCCAACGCCGGGTCGCGGCACACGGATTTCGTCGATGCCGTCGCGCTCTATGTCGAGTAGCGACTGCACGGCCAGCAATTCCAGGCCCAGCGCATCCACATCGGGGTCATACATCAAGTTAATCGTTATCAGCGGTCGTTCGTCCAGCATGCCAATCGTGTCTGCTACGTCGAACACAGCACCCGTAGGGAAAACCTGGATGTCCCAGCGACCCGCGCCACACTTTCGCCTCGAGGCAGGATTGGCATAGCCCGGCAAGCCAAAGCAGAGCCCCTGCAAGAGCAGATGATATGGCAGCGGCTTATCTGGGTCAGTCTCACCGGTTCCCGCATCCCCCAGGATGCGGCTTAGCGCCCGCCTCACGGTATCCTCGTTCCCACGGCACAGCCCGTCGCGAAACGCATCGACGTCTCGAATGTCTTCGGCAGCGCACTCAAACCACTCAACAATTACTAGACGCAAGACCTGGCGAAGCTCTTTATTGGGCAATCGCAAAACACGGAGGCGATCGCCATGCTCTGGCTCCTCAGTCATATCCGTCGTGAGAAAACCGGACAGATACAGCGCTGTCCACATGCCATCGTCAGGCGAGACATCTGGCTCTGCAGTGCCCAAACAAAGCGGGACCTCAGCGCACCCATGGGCCTCGAGCAAATCGAACAAGACCGAAAGGCGGTCGAGATTCCACCCGGCAACTACCCTACTCAGGCAATCGGCATATCCATACAGATCGGCACGCACAGGCGCCGCGCAGCCTCGGTCCAGAAAACCGATCACACGCTCTGGACTCGAGCAATAGGCCCTGCCAAACCGATACCCCTCGAGCCATTCACGCGCATCATCCAGGTATTCCTCGCGCCCAGCATGATTCAACAGAGCCTGGACCTCGGCATCCGAAAAGCCGAACCAACGGTCACACCACGTCGAAAACGGCGTCGACAGACAATACGAGCAGCCGCGCGAAGAAAGCGCCGCTTCGGCAGGACCGGGACACTCCCCCATCAGACACGTCAGCCGCAACGAATCGCGCGCAGTGGCAATGGCGTCGAACAGCACGCGATCGAATAGCCCTGCCGGATCGGCGTCGGAAGCGTCCCTCGCGCTCGCACGGCGAGACCACGCCGCATCGTACCCATCAACGAGCAATACAACCTGCTCATCGCAGGCCATCTCCAGCAGCTCAATGAGCACACCGAGCACCGAGTCAACCTCGTCCGCGCTCGCCACGCCACGCGCAACACGTTCGATGTGACGCACCTTATCTCGAGCTAAATCAGGAGCCTCCAAGAGCGCCAACAAGCGAGCGCACTCGCCCGAAAGGGCATCGCGCACGACGTCGGCAATAGCGGCACCACGCCTCGCAGCGCCAGAAAAGTCCAGCGATATCACCGGATAGCAAGCATATTCATCCCGATAGCGCCCACCGTCTGCATCCCAAATCTGAGCATTGGCAAACAAACGCTGATCAGCGCGACCAACCGCTGGACGCTCCAGAAAAGCCCTGAGCGTCGACAAGTTCATGCTTTTGCCAAAACCCTCGGGTCGACAGCACACCACAACGGACGCGTCGCAGTCCAACACATCGGCAATAAACATGGTCTTGTCGACCAGCGTGCAGCAACCAAGAGCCTCCGCATAGTCGTGCATGCCAATGGGCAAAGCCGCATCGTCGGCACAGCCGATCAAACGCACGCCAAAGCCAGCAGCACAATCAACATTTGCCTGTTCAGACACCAAAACGTTCCCCCTAAATCGCAGCACGATGCCAATTGTAATGACCGCATCGCATGTACCGATGTCGCCGCGCAAACATATCGGGCAACGGTAGTAACAAGAGGTGTGAGGGGGCACAATTAATCGTTGCACAACAAAACGGGGCCCGATACATTCGCACCGGACCCCGTCCCGACTCTTTAGTTATCTGGCAACTGAGAGCCTACTCCCCCGAGTCGTCCTCCCCAGAAGCCTTCTTCTGCTGATCGAGCTTATGCTTACCACTTACGATAGACGTAGCGCCCAGCGTGGCCAAGCTCGCGCTGGCAAGGCTCGCCATAACGATAAGGTCGCCCGTCTTGGGCATGTTACCGCCCGAGGACTTGGTAGCTGTAGTCGTCGTGGTCGTGGTGGTCACCGTTTTGGAGTCATTTTGCTCCTGATTCTGGTTGTCAGCACCGCTCTTGTCGTCGTCTTCGGACTGTTTCTTTTCGTCCTCGGTCTTTTTCTTTTCGCCCTCGGTTTTGCTCTCGTCCTTCTTCTGAGCGGATTTGTCGCCCTTCTCCTCAGAGCCAGAACCCTTATCGGATTCGGTCTTCTCGGGAGCCTCGTCCTTGGAGTCGCCCTTTGCAGCCTCGGTCTTTTCCGTGGAAACCTGATCAGAGTTGTCCTTGTTCTGGGTCGAGCCGTTATTGACGCCAGCCATCAGCGAAGAGCCTAGCGTAGAACCAAGCTGCTCGGAGAAAGAAGGCTTCTTGTCCGGCGAAGCAACGGGAGCGTCCGGCGCCTTATTCGAGTCGTCCTCGGAAGCATCGGAATCAGGGGTTGCGTCAGAGCCAGAGCCGTTGTTAGAGCCGGTGCCAGCGGACGAATCGCTCGAGCCGGTGGATGAGTTAGAGGTGTCAGCGTCGGTCGAACCAGAAGCGTCGCTGTCCGTCTTGCCGGCAGAGCTTGAAGACGAATCGCCCGCAGCAGAGCCGTTCGAATCGGAGCCGTTCGAGGTGGAACCGTCGTTGGTAATGCCACCAGCAGAGCCATCACCGTCAGCATCGGTCGAGGGCGCATCCATTTTGTCATCGTTGGCATCGTCACTCGAGTCGTCATTCGAATCAGGTGTCGGCGAGGGCGCCGGCGTAGGCTCGGGCTGCACGGGCGTCGCAGCGGCAGCCTCGTCCTCAGCGATATAAACCAAGCAGTCCTTCAGCTCGTTGCGGTAGCGGTTCTTCCAGCCCTCATGATACTGGGGCTGACTCGAATACTTGGTCGCCACGTTATTGACCACGCTGTTGGAAAGCGCCGTCACAAACTCGCGATCAGTCATACTGTTAGAAAGATTCGCCCAGCGGAAGAAGTCCCTGCAGCCACCGGTGCCGCACATGTTGGTGATGCTCCACACCATGCCCTTGACGCAATCGGCGCGGCCCGAAATATCAATACCCAGGCCGCTCTTGAGCCACGCCTCGGTCACCGCATAGTACGAGTTGTACGCATAGGCATCCTGCAGAGCCGAAAACTCAGCAGGGTCGGTGTTATAAGCGCCCTGGAAGGCCTCCTGCGCAATACGGCCCAACTCGGTGAGCTGGCCGTTCTCGTACATGGCATTGCTCGCGCTGGAAATTTCGCCGCCGCGATCAATCGCATCCTTGAGCATGCTGTATTTTTCGGGGTTGTAGTTGTAGGCCTGCTTCATAAACGGAATGAGCGACCAACGACGGTCGAACTGGTAATAACCCAGCGCGTTATAGCCGTCACCGTACGAAAAGCCCTGGTTGTAGTTGCCATGGCTCTCGTACTTGGTAAAGTACTTCATCTCGGGAGTCACGTTGACAAACGAAACGCCCTGGACCGACCTCAGCACGCCCGAGAAGGACTGCTGGGTGTAGAGACCCTTATCGATATCGGTGGCATCCGAGGCAACGCCCGGCGTGGGCTCCTCGGCAGCGGCGGGTGCCGGCGCGGAAATGGCGCCAAACGAAAGCGCCAGCGTCAGGCCCGCGACAATAGCAGAATGCTTGGGCTGCATAAGATCCTCCCTGCATTGGTATAGTTAAAGTGCAGTTTGCAAAGATAAGAGTAAGTATTGCAGCTCGCCCGTTGTTGCACAACAACCCCTCGGTAAACGGCAACAACCCTCCGCGAAATCTTAAGGAATTGCGCTCAACCTACAGCTTAATGTTAAAGTTGATTTCGGGGACGGCGGCCAGGTCGGCCAACGTCACGCCGTCGACGTACTTTTCGATCACGTCGTCCAAACCGCGCCAGAACTTGACGGTCGAGCACAAATCGCTGCGGGTGCAGCTATTGTCGATGCCGTCGCACGCCACGGGCGCCGTGCTGCCCTCGACGGCGCGCAGGATGTCACCCGCACGTACCTCGGAGGGATCCTTGGCCATCATGTAGCCGCCGCCCTTGCCGCGCACGCTCTTAAGCAGGCCCGCCTTCATAAGCGGACGGACCAGCTGTTCCAGATACTTTTGCGAGATATGCTCGCGGTCGGCAACCTCGCGCAGGGCAATCTTGCCCTCGGCGTCGCCCAGCGCCGCGATATAGATCATCAGCCGGAGGGCATAGCGGCCCTTGGAAGAAATGAGCATACCTACCCTCCCATCGTTGCTGGGACAAAATACCAGGCTTGTTTGTCCCAAATCTTATGCACGCGGGGCAAACAAACCTGATTATTATGTCCCACATCTAAAAAGTCGAGTGGATTAGTCGGGTTTTCCCTTGACTAACGCCGAACCCATAGTAACTTTATTCCGAGAAGATTCCTAGGGTTTAGTACACCTATGAGTACACCATATACAGAGAGGGACAGCATGAGCGCAAATCCGCTGCTTTCCATCGAAGGTCTGACCGCCTCCGTGGACGAGAAGACCATCCTCCACAACGTCAACCTCAACGTCGCCGCCGGCGAGACCCACGTGCTGATGGGACCCAACGGCGCCGGCAAGTCCACCCTCGGCCACCTGGTCATGGGCGACCCCGTCTACACGGTCAACGACGGCCGCATCGTCTTTGACGGCCAGGACATCACCGAGCTCACCACCGACAAGCGTTCGCGCGCCGGCCTGTTCCTAAGCTTCCAGGCTCCGGTCGAGATCCCAGGCGTGCCGCTATCGAGCTTTTTGCGCGCCAGCATCGCCGGCCGCCCCGGCCTGGAGATGAAGGGCAAGGAGTTCCGCCGTCGCGTCAAGGAGCTCGCGGCCGAGCTCAACATGGATACCGCCTACCTCAACCGCGAGCTGGGCGTGGGCTTCTCGGGCGGCGAGAAGAAGAAGGTCGAGATGCTCCAGCTCCTGTTGCTGCAGCCCAAGCTCGCCATCCTCGACGAGACCGACTCGGGCCTGGACGTCGACGCGCTTTCCACCGTCAGCCACGGCATGGACGCCTACCGCAAGAGCTGCGACGGCTCCATGCTCATTATCACGCACAACACGCGCATCCTGGAGCACTTGGATGTCGACCGCGTCCACGTTATGGTCAAGGGTCACATCGTGCGCGAGGACGACGCCTCGCTCATCCCCTGGATCGACAAGAACGGCTTTGAGACCTTCGAGCGCGAGGCCGCCGAGCAGCGCGCCCAGGCCGAGTCCGCCGCTGCCGAGCAGCAGGCGTAAAGGGGCGACGCAATGACCAAGAACCGCACCGAGGTCGCGGACATCGACCGCAGCCTCTACGACTTCACCTATGGCGAGGAGGGATTCGAGCGCCTCGACGCCGGCATCACGCCCGACATCGTGCGCGAGATCAGCGCCAAGAAGGACGAGCCACAGTGGATGCTCGACCTGCGCTTAAAGTCCCTCGAGATTTTCAACCGCTTCCCGGATCCGACGTGGGGCCCCTCCATCGAGGGCTTGGACATGGACAACATCGTCACCTACGTCAAGCCCAACACCGACCAAAAACACGACTGGGAATCGGTGCCCGACGACATCAAGAACACCTTTGAGCGCCTGGGCATCCCCGAGGCCGAGCGCAGCTACCTGGCGGGCGTCGGCGCGCAGTACGACTCCGAGCTCGTCTACCACAACATGCAGGACACAGCGTCTAAGATGGGCATCGTCTACTCCGGCATCGAGGAGGCCCTGCACGACCCGCAGTGGGAACCGCTCATCCACGAGAAGTTTATGACGCTCATCCCGCCCACCGACCACAAGTTTGCGGCCCTGCACGGCGCCGTATGGTCGGGCGGCTCGTTTGTCTACGTGCCCAAGGGCACCAAGCTCGACTTCCCGCTGCAGAGCTACTTCCGTCTTAACGCCAAGGGCGCCGGCCAGTTTGAGCACACGCTCATCATCGTCGAGGACGACGCCGACCTGCACTTTATCGAGGGTTGCTCCGCGCCCAAGTACAACGTAGCCAACCTCCACGCCGGCGCCGTCGAGCTCTTTGTGGGCAAGCGTGCGCACCTGCGCTACTCGACCATCGAGAACTGGTCCAAGAACATGTACAACCTCAACACCAAGCGTGCGCGCGTGGACGAGGACGGCGACATCGAGTGGATCAGCGGCTCCTTCGGTAGCCACGTGGGTTACCTCTACCCCATGAGCGTGCTCAACGGCCGTCGCGCCCGCTCGAGCTTTACCGGCATCACCTTTGCCGGCGCCGGGCAGAACCTCGACACCGGCTGCAAGGTCGTGCTCAACGCGCCCGAGACCTCGGCAACCGTCGAGACCAAGGGCATCTCCAAGAGCGGCGGCATCCAGACGTTCCGCAGCTCTATCGTTGCCACGCCCAAGGCCGAGGGCTCCAAGGCAACCGTGAGCTGCCAGTCACTGATGCTCGACGACCAGAGCCGCTCCGACACTATTCCGGCCATGGACATCCGCGCCAAGAACGTCGACATCGGCCACGAGGCCACCATCGGACGTATCGGCGACGACAAGGTGTTCTACCTGATGAGCCGCGGTATCCCGGAGGAAGAAGCCCGTACCATGATCGTCAACGGCTTTGCCAACCCGGTCTCCAAGGAGCTACCGCTGGAGTACGCCGTCGAGATGAACAACCTGATCAAGCTCGAGATGGAAGGAGCGATCGGATAATGAAACAGGAAACCAACACCGCTGCAACCACGCTCGAGCAGGTCAACGCTATGCCGGCCGCCACATGGGGTTGGCTCAAGATGAACCAGACCAAGCTCGAGCTTTCGGACGAGCTTGCCGCCGCTCCCGCCGAGACCGTTAAGGTTGAGGGCTTGGACGAGCAGTTTGCTGGCGTGGCAGACGCGTTCGACGCCGCCATGGACGCCATGGCCGAGCGCTTCCCCGAGCGCCGCGCCTCCGCGCCCGGCGATGCCGCCGACCGCGCCCGCATCACGCCCGAGACCGAGCTCGACGTGCCCGCCACCTCCGTCTACCAGGCCGGCGCTATCAAGCTCGAAGAGGAGCTCTCCCCCGCTGAGGCCTTCGAGACCGGCATGGGCGAGGCCGCCTACACCTATCTGGCCGATCACGCCACCAAGCGCGTCGTCATCGATGTGCCCGCGTACGGACGCGCCACGGTTACCGTGCGCGTGAGCGGTGTCGACGCCGCCGCGGCCATCGCCGCTATCGATGTCGTCGCCCGTCCGCAGGCAACGCTCGACCTGCAGATCGCCCTGGACTCCCCCGTCAACGGCCAAGGCGTCGTGGGCTCCGTGCTGCGCGTGTGCGCTCACGAGTACGCCACCGTCAACGTAACCTGCACGCAGACGCTCGATGACAGCTGGATCGCGCTCGACGACACCGGTCTGTTCCTGGACGAAGGCGCGCGCGTCAACGTGCAGCACACCGTTCTGGGTGCCGGCGCCAGCGCCACCGGCCTTGCCGGCGACCTGCTGGGCGATACCGCCAAGGTCACCATCGATACTGACTACCTGGGCGCCCGCGAGCAGGTGCGCGACTTTAACTACGAGCTGCGCCACCGCGGCCGCAAGACCGAGTGCGAGATCGACGCCAACGGCGTGCTGACTGGCACGTCAAAGAAGGTCTACCGCGGCACCATCGACCTCGTGCACGGCTGCAAGGGTGCCGTCGGCACCGAGCGCGAGACGGTGCTCCTGGCCAACAAGGGCGTCGACAACAAGACCGTTCCCGTCATTCTCTGCGACGAGGACGACGTCGCCGGCAACCACGGCGCCACCATCGGTCACGTCCGCGACGAGCAGCTGTTCTACCTCGCCTGCCGCGGCCTTGACCAAAACGCCGCCGAGGACCTGTTCATTCGCGCCAAGCTGGAGGACGCCGCACTTTCCGCCACCGACGAGCGCACCCGCGCCGCCGTCGTCCGCCTGGGCAACAACCTGATCGACAACTTTGAAGAGGAGCTCGCATGATCGACACCGAGCACGTTAAATGCGACACCTGTACCGCACCGGAGCCTATGGAGCTCGACGCCAGCGACGAGGCTTCGCGCGGCTGGCCCACTGTGGACATCGAGACCAACCCCTACAAGGCGCAGTTCCCGCTGTTTCAGCAGCACCCCGAGATCGCCTTCCTCGATAGTGCCGCCACCGCGCAGCGCCCTGCCTGCGTGCTCGACGCCGAGCGCGACTTCTACCAGCGTATGAACGCCAACCCCCTGCGCGGCCTGTACTCGCTGTCCGTCGAGGCAACCGAGGCCATCGCGAAGGTGCGCCAGCAGATCGCCGACCTCATCGGCGCTCCCCAGGCCAACGAGGTCGTCTTCACCCGCAACACGAGCGAGTCGCTCAACCTGGTCGCCAAGAGCTTTGCACCTACGGTGCTCGAGCCCGGTGACGAGGTCGTCATCACCATCATGGAGCACCACTCCAACCTGATTCCGTGGCAGCAGGTCTGCCGCGAGACCGGCGCCAAGCTCGTCTACCTCTACCCCACCAAGACCGGTCAACTCACCACCGAGGAGGTTCTGTCCAAGGTGGGCCCCAAGACCAAAATCTTGGCCGTGGGTCAGGTGTCTAACGTGCTGGGCGTCGAGAACCCGGTCAAGAATCTCGGTAAGCTCGTGCACAAGTACGGCGGCTATCTGGTCGTCGACGGCGCGCAGTCGCTGCCGCACATGCCGGTCGATGTGGCCGATCTGGGCGCCGATTTCTTTGCCTTTAGCGCGCACAAGGCCATGGGCCCCATGGGCATCGGCGTCCTGTGGGGCAAGATGGACCTGCTCAACGCCATGCCGCCCATGCTCACCGGCGGCGAAATGATCGATTCGGTCACCGAGCAGGACGCCGTCTGGGCGCCCGTCCCCGAGAAGTTCGAGGCAGGCACGCAGGACGCCGCCGGCATCTTCGCCACAGGCGCCGCTCTCGACTACCTCGTCAACACGGTTGGCTACGAAAACATCCAGGCACGCGAGCGGGCACTCGTCCACTACCTGATGGGCGAGCTCATGCAGCTCGACTTTGTCCAGATCATCGGCTCCATCTACTGGGACAACCATCACGGCGTTGTGAGCTTTAACGTCCGCGGCATCCACCCGCACGACGTCGCGAGCATCATGGACATGGACGGCGTCTGCATCCGCGCCGGTCACCACTGTGCACAGCCGCTGCTCACCTGGCTGGGCGTCGAGAACCTTGCCTGCTGCCGCGCCAGCGTGGCCTTCTACAACGACAAGGCCGACATTGACAAGTTCATCGCCGGCCTGCATCACGTTTGGAGCACGTTCAATGGGTAATCTGTACACCTCCACCACATTTATGGAGCACAACTCGCACCCCGACTACAAGTACGAGATGGATGCTCCCACGCACGAGCACGACGGCATCAACCCCAGCTGCGGAGACGAGCTCACTCTGCAGCTGCGTGTCGAGAACAACGTGATCGAGGAGGCCTCCTTTACCGGCCACGGCTGCGCCATCAGCCAGGCCAGTGCCGACATCATGGCCGATCTCATCACCGGCGAGACCGTCGAGGAAGCTCGCCGCCTGGCAGAGCTCTTCCTCGCCATGATCCGCGGCGAGAAGCTCTCCGAGGAGGACCTGGAAGACCTGGACGAAGCCGCCCAGCTCCAGGACATCTCGCACATGCCCGCCCGCGTCAAATGCGCCGAGCTCGCCTGGCGCACCCTCGACGGCATGCTCGAGGGGCGAAATAATCAGTAGTACTTGTCCCAAATCTTAAGATTTTTGTTGGCCGAATCGCTTGACAAGAGTGGTTCGGCCATTTTCTATTCCGAGAGCTCAGTCTGTGCCTTCACCCGCGCATAAGCGCGCACGATACGAGAGACGGTACTTTTGCCAATCCCGGTATACCGCTCAATCTGGCGCACCGTAAAACCGGCATCGTGCAATCCAAGAATGACGATATTGCGCTGCGCCGACGGCGCGGCTTTAACCCCGTGGAGCGGAACCCCGAGGCTCTTCGCCATCTTGTCGGCAAAGGCGTGGCGCTCCCACTCTGTCTCTTTCATATCGCACAGCGCCGGCTCGCTACCGTCGGGCGTCGTAAGCGAATAGGCAATAAAGCCCTCGGCAGAACCAAAAAGTTCAAGCACGCAAGAAGGATCAGAAAATCCCCTCGCGACATCAGCCGCGTCACCGTCGTAAGCGCGCAGATGCTCGGCAAAGCTGCTCCAGGGATAACGCTCGATTAAGCTGATGCCAGCCTCCTGCGGATCGGCGTGTACGGAGCGAATAGCCTCCATCACCTGCCAGTCGGTATCGAGCGAGCGCCGGTCGAAACGGTTCTGGAACAGATGGCCCGTGCGCCCCGTGCGTTTATTGAACCGCCGCGCGTACGTCAAAAGCAGTCGGTGCATCGCCGCGCTCATCCTGTCCTCGTAATCTGCAAGCACCAAATGCACGTGATTGCCCATAAGGCACCAAGCGATAACCGTCACGCCCGCCTTGCGGCAGCACTCACGCATCAGCTCCAAGAACTCCCACCGGTCCTCATCGCCCTCAAAGATGAGCCGCTTGCCCGTACCGCGGGCACAGACATGGTAAAAGCCGGTAACCGTTCTCCAAACGCGCTGCATGGCGCTCCCTTCGCCGGGATCTGCTTGCCATCCAATACAGCACGATTGAAGCGCGCCATCAAAACATTCACGCAAAACAACTACGCCACGCGGCCAAAGGCAGTATACAGGCGGCGAACGGCACCGTTGCAACAGGTCAACCCCCGCAACGCATACAAGAGCTGAGCAAAAGCTTGCCCAAGACGGACCCCCTCTACGGAAGTTCGCGACCACAGAACATAGAGTTAAATCGTTTCAATTGAAAGTTCCGCGCATCTCGCTACGAAAACTGAGCCGTTCGCCGAATATTCCGTGCATTTCGCTGTATTATAGGGGCTGCATGTCATGTCCCTTTCGAAGGGTCGCCCGGCAATCGCCAGCCACGACCCCCAGACGGGACGCCAACACGATAGAGAGGAGAGGCATGCAGTACTCACAGGAAGTGGAGAACATGTGCCCCGTTGCCAAGGGTGCATACCACGGCCCCGCACCCATCCCCGAGGAGGGCAAGTGGGTCCAGGCTAAGGAGATTTCCGACATCTCCGGTCTTACGCACGGTGTGGGTTGGTGCGCACCTCAGCAGGGCGCCTGCAAGCTCACGCTGAACGTCAAGGACGGCATCATCGAGGAGGCCCTCGTTGAGACCATCGGCTGCTCGGGCATGACCCACTCTGCCGCCATGGCTTCCGAGATCCTTCCCGGTAAGACCATCCTCGAGGCCCTCAACACCGACCTCGTCTGCGACGCCATCAACGTTGCTATGCGCGAGATCTTCCTGCAGATCGTTTACGGCCGCAGCCAGACCGCGTTCTCCGAGGGCGGCCTGCCCGTGGGCGCCTCCCTCGACGACCTCGGCAAGGGCCTTCGCTCTCAGGTCGGCACCATGTTCGGCACCAAGGCCAAGGGCGCTCGTTACCTCGAGCTCGCTCAGGGCTACGTCACCCGCATGGCTCTCAACGACAAGAACGAGATCATCGCATTCGAGTTCCTGAACCTCGGCAAGTTCACCGACGCCGTCAAGGCCGGCAAGACCCCCGAGGAGGCCATCGCTGGCGCTATGGGCCACTATGGTCAGTGGGAGAACGCTGCCAAGTACATCGACCCGCGCACCGACGAGGAGACTCACTCCGTCGCCAGCGTGTTCCCGGTTCACGAGTAGAAAGGGAGGGAAATAACTATGACTGTTACGTTCGAAGGTTACGAGCGCCGCGCTGACAAGATCAACAAGTGCCTCGCCGACAACGGCATCGCCTCCCTCGAGGAAGCTCTGCAGATCTGCACCGACAAGGGCTTCAACCCGCGTGAGATCGTCAACAACACCCAGTCCATCGCCTTCCAGAACGCCGAGTGGGCCTACACCCTCGGTTGCGCTCTCGCTGTCAAGCGTGGCGCCAAGTCCGCTTCTGAGGCTGCCGCCATCATCGGCGAGGGCATCCAGGCCTTCACCGTTCCCGGCTCCGTCGCCGAGGACCGCAAGGTCGGTCTGGGCCACGGCAACCTGGGCGCTATGCTGCTCTCCGACGACACCGAGTGCTTCGCCTTCCTGGCCGGTCACGAGTCCTTCGCTGCCGCTGAGGGTGCTATCGGCCTGGCTCTAAACGCCAACAAGGCTCGCAAGAAGCCGCTGCGCGTCATCCTCAACGGTCTGGGCAAGGACGCTGCTCAGATCATCGCCCGCATCAACGGCTTCACCTACGTGAAGACCCAGTTCGACTACTTCACGGGCGAGCTCAAGGTCGTCGAGACCATCCCCTACTCCGATGGTCCCCGCGCCGCCGTCAACTGCTACGGCGCCGACGACGTCCGCGAGGGCGTTGCCATCATGTGGCACGAGAACGTCGACATCTCGATCACCGGTAACTCCACCAACCCCACGCGCTTCCAGCACCCCGTCGCTGGCACCTACAAGAAGGAGCGCCTCGAGGCTGGCAAGAAGTACTTCTCCGTCGCTTCTGGTGGCGGCACTGGTCGTACCCTGCACCCGGACAACATGGGCGCCGGCCCTGCCTCTTACGGCATGACCGACACCATGGGCCGTATGCACTCCGACGCCCAGTTCGCCGGTTCTTCCTCCGTGCCTGCGCACGTTGACATGATGGGTCTCATCGGCATGGGCAACAACCCCATGGTCGGTGCCACCGTCGCCTGCGCTGTCGCCGTCGAGGAGGCCCTCAAGGCCTAATCGCGCCCGCGCGATGCTCATATAGTTGAGCTTTGGAGCCGCTACCCACCCAGGTAGCGGCTCTTTTTGTTTGCGCTGTCGCAGGGTAGCTAATGCCGATATATCAGTTGGGGCGAAATACAAGATGTGATGAGATGGAGCGTCAGAGCGTCCATGACGCCCACCTGCCATATTTGCCCTTTACCGATTTGCCGAGTCTTTGCGGCCCCATTGCCGATCACCCGTGCGACAATGCGCCGGACGAGAAAGGAATCCGATGGAATCGACTGATGTACTGGTAATTGGATCTGGCATTGCGGGCCTTTGCGCCGCCATCGAAGCGGCACGCACGGGTGCAACCGTCACTGTGGCAAGCGCCGGCAAGACTATGAGTGGATCGAGCTTCTTCCCCGGAACCTGGGGCCTAGGGCTTATCGGACCCGTTAACGAAGACGACGAGCAGGACCTCATCGACACCATCCTGGCCGTCGGCGGCGGCGTTGCCGACCCCGAACTCGTCCAAGCGTTCGTCCACGGCATTCCCCAAGCGATTGACTGGCTCGAGCAAGACCTGGGCGTTGAGCTCCAGCGTCCGCAAAGCGCCAAGAGTGCTCAACAAAAGCAATTTATCCCCTGCTTTGACCACAAGACGCGCATGTGGCGCGGCCTCACCCGCAAGCCCCTTGAGGACGCTCTGACGACCTGGATCGAGTCGCTCGGCATTCGCCTGCTCCCCCGCCATGAGCTTATCGACCTTGTTGAGGACACGAACGGCAGAATAACCGGAACCGTACTCTACGACCTTACCGAAAATCGAATCGTGCCCTTTGCTGCCAAGGCCACGATCATCGCAGCCGGTGGCACAGGCGGCCTGTTCGAGCGCAGCCTTACGTCGGCTGATGTGCTCAGCTCCTCGCAGGCCATCGCACTGGCGCACGGCGCAACACTTACTAATATAGAGTTCATGCAGATGATGCCTGGCTTCATCGAGCCCAGGCGTAACTTGGTCTTCAACGAGAAAACCTGGCGCTACGTGCATGTAGACCAGCCGGTAGATATTGCCGACGACAAGCTGGACGACCTGCTCGAGCAGCGCTCTGGATATGGTCCCTTCACGTCACGCTTGGCCTCCCGCGCTATCGATCTCGTCATCGATCAGGCAGGTGTCGAAGGCCTGGCACTCCACTACGACTTCCCCCGCGAGGATGTCCCAGAGTTTGTGCAGACCTTTGCCACCTGGCTGCAAGACGAGCACGGCATCGCGCCGACCGACGAGATGCGCGTTGCGATGTATGCCCACGCCGCTAACGGCGGCATCAAGATCGATAAGACCGCGCACACGGGCGTTGAGGGCCTCTACGCTTGCGGCGAGGCGACAGGCGGCATGCACGGCGCCGACCGCATTGGTGGCTTGTCAAGCGCCAACGGCATCGTATTCGGACGTATCGCGGGCGCATCGGCAGCCCTCACAGCGCAGAAAGAGCCTGAGGCGGCCCTGAGGGCGGATATCACCCTCCCCCAGTACGGCATTGCCACAACAGATGCCGAACGCCTGACACACAGCCTTAGGCACACGATGAGCACCTTTTGCATGATCAACAGGACCGAAACAGGCCTATCCGAGGCCCTGCAACAGCTTGAAAGTCTGCAAGACAAGGCCATGGCGCTGAGCAAGCCGCATGCCGATGACAGCGAGATCGCAGCCCTCGCCCGCCTACAGTCGCAGATTCGACTAGCACAGGAAATGGTCAAAGCCATGCGCAAGCGAACTGCAAGCTTAGGTTCGCACTATCGAGCAGACTAAATCGATTCTCACTTTGAGTTTGATCACAACTTCTCAACATGCATCGAGCCCCGTAAGCATGATTCCCCTAAGGAGAACACACCTACGGGGCTTTAGCCGTGTTTCCCTAAGGGAATCACGGTGCAGATTACTCAGCTCCGCGCCCCGACGGGTTCGACCCCATGCGAGGTTAACAAAAAAGCGACCAGCCTAAGCCAGTCGCTTTAACATGCTTTGGGTGGGCCGTCAGGGGGTCGAACCCTGGACCTTGGGATTAAGAGTCCCCTGCTCTACCAACTGAGCTAACGACCCAAAGCTAAAGTCCGTTATGGCGGACTTTAGAGGAGATATCGTGTGGTGGGCCGTCAGGGGTTCGAACCCTGGACCTTGGGATTAAGAGTCCCCTGCTCTACCAACTGAGCTAACGACCCGATATCAACACGAAGCAAGAACTGGGGTGGGTAAAGGGACTCGAACCCTCGACCTACGGGACCACAACCCGTCGCTCTAGCCAACTGAGCTACACCCACCGTGTCCTGTGCGCTTCGCGCTCGACTATTATTGCAAGGAACGCCACGCGATGCAAGCCCCAATTTTCAAGAATTTTGAAAAGAGTTTTTCGAGCGCGTTTCGAGCAATTCCCACCGGTTCCATAGGAGTAAACTTGCCCCACTGCAAATCCTCGAAAGGACCGGCATGAAAGAACTCTCCAACCGCACGGCAACATTTACCGATTCGGTCATCCGCCGCATGACACGCATCTCCAATAAGTACGATGCCGTCAACCTGTCGCAGGGCTTCCCCGACTTCGATCCTCCGGCGCAGCTGCTCAACAGCCTGAGCACCATCGCCGCCGACCCCAGGCCGCTCTACCACCAGTACTCCATTACCTGGGGCTCCCAGGCCATGCGCGAGGCGCTCGCCGCCAAACAGGAGCACTTTATGGGCATGCCGATCGACCCCAACCAGAATATCGTGGTCACCTGCGGCTCCACCGAGGCCATGATGGCCGCCATGATGACGGTTACGAACCCCGGAGACAAGGTCGTCATCTTCTCGCCGTTCTACGAGAACTACGGCGCTGACACCATTCTCTCGGGTGCCGAGCCCATCTATGTGCCGCTCAACCCGCCCACATTCGACTTTGACCGCGAGACGCTCGAGGCAGCCTTCCGCGACAACGACCCCAAGGCCATCGTCCTGTGCAACCCTTCCAACCCTTGCGGCAAGGTCTTTACGCGCGAGGAGCTCACCTTCATCGCCGACCTCTGCAAAAAGTACGACGCCTACTGCATTACCGACGAGGTATACGAGCACATCGTCTACGCGCCCCACGAGCACGTCTATATGGCCACGCTGCCCGGCATGTTCGAGCGAACCATCAGCTGCAGCTCGCTGTCTAAGACGTACTCCATCACCGGCTGGCGCCTGGGCTACACCATCGCCCCTGCCGAGATCACCGAGCGCATCAAGAAGGTCCACGACTTTCTCACCGTGGGTGCCGCCGCTCCCCTGCAGGAAGCCGTTGTCACCGCCCTCAACTTCGACGACAGCTATTACGATGAGGTCCTTGACCTCTATACCGCCAAACGCGACCTGTTCTGCCAGGGACTCGACAGCATCGGTCTTGAGCATAACGTGCCGCAGGGCGCCTACTACGTGATGATGGACATCTCTGAGTTTGGCTATGACAGCGACCTCGAATTCTGCGAGGACCTCGCATCCAAGGTGGGCGTGGGCGCCGTGCCCGGCTCGAGCTTCTTCCGCGAGCCCGTCAACCATCTGATTCGTTTCCACTTTGCCAAGCGGGATGAGACGCTTAACGCGGCACTGGAGAACCTCAAGTCGCTACGTGATAAAATCAAGCCGCGCGGGTAAGGACGGCCCGGCAACTAAAGCAACCAAAGAAGCCTCGCACCGCCCGCCACGTTGCGAGGCTTCTTCTTTTTATAGCGCTTTCTTAAATGGTTTAGAGCCCTATACTTTAGTCACGGAGCAACTCGTCCCAGAGAGAGGAATACTATGGCAGAACAGCAGCTTATCGGAGCGCTCGAGGCCGGCGGCACCAAGATGGTCTGCGCCACGGGCTATGCAGACGGTACGGTCCTGGAGCGTGAGCAGATCGCGACCACGACCCCGCAGGAGACCGTTGAGGCCGTCAATGCATGGTTTGCGAACAAGGGCATCGCCGCGCTGGGCATCGGCGCCTTTGGACCCACCGCAGTCAACCCTGCCTCGCCCCAATACGGCAAGATCCTGGAGACGCCCAAAACGGCATGGCGCTACTTCGACCTGCTGGGCACCATCCAAAACGAGCTCAATATTCCCTGCGGCTACGACACCGACGTCAACGTTGCCTGCTTGGGCGAGGTCACCTTTGGTTGCGCCCAGGGCCTCACGGACGTGGTCTACCTGACCATCGGCACCGGTGTGGGCGCCGGCGTGCTCTCGGGCGGTAAGCTCGTACACGGCATGATGCATCCCGAGGCCGGCCACATCCTGGTCACGCGCGACCCGCGCGACACCATCGGCGAGCATAGCGCTTGCCCCTTCCATGACAACTGCCTCGAGGGCCTCATCGCCGGCCCCGGCGTTAAAAAGCGCTGGGATGGCAAGAGCGCCGGAGACATGGCCGATGACCCAGAGGCCATGGACCTGCTCGCAGGCTATCTAGCACAGGCGCTCATGACCTACACGCTGTGCTACGCGCCGCAAAAGATCATCATCGGCGGCGGTGTGGCCGACCACACCCCCATCGTGCCGCTCGCACGCAAAAAGTGTGCCGAGATGCTCAACGGCTATATCGTCACGCCCGAGGTCAACGACATCGATAACTACATCGTCAACAACAGCCTCGAGGGCAAGCAGGGCATTATGGGCTGCCTGGCCCTGGGCGCACAGGCGCTTCAGTAGCAGACGCACCCACAGGGCGTGGCGCGCCCGGCAAATCCGACCTACGGAACGACGCCACCACGCCTCATATAAGCCCTCAAATAAAAAAGGCCGCCTAGGACCAAACAATACGTCCTAGGCGGCCTTTTTAGCGCACATCAGCGACCGTAAGAGATATCGGAGCACAACGCCCGTTGCCGCTCCACAGCAGTCGATCATCACATCGGTGATCATGCCGGCGCGTCCCGGCACAAAGAGCTGAATCGTCTCGTCGATCGAAGGAATCAGCAGCAGGAACACCGCCGTGGGCAGCAGCACGTCAAAGGTGCGCCGGCCCTCAAAATCAAAGGCGTGCGTTGCCAAGATGCCGAGCACCATATACTCGGTAAAATGCGCGCACTTGCGAACAACAAAGTTGGTCACCCATTCATATGGAAGTCCCACGCCGTGCAGGAAACCGCGGATAGCTTCCATGACCGTTAGGCTCAGCGAGCCCGACCCCGAGCCGGGAACCAGCGAATTGCCCCAGATCAAGAGCGCCATCAGGCAGGTCACGACCGCCCATTTTCGATTGATCTTAACCATGCAGAAGTTATGCCTCCGCGCGGAGCGGCGCGAAGCTGGCGGTACCGCCCTCGATAACGCTCAGATAAGCACGGCCCGTACGCTTGGCGGTAGAGGACTGCAGGCGCTCGATCTCCTCCTCGAGGATCTGATTGACGCGCTCGTGACGACGGTTTTCCATAATGCCGGCGGCAATAGCCTCGGCCCGCTCGATGCTCTCGCGCGAGATACGGGCAGTATCCTCGGGGAACACAGCGCTGTGACGGCCGACATAGGCGGGGGCAGCAGGCTGAGGGGCAGCGACGGGAGCGGGGGCTGCAACAGGAGCAGGCTCGTCAATCTCATCCAGAATCGCGGTGGCGGCGGCCCACATGTCCTCGTGGCCCGAGTAATCAGCCATGGGGACATCAACCTCGAGTGAGGCATCCGGAAGGTCGCCGGTGTCGATGCGATCTTGGGCATCAATCGATGCGGTGATGGCTGCAGGCTCATCGAGGTCATCGAAATCGATATCCGCGGCACCGGAGATGATAGGCATGCTGGCGAGGTTTACATTGTACGGCGCAGCCTCAGCCGCCTGCTGCTGGGCAGGAGCGCCCCACAGCGAGCTTTCGGCGGCACGGCGGGCGGCAACGGCCTCCTCGTCCGCGGCCATGGCTTCATCAACGTACGAATTATCGGCAGAAGCGTTCGTGTCCGCCGAGGTAGCGCTGTAGGCGTTATTGGATGCCGCGTTGGCAACGAGTGCCACGAAAGCCGCAGTGCTGCCCGCAGGGGCGGCCTGGGAGCCCGATACGGCACGCGCCGCGGCGGCGATGTCGTCGCGATTGAAGGAGCCGGTCTGCCCGCCGTTGGTGAGCTCGTCGATGGCGACTTGATAGACGTCGCGCGAGTGTGCAGGGTCGCAGCTCACCGGCGAATCGTCGTCGAGCATACTGTCGATCATGGACCAAGCCTCGGCCTCGTCCATAGCATCTGCGGCTCGAGCGATGGTAGGGACACCATCATCGGCATGACGGCGCTGGAACGCACCAGTCAGGCCGGAAAGGAATGCCGAGGTAGACTGCTCCGCCTGAGCCTGAGAAGCAGAAGCCGCAGCGTAAGGAGTCGCATCCTGCTGCTGAGCTGGAATCCAGGCGGTCTTGAACTCGCTTTGATGCTGATTGAGATTGGCGGCACCGCCCATGGCATCGGGCTGGAACAGACGCTCTTCACGCTGCGCACGATACTCGGAGATACCCAGCGAGGCGGCATAGATACCCACGCCCGCCACCGCGCCCACGGCGAAGGGAACCGCACCCGCCACGACCGTCTCGTTCACCGACGAAAACGGCAGCGTCGCGGCATACATAACCACGGGAGCGGCAAGGCCGATCCCGCACGAAAGTCCGGCAAGGACTGCTCGTTGTGTTGCATCAGAAGAAGCC
Organism: uncultured Collinsella sp.; assembly: GCA_958427145.1. Taxonomy (GTDB): domain Bacteria; phylum Actinomycetota; class Coriobacteriia; order Coriobacteriales; family Coriobacteriaceae; genus Collinsella. Next base: position 26,751 of record CAUAAZ010000006.1, read on the forward strand.
ATGAGCTCTCCCCATCTTCCAGCACCCAAATCGCATCATTCAGTTGGCTGCGCGAGAGAAGATGAAGCGGGGCTATGCCCCAAAGCAACGGTATATGGTTCGTTTCATCTGCGTTTTCCGTCGCGAAGCTTAAAAGCTATTATGCGAAACCGCCCTGTCGATTGCAAGCGACGATGTCGGATTGAAACGGGAAACCTGCTGCTTGCCAGTCTTATGGTCAAAAAAGCGCGGAGCGACGATATAGAAAAGGGCCGAGGCTCAAAGCCCCGACCCTTTATCGCATTGATGACTATCGCTGCGTGTGGATGACAACCTAGAACGTCTGCTCGTAGTCGCTGTGCTTTTTGGCCGAACGCACCAGGAACTCCTGGTTGGTGTTGGTGCCCTTAAGACCCTTGATAAACGATGCGGCCGCGCGCTCGGTGTTGTTCATGCCGGCAAGAATGCGACGCAGGCCAAAGACAAACGGACGCATCTGCTCGTCAACCAACAGGTCCTCGTTACGCGTACCGGAGGCAACGGGGTCGATAGCCGGGAAGATGCGGCGGTCGGCCAGGTCGCGGTCGAGCTTGAGCTCCATGTTGCCGGTGCCCTTGAACTCCTCAAAGATGACCTCGTCCATCTTGGAACCAGTGTCGATGAGGGCAGAGGCCAGGATGGTGAGCGAGCCACCGTTCTCGATATTGCGGGCTGCGCCCAGGAAGCGCTTGGGCGGATACAGTGCCGCCGAATCGACGCCGCCCGAAAGGATGCGGCCTGAGGCGGGCGCCGCCAAGTTGTAGGCGCGGGCAAGACGCGTGATGGAGTCGAGCACCACCACAACATCGCCGCCCAGCTCCACGATGCGCTTGGCGCGCTCGATGACGAGCTCTGCCACACGAGTGTGGTTATCGGCGGGCATATCGAAGGTCGACGCCACAACCTCGCCCTTGATGGAACGCTGCATATCGGTGACCTCTTCGGGGCGCTCGTCGACGAGCAGGCAGATGAGGTGCACTTCGGGGTTGTTAATCGAGATAGACTGGCAGATCTTCTTGAGGATCGTGGTCTTGCCGGCCTTGGGCGGGGACACGATCAGGCCACGCTGACCCTTGCCGATCGGCGACACGATGTCGATGGCACGACCGGTAATGGAGTCCTTGCCGTGCTCCATGCGCAGCGGCTCGTTGGGATAGACCGGGGTGAGGTCGCCGAACTTGGGACGGTTGCGAATCTGCTCGGGGTCCAGACCGTTGACGGTCGTGATTTTGGCGAGGCCGGCGCGCTTGTCGCCGCCGCGCGAAGGACGCAGCGAGCCCTCGATGACGTCGCCCGTGCGCAGACGCGCGGAGCGGATGAGGTAGGCGGGCACGAAGGCGTCGTCGTTGGACTTCATGTAGCCATGGGCGTGGATGATGCCGGAGCTGTCCGGGCGAATCTGCAGAATGCCCTTGATGTCGCGGAAGCCCTCGGCCTTCGCGGCAGTGGTGTAGATTTCCTCGACGAGCTCGGCCTTCTTCTTGCCGGTCGTCTCGATCTCGAACTCCTTGGCCTTTTCGCGCAGCTCGGCGACCTTCATGGCCGCGAGTTCCTCGCGCGAAAGCGTGGGCTCGGTGGGGGCGGCATTACGTTCCTTGTTGCGCTGCTTGCGATCGCGCTGACGGTTGCGACGGTCGTTGTTGCGGTCGTCCTTGCGCTCGTTGCGCTCGTCGTTGCGCTTGTGCTGGCGACGGTTGGGACGAGTGCCGTCTTCGACCTCGGCGGGGGCGGCACCATCAGTTGCAGCGGCGTCGCCATTGGCCGCAGCAGCGCCATTGGCCTCGGCGCCGGAATCGACCTGCGCTTCGGCATCAGCCTGCTGCTCGGGCGCCTTGGCCTTAGCGGACTTCTTACGACCGCGCTTGGGCTTCTCGGACGCAGTCTGTTCGACGTCCTGGGGCTCGACGGCATCAGTCGATGCATCGGCGGTCGTCTCGGCGGAATTCTCGGACGCACCCTCCTTGGCAGCCTTGGCCTTGGACGTGCGCTTAGCAGCAGTACGATGGCTGCGACCAGGACGGACGTCGGCGGGCTCGACATCGGCGGGAGCGGCCTCGGAAGTCGTAGCATCCTGAACGGGCGCGTCGGCGGCGGTTGCAGACTCGGCGGTCGCCGCAGCATCCCGAGCGGCTGCAGCTGCGGCTGCGGCCTTCTCCGCCTCGACGAAGGCCTTGGGCTTGCGACCGCGACGGTGCGGGCGCAAAGCCGGATCGACAACGGGAACTTCGCTGGCCTCGACAGGCGCAGCGGGCTCAACAGGCGATGTGCCCTCCCCTGCCGCGGAACGGACCGAAGCCTCAGTGAGCTCGGGGGTTACCTGATCGGCAACCTGCTCGGCCTTAGCAGCCGTGCGACGGCGTGTGCGCGGTACCGGCTTCTCGGTCGGCTGGTCGGCGACAGGGGTCTCGGTGGCGGCAGGCGTCTCGGGCACAGACGGAGCTGCAAGCTCGGTCAGAGCCGCGGCCTCGCGCTCGGCAGCACGACGGCGGGCGCGCACCACCTGAGCCTCGCTAATCTGCGCCAACGCACGTGCCTGCGCGACCTCATCGGAAATCGGCGCCGAGGAGTCAGCTGCAACGGTGCGCTTGGCGCGCGTCGTGCGCGTGGTACGGCGCTTGGGCTTGGTGACCTCCTCGCCGTCAGTGGCAGGCTTGACCGTGCGGCGCGTACGCTTGGGCTTTGCCGGAGCAGCCTCCTCACCAGTTGCAGGCACGGCCTTCTCAGCCGCTGAAGGCGTAGGCGTCGAAGCAGCCTTAGGCGTCTCAGGAGCCGAGGCTTGCGCGGGCGCCGCGACCTGGTCCGACGCAACCGGTGCAGCGGGAGCGGCTTGCGTCGTCGTTATTTCGTTTTCTTGCTGTTGATCAGACACAGTGTTTGCTCAACTTTCTTTTCAAGCCCTGTGATCACATGCTCCCTGCATAAACCTTCAGGGCGGCTAAACAGTCTAGCTCCGTCAAATACCGACGGACATCATTGATCTGTATCGAGATATTTGCGTCATATACGCAGCGTTAGTGTAACACAACCGCAACCACCTGCAACTTAGTCATTGAGGACGTTCTTAAACGACTAGTCAAAAGGGACAATCTTTGGTTTAACACCCACAAATCTGACTGCCTCCGCCAAAACTGTGGCGGTTTACTACGATGAATCGCTCAACCGCGATCGCTCCGAAACTTGTTGAACTAAAACCGCAGGTAGATGCCTTGCACTTTTTTGCGAAAAGCCGGCGTAGTTGGAATTTCTCATTTCATCGTAGTAAACCGGCATAGTTTCGTATTTCCAGCAGTTCCAAATTCGTCAATACGTCGGCGTTTGCAAAAAGCCCGACCTCCGTGGGAGATCGGGCTTTCAAGGCTTAGTTAAACCAAGTCTGTACGGTCAAATGACCCGTAGCTTACATCTGCTCGGGCGCGGAAACGCCAACGAGGGTGAGCACCAGGGCGAGCGTCACACGGACGGCATCGCAAGCGGCCAGACGGGCACGCGAAAGCTCGGGGTCGACGGGACGGCCCTCGCTCGGCAGCACCTGACAGGCAGCGTAGAAGCTGTGGAAGTCGCCGGCGAGTTCCTCAGCAAAGTGCGTCAGACGGAACGGGGCGCGGTCGCGAGCGCAGCTGGCGATGAGGTCGGTGAGCTCGTTGAGCTTGCGCGAAAGGGCGAGCTCGGTCGGGTCGGTCAGCAGCGAGTAATCGACGTTCTCACCGATGGCCTTGGCGGCGACGGCCTTCATGCCCATCTCGTCAGCCTGCTCGGGCGTAACGTCAGCGGCACGGCGCAGGATGGAGCACACGCGGGCGTGAGCGTACTGCACGTAGTACACCGGGTTGGAGTTGTCGCGCTTCTTGACGGCCTCAATATCGAAGTCGACCATCTGGTTGGAGCTCTTGGAGATGAGGGTGTAACGGGCAGCGTCGGAGCCGACCTCGTCGACGAGCTCCTGCAGGGTCACCATGGTGCCCTTACGCTTGGACATACGGACGGGCTTGCCGTTGCGCAGCAGGTTGACGAGCTGGCCCAGCAGAACCTCAAACTTGCCGGGGTAACCCAAGGCATCGCAGACGCAGCGGACGCGCTCGATGTAGCCGTGGTGGTCGGCGCCCCAGATGTCGATGACGTGGTCGACGCGCTGGAACTTATCCCAGTGATAGGCAACGTCGGAGGCGAAGTAGGTGTACTCGCCGTCGGACTTGATCAGGACGCGGTCCTTGTCATCGCCCAGGTCGGTGGAGCGGAACCACAGGGCGCCGTCCTTGGTGTAGAGGTAGCCCATCTTGTCGAGCTTCTCAAAAGCGCGGTCGACGGCGGAGGTGCCGGCGGTCTCGCCCTCGGTGTCCTTCACATACAGCGAGCGCTCGGAGAACCAACGATCGAAGTCGCAGTTAACGGCATGGCAAAGGTCGCGCATGTTGTCGACCATCTTTACATAGCCGCGCTCGCGGAAGCTCTCCATGCGCTCCTGCGGATCGGCGTTGACCCACTTATCGCCGTCGGTGCGCCAGAACTCGGCGGCCTCGTCGATGATGTAGTCGCCGCCGTAGGAGTCCTTGCCCAGGGTCTCGGCAAAGTTATCCTGGTACGGATGGGTCTCGGGATGCTCGTCGTTCTCGTCGGCAACGAAAGCGTCGCGGTCGGCGATCAGCAGCTTGTGAGCCTCGTCGATATCCACGCCCTGCTTGGCGATGATGTCGGCAAGCTGCATATAGCGCGTGCTGATGGAGTTGCCGAAGGTGTTCATCTGAGAGCCGTGGTCGTTGATGTAGAACTCACGCTGGATGTCGTAACCGGCGTGGTCCATAACACGGCAGAGCGAGTCGCCCAGCGCGGCCCAGCGGCCGTGGCCGATGTGCATGGGGCCGACGGGGTTGGCGGAAACGAACTCGACCTGGGTCTTCAGGCCACCACCGACGTTGGACTTAGCGAAGTCCATACCCTTCTCGCGAGCCTCGCCAAAGATGGCATTCTTGACGGCAACGGAGAGGTAGAAGTTGATGAAGCCGGGGCCTGCGATCTCGACCTTCTCGATCGCGGGGTCCTCGGGCATATGGGCAACGATGGCCTCGGCGATCTTGCGCGGGGCGCAGTGGGCCAGCTTGGCGGACTTCAGGGCCATGGTAGAGGTCCACTCGCCATGAGAAGTGTCAGCCGGTCGCTCGATAGCGCAATCGTCAAGTTCAAATGCGGAAAGGTCGCCGGCCTCCTGGGCCGCAGCAAGCGCAGCGCGTACCAGCTCTTCAATCTTCTCGGGCATAGATCCTCCTTGTGTTAAAGCCCCCGAGCTCTTGGTCACTCGTAGGGCAAAAGCCAGAGTTTGTAGCACTCTATCACAAGCGACGGGCACTGTCGCAGGGTAAAGCTAATAGATATTGCATATGCACAAAAATGACTACAGCTTGTATGGAGTCACTCAAAGATGCCGGTCTGCCTGCAGATTATGCAGGCGTTGAAAATGCATAAAGGTGTGAATGAGCTGCGTCTGTTATCGAATACTCTTACCTATCAGAGTTGTGTGCTTTTCCTGCATAAAGTACGGGTTTGCGCACGTCAGCGTGTTATTCTAGACATACGTAAATTCGTATAAGTTGGAGGTAGCATGTTCTCAATCGGTCAACACGTCATTCATCCGGGCCAGGGAGTCTGCACCGTCGTCGGTTTTAGGGACGACACACCGCAGCCCATGCTGCTGCTCGAGACCAAGCAGGGACATGCGCAGACGATCCTCATGTACCCCGTGGCGCAGGCCGACCGTCTGCACGCCGCCATCTCTCAGCAAGATGCCGAGCACCTGCTGAGCCACTATGACGAGCTGGAGTGCGACACCTTTACCGAGCGCAACAGCTCGCTTGAGGAGACACACTTTAAGCAGCAGCTCAAGCTGGGCGCGCCCGAGACGGTTCGCGTGGCAAAGACCATGATGCACCGCATTCGCCAGGCCGAGGAAGCTGATAAAAAACCCAGCTCCTACTACATGCGCGTACTCAAGGAGGCCAAACGCCGCTCCATCGAGGAGTTCGCCGTGGCCCTTGGCGTCACCGAGGAGGCCGCCGAAGCCCGCCTAGCCCAAGCCGCCCTCAACTAACCCATCCGCGCCAAAAACCACCACAAAGGGAACAGGCACCTTTGTGGTGGTTTTCTTGTTCTAGTAGTATTCATTCTTATCGATACCCACGAGCACAAGGAGTCTCTTATGGCAGAGCCGCTTACCGCCGGAATCACCCGCGACCGCGCGTTCGAACTGCTCAATGAGCACAACAAGGACCCGTTCCATATCACCCATGGCGAGACGGTCGAGGGCACTATGCGCTACTTTGCGCGCGAGTTCGACCCCGAGAACGAGGAGTTTTGGGGCATCGTCGGTCTGCTGCACGACCTGGATTGGGAGGAGCATGAGGACGACCCCATTAACCACACCATCTATGCTGCCGAGATTCTTGAGGGCGAAGGTGCGTCTCCCGAGCTCATTCGCGCCATCCAGACGCACACGTCGGACTTCAACACCTCACTACCCAAGCCCGAGCTGCAGATGGAAAAGATCCTGTTTGCCTGCGATGAGCTCACCGGCCTGATCGGCGCTGCCGTCATCATGCGCCCGAGCAAGAGCGTTATGGACTTTACGACCAAGTCGCTCAAGAAGAAGTTCAAGGACAAACGCTTTGCCGCCGGCTGCTCGCGCGACGTGATTTCGCAGGGCGCCGAGATGTTGGGCTGGGAGCTCCCCGAGCTCTTTGACCGCACCATCGCGGCCATGCAGTCCTTCGCCCCCGACCGAGATACCTTCCAGGCCTAACCGTCAACGCCACCTAAAACCACCACAAAGGGGACAGGCACCTTTGTGGTGGTTTTTGTTTGCGCGGGCGTTAGGGACGGACCTGGCCGGTGCCGCGGAGCTTGTATTTGTAGGTGGTGAGGGCCTCGGCGGCAAAGGGGCCACGGGCGTGGAGTTTTTGGGTCGAGATGCCGATCTCGGCGCCCAGGCCAAACTCGCCGCCGTCGGTGAAGCGCGTGCTGGCGTTGGCGTACACGGCCGAGGCATCGACCGCATCCAGGAAGCGCTCGCAAGCATCCGTGTCCTCGGCAACGATGGCCTCGGAGTGCATCGTGCCGTAGCGGTTGATATGTGCGATGGCCTCGTCCTCGCTCGCCACGACCTTCACGCTCATCTCGAGCGCCAGATACTCGCGACCCCAGTCCTCCTCAGTCGCGGCAACGTAGTCATCACCCTCGGCAAGCCCGGCGTCGGCGCACGCGGCGCACGTGGCCTCGTCGCCGTGAATGAGCACGCCGTGGTCGTGCAGCACGGCAACGACCGCAGGCAAAAACGCATTGGCCACAGCATGGTCGACCAGCAGCGACTCGGCGGCATTGCACACGCCCACGCGCTGGGTCTTGGCATTGACGATAATGTTGAGCGCCTTATCAAAGTCGGCGGATTCATGCACGTAGATGTGGCAGTTGCCCGTACCCGTCTCGATCACCGGCACGAGCGACTCGCACATGCAGCGCTGGATCAGGCCTGCACCGCCGCGCGGAATGAGTACGTCGACAATACCGCGGAGCTTCATGAGCTCGCCGGTGGCCTCGCGGTCGGTGGACTCGATCATCGACACGGCCTCGCGCGGGAAGCCCTTGGCCTCGAGCGCATCGGCCAGCAGCTCAGAAATCATGGCACACGAGTGATAGGCCAGCGAGCCGCCGCGTAGAATGCAGGCGTTGCCGGTACGGATGCAGATGCCTGCGGCGTCGGCCGTCACGTTGGGGCGCGCCTCGTAGACCATGGCGACCAGGCCCAACGGCACGCTCACGCGGGTCAGGTCCACACCGCTCGCAAGCACGCGGTGGTCGAGCACGCGGCCGACGGGATCGGGCAGCTCGGCGAGCTTCTCCAAACCGGCGGCCATGCCCTCGACGCGCTCAGGCGTCAGCAGCAGACGGTCGAGCAGACCGGCCGAAGTGCCCGCATCGCGCGCGGCGGACATATCGAGCTCGTTGGCGGCGACGATGGAGTCGACACCGTTGCGCAGTGCTGCGGCCATGGCGCGCACGGCCTCCTGGCGCTGCTCATCGCTCGCCGTGGCAAGCGAGGCCGACGCTGCCTTGGCGGCAACGGCAAGATCGTGGACATACGTGGCTATATCGACCGACATGGGCGGCCCTTTCTCCTAGAAGTTTGCAACCATGGTAGCCGATTTGCGCATGGCCTCGCCCGCGGCGGTAGAATTGGTCAACCCGAAACACCGCAACGAACGGAAGACTCACATGGCCCTCATCACTTCGTACCACGTCCCCGGCCTTTACGTCGAGGACCACAGCATCGACGTCCCCCTTGACTGGCGCGGCCTGGAGCCGATGCTCCTGGCCGTCGGCAGTACCATGCGCCGCGGCGCTATGCCGGCACCCATCGCCGGCGCGCCCGAGAGCATCAAGCTCTTCTACCGCGTGGTTTGCGCGCCCGACCGCATCAACGACGATCTGCCGCTGCTCCTGTTTTTGCAGGGCGGCCCCGGCGGCGAGAGCCCACGTCCGCTGTCGCCCACAAGCGACGGCTGGATCGAGGAGGCCGTCAAGCACTTCCGCGTGGTCCTTCCCGACCAGCGCGGCACCGGACGCAGTAGCTGCGTGGACGGGCGCACGATCAAGGCACTGGGTGAGCGCGCGACGGCGGCCGGCTCCGATGCCGCACGCTCGCAGGCGGATTTCCTCAAGCGCCACCTCGCCAGCTCCATCGTGCGCGATTTTGAGTACCTGCGCCTGGTGGGCTTTGGCGGCAAGCCCTGGGTCACACTCGGGCAGAGCTACGGCGGCTTTTTGACGTTGAGCTATCTGTCGCTCTTCCCCGAGGGCATAGCGGCAAGCTTTACCTGCGGCGGCATCCCCCACGTGCCGGCGAGCGCAAGCGAGGTCTACGCGCACACCTTCCCGCGCATGGCCGCCAAGACGCAGCAGTATTACGACCGCTACCCCGCTGACGTCGACCGCGTGGCAGCCCTGGCCGATGCGCTCGAGGCCCAGAAGCCCGTGCTGCCCGACGGCTCGCCGATGACGGTCGAGCGCCTACAGCTCATGGGCAGCGACTTTGGCATGAAGCCGAGCTTTGAGCGCATGCATTGGATTATCGATCACGCGTTTGTTACTGGCGACGGTACGCTTAGCTGCGGCTCCTCGGTATCCGACAGCTTTTTGATGCGCGCCTTCGAGCGCACCAACACGCGTACAAACCCGCTGTACTGGACGCTGCAGGAGTTTATCTACGCCGACGGCGACACCATGCCCATTCGCTGGGCCGCAGCAGAGGAGAAGGCCCATCGTGCCGAGTTCGACACACTCGCGCGCCCGCTCATGATTACCGGCGAGGCCATGTTCCCGTGGATGTTTGAGCAGATGCCCGAGCTTATGCCGTTTAAGCCCGCCATGGACCTGCTGATGGAAGACACCAGCTGGGACAAGATCTACGACCCGCAGCGCCTAGCCTGCAACGAGGTGCCACTCCAGGCCGCGGTGTATTTCGACGATATGTACGTCGATTCGGGCATGCAGCTCGATACGCTCAGCCGCGTGGGCAACTCGCATGCCTGGGTGACCAACGAGTTCGAGCACGACGGCCTGCACGGCAGCGTGGTGTTCAAGCACCTCTTCGACGAAGCGCTCAACCGCGGAGACCTGCGCCGGATCTTCTAGCTAAGGAGTGTCCCAAAGTGCCGGCACATAAGGAACGTCCCCAAGTGCCGGCACGAGAAAGACAGCGCTGCAGGAAACGATCCGCAGCGCTGTCTTTCTTTATGCAAATACGATCAAGTTATCCCTGTGTATCGCCGGCTTCTCGGCCAGGTTAGCGAGCAGGCGGTTGCTGGCGATCTGGTCCTGGCGGCGGCCGGCTGCAAGCTCCAGCACGTCCGAATCGGCCTCGGCGATACCGCGGGCGACGACCATACCGCTCGGATCGCACACATCGAGCACATCGCCCTCGGCAAACTGGCCATCGACCTCGCAAATACCCACCGCAAGCAGGGAAGAGCCACGGCTGACCAGCGCCTTCGCAGCACCGTCATCAACCGTCACCGAGCCGTGGGCCTTGTCGCCCAGCGCGATCCACAGTTTGCGGGGTGCGATGTCCAGGCGCTCCGCCGGCGGATCGAACAGGGTTCCCACGCTCTCGCCGCGGGCGAGACGCACGAGGGCATCGGGGTCCTCGCCCGAGCAAATCACGCTCTGAATGCCCGCCGTCATCAGGATGCGGCTCGCGCGAATCTTGGTGATCATGCCGCCCGTACCCACCGAGGTCGAAGAATCACCCGCCGAGGCAATGATCTTGGCATCGATCTTATGCACGACCGGGACAAACTCGGCCGTCGGATCCTCGTGCGGATTGGCGGTGTAGAGGCCGTCGATGTCGGACAGCGTCACGCACAGGTCGGCGGAAACCAGGCAGCTCACGAGCGCCGCCAGCGTGTCGTTGTCGCCAAACTTGATCTCGTCGACGGTAACGGTGTCGTTCTCGTTGACGACCGGCACCACGCCCAGCTCCACCAGACGCAGCAGGGCGTCGCGCGCGTGCAGGTAGGACGTGCGACGCGCCGTGTCGTGACGCGTGAGCAGCACGAGCGAGGTGAGCAGGTCGCGCGCATGGAACTCCACGTCGTAGGCCGACGAGATGATGCACTGACCAGCCGAGGCGCAGGCCTGCAGGCTCGGAAGGTCGCCGACCGGCTTGCGGTCGAAGCCCAACACGGGATAGCCACAGGCGATAGCGCCCGAGCTCACCACGACCAGACGCCAGCCGAGCTTGCGCAGCGCTGCGGCTTGATCGGCAAGTCCGCCGATAAAGGCGCGGTTGACCTTGCCATCGGCGCCCACCACCGTGGACGAACCGATCTTTACCACCATCGTTTTATAAGAAGTCGTCATACGTCAAACCAATCAACTGTTCAGCGAACGGGCGAACGGGCAAGCGAGAAAATGATCCGTTATCTTCCGTCGCATGCTGATCATTTTGCCCAGGGGAAAGCCGAGGCCGCGGCCATGTTCTTGCGCACGAGCTCGTCGCGCACCTGAGCCAGGCCCTGCTCCATGCCCACCACATAGGTCTGCGGGTACAGGAAGCGCTTGAAAGCTGCGTCCAGATGATCGAGCGCCCAAACACAGCGCTCGCGCGCGTCCTGGATGCTCTCACGCGGAGCCACTGCGCTGCCATCGCGCACGATCGGCACCAGCAGCTCGCGATACTCAAGCTCCGACACGTCGGTCACCAGGGCGGCATCATTCACGGCCACGAGGGTATTGCCGCGCGCGGCGCCCTCCCCCACCAGATGGTCCTCGTCGTAGATCATGTCGCAGACCGGGCCGCCAAAGCCGTCGTAATAACGGCGCACGCGCTGCACGCCCGGGATCGTGCGCTTGTAGGGCTGCTCGGAGAGCTTGACCACCGGCGTCCACGGGTCGGCCTCGCTCGCACGGCGGGCGGAAAGCTTGTACACGCCGCCCAGCGCCGGCTGGTCGTAGCAGGTCGCGAGCTTGGTGCCCACGCCAAAGCTATCGATGGGCGCGCCCTGGTCGAGCAGCGACTGAATCGTGTACTCATCCAGATCGTTAGAAACCGAGATCCCCACATAGGGCAGGCCCTCGGCATCGAAACGACCGCGGACATACTTGGAGAGCTTGGCGAGGTCGCCCGAGTCAATGCGAATAGCCGACAGGCGCTCGCCCGCCGCCTCCATCTCCTTGGCAACCGTAATGGCATGCTCGCAGCCCTCGCGCACATCGTAGGTGTCGATGAGCAGCGTGCAGTTCTTGGGGCTCGACTTGGCAAAGGCGCGGAAGGCCTCGAGCTCGGAATCGAAGCTCATCACCCAGCTGTGCGCATGCGTGCCAAAGACGGGAATACCGTAGCGGCGGCCGGCGAGCACATTGGACGTAGAGGAGCAGCCGGCGACGTAGCTCGCGCGCGCAACGGCCAGGCCGCCATCGGGACCCTGGGCTCGGCGCAGGCCAAACTCGGCCACGGGACGGCCGTCCGCTGCCAGCACCACGCGCGCCGTCTTGGTGGCGACAAGTGTCTGGAACCCGACGATGTTGAGCAGCGCCGTCTCGAGCAGCTGGCACTCGAGCGCAGGACCGGTGACGCGCACCATGGGCTCGCGTGGAAAGACGAGCTCGCCCTCGGGGACGGCGTCGATATTTACATGCGCACGAAAATCGCGCAGGTAGTCGAGGAATGCGGACTTGAACATCGCGCCGCCGGCCGGGGCCTCAAGCGATGCGAGGTAGTCGATATCCTCGGGCGTAAAGCGCAGATTCTCGACTAGCTCGGGCAGCTCGGCGGTGCCGCACATGACGGCATAGGCGCTGCCAAAGGGATGGTCGCGGTAAAACGCGGTAAAACAACCCTGCTCATTGGCCTTGCCGCTCTCCCACAGGCCCTGGGCCATAGTGAGTTCGTACAGATCGGTGAGCATTGCGATGTCGGTGGGATGAGAGATATCGGTCAAAGCCATGGGGCGACCTTTCGGATGTGTGGTGCAGAATTTGAGGGTTGGACGAGAGCAGAGCATGCGGACATGACGCCCGATGCAAATCGGTTAGAGCAGGCCCAAGCTGGTCAGGATCGTGTAGCCCATAAAGATGACAAACGCGATGAGGGCAAGGACAATGATGATTTTTTGAGCCGGCGCCATGCCAGGAATCTCGTTCTCGCCCGCAGGTTCCTTGGAGGTAACCATGCGCTGGGCAAAGGTCATCTCGTCACGGCTCGGCTTGGGCTCGACGGACTTGGGACGAGCGGCCTTTTTAGGCTGAGGTTTGGGCGCGGCAGGTGCAGGCTTCGCTGCAGCGGGCTTGGGCGCGGCAGGTGCAGGCTTCGCAGCAGCGGGCTTGGGTGCGGGCGCGGGCTTGCGCTCGGATGCGGCGTTCGAGGCGACCACCTCGGCCTTCGCACGCTCGGCACGCAGGGCAGCCAGCTCCTCGCGCTCGCGACGGGCCTCTTCCCGAGCCTCGCGGCGGGCCTTCTCAGCGCGGAGCTCTTCCAACTCAGCGCGCTCCTCGTCGGACAATGGTTGGGACTCAAGCTCGGCCATGGTAAAGCCCTTTCTTTTAAAAAAAGCCGCCGACACAATGTCAGCGGCTTATCAAATCCAAGGGTGGAGACGAAGGGAGTCGAACCCTCGGCCTCTGCCATGCGACGGCAGCGCTCTCCCAACTGAGCTACGTCCCCAGGACAAGTCGATATTTTACCTACGGCTCGCCAACTGTCAACGCCCAATAACCAGTCTTTTTGGGACGCGGCTATTTTGGCAACTATTGAACAGGCGATCCTCTCGATGATTTTTTAATCCCCGTCCCAGAAAAATCATCGACGAACGCCCTACTTTGCGCTGGTGAGGACGCCGGTGGTGTCGAAGGCCGGGGTGAAGCTCTCGTCTACCGCGCCGCCCTCTTGCCAGAACATCGTCGTAAAGCCCAGGTCGTCGGCATGGTCGAGCACCTGCTCGTACTCCTCGCGCGTCACGGCGCGCGCCAGGTCGCCGCCCTGCTCGCGCATAAGCGCATTGGGCGTGTACTGGTTCATGACCGAGATCGGCACATCGCCCACCGTCTGCCACACTAGGTCCAGTACGCGACACGAATCGTCCGCATGCCCCGGAAGCACCAGGTGGCGCACGATCATACCGCGCTTCATAAGCCCGTCCTCGTCCACCAACTCTCCCCCGCGGCGATCGATCTCGCGCGCCATCTGGACCAGGCCCGACACGGCCACACGCGGGTAATCCTTTATATGAGAGAGCGACTGCGCAAGCCCGGCATCGGCATATTTAAAGTCGGTGAGCCACACATCGACCAGGTCGCCCAGCGCCGCCACGGCACTCGCGCGCTCATAACCGCTCGTGTTGTAGACGATTGGGATGACCAGCCCGCGCGCCCGTGCCGCGGCAATCGCGGCAGGCAACAGGTGCGCATAGTGCGTCGCCGTCACCAAATTGATGTTGTTGGCACCCTGGTCCTGCAGTTCCAGCATAATCTCGACCAGGCGCTCAGGCGAAATCTCAAGGCCAAAATTGCCGGTCGAGATCTCGTGGTTCTGGCAGTAGATACATTTGAGCGAGCAGCCGCTAAAGAAGATCGTGCCCGAACCGGCCTCGCCCGAGATAGGCGGCTCCTCCCACATATGAAGCGCGGCGCGGGCCACCTTGAGCGTGTCGTTAGCACCGCAGACGCCGTGCGCGCCCTCATCGCGCGCCGCACCGCAACGGCGCGGACACAAATGGCAGGCGGGCGAAAAAAGTTCGGTCAACGACGTCGGCATAAAACCATGCTCCAAAACAACGATTCAGCAGCTCAAACGTAAAGGGATCAACCCCACAGACGGCTCGAGCCCAAGGCGCCGTAATCGTCCGACACGATTTTTGTAATGTCAAGACTGGAATCGATAAAGTGCCGCTTTATGATGTAGGTATTCCGCCCCCCGCGGAGCAACTGGGTGAACCGTCGCGTTTATTTAGGGAGCCCACACAGTCGTACCTAGTACAGGTATCCTTCGTTGTTAAGGACGCTGGAACAGTCGATGAGGGCACCCACCTGTTTTAGGTGGGTTCATTTTCGTAACGTGGGGGGTGGTTTTCTTTTGCCGAAAATCACCATTACAGTCCATATGGATCCCCGCCGGCATCCCGACAAGCCATCGACAACATCCCAATATCTGGTAAGCGCGTGATTATCGCTGCGTGCAATTCCATGCACCCCCCTTGGTCGAGTATTATGGTTCGGCTATGCCCTTTGCGCATGGCGTTCTTCTGACCTTTTCCTTCGACGCTTGGCGGTTTTTAGATTCATGGCTTCATCCCCGAGCTACATACCGTACCTATGCGTGGCAGCGGCGGCCTTTATCACGACCTTCCTCACGGTACCCCTGGTCAAGCGCCTGGCAATCAAGCTCGACGCCGTCGACTATCCTTCTAAGCGCCGCATCAACACCAAGCCCATCCCGCGTTTGGGCGGAACGGCGGTGTTTTTGGGCCTGGTCGTCGCCTGCACTGTGCAAATCCTAGGCACCTGGTACCTGGGTTGGCCGCCCGTTTTGGTGCCCCACCCCCGTCTGCACATCAGCTACCCCATACTTGCGCTTTCTTTTACCGTTATCTTTGCGACCGGCGCTATCGACGACGTCTTCCAGCTCACGCCCAAGCAAAAGCTGGCCGGACAGGTCCTCGCCGCGCTTATCGCCTGCATGGGCGGCCTGCGGATCGGCGTCATCGTCAACCCGTTTGCTCCCGGCGAGATCATGCTCGGATGGCTCGCCTACCCCATTACCGTGATCTATCTGGTGGCATTCACCAACATCATTAACCTCATCGACGGCCTCGACGGCTTGGCCACGGGCATCTGCGGCATCGCATCGTTCACCATGTTTTCGATGGCTGTTCTCTCGGGCCGCATCGACGCCGCCGCGCTCTCCATTGCGCTCTTTGGCGCCTGTCTGGCCTTTTTGCGCTACAACTTCAACCCCGCAAGCATCTTCTTGGGCGACTCGGGGTCGTTGCTTCTGGGCTTTGCGCTGGGCTCCATCTCGCTGCTCAACGTGAGCCGCACCGCCGCACTCACCTCGCTTATCATCCCGCTCATCGTTGCCGGCGTGCCCATCATCGACACGTTTAGCGCCATTGTGCGCCGCAAGCGCGCCCACATTAGCATCGGGCAGGCCGACAAGGGCCACATCCACCACCGCCTGATCCAAGAAGGCTACAACCAAAAACAGGCCGTGCTGCTCATCTATGCCTGGTGCATCATGCTTTCGGCCGGCGCCGCCGCGATTAACCAGGTCGAGGTGCCCATGCGCGTGCTCATCTTTACCGTGCTCGCCATTGGCTCGGCGGCCTTCGCCAAGCATCTACATCTATTTGAGCCCGTGCTGCTCCACCATTACAACAAGCGCACGCACGAAGATGAGCTGGTCACCCCCGACGACCCCGCTTTTAAGCAGGAGGAGCAGGCAGCCGAGGAGCGCAAAGAAGAGCGCCACCACAAGCTCTAGGACAAGCTGCCGAGGATGTGCCAAGGCACCGTTGGCCAAGCGCGGCCACGCCGCGCCCATCGCACAAGCCACCCCTCTCCCGCCCCTCGCCTACTTACGCCCCGCCCCTCCAATAAACGCGTTATCATCTTGACCCATGAACATACGTTAGGAGCAATCATGCCAAACGAGAACAGCTACGAAGTCGCGTTGCAAAAGAGCAACGCCATTCGCGAGGGCCTGGCCAATACGCCCGAGAAGTTCACCATGCTCACCGGTGATCGCCCCACCGGCCGTCTGCACCTGGGCCACTACTTCGGTACCCTCAAGGGCCGTGTTGAACTGCAGAACATGGGCGCCAAGACCAATGTGCTCATCGCCGACTACCAGGTCATCACTGACCGCGACACGACCGAACACATCCAGGACAACGTGTATAACATGGTCATGGACTACCTTGCCTGCGGTATCGATCCCGACAAGACCATGATCTACGCGCACTCCGCCGTGCCCGCCGCAAACCAGCTCATGCTGCCGTTCCTGTCGCTGGTGTCCGAGGCCGAGTTGGCGCGCAACCCCACGGTCAAGGCCGAGATGGAGGCCTCGGGCCACGAGCTCACCGGCCTTCTGCTCACCTACCCGGTGCATCAGGCCTGCGACATCCTGTTCTGCAAGGGCAACGTGGTACCCGTCGGTCGCGACCAGCTGCCGCACATCGAGCTCACCCGCACCATCGCCCGCCGCTTTAACAACCGCTACGGCAAGGTATTTCCCGAGGTCGAAGCGCTGCTGTCCGAGACCCCGCTGCTGCCCGGCCTTGACGGTCGCAAGATGAGCAAGAGCTACGGCAACGCCATCAATATTTCGATGACCGCCGAGGAAACGGCCAAGCGCATCAAGAAGAGCCAGACCGACTCCGAGCGCATGATCACGTTCGACCCCGAGAACCGCCCCGGTGTGTCCGGCCTGCTTTCGACGGCTGCAATCTGCACCGGTCGCTCCGAGGTCGAGATTGCCGAGGAGATTGGCATGGGCGGCTCCGGCCAGCTCAAGAAGTACGTGACCGAGGCCGTCAACGAGTACTTCGCACCTATCCGCGAGCGTCGCCAGCGCTACGAGAACGATCTGGACTATGTGAAGGACGTCCTGCATGAGGGCAACCGTCGCGCCAACGAGATCGCCGAGCAGACCCTGGCCGAGGTTCAGGACGCCATGGGTATGGTGTACTAGGCCGATCTGCTGACTTGAGCTTTCGATTGCTATAGGGCGGGCGCTACGGCGTCCGCCTTTTTTGGAGCGGACCGCTTCGGCTCCGTCCATCGCACTCCCCCGACAAACAGGAACAGGCCCGCTGGCAGTTAGTTGCCAGCGGGCCTGTTCCCGAAGTACACCGTTGAATCGCACAGAGGGGAGGAATGCGAATCAAACTCAACAGGGCAGGCTTTTTCATCGCCTATTGCCTGCTCCGTTGCTGAAACCAATATAGTTCACCGTGGTTTACTTTGCAGCATCAATATCCGCCGCCATAGCTTCTCCATAAGTTAGCCCAAGTAAACTAAACCACCACAAAGGGGGCAGGCACCTTTGTGGTGGTTTTGGCCACGGCAGAGCGCTAGAGCCCTGCTGGCCAGCGACAGGCAAGCAAGTCGACGTGCATGTCGTCCTTAAACGCCACACCCTCCCCTAGCAAAAGCTCACGTTGAGCATCGGGACCGCCAAAAGCAAAACCCTCGCATATGCGCCCGTCGGCAAACACCACGCGGTGACAGGGAATCTCGCCGGGGCGCGGATTGCTATGCAGGGCATACCCCACATACCGCGCACTTCGTGGTCGACCGGCAAGCAGCGCCACCTGACCATACGTGGCGACCATCCCCTCGGGGATCTGCTCGACCACCTCGTACACCCGTTCAAAAAAGCCCTCAGACGCCATTGCTCGCTCCCTTCCACCCTGAAAAGCATAAACCACCGCAAAGGGGACAGGCACCTTTGTGGTGGTTTATGGCAGGTCGGTTAGTTGGCGGGCTGGAAGAAGGCTACGGCTACGGCGCCAGGGCCTACGTGGGTACCGATGGTGGCGCCGATGGTGTGAACGGGCAACTCGCCCTCGGTATGGCCAGCCCAAAGTGCCGCGCTGTCCTCGATATACTTCTTGAGCACCGCATCCGAAAGACCCGTATAGCCGAGCGCCAGCGGCATGGAAAAGTCGATGCCGCCCGCCTTTTCGACCTTTTGGTTCAGCAGGTTGCGGCCGTTCTTGGAACCGCGCGCCTTGCCCAGCTGCACGATCAGACCGTCCTCGACAGCCACCACAGGCTTTACGTTGAGCAGTGTGCCCACGGCGCCGGCCGCAGCAGACAGACGACCGCCGCGCACCAGGTACTCCAGCGTCTCGAGCAGGCCGATGACGACCACGCGGTCACGGACGGCCTCGACGGCCGCCGCGATCTGGGCCGCACTACGGCCCTCGTTCACCAGGCGCAGGGCATACTCGACCAGGACACGCTCGCCCAGAGTGACGTTATTGCTATCCACCACGTATACGTCGCCGCCCGGCGCCTCGGCAAGTGCGGTACGGGCACTCTGATTTGTACCCGAAAGCTTAGCGCCCACGGTAATAATCACGGCCTCGTCGCCGGCCTCACGCGCCTCGGCGATGGCCTGCGAAAACGCGTACGGGTTGACCTGGCCGGTCTTGGGCAGCTCATCGCGCTCCACGAGCATCTCGTAAAAGCGCTGGTGATCGATGTCGATGCCATCCATGTACACATCGGTGCCAAAGGTGACGGACAGCGGCAAAACGGCCAGTACTGGGTGCTCGGCCGGCGACATATCGCTTGCGGAATCGGTAATAATGCGGACGGACATAGCGAATCCTTTCTTGCGCAGGTCTCGCGCGGGGAATTTTGACAGCAAAGCCCCGGCACGGTATACGCGCTCAAACGGGACTATGCAGTTGTTAATGGGAAGCAAATACCTTGGCGGCCTTAGATCTCGCGCAAGGTATTGAGAATCGTGCGCAGCGACGCGTACATCTGCTCGCGCTGCTCCACGCCCATGGCCTTACCGGTGGTGTCGAGCACTTCGCGAATGATGCGATCGGCCTCGCTCATGCTCTCGCCGCCCAGGGCAGTCAGGCGCACCGGGGCACGGTACTTGACGGCCGCATCACCCGAGTCATCGACCTCGACGTAGCCGCCCTCCTCCAGATGCGCGAGCGTACGCGAGACGGCAGCGCGGGTCACGCCTGCCATGCGAGCCAGGTCAGCGCCAGTCAGGCCGTCCTTGCTGCGCTCAAGATAGTAAAGGCACATAACGTCGGAGCCCTTGAGGCCCAGCCTTGCGCCCTCGGATGTCTTAATGCGCTGAATCTCCTTGTAGAGCCCGCTGATCAGTCCGACAAAGTCCTCGAAACGTGTCTCGTCGTTCTGCTGCATGGGAGACGACCGCCTTTCGCTTGCATAATGCTAACGGGTAAACATCTTAACCGTACCCAGCGGCCGCCAGCCCTGCACGCCTCATTTGTTAACTCATCAACATAAAAACCACCACAAAGGGGACAGGCACCATTGTGGTGGTTTTGACCGTCGA
Organism: uncultured Collinsella sp.; assembly: GCA_958427145.1. Lineage (GTDB taxonomy): Bacteria > Actinomycetota > Coriobacteriia > Coriobacteriales > Coriobacteriaceae > Collinsella. The sequence continues at coordinate 46,357 of CAUAAZ010000006.1, forward strand.
GTTTGATCCGCAGACTTCGCTACAGCTCCACGCAAGGATTGTCGCGGGTAACAAGCGTCTTAACGACAACCGTCGCTCCCAGATAGCGCTCAAGCAGCTCGGCTAAGCGATCGATCGCAGCCTGGCAATCCCCCATCCGCTCGGACTCCACGCACTCAATCGCCAGGAACGCATCGGCCGAATTATCGGACAGCGCCGTGCGAACGCCGTCGCGCCAGTTCCAGCAGCGGCACACAGCGCCCGCATCGTCGATGTAGGCGAGCTCGCCGGGCAGCGTCGGATCGTCCGCCTCCTCGCCAAGCGGCAAGAACGCATCGCCACCGTCGGTCACCTTCAAGCGAAGGTCTCCCTCGATCGCATGCAGATCCTCGCCTCCCACGGGCAGCGCGTAGGTCAGCGACACCGTATTGTAAATATCCACCGCGGGCGTAATGTGGCCCACCGGCTTGCCTTTGAGCACGCGCTTGAGCAAGTTCTCGATCGAGCATCGGGCGCCTTTCTTGGTCTTGAACAGACGATAGGCTTCGCGCCATGCCTTGACCGGTGCGTTCTCGCTGATAGTGTCGCTGGTCAGATGGCGCTCCGCATCGATATTGGCGCGGTCGAGCAACGCCGCAATCGCATCCACGTCCTCTTGAGGAATCTGAGCCGTGGGCTTCATGCCCTCCACGACCACAACACCGACCGCTGCCTGCGGAAACAGCTCCCAGAATGAATCCTCGGCAATAAAGCTCTTCATACGCTCTCCCTTCATAGCGTACGCCCGAGCGAGGGCGCCTAAACAAAAAGCGCCCTCACAGCGGCCACCTTCAAAGTCCTACGGTGCCGCCACAAGAGCGCTTACGCTGTCCCCATCCGGAGAAGGGGACGATATGTCAAGCGTATTGTAACCCGAGTCATCCACGCGAGCAAAACCACCATAAAGGCGCCTGTCCCCTTTGTGGTGGATATGGACTCACGGCGAAGCTAGTGGCGAAGTCCCAGCAGCCCGCGGCCGCGATGACGAGCGTCGGCGTGTACTTGGGCGTGCGGGCCGGCGGCTTTGACGGACTCGGGCAGGTGCGAGTACTTCTTCTCGAAGTTCTCCTCGAACATCACCGCCAGGTTGTGCGCGGCCTCGTCATAGCGCGCGGTGCTCTGCCAGTATTGGCGCGGCACCAGGATGCCATCGGGCACGCCGTGGCACGTCGTGGGAATGTCGACGTTAAAGATGTCGTCGTGCAAGAACTCGCTGTCCTCGATGGTACCGTCGAGGGCGCGGGCCACCAGGGCGCGCGTGTAGGCAAGCTCGATGCGATGGCCCACACCATAACCGCCGCCAATCCAGCCGGTGTTGACCAGGTACACGCGCGTACGACCGTCGGCGATACGCTCGCCGAGCATCTTGGCATAGACCATGGGGTCGAGCGGCATAAACGGCTCGCCAAACAGCGAGGAGAACGTGGGCGTGGGCTCGGTGACGCCGACCTCGGTGCCGGGAATCTTAGCCGTAAAGCCCGTCACAAAGTGGTACATGGCGGCATCGGCCGTCAGACGTGAGATGGGTGGCAGCACGCCAAAAGCGTCGCAAGTCAGGAACAGCACGACACTCGGAGTGGTGCCCATGCCCTTAGTCCACGCGTTAGGAATGTGCTCCACGGGATAGGCCACGCGCGTGTTGTGCGTGATCGAGATGTCGTCGTAGTTGGGCTTGCGGTTCTCGTCGAGCACCACGTTTTCGCAAATGGCGCCAAAACGGACGGCGTTGAAGATCTCGGGCTCGTGGAAGGCGTCCAGGCCCTCGCATTTTGCGTAGCAGCCACCCTCGATGTTGAAGATACCCATGTCGGACCAACCGTGCTCGTCGTCGCCGATCAGCAGGCGCGTGGGATTGGCCGAAAGCGTGGTCTTGCCGGTGCCGGACAGGCCAAAGAACACGGCGGTCTCGTGCGTGACGGGATCCATGCTGGCCGAGCAGTGCATGGGCAGCACGTCGTCCTCGACGGGCAGCAGATAGTTCATGACGCTAAAGATCGACTTTTTAATCTCGCCAGAGTAGCCGGTGCCGGCGACCAGAATCACGCGTTCCTGGAAGTTGATGACCACCGCGGCGCTGGAGTTGAGGCCCTTGATGGCGGGGTCGCACTGGTAACCGGGCGCTGCGAGCACGCAGAAGTCGGGCTCGCCGGTGCGCGCGATTTCGCGAGCGAGCGGGCGGGCGAGCATCTGCTTAATAAAAAGTGCCTGGCTGGCACGCTCGCAGGCAACGAGCAGTCGACGCGTGTGGTTGCGGTCGGCACCTGCCATGCCGCGGGTGACGAACACGTCGCGCTCGTTGAGATAGTCGACGATGCCGGCCTTGATGGCCTCATAGCTCTCGACGGACAGCGGGCGGTTGACCGCGCCCCAGGCAATCTTGTCGTGAACATCGGGGGTGTCAACGATAAAGCGGTCATTGGGGGAACGGCCGGTACGCTCCCCCGTCTCGATCACCAGCGCGCCGTTGGATGCCATGCGGCCTTCTTCGCGGCGGATAGCGTGCTCGACGAGCTCCGCGGCGGGCAGATCGACCAGCAGACGGGGTTGATTCTCGGCGGGATCTTCGACCAGCGTAATACCAAAATTGGACAGAACTTCTGCAGGGGTAACACCAGGCATGGGGCCTCCTTTAAAAACGCGGCACGTGGACGCGGCGCGCACTTTACTCACGTAAAGCCCGTTGTACCCGATATGCAAAAACGTTTTTGCGGCAAGGGCGGCAAGCCCGCCCAACGGTCAAAAATCGCAGGCAAGCGGCCCAGTCATTGGGGACGTTCTTAAACGACTAGTCATTGGGGACACTCTTGAACAGGCAACATTCAAGGAGTATCCCCGGATGCCGGCACTTAGGGACGTTCCCAAAGTGCCTGCACATAAGGAACGTCCCTAAGTGCCGACTACCGAATGGCGCCGCCGAAATTATCGAACAACCTGTTCAAAAACACGAGCGGACACCGCGGTGTCTATACTAGAGCGCAGCAATAGAAAGGACCCCGCTTTGAGCATCACGCCCCTCGATAGCATTCGCCGCGCCATCGCCCGCCGTAACGGCATCTCCAACCCCGCTGCATCGAAAGACGGCGCCGCGAAGGCCCAGGGCGGTCGCATCGAGAACGGCCTCTTCCCCGCCTCGCACACTGCCGAGGAACTCGCACGCATCCAGGAGCTGAGTCATCGCAACGCCGGCGGCCCCGACAGCAGCCAGGCCACGCGCCGTCGCCGCGAGCGCGATCGCCAGCCCGGCCCCATCCACCGCATGGTCAACGCTTGGTGGAACCGTCTGCTAGGCGCCGTCTACGGCGGCGGGTTCTCCACGCAAGAGGCTGAATACGAAGAGCACGCCACCCGCCGCGATTACCTTTGGAACACTCTCGGCACCGCCGTGTGGGGCTTGGCGTTTCCGCTGCTCACCATCGTGTCCACACAGCTCGTGGGCGCCGAAGAAGCAGGCAAATTCTCCATCGCCTTCGTCACCGGCACGCTCATCATGATCGCATGCAACTACGGCGTGCGCAATTTCCAGGTCTCAGACATCGACGAAAAGACGTCCTTTGCCTCCTACCAGCTCAACCGCTGGCTTTGCGGAGCGCTCGCCCTAGGCTGTGGCCTCATGTACAGCAGCGCCCGCGGCTATGACGCGCAGATGGCGACGATCGGCCTGGGCGTCTACCTGTATAAGGTGATCGACGGCGTGGCGGACGTGTACGAGGGCCGCCTGCAGCAGGCCGATAAATTCTACCTGGCCGGCATGAGCCAAACGCTACGCTCCGTCGGCGTCATCGTGGTCTTTAGCGTGGCGCTGTTCCTTACGCGTAACATGCCCATCGCGGCCATGGCCATGGGCATCGCCGCGATCGCCTCGCTCGTGCTGGTCACCGCGCCGCTCGCCCTGCTCGAGACCGAAAAATCGCGCCGCGTGAGCCTTCGCGAGGTCGGCCACCTGTTTGTCCAGTGCGCTCCACTCTTTGGTGCACTGTTCTTGTTCAACCTCATCGAGAGCATGCCCAAGTTTGTGATGGAAGGCACGCTGGCATACAAATATCAGCTGTACTTTAATGCCCTGTTCTTTCCGGCGCAGGCTATTTTGCTGAGCATTGGATTTATCTATAAACCGCAGCTCCTGCGCTTGTCGAGCATTTGGGCTAATCCTCGCAAGCGTCGTCGCTTTGACCTGATTATTGTTGCCGTTATGGCGCTGATCGTGGTCATCACCGGCGCGTGCGCCGCATTTATGGCAGGTCCCGGTATTCCCCTCATGAGCTTTATGTACGGCCTCAGCTTTGAGCGCTACCGTACGCTGGCGCTGCTGATGGTCGTCGCCGGCGGCGTCACCGCGGCCATCGACTTTATCTACGCCATCATCACGGTGCTGCGCCACGCTGGAGACGTCACCAAGATCTACCTGATCTGCTTCGCCGTAAGCGTGGTGCTGCCGGTGATCTTGATTAAGCTGCTGGGTCTGATGGGCGCTGTGGTGAGCCACCTAGCCATCATGGCCCTACTCCTGGTGCTACTGATTATCGAGTACGCCCACATCCGCCAACGCATCGAACGCGACCGCAACCCATACGGCGCCTAATTAGCTGACCGGTCACCGGAATTTGCGATGGAATCACCCCGTCTGGGGTCTCGTTGCGGACACGCAAAACTAAGTGAGTAGACTTATACCGAATCCCGGACCACACCGACAGAGCACAAATCTTTGACCTGCGGTTTTATTGAGGCAAATATGTTGGGTGCTCGGCATTTCCAAAAAAGTCTACTCACTTAGCCGGCGGGCAGCCAAATGATTATTTAATCCCCGTCCCAGAGAAATCAATTAGCGAGCAGAAGGGCAAAAGAAGTCAAAAAACCCTTCCCAAATTAGCTACCACTTGCACCGATTATTCGCCCGGGTTGATGTTCGCGTAGAACTCGGCCCCGTCGTCCAGGCGCAGGATGCCCACGCGGCCGAACTCGGAGCCGGTGGCGGCGGCGCAGTCGATGTCGATGCGATCGGGAACACCAGCAGTGTCCTCGCCGCCCAAGCGCACGATCTGCCCGCGTCCCGATTCCTCATCGAGCCCCGCCAGACCACCGACCTCGCAATAGCGCCCAAGCGATACCGTGGGCGTGTGACCGCTCACCACGACCGGGCCCTTGCCCTCGGCAGAAAGCAGCCCGGTCGACGCATCCCAATAGCCATGACGAATCCACAGCAGGTCATCGGACGACTGCACCGCGAGCATCTGCTGCAGCAGCTCGCGATCGGCACCCACCGCTCCAACGCCATCGGCACAATCGACGCCATGCTCAAGCAAAAACGCCCGCGCCGCCTCGGTCTCAATACCGGCATGTACCAGCAGATACGGGCGCTCCTCGGTCTCGACCACCGCGTAGAGCGGCAGCGCGGCCATCCATCGCACGAGCTCCTCGTATGCCTCAAATTCCATGTCGTTGAGCTGCTCACGCGTCGTCCAGCCACCGTTGATATCCCAGGTCTCGGCATCGAGCGGATCCTGGCCAATGATGGCATCGAGCATGATCTGCTCGTGATTGCCCTTGAGCACGCGGGCGTTGGGCAGCGAGCGCACGAGCTTAATAACGCCGACCGGATCGGGCCCGCGATCGATCATGTCGCCCAGCACGTACAGCGTGTCGTCGGACGTCAACGAGATCTTAGACAGGGCCTCGTCAAGCGCACGCACGTGCCCGTGAGCATCAGATGTCACATAGATCGCCATGGCACGCCTCTCCTTGCATTGCGGCCGAAGCCCGGCGCCGCAACTAAAACTTCAAGTTGAACTTAAACGTTACCCATTGTACTCCGTTGCAATAAAGCTGGAAAGGGTTTCCGAGCAGAGGCAAAGACGGCAGCCGTCTATGACGATATCGCGCACGCCCGCAATCCAACCCCATAAACCCACCATCTTTGGGTACAAATAACCGCAGACAACTGACCGTGCCACGCCAACCACCCAGGAGCGGACACTATCCATGAACCAGATCCTTCTCTTTATCGGCCTCGTCATCATTTTGTGCCTGACCATCAAACCCGTCGGCAAAAAACTCCCCTTCCCCACCCTGCTCATCTTTATCGCGCTGGGCATGCTGTTGGGCGTCAACGGCCCGACGCATATCGACTTTAGCGACTACGCACTCACCGAAACCGTCTGCAGCACGGCGCTGCTGTTCATCATGTTCTACGGCGGCTTTAACACCAATATCGACCGCGCCAAGCCCGTCGCCGCGCCGGCGGTGCTGCTGAGCACGCTCGGCGTCGTCATCACCGCAGGCATCACCGGCGTGTTCGCCCACTTTGTACTGGGCTTCGACTGGATCGGCGGCCTGCTGTTGGGATCGGTCGTGGCGTCCACCGACGCGGCCAGCGTCTTTAGCGTTCTGCGCGAGCACAGCCTGTCGCTGAGGGGCGGCACCGACTCGCTGCTCGAGGTCGAATCGGGCTCCAACGATCCCGTCGCCTATATGCTCACCGCCGTGCTCGCCACACTCGCGGCCGGCGGCGACATCAACATTCCCGCACTGCTGGCCAAGCAGATTATCTTGGGCGTGGGCCTGGGCCTCGCCATCGGCTGGGCGGCGGGCCGCCTGATTGAACGCGCGCACGCAACGGCCGAGGGCGCGCAGACCATCTTTTTGTTCGCCGTGGCCATCGTCGCCTACGCGCTGCCGAGCTACCTGGGCGGCAACGGATTTTTGGCCGTGTACCTGGCCGGCATTGTGCTGGGTGCGAGCGACATCACCGGCAAGGTCGAGATGGCGCACTTCTTCGATACCCTCACCGAGATGGCCGAGATGACGATCTTCTTCTTGCTCGGCCTGCTCGTAACGCCCGCACGCCTGCCGCAGATGCTGCTGCCGGGCCTGGCGCTCATGGCGTTTATGCTCTTTGTGAGCCGCCCCATCGCCGTCGGCGTGCTCCTAGCGCCCTTTAAGACGAACCCTCGCCAGGTTGCGCTCGTAAGCTGGGCGGGTCTGCGCGGCGCGGCTTCGGTCGTGTTTAGCCTCTTTACCGTGGTGGCCGGTGTTCCTGGCGGTCACGACCTGTTTGACCTGGTATTTGTGATTGCCGTGTCGAGCATTGTGGTGCAGGGCTCGCTGCTACCGGCGGTGGCGAAAAAGCTCAATATGATCGACGCGGAAGGCGACGTGCGCCGTACGTTTAACGATTACCGCGACGAGGACGGCATGTCGTTTGTCAAGTTCAAGGTGGGCGCGGGCCATCCGTTTTCCGGACGCTCGCTCGCCGATATTGGCAGCGCCACGGACATGCTCGTCGTCCTGGTGCTGCGCGATGGCGCGCACCCGGTGCTGCCCAATGGCGATACCGTGATTGAGGAAGGCGACCTATTGGTGATGGCTGCCCCGACGTTTGAAGAGCGTGCCGAGGTTACGCTGCGCGAGGTCACCGTGACGCCCCACGGTCGCCTGGCCGGCCAGCGCCTGCGCGACGTGCCGCAGGGCAAGCGCCCCTTTATCGTCGTGATGCTCAAGCGCGACGGCCAAACGATCATCCCCGACGGCAACACTCTCATATACGCCGGCGACGAAGCCGTCATCGCAACGCTGGCGTCGTAGTGGCCATGGGGTAGCTAATTTGCAACGAAGAGATCAAACGCCTAGAGAACCCCATGCCTTCGCTCGCAGATTTAGATTTGCATGAGGAGTAAAGCAACACCCCCTCATGTAACCATCCTGTAAATCATAGCGGCGCACTCGGGTTTTGCTGTGATGCGGTCGCGCCTGACGCTGCACTGTGCTAAAGTATCCCGAACGTTCAAACGACCACGAGGGGGAAATAGAAGATGGCACGTGTGCACAACTTCTCAGCTGGCCCGGCCGCACTGCCCACAAGCGTGCTCGCCGAGATCGCCGACGAGATGATGGACTACCGCGGTTGCGGCATGTCCGTGCTCGAGATGAGCCATCGATCTAGCATGTACCAGCAGATCATCGACGACGCTGAGGCAACCCTACGCCGTCTGCTGAGCATCCCGGACAGCTACCGTGTCCTGTTTTTGCAGGGCGGCGCCACGCTGCAGTTTGCGGGCATCCCCATGAACCTCATGCGCCGCGGCCGCGCCGGCTACGTCGTGACCGGCAACTTTGCCAACAAGGCGTACAAGGAGGCCGCCAAGTACGGCGAGACCGTGCTGCTCGCGAGCTCCGAAGACACCAATTTCGACCACATTCCCAACATGGCCGACATCAACGCGCGCATTGCCGCCGAGGCCGCGGGCGACGGGCTCGACTACGTCTACATCTGCCAGAACAACACTATCTTTGGCACCATGTTCCACGAGCTGCCCAACTGCGGCGACGTACCGCTGGTCGCCGATGTCTCGAGCTGCTTTCTGTCGCAGCCGCTCGACGTCGAGCGCTACGGGCTCATCTACGCCGGCGCGCAGAAAAACGCCGGCGCCGCGGGCGTGACTGTGGTCATCGTGCGCGACGACCTCATCGCAGATGGCCCAGCCTTTGCGCAGACGCCGCAGTACCTGGACCTTAAGGCCCAGGCCGCCAAGGGTTCCATGCTCAACACGCCCAACACCTTTGGCATCTACGTGTGCGGCAAGGTGTTCCGTTGGGTTGAGCAGACCGGCGGACTTGCCGCCATGGCCGAGCGCAACTGGACCAAGGCTAACCTACTCTACAACCTGCTCGAGCACAGCGAGCTGTTCCATGGCACCGCGCAGGCCGACAGTCGCTCCATCGCCAACGTCACCTTCCGCACCGACGAAGCCGAACTCGACGCGGCCTTTGTCGCAGGCGCGGCCGAGCACCAGATTCAAAACGTCAAGGGCCATCGCCTGGTGGGCGGTATGCGCGCCAGCGTCTACAACGCCGTGACCATGGAAGACGTGCAGGCACTGGCCTCGTACATGAAGGACTTCGAAGCGCAGCATAGTTTGAGCCCGCGATCTAACTAGCCCGCAGCACGCGGGCCGACCAGCCATCTCAGACCACCCTGTTTAGATCAAAACCTGCTAAGGAGTTTTTCATGCGCAAGATTAAGACCATCGATGACATCACCAAGGACGGCAAAGTCGAGTTTGGCGAGGGCTACGAATTTGTGAGCACCGCCGAAGAGGCCGACGCGATCCTGATGCGCTCGACCGACCTGCACGGCTACGGGCTGCCCGAGGGCATCCGCGCCATCGCCCGCTGCGGCGCCGGCGTCAACAACATCCCCGTCGAGGAGTACGCCAAGAAGGGCGTCGTCGTCTTTAACTCCCCCGGCGCCAACAGCAACGCCGTCAAGGAGCTCGTCCTGGGCATGCTGGTGCTCTCGAGCCGCGGCGTGGTGCAGTCGATGAACTGGGTGCGCGACAACGCCGACGACCCCGAGATCCAGGTCGATGCCGAGAAAGCCAAGAAGGCCTTTGTGGGCCGCGAGCTCAAGGGCAAGCGCATCGGCGTCATCGGTCTGGGCAACGTGGGCTCCAAGGTCGCCAACGCCTGCGTCGACCTAGGCATGGACGTTTACGGCTACGACCCGTTCATTTCCGTCGAGCACGCGTGGGTGCTGAGCCGCGAGGTGCAGCGCGTGGGCACGCTCGAGGACCTCTGCCGTGGCTGTGACTACCTCACCGTGCACGTGCCCAGCAAGGCCGACACCATCGGCATGATCAGTACCGAGCAGATCAACCTGCTGGCACCCGACGCCGTGCTGATCAACTACGCACGCGAGACCATCATTGACGAGGACGCCGTCGACGCCGCCCTGCGCGCGGGCAAACTCAGCTGGTTTAGCTGCGACTTTGCCACGCCCAAGACCGTCAAGATGCCCAACACGTTTATCACCACGCACTCGGGCGCCGGCACTGGCGAGGCCGAGGCCAACTGCGCCGATATGGCCATCAGCGAGCTCAAGGATTACCTGGAGAACGGCAACATCGCACATAGCGTCAACTACCCCGCCTGCAGCATGGGCAAGGCGCGCGCCGCAAGCCGCATCGCCTGCCTGCACGCCAACGTGCCCAACATGATCGGCCAGATCACGGCCATTCTCGCCAAGGACAACGCCAACGTGCAGCGTATGACCAACGAGTCCGCTGGCGAGAACGCCTACACCATGTTCGACACCGACGAGCACCTGGACAGCAGCACCATCGAGGCGCTCAAGCAGATTCCGTCGATGTATCGCGTGCGCGTGATCAAGTAGCGCCGGCTGATCTGACGGGCAGTTCCCCATGTGGCCTGCCCGTCACTGACATTGAATGCCCGCGGGGGCGCCTTTCGCACGAGAGGCGCCCCCGTTTTTGTGAGCACTCCATTAAATGCACCGAGCCACTTCTTGGCATACAATCTGTATGTTGACCTAACTATCTGTGAGGTGCCTATGGTTGATACAGATTTTGCTTGGCGGCTTACGCAAAGACTCGTGCGGATCGACAGTTCCGACCCAGGTGCGTATGAGGGCGAGATTGAACGCTATATCAAAGCGTTGGTTGAGGAACGGTTAGCGCAGCTGAGCCATCCGGTACTCGATGCCGTGCAGATTGCAGAGCTCGAAGTACTCCCTGGGCGCCGCGATCTTATGGTCACCGTGCCCGGTTTGAGCGACGAGCCACGGCTGGTCTATATCTGCCATATGGACACCGTCACCTTGGGTGATGGCTGGGACGCGGACATTACGCCGCTCGGAGCAATCGTGCGTGACGATAAACTCTACGGCCGTGGCGCCTGCGACATGAAGGGCGGACTGGCCTGCGCCATTGCCGCGCTTGTTCACACGCTCGAGCGCGTGGTAGCGGATGGCGCGCTGCCCCGCCGCGGCTTTTCGCTCATCTGCTCGGTCGACGAGGAAGATTTTATGCGTGGCTCAGAGGCCGCGATCGATGCCGGCTGGGTCGGCTCACGCGAATGGGTGCTGGACACCGAGCCCACCGACGGACAGATTCAGGTGGCGCACAAGGGACGCACGTGGTTCGAGATCGAGATGACCGGCGCCACGGCACATGCGAGCCAGCCTTGGAAGGGCGCAGACGCCGTCGCCGCCATGGCCGAGGCCGTCTGCGCGCTGCGCCATGCGTTCGCGGCGCTGCCCGCGCACGATGAGCTGGGGCCTTCGACCATCACGTTTGGACAGATCGAAGGTGGCTACCGTCCCTATGTCGTACCCGACCGCGCCAAAGTCTGGGTCGACATGCGCCTGACCCCGCCGACCGATACGGCCGCCGCGACGCGCATGGTAGAGCAGGCCATCGCCGTCGCCGAAGCCGCCGTTCCCGGTTGCCATGGCAGCTACACCGTGACGGGCGACCGCCCCGCCATCGAGCGCGACCCAAACTCTCCCCTTCTAGCAGCGCTCAAGCGTGCCGCCGATGACGTGACGGACGCGGACACGACCGTCGGCTTCTTTACCGGCTACACCGACACTGCCGTCATTGCCGGCAAGACGGGTAACCATAACTGCATGAGCTATGGCCCAGGCTCGCTCGCGCTCGCCCACAAGCCTAACGAATATGTGTCCCACGCCGATATCGTTCGTTGTCAGCAGGTGCTCATCGCACTCGCCGATAACGTGCTCTGGGACGCGAGCGGCCAAGTTGGGGCATAATAAGCCGCGAACAAACCGACTCGCGCGTTAGGACCGCCCATGAAAGCACTTCCGTTTCCCTGCATCCGCCCGGCTCAGGACCGCGTGCTCGAGGCGCTGCCTGCAATGGGCAGCATCCTGAGCGGCAACGATGCTCTGCGCGGAGCCATTGCCGATGGTCTGATGCTCAAGGACCCGGGTGCGGCGTATTACGTGTACGAATGCTCGGGCGAGCCGGGATGCGTGACGGGTGTCGTGGCGATTTGCCCGGTTAACGTGCTGACGGGTAGCGACGAGGCTGCCGCCGAGAGCGTCGACGCACTCGCCGCCGCGCGCGCGATCGCCGAGCTCAAGGTGCAGCCGCGTCCCGTGCCGCTCGCCTACGAGGCGTCGCCCGTCATGGACATCATCCTGGGCGCTGCCAAAGAGGGCGCCTCGCTCTACGCCGTCACCGACCCCGCGGGCATTACGCACCGCGTGTGGGAGGTCAAGCGCGAGGACGCCGTCGGCGCCATCCGTGCCATGCTCGACCAGGCGCCGGAGCCGGCACTGGCCGACGACCCTGCCTACGCTGCCGCACTATTCGAGGCATCACAGCTCCTGGCCGACGATGCCCATGCTGCCGGCACCTACACGGGCAAAGAGCCGTTCAACTTTGCTGTAGCCGCACTGTTCCCCGCCGCGCAGGTCAGCGGCGCCGCGCCGCAGGTTCCGACAGGTCTGCTCACGCACCAAGTCGCGCGGTTCTAGCAAGACCAGACCGCGCAGCACAAAAATCGGCAGCTCAACAAACAGGGGGCGGAGATGCAGCAGGTACATGCATCTCCGCCCCTTTTGCGTCGAGAAGTTATGCCGGCGACCCGAGCCGCCACGCTCGCGTTATCCGCGCTGCGGACCTGCAGTAGCCACAAGCGGTTCAAGGCCCAGCTCGCGTGCGTAATCCTCCTGCGTAAAAATCTCAATCAGCTCAAACGTGTCGGATTCGTCGTCAAACGCAAAGTGCAGCACCGCGCAGTTGCCCGGCACGCGATCGCGCTCGTCGGCCGCCGCACCCTTCACGTGGTCCATGAACTCCTTGATGGCCGAGCCATGGCTTACCGCGAGCACGCACGTATGGTCCGGACGCTGCATAAGCTCGGTCAACGTCGCCACCATGCGCTCGCGCACCTGCATCTGGCCCTCGCCGCCAAACTGGCGATAGAAGTCGCGCCACGGGCGCTCGGGCATGAGCACCACGCGCTCGGCCTCAAAGTCGCCAAAGAACCACTCGCGCAGACCGTCCAGGCGCTCGTACGCCAAGCCCGGCCACAAGTTGGCGATAGTCTGCTCGGTGCGATGAAGCGTGGAGGTGTAGGCATGATCGGGCTCAATGCCGCGCGCACGTAAAAACATGCCGGCGCGCGCCGCCTGGTCGCAACCCAACTGCGTAAGCGGCGAGTCACTCCAGCCCTGAATAATACGCTTAAGGTTGAATATCGTCTGTCCATGACGGACCAGATACAGATCTTTATTCATAGGGGTCCTTTCGTTCGTTACCAACCCAAGAGCGAAAACGCCCCGTTGCAATAGCCAAAATGAAGCACGGCACCGTTGTCGGGTAGTTCTCCCTCGCCAGTCACATACTCAAGAAACTCCTGGCAGGCTGAGCCGTGGGAAACCGCCAGCACGCAGTCGTGTTGCGGCCTGGCCATGATGCGGGACAGCGCCGCGACCATGCGCGACTGAAGCTGCACTTCCGACTCGCCGCCAAAGGCCACCGGATAATCGCCCCAGGGCCGCGGCGGCATCTCGCGATTTGATGTGCCCTCCAGCGAGCCAAAATGCCACTCACGCAGGTCATCGACCAGCTCAATGGAACGGCCCTCGCCAACGATAAGCTCGGCCGTATGCCGCGCCCGGCCCAACGGCGAGGAATACACATGATCAAAGGCCACGCCACGCGCCGCAAACGCCGTACGCGCCGTCAGCGCCTGCTCGCGCCCGCGCGCCGTAAGCGGCGAATCGTGCCAGCCCTGCAAAATGCTCTGCACATTGAGCTCAGTCTGCCCATGCCGCACCAAATACAGATCTGCCACACACCCTCCCCTCGTACCACCACAAAGGGGACAGGAGTCTTTGTGGTGATTTTGCCGCCGGATTGCGCCGCAACGACGCACAACTACAGCAGCACGTCGGCAAGCGGACGCTTGGGTACGTGGTGCACCCGCGCCTCGTCGCGCCAATAATTGATGGAGCCGTCGGGGTTGGAATCGATCGCATCGATCACCTGTGTCTCGGCCGGAACGCCAAACGCCATGATCAGCTTGAGCTCATATTTGTCGTTATCGAGCCCCATGGCATCGATCGCGTGGGGCGTAAAGGCCTTGAACATGCAGGCTGCCACCTCGGGCGTGGCGCTGCGGGCGGCGAGCATCATCGTCTGCGCGGCAATGCCCGTGTCGACATCGGTAATGGGAGCGGCGGGCTTGCCCGGAACGGCGCGCTCAGCAAGAATCGCGATGTAGCCGGTCGGGCGCTCACCCTCGGCAGGACCTGGCCAGTCCTTAAGTGCGCCGGCCCATGCGAGCTCGTCAAATACACGCGCGCAGTCCTCTGCACCGCTTACCACATGAAAACGCAGACGCTGAGCATTGGCACCACAGGGAGCCAGGTGCGCAAGTTCCGCCAGCTCGAGCAAAAACTCGCGCGGCACGCGCATGGACTCGTCAAAGCGACGGCACGTGCGGGCGCGGCGAACCAACGCATCAAACGCGTCCAAGCCGAGCTTTTCGCAACCCTGCTTTGCCATCGATTCGACACTCGACGGTGCCTCGGGAACTGCTTCGTTCATAGGGACCCCCAATACAAGCCAATTGTCCTTAGGAAAATCTAACCTAAAACGTAGGCAATAACGAACAGGGCTGCAATGTTCTACACCTGTTGAATAGAAAATCGCGACGTGGGGAACAACGGAAACAATTCGGGACCTTTGGGTTACGTTTCGCCCTCCCCGACCCATACGTCAGCGCCTTTAGGCGATACTGGTTGTAACGATCAAGGCTTACGCCGCACGGAAAGGAGACATTATGGGCATCTTTAAGAACGATGACCAAAAATCGAGCCAGTTTGGATTTGACGAGAAAAGCATGGCGGGCAAAGCCGTCAAGGCCGTACGCTGGATCTACGCCATCACGGGCGTCTTAGCGCTCATTGCTGGTATCGCACTGCTTTTTGCACCCGCCAAGTCCCTCGTCTTTTTGACGACTGTCCTGGGTTTTTACTTTGTAATCACTGCTGCCATTAGGCTGTTCACTGCCATTTTTGAGCCGCTGCTGCCCACCCGGCTGGCGCGTGACGAGCATCGTCTCCAACCTACTCATTATCTTGGGCGGCGTCATAATCCTGCGCAACCAGGCCTTCTCGACCGCGACGCTCACCACGATGGTGGTTATCGTGGCCGGCTTTGGCTGGATTGTCGAAGGTGTCATGTCCATTCTGGAGTCCGAGCTTTCGTCCAACCGTGCCCTCGCCATCCTGAGCGGCGCACTCTCCATCATCGCCGGCATGTTCGTGTTTATCTATCCGCTGTGGTCGGCCAAGATGCTCGTCATCTTTAGCGGCGCCGCGCTGCTGGTGTTTGGCGTAACGCTGATTGTTCGCGCTATTCAATTTGGCAAACTGGTGCACTAGATGCCGCGAACGCTCTTTATTGATGCCGACGCCTGCCCGGTCACGCGCGAGTCGATTGACTGCGCGCGGCGGGCGGGCGTCGCCGTTGTTATCGCCGGCAACAGCACGCAAAACTTGGAACGGCACATTCGCCGCGACGACCCGCGCGATGCCGAGCACGCGCGACGCGGCTTTTGGGTCACGACGCTCGATGTGAGCGTGGGCGCCGACAGCGCCGACTTTGCCATTGTCGAACGCCTGCAGGCGGGCGACGTAGTCGTGACGCAGGACATTGGCTTGGCGAGCATGGTGCTCGGCCGCGATGCCGCCGCAATCGGTGTGCGCGGGCGCGTCTACGACAAGGCGACCATCGACATGCAACTGTTTATTCGCCACGAGGAAAAGAAGGTGCGCCGCGCCGGCGGACGCACTCGCGGACCGGCGGCATTTACCAGCGAAGACCGCGCTCGCTTTAAGCGCAACCTCACCGAGCTGCTGCGCTAACCAAGGTAGATTTTTGGGACATGTCCGGAAATCTGCTTTTTTGCTTTGGCGATTGACACGCATCCAACGCCCAGGTCATGGCGGTAGATTTTACGGCATGCCCCAGTTTTTACGGCATGCCCCAAGCATCTACTTAGAGGCCAAAGGCAGAAAGGATAAGACCCCAGCCCGCACCGATGACGTACATCATGATCAGGAACAGGACGTTTTCGCGGGCGCTGCGGTTGGTGCGGAACAGCACCAGGTAGCCCACACCTGCAGAGATGAGCGTGCCGGCGAGCATCGGGGCCAGCTGCAGCGCGCCTTCCAGGTACAGTTGCGTGATGACGACGCTGGCCGAGCAGTTGGGAATCAGGCCGACGAGTGCCGAGCCCAGGACCGCAAGCGTCTCGTTGCCGCGCAGGAACTGCTCGATTGCGGACTCGCCGAACGACTCGAGCACGGCGACCAGAATCAGCGTCACCAGAAAAATGAATACCGAGACCTGCACGGTGTGCGAAATCGCGCTGCGTATGATCGACAGGACAGGCGTCCCTTCGTGGGAGTGGGAGTGACCGTGGCCATCATGGTGTTCATGCTCGCCCTCATGACCGTGATCGTGGCCATGTCCGTGGTCGTGCTCGTCCTCGTCTTCATCACAACCGCAATGGTCGCGCTCGCACAGCTCGTGGATGTGGTCGGCGCTCACGCCCGCCTCGGCCACCTCGTCGATGATGTCACCGCCAGTGTGGTCGTCGTGCGCGCAGTTCACATGAGCCGGATTAGCAGCGGTCCCCAGCACGGTACGGCGAATCGCCGCATGTGCGCGAGCGTTACGACGCAGGCCGCGAATGGCGGCGTCCACGATAAAGCCCGTGACCAGCGCGATCAGTGCCTTCGAAGCCAAAAGCATCGCCATGGTCTGCACGGGCACCTGCTCGGCGAGCAACAGCGGCAGCATCTCATCGGAGGTCGAAAGGAACACCGCCACCAACGTACCCAATGTCACGACACGACCGGCATACAGCGTGGCCGCCATTGCCGAAAAGCCGCACTGCGGCACCATGCCCAGCAACGAGCCAACCACGGGGCCCGCGGCACCGGCGCGCTTGATGGCGCCGTTAACGCTGTCGCCCGCAACGTGCTCCAGGGTCTCGAGGGCCAGATATGTCACCAACAAAAACGGCACCAGCGACAGCGTGTCCTTGCCAGCGTCGAGCAAAATATCAATCAGCAAATCCATGAAGGATGGAACCTTTCGTGTCTTTCGGCAGCATTGTAAAAGTCCTAGCGGTCAACTAGGGTATTGTAGTTGACCTAGGCGTGGTGCCAATAGTTGCCCATGGTAAACTATCATCTCGCCATAACTCAATGCCACCGAGCCGCACGACGCGGCCCATCCAAGGAGCAGTTATATGAACGTTTCACAAGCACTCGAATACGAGCGCCAGCCGTTTATTCCCATGTTTATCTATGGCGATCATGGCGCCATGGAGTCCGAGCGCCAGAAGGGCGAAGAGGCCCTTAAGGTGCTCGAAACCGAGTACTTTACCGCCGAGGGCGACCCCAGCTTCGACTTTGCCACCGTGCGCGACCTGGCTGACCGCAACCGCGACCTGTGCGACCAGATTGGCGAGGCGCGCCTGCGCAACGTGACGCCCGCGACGCTTTCGCGCGGTCTGTCCGACGCCGACACCTGCGCCGCCATCGGCAAGATGCAAAAGCGCACCGCCGCGTCCGTCATGCGCGAGATCCGCGGCGACCGCGACGCGCTCGGCGTGGCGTACGCCCGCAAGCCTATCCAAGGCACAGTGCTCGGCATCGACATCGAGACCACCGGCCGTGCACCCGAGCGCGGCTACATCATCAACGTGGGCTGGGAGATCATGGAGCTCACCAGCGACGCCGTCCCGCACGACGCCGAGGCACACTACTGCGGCCTGCCCGATATCTACCGCGGCAAGGATGTGCCGCTGTCGAATATCCACCACATCACCTGGGACGACATCGACGGCAAAACGCCCTTCCGCGAGAACAAAGAGCTGCAAAAGCAGCTGCTCAAGCTTATGAAGAAGTACCCGTACATGGCACACAACGCCGCCTTTGAGGACAGCTGGTTCAAGATTCACCTGGACGGTTACGCCGAGGCGCGTCGTGCCGGCAAGATTATCGTCATCGACTCGCGCCAGATCTGCCGCAGCCTGGATGCCGACGTCCGCTCGCTCCCCCGCGAATCCGCCCCCGCCGCGCTCGAGAACTGGGCGCGCCGCCGTGGAACCCTCGCCGCCGACGCCAACGAGCAGCATCTGGGTCTGGACGACACCGACCTCATGCTCCGCACCGTCCAAGCCGAGTTCAACCTCAAGAACCTGTTTGACAAGTAGAAACGTCTACGACAAACTCCGGCGTAGATCACGGGCGGCCTCGCAGCGGGAAACCCCGCAGCGGGGCCGCCCTACGTTCCACAAATAAACCTGCCATCACAAATTCTGAACCCTCATTTTGAACGATTTCGGCCAATTCCCGACACGTAATTCGTTGTCGGATGGTGATGCATCACTATCAAATGTGCAGCAATTGAGTATTTCTATGCTATAGCCGAGCTGCGAAAACGTTTATTTAGGGCATACCAACTCATAATTGCGTCAAGCTTTTGGACAGCATTTGGTTAGACCTCTAAAACGGCTTTTCCACTCAGCGCCGTCAACACGGCATTAGCTGACACGATATATACCATGAGTATCGTATTGTCACATACCACTGCAAAAGCGGTCTACCAGGCCGCGCATTCGGTGTCTGCGAAAGGCATCGAGTCCTGTAACCCTACCGCGATTTACGAATCATGTCCCACCGTAACGCTCCTTGACGCAGCCGCAGAATGGCTCACCAAACATGATGTTTCCCTCGATGCAAATGATTGCCTCGAGGTGATGGTGTTTCATCGCAGGAATGCGCGCTATGCAATGAACTGTCAATGCCACGTGTCTTCAAAACGATTCTCGAACTCACGCTTTATAGAGCTCAAAGATGGCATCTTCATTGTTGGCGTTGAGCTTTGCGCACTTCAGGCCGCCACCTATCTTTCTTTTCGCGAACTAGTGGAGTACTACTTTGAACTGTGCGGCGCTTATTCCCTTGGAACCGACTCTTCCACCTCCTATACCGAGCGTTTCGCGCTCACCTCGACCGAGAGGTTAAAGCAGTTCTTTAATTCCATTACCAGATGCGACGGTCTGGCCCTTGCCCGAAAGGCGATCCAATGTGTACGCGACGGATGCCGGTCTCCCATGGAAACGACATTTGTCATGATGCTAACGCTGCCCAAAAGCGAAGGAGGGCTTGGTATTAAGGGAATTGAGACCGATTACGAGGTGCAGGTCACCGCCGCCGCAAAGAATCTCACGAGACGCAAGAAGTTCTTTATGGATGCGTATCTAAAGAAATCTCGCACAGAC
Source organism: uncultured Collinsella sp. (assembly GCA_958427145.1). Taxonomy (GTDB): domain Bacteria; phylum Actinomycetota; class Coriobacteriia; order Coriobacteriales; family Coriobacteriaceae; genus Collinsella. The sequence goes on from CAUAAZ010000006.1 coordinate 65,503, forward strand.
ATTGAATACAACGGTTTTTATCATGACGCGGAAGAAGACCGCGCCATCGATGAGGAGCGCAAGAATGCACTTGCGTCCATGGGGTACGGAATCATCACCGTCAGCCGTTATTCCTTTATGCATGCCAGCTCTTTTGTTAGGGTCATGGAAGCAATCCAGCGGAAAGAGGGCGTACGCCCCTCGCGTCTGCCAAAAGACTTTCAAATCATGCAAGAGGACCTGAGACAGTTTGTGCTCAGAAGGTTTATAGAAGAGAAAAAGCGAATTCAGAAGCAGCTTCGCCAGGATTCCGAAGAGCGCCAACGAATCGACCTCGAAAAAGCAACACTCGAAGGCATCACGCTGGATGACCCGACAATTAATGAAGTTCCGGCAATCGATGACATGCAGACTGTCGAATCCGACAGCCCATCATTTGCCCAAACAAGCAGTCTCGCGCCCGAGGGCAGGGTCTTCGGGGCCGGAGACTAGGCCGGCTAACAAGGTGGGTACCCTATCGACGTGCAAAATTGCGAGTATTCAGCAGGGTCGGGTGTCTATCACCCTCGAGTGGATCCAAATGTGGAGCGAAATCACTCTTGCGTGAGAGCGTTAGGCAACATTTGAGGAAGAACTCATCGGATTAACACCCTAAGATAACTCTTGAACTGCATTATATGACCTGCAATAAATTAGCGGACCCCCTATAGTTGCAGAATACTCCATTTTTTGCACGGCACGAGGGTACCCACCTTGGCATCGACTATCAAAAAACGCTCAGTCCGGGATCTCGTCCACTATTCCCCATCATTTTGTACAACGAATTACCTGAACGTCATTGACATATGAACATGCACTCATATAATCGAAAGTAAATTATATGAGCGCATGTTCATATGAAAGGATATTGCAATGAGCATCCGCGTTGATGAAACGAAACCCGACACCGAGGCCACCGAGCCAGTGATCCCCACCACCTGCTCGCCCGAGGACCTTCCCGACGAGGAGCTTCTCTACGACCTCGCCGACCTGTTCAAGGTCTTCAGCGACACCACGCGTATCAAGATCCTCTACGCCCTCATGGGCCGCGAGCTCTGCGTGGCAGACATCGCCGAAGCGACCGAAACCTCGCAGTCGGCAGTATCGCACCAGCTGCGCACGCTTAAGCAGTCGCACCTGGTCAAGTTCCGCCGCGACGGGCGCAATATCCTCTACTCGCTCGCCGACGACCACGTCTACACCATGCTCAACCAGGGCATGAGCCATATCTGCGAATAGCAACCAACCACGGTACCAGCGCGGCCTGCACCCAAGCCGCAAAAACGGGAAAGGAACCCACCATGAAAAAGCAGTATAAGCTCGACGAGATCGACTGCGCCAACTGCGCACGTGAGCTTCAGGACGAGCTGGCCAAGCTCGATGGCGTCAAATCCGTGTCCGTCAACTTTATGACCCAGAAGCTGACGCTCGAGGCCGATGACGCCGAGTTCGACGAGGTGCTCAACCGCGTTGTAGAGTTTACGGCCGACGCCGAGCCGGACTGCGAGATTATTCTCTAGCCCAGGTTTACGCCAACCTGCAAGGCCGCGCTTGCTGCGGCCTTTGCTCGCGAAATTATATGAGCGAGTGTTCATACATTCAAATGGGAGGATACGAGTCATGGCCACCGCCGACCCCAAAAAGAAAAAGAAAAAGCGCAAGAAAAAAGAATCACTCGAGCATAAGCGCAACCGCATCCTGGTAGCGCTGGGCATTTTTGCCGTGGTGTACGCCCTCGATGAGCTCGGCACCCTCACTGCCGCATTCGGTACCCCGGGCGACATCTACGCCAGCTTTGTGCTGTTCCTCGTGCCGTTTTTGATTGCCGGCTTCGACGTACTGCAAAAGGCATTCAATAACATCCGCCGCGGCAAGGCCTTCGACGAGAGCTTCCTCATGGCCGTCGCGACCATCGGCGCGTTTGCCATGGTGCTCTTCCCCGATACCGACCCGCACATGGCCGAAGGCGCCGCCGTCATGCTGTTCTACCAGGTCGGCGAGCTGTTTCAGGCGTACGCCGTGGGCAAGAGCCGCAAGTCGATCAGTGCCATGATGGACATCGCGCCCGACTACGCTAACGTCGAGCAGCCCGACGGCACACTCGAGCAGGTCTTCCCCGATGACATCGCCGTCGGCACCGTGATCGTGGTCAAGCCCGGTGAGCGCGTGCCTATCGACGGCGTCATCGTCGAGGGCGAAACCCAGCTCGACACCGCCGCTCTCACGGGCGAGTCAATCCCCCGCCCCGCCAAGTCCGGCGACGACATCATCAGCGGCTGCATCAACATGACGGGCCTCATCCACGTGCGCACCACCAAGCCCTTTGGCGAGTCCACCGTCGCACGCGTCCTGGAGCTCGTGGAAAATGCCAGCGAAAAGAAGGCGCGCACTGAGAACTTTATCACGCGCTTCGCCCGCGTCTACACGCCCGCCGTCACCGGCGCTGCCGCGGTACTCGCGCTCGGCGGCGGCCTAATCACCGGCGCCTGGTCCGACTGGATCCTGCGCGGCCTGACCTTCCTGGTCGTCAGCTGCCCGTGCGCGCTCGTGATTAGCGTCCCGCTCAGCTTCTTTGGCGGCATTGGCGGCGCATCCAAGCTGGGCGTCCTCATCAAGGGCTCCAACTACCTCGAGACGCTCGCCGATGTGGACACCGTCGTCTTTGACAAGACCGGCACGCTCACCAACGGCACGTTTTCGGTCGTGGCGGTACACCCCGAAGCCGGCTATACCGAGCAGTCGTTGCTCGAGGTCGCCGCCCTTGCCGAGTCGTTCTCCGACCATCCCATCGCGCAGTCCGTGCGTGTCGCCTACCAGGGCGAGGTCGACCCCAAGCGCGTTAGCGACTCCGCCAACGACGCGGGCCACGGCGTGACGGCAACCATCGACGGCAAGCACGTCGTCGTTGGCAACGCAAAGATGCTCGCCGCGGCCGGAGTCGAAGCGCCGGACTGTGAGGTTGTCGGCACGATCCTCCATGTGCTCGTTGACGGCGTTTACGCCGGCCACATCGTGATTGCAGACACCGTTAAGGCCGACGCCGAGCAGACGATCCGCGACCTGCACGCCGCCGGCGTCAAGCGCACCGTCATGCTCACGGGCGACCGCGAGGAAGTGGCTGCTGCGGTGGCCAAGCAGCTGGGGCTCGACGAGTTCCACGCGCAACTACTGCCGGGCGACAAGGTCGAGCGCGTCGAGGCATTGCTGGCAGCCGAATCGGGCAAGGGCAAGCTCGCCTTTGTGGGCGACGGCATCAACGATGCGCCCGTGCTTACGCGCGCCGATGTGGGCATTGCCATGGGCGCTATGGGTTCTGACGCTGCGATCGAGGCCGCCGATGTCGTGCTCATGGACGACAAGCCGTCCAACATTTCCCGCGCGATCCGCGTGGCACGCAAGACCATGACGATCGTCTGGCAGAACATCATCTTTGCGCTGGGCGTTAAGCTGCTGATCCTTGTGCTGGCAGCGCTGGGCATCGCCAACATGTGGCTTGCCGTGTTCGGCGACGTAGGCGTGGCGATCATCGCCATCCTGAACGCCATGCGCGCGATGGGTGTCAAGAACTTGTAGCGTTCGTGGGCTGTCCGGCCGGGGCCGGGCTTGGTTTTGAAAACGTCCTCGCGCATGAGGCCCGTCTTTCCTGCTCCTGCGGAGCAACGGAAAGGCGGGCCTCGCGCTGTGGAATGTTTTCAAAACCAAGCCCGGCCCCGGCCTGCGGTGACGTAGGTGGCAGTTCTTGGGCATCGCTTGCTGGCGGGGTTCCTTTGCTGAAATGGACTTGGCCGAAAGGACCGCTGGTCCCGGTCGCTGGTTCGCGCTTTGCGCGAACTCCGCGCTACTGGGGGTTCGTTAGGATTCCGCCGCTTGGCCCGTCGCCTCGCCCCGGTTCAGCATCGCCCTCAGTTTCTCAAAGCTCTCCTCGCTCAGGCAGTGCTCCATGTGGCAGCCCTCTTGCGACGCGACCTCAGCCGAAACACCCGCATCCTCTAGCAGCCCCACGAAAAAGCAGTGACGCTCCCACATTTGACGAGCGACCTCCAGACCACGCTCCGTCAGATGAACATCTCGCTTGCCCATTTCGACATAGCCGTTGCTTTCCAACGTCGCCATGGCCTTGGAAACGCTCGCCTTAGTTACACCGAGGTACTCCGCAACGTCGATCGAGCGCACGACGCCCTGACGTTCCGACAGAACGTAGATCGATTCGAGATAGTCTTCTCCGGATTCACGTAGGGCCATGGGCCGCCTTTCGCGATGATTGCTAGTTAGCCTTTGGATACTTTCCACGACTAACTTTACCGCAGAAGTTGCCCATGTCTTACTACTTTGCCTAAAAGTTAGCCGTGTTTCACAAAACGTGCGGGACGAAAACAAAATGGGGACGCCCCGCAAGGAGTGTCCCCAGGTGCCAGGTGCCGGCCCGCAGTTACATCAATCCAAAGTGCTTCGCGGCGTTGTAGATGCCGTCGTCGTCCACGGCAGTCGTCACATAGGTCGCTGCAGCTTTCACCGTGTCCTGCGCGTTGCCCATGGCCACGCTCGTGCCCACGGCGGCAAACATCGACAGGTCGTTCTCGCCGTCGCCAAAGGCAATCGCCTCGCTCGCGTCGATACCAAGCCGCTCGAGCGTCGCCGCCACGCCCAGGTCCTTGCCGCCGTTAGCGGGAATAATGTCGCAGAACAGGTCGCACCAGCGCGTGGTGAGCGAATGCGACACGGCGTCGGTCACGATATGCTCGTCGGCCGGGTCCACAAAGGCGCAAAACTGGTAGACCGGTGCGTCAAAGGCGTGCTCAAACGGCTCCTCGTGGTAGACGATTCCCGCGTTGCTGCCAGCCGTCACCACGCGCTCGGACAGGCGGTTCACAAACGAGTTCTCGCCCTGCATGCACAGCGAGTCGTAGCGCCCCTGCGCCACCTGGCCCACAATCACCGCGACGTCGTCCGAATCGATCGGGCAGCTGCGGTAAACCCCCTCGGCATCAAAGCAGTGCTGGCCCGAAAGCGTAATGTACGCATCCCAGCCCAGGTCGAACAGCCAGTCCGGCATCTGGTAGGTCGGACGGCCCGTGGCGATCACGCACGCAATCCCCTGCTCGTGAAAGCTGTCGAGCACCTGCTGCGCCGACGCCGGAATCCGGTGGGTCTTAAAGCTCAGCAGCGTGCCGTCGATATCGAAAAACGCGGCTTTGATCATTCTCGCCTACTCCTCGCCCTCGAGCTTTTCGCTCGCCTCGAGCCACGCCATCTCCAGCTCGTCCATGGCAGCGTGAGCCTCGTCGATCTTTGCCTGCTGCTCGCCGAGCGCCGTGTAGTTGGTGGGATCGACTTGGGCCATTGCTGCCTCGGCCTCCTCAACGCGGGTGCGCTGCGTCTCCATCTTGCGCTCGAGCGAACTCACCTCGCGGCGGAGCTTCTGGCGCTCGGCGTTGGACAGGCCGTTGGGCTGACCGCTCGACTTGGGCTTTTCGGCCGCAGCTGCCGCGGCACCGGTGTCGAACGTGCCGGTCTTGGCGCTCGGCGCGCCCACGGGCTCGCCCTCGGCGGTAGCGTTGCACAGGCGCAGGTACTGGTCCACGCCACCGGGCATATGCGTCAGGTGGCCGTCGAGCAGCGCCCACTGCTGGTCGGTCACGCGCTCCATCAAAAAGCGGTCGTGCGTCACCAGGATCAGCGTGCCGGGCCAGCCGTCCAGCAGGTCCTCGACAATCGCGAGCATGTCGGTATCCAGGTCGTTGCCCGGCTCGTCCAGGATGAGCACGTTGGGCTCGTCCAGAATCGTCAGCAACAGCGACAGGCGACGGCGCTGGCCGCCCGAAAGATCGCCGATGCGGCTCCAGAGCTGCTGCGTCGTAAAGCCCAGACGCTCGCAGAGCTTCTCGGGCGAAGTCTCCTTGCCGTCGATGACGTAGTACTTCTTATAGTTGCCGAGCACCTCGCGGATCGTGTCGCCCATGTAGGGCTTGAGCTCCTCGAGCTGCTGCGACAGCACGCCAAAGCGCACTGTCTGGCCAATCTTCACGCGGCCGCGCGTGGGTTCAATCTTGCCCTGGATCACGTCGAGCAGCGTCGACTTACCGGCGCCGTTCTCGCCCAAAAGGCCATAGCGGTCGCCCGCACCAATGAGCCAGGTCACATCGGTGAGCACCTGCTTGGGCGCGCCGTCGGTATCGGCATAGCCGGCATCCACGTCGACCACATCGATAACCTGCTTGCCCAAGCGGCTCACGGCCAAGCGCTTGAGCTCCAGCTCGTCACGCACGGGCGGCACGTCGGCGATCAGCTCACGAGCGGCATCCACGCGAAACTTGGGCTTGGTGGAACGAGCCTGGGCACCGCGGCTCAGCCACGCGAGCTCCTTGCGCGCCATGTTGCGACGGCGCTCCTCGGTAACGGCGGCCATGCGGTCGCGCTCCACGCGCTGCAGGATGTATGCCGAATAACCGCCCTCGAAGGGATCGACCTGGCCGTCGTGGACCTCCCACATGCTGGTGCAGACCTCGTCCAAGAACCAGCGGTCGTGCGTGACCACGAGCATGGCACCCTGGCCGCGCTGCCAGCGGGCCTTTAAGTGACGCGCGAGCCAGTTGATGGTGCGCATATCCAGGTGGTTGGTGGGCTCGTCGAGCATGAGCACGTCGTAATCGCCGATCAGCAAGCGCGCGAGGTCCACGCGACGGCGCTGACCGCCCGAAAGCTCGCCCACCGTGCCCTCCCAGGGCACATCGCTGATGAGGCCGGCGAGGATCTGGCGCGTGCGGGGGCTCGACGCCCACTCGTACTCGGGGGCGTCGCCCACAACGGCATGATGCACGGTATCAGTATCGACCAGGTTGTCCTTTTGGCCGAGCAGACCGATCGTCGTGCCGCGGCGGTGCGTCACGCGTCCGTCGTCGGGCTCCAGCGTGCCAGCGAGCACGCTCAGCAGCGTCGACTTGCCGTCGCCGTTTTTACCGACAATACCAATGCGGTCGCCCTCGCCCACGCCGAGCGTCACGCTATCGAAAATATGCTTGGTGGGAAACTCTAGGCTGACGGAATCGCATCCCAAAAGAATCGCCATATGCCCTGCTCCTTCGTAGAAATTCAACGTTGTCCATGATAGCAGCGAGCCCCACCCCAAACCACCACGAAGGCGCCTGTCCCCTTTGTGGCGGTCGTTTCGGTCGCAGAGCAAAAGGCGGGCCATCTCCCGCAAGAGATGACCCGCCTCTCCAATCAGTCCCGTGGCGACCGTGGCCACCGCGGGCCTCAAGCATGTCCCGGACTAGGAGAACATGCCGGTGAGGTAATCGTTCAGCCGCTGATCCTTGGGCCGTTGGAAAATCTCGTCAGTCTCGTCGTACTCGACCATATCGCCCATGTAGAAGAACGCCGTGCGGTTGGACACGCGCGACGCCTGCTCCATGTTGTGCGTCACGATGACGATGGCGCGCTCGGCCACAATCGACGACATAAGGTCCTCGATCGCCAACGTCGAGATGGGGTCGAGCGCCGAGCAGGGCTCGTCGAACAAAATCACGTCGGGGTTGAGTGCCAGCGTGCGCGCGATGCACAGACGCTGCTGCTGGCCGCCCGAAAGCGCATAGGCGCTCTTGTCGAGCTTGTCCTTGACCTCGTCCCACAGCGCCGCACCACGCAGGCTTTCCTCGACCATGCGATCAAGCTCGTCGCGGTCGGTAATGCCGTGACGCTTTGGCGCAAACGTGATGTTGTCGCGAATGGACTTGCGGAAAGGGTTGGGCTGCTGGAACACCATGCCAATGGAGCGACGCAGCTCGTAGGTGTTTTCGGCCTTGGTGTTCACGTTGCGCCCGCGGTAGTTGATCTCGCCCTCCACGCGGCAGCCGCGAATCTCGCGATTCATAAGGTTGAGGCTGCGCAAGAAGGTCGACTTACCGCAGCCCGAAGGCCCGATGAGCGCCGTGATCTCGCCCTTGTGAAAGTCGAGCGACGTATTGTGCAGCGCATGGTGGTCGCCATAGTACACGTTGACGTCCTTGGTGGAGAGCACGACCTCGTCGCTCACGGCCTTGCCGCTCACGCGCACGCGCTTCTCGCTCTCCCCCACGCTCGACAGGAAGTCCCGGGTGTCGGACGATGCCGCTTCGGTTGCGGGCGTTACATTCATCTCGCTCATTCGGCCGTCATCTTCCTTGCCAGTTGCTTGCCCACAATGCGGGCGATTACGTTAAACAGCAGCACGCAAATCATCAGCAGTGCAGCGGTGCCCCAGACGATCTGCTGGGCCTCGGGGCTGCCCTCGCCATAGATCTTGTAGATGTGCACGGCGAGCGACTCGCCGGGACGGAACACGTTCCAAGCGCAGGTGGGGCTCGACAGGTTAAAGCTCAAGAAGTTCAGGCGAACCGGCGAGCTCATACCCGAGGTAAAAAGCAGTGCTGCGGCCTCGCCAAACACGCGACCGGCCGAAAGCACGATGCCCGTCACAATGGCAGGCATGGCCTCGGGGATCAGGATGTGCAGCGTGGCCTCCCAGCGAGTGAGGCCCATGGCCAGGCACGCATCGCGCTGGGCCTGCGGCACGTCCTCGAGCGCCTGCTGGATCACGCGCACCAGGATGGGGATGTTGAACATGGTGAGCGCGACGGCGCCGGAGATGATGGAGTACTTCCAGCCCAGCTGCACCGAGAACACCAGAAAACCGAACATGCCGACGACGATGGAAGGCAGCGAGGACAACGTCTCGATGGCGGTGGAGGCGATGTCGCGGATGGGTCCGTCCGGCGCGTACTCAACCAAAAAGACCGCTCCGCCCAGGCTGATGGGCACCGAGATGATCAGGGTGATCAGCAGCAGGTAGAACGAGTCGAACAGCTGGTAGAGCACGCCGCCCTGCGTTCCGTTGGCGCGCGACGGCTCCGTGAGAAAGCCCGGCTGGAACAGCGTCGAGATGCCCTCGAACAGGATATAGGCCACCATGGAGACGACGATGAGCATGACGATGGCGACGATCGCCGTCAACACGCCCGTGGCGAAGCGGTCCTGCTTTTGGACACGCCCGAGCCTCGCCTCGTCGATGTGGATACGCGTGCTAGCCACGAGCCTTCGCCCCCTTGTGGCCGATAAGGTGGATGATCAGGATGAAGATGAGACTCATGCCCATCAGCAGCAGGCCGAGCGCCCACAGAACATCGTCTTGGGCCGAGCCCTCGGCATAGACTGCCATGGACGTGGTGAGCGTGGTGGTGATGGTCGAAGCCGGCGACAGCAGCGACGTCGGCATGGCCTCGATGCCGCCGATGACCATGCGCACGGCGAGCGTCTCGCCAAAGGCGCGGGTCATGCCCAAGATAACCGCGGTCATGAGCGACGGCATGGCGGACTTGAGCACCACGTGCCAGATGGTCTGCCAGCGGGTGTAGCCCAGCGCGAGCGAGCCCTGGCGGTAGCCGTCGGGCACGGCGCGCAGGCCATCGACCGAAAGCGTGGTCATCGTCGGCAGAATCATGACCGCCAGCACGATGGCGCCGGGCAAGATGCCCAGGCCCGTGCTCACGTGGAAAACGCTCTTCATAAGACCGACGACCACGTGAAAACCGATCAGGCCAAAGACGACCGAGGGGATGCCGGTCAAAAGCTCAATGAGCGGCTGAAAGATCTTAGAGCCAAACTTAGGGCTAATCTCGACCGCAAAGATGGCAGAGCCGATGGCGATGGGCAGCGCGATAAGCGTGGAGAGCACCATGACCGCAAACGAGGTGACGATCAGGGGCAGGGCGCCGGTATAGGGCAGGCCGTTTTCGGCTGTGTTGGCCAGGTCCCACTTGGTGCCGGTGAAAAACTCGACGACCGAGACGCCGTCCTTGACAAAAGCCGAGAGGCCCTTTTGGGCGACCATAAAGATGAGCGCGGCAACGACAAGCGTCACGAGCGCTACGCACGCGCCCGTGACGCCCAGGCCCACGTTCTCAAGGTCGCGCTTTGGCAGCTGTTTTGCCATTGCAAACCTTTCCGGGGCGATTACTTATTTAGCAGAGACCTTGCCGCTGGCGTCCTTGACGACCTTCATGGCAGAGACGGGGATGAAGCCCTGCTCCTCGACGAGCTTGCCCTGGACGTCGTCGGAGAGCATAAACTCCAGGAAGGCCTTGGTGGCCTCGTCGGCGTCCTTGGAGCAGTACATGTGCTCGGTAGCCCAGATCTTGAAGGAGTCATCAGTGACATTCTTGCTCTTGGGCTCGACGCCCTCGACCTTGATGGCGTTGAACTTGGAGTCATCGAAGTGCGAGAAGTCGAGGTAGGAGATGGCGTTATCGGTGCTGCCCATCTGAGTCTGGACGTCGCCGGACTTGTCGAGCTCGGCGTCGCCCTTAAAGTCGACGGCCTCGTCGCCAAAGACGGCGGCCTCGAAGGTGGCGCGGGTGCCGGAGCCGGCCTTGCGGTTGAGGACGACGATGGTGGCGTCGTCGCCGCCGACCTCCTTCCAGTTGGTGATCTGGCCAGAGAAGATGCCCTTGAGCTGCTCGAGGGACAGGTCGTCGACCGTCACGTTCTTGGAGACGACGGGACCCATGCCCACGACGGCAACCTCGTGGTCGACGAGGTTCTTGACCTGGTCGGCCTCGAGCTTGGTCTCGGCAAAGACGTCGGAGTTACCGATGGTGACGGTGCCTGCGGCGACAGCGGTCAGACCCTTGCCCGAACCGTTGCCCGAGCCGGAAACGGAGACGTCCGGGTTGGCATCCATGAACTTCTCGGCAGCAGCCTCGACGAGAGCCTGGAACGAAGAGGCACCGTCGTAGGTCACCTCGCCGGAGACGGACTCGGCAGCAGCGGCGCTACCCTTGTCGGCGGCGTCGGATGCGCCGGAGCCGCCGCAGCCAACGAGACCGAGACCGACGATGCTGGCAAGACCACCAGCGAGGCCGAGGAACTGACGACGAGAATAAGCCTGATCGAGCATGATCTTCCTTTCATACATGCGACTCGCGGGCACCCTGCCCGCTTTGCTGTTTGGAAAGATACGACCCCGATCGGGCGACAACCGCGCCAACTGCGGTTTCTTACGGGCATTTGATAAACCCTTACCGCAAGCGCGGCAGGGCTTTACAAACGAATAACAATCCAGCGCCAAATATGGCGCACCCTTTACACCAATAAAAACAAAGTTGCGGTGAAATAGTTCCTGCTTGGCCATCAAATGGCCCATTCTAGGAACTATTCCACCGCAACTTAGATTGGGAAACCGCGAGACCTTAAAGCTCCAATTCATTCAAACGGAGGATCGCAACAATATAGATCTTGAGCGCTTGTTTGAGCTGTTCCTCGTTGGCGCACTCGTTGGGGCCGTGCATCTGGCCGCCCCATGCGGGCAGCTCCAGACCGGTCTCCTCGGGGCCAAACGACACGGCGCGGGCAAAGTTGCGCGCGTACGTGCCGCCGCCCATGGCAAAAGGCTCGGCGTGCTTGCCCGTAAACTCGTTATAGGTATCGATAAGCGCCTTCACGGCCGGATCGTCGGCAGACACCGAGAACGGCACCTTTGCATGACCCAGGCGACACGTCACGTCAAAGCGCCCCACGAGCGGCTCGAGCTGCTCGCGGATGGTATCGGCGCTCGTGCTATCAGGGAAACGCACGTCGATGACCTGCTCGATATGGCCATCCACCACGCGGATGACGCCGGGGTTGCAGGTGAGCGGGCCAAACGCCGGGCTCGTCGCGTCGATACCCAGGCCGCGACCATAGGCGTCCGCATGCACAAAGGCCAAAAACTTGACAAACTCGTGCTCGGCAGGCGTCAGCAGGCGCTCGCCGCGGGCACCAAACGCGTCCTCGGCCTCGCGCAGATACGACACGATCAGGCCGACGGCATTGATCGTCCCCTCGGGCATCGAGGCGTGACCGCCAATACCGTGGGCGAAAATCTGCACATGACCATTGTCGAGAGCCGTGATCTCCAGGCGGTCAGCATTCTCGACCGGCGCCGGCAGCTCATCGGCGGCAATCGCGAGCTCGCAGATGGACTGCGACGGAATGGCATTGCTCGCCTCGGCGCCGCTCCACGACACGATGCGCCCGCCGTCGATCTTGGGACTCACGAACGTCGCCCCAAACTGGCCCTTCTCGGCATTGCAGACCGGGAACTCAGCATCGGGCGTAAACAAAAAGTCGGGGTCTGCGTGGTTCTCCAGATAATGGTGAACGTCGGACATGCCCACTTCCTCATCGCAGCCCAGCAGCGCGCGGAAGGTGTAGCGCGGAACAATGCCGTGCTTGAGCAGGTACGCGCCGGCATAAAGCGACAGCACTGCCGGGCCCTTGTCGTCGATCACGCCGCGACCGAGCAACCAGCCCTCGCGACGCTCCATCGCGAACGGATCGGTGTTCCAGCCAGGGCCGGCGGGAACCACGTCCACGTGGCAGATAGTCGCGAGCTGCTTGTCGCCGCGGCCCGGGATATCGGCGATTCCCACATAGCCCTCGTCGTCGCTCGTCTGATAGCCGAGCTTCTGCGCGATGCCGAGCGCGCAATCGAGCGCGTCACGGACCGGGCGGCCAAACGGCGCGCCGGGCTCCGCATCGGCAGAAACTGCCACGGAAGGATAACTCACCAGCTGCTCGATATCAGCGACGACATCCTCCCAGACCTCGTCGACATACTCAGCGACGCTCTGCTCCACCTGATTCATGGACGACCTCCTTACCAATGAGCGACGGGTACGCCCGCCCCTCACATTATGTCTATTAGATAGCGAAAAGTTTAGCAAGCTCGGCCACCGAGTGCACCACCGCATCGGCGCCCGCGGCCTCGTGCTCCCCCGGCGCTGCCGCGCCCGAATAGATGCCGATGCACGGCACGCCCATCGCGTGTGCGCCCTCCACATCGTTAAAGCGATCGCCGATCATCACGGCATCGTCGGCCGTCGCGCCGAGCGCCGCCAGGGCATCGCGAACCGAATCGGCCTTGGTCTCGCGCCCCTGCGGCGGATTCATGCCAACCACCGCCTCAAACTGCGAAAGCCCCAGCTCGCCCACCATGTCAATGCACTTTGCCTCCATGCGTGACGTCGCCACGACCAAGCGATGCCCCTGCGCGACAAGGCCATCGAGCAGCTCGGGGATTCCATCGAACACGGGATACTCTTCCGGTCCCAGCTCATCAAAAAAGGCACGGTACTCGTCAGCCACCACAAGCGACTCCTCGCGGGAGAAGCCATAAAAGTCGTGAAAGCTCTTCCACAGGGGCGGCCCGATCATGCGGCGCAGGTCACCCATCTGCGCCTCCGAAAACCCGCGCGCGGCCAACGTCTTGCGCGTCGAGCTCATCACCGCCCGGCCCGTATCGGCCACCGTGCCGTCAAAATCGAACAGCACAACCGGCCGCCTGTATATCTCCAACGCCTCCATCGGCATTCCTCTTCCCCAGTTGATGATTTCCACACCGACACTTCAAACTGTTGACTATTCAACAATTGAACCTAGAAATGTGGAACGACTCCACTATACTTGTCGCACTTTGCTCTCAGAAGGCGGCGCGCAAGCGCCCCAATGAAAGGTGCAATTATGTCTTTTGCCATCATAACCGACTCCACGTCGGACATCTCCCCCGCCCGTGCTCAAGAGCTTGGCATTTACGTCATTCCACTGCATGTGATTATCGAGGACGAGGACCTGCTCGACCAGGTACAGATCACCGCCGAGGAGTACGTCGCCCGCATGGCCGGCTCCGAGCAGCTGCCGCACACCTCGCAGCCGAGTGCCGGCGAGTTCAAGGCACTCTTTGACCGCGTGCGTGCTGACGGCCACGACAGCGCGATCTTTATCTCGCTGTGCAGCGAATGGTCCGCCTGCTATTCCAACGCATGCCTGGTCGCCGAGACCCACGAGCTCGACGTGCGCTGCATCGATTCGCGCACCGGCTCGGGTGCCGAGGGCCTGCTGGTGGAGTACGCGCTCGCCATGCGCGAGGACGGCCGCAGCCTGGACGAGACCGAGGCACAGATCCGCGCGACCCTGCCCGACGCGCACCTGCTGCTGATTCCCCGCACGCTCGAGAACCTCGTTAAGAACGGCCGCGCGCCCAAGCTCGCCGGCCAGCTCACGCAGATGCTCAATATTCGCCTGGCCGTTTCGCCGGAGTGGCAGTCGGGCGAGATCAAGGTCATCAAGAAGGGCCGCGGCGCCAAGCGCATCGTCGCCAACACCATGGCAGACTGCCTCGCGTTTTTGGCCGAGCATCCGGGCTCCAGCGTGCGCGTGCTCACGACCGGTGCCGCCGAGGAGCAGGAGCTTGTCGACGAGGCACTCGCAGGCCAGGACTACGTAGACGCCGGCACCGGCCCCATCGGCTGCACCATCGCCACCCATGTAGGCGTCGACGCCATCGCCATCAGCTACTGCCCCCGCTACCAGCCAACTCGCTAGGGACGCCCACATCAGTTATGGTGAAATGGGGACTGTTTTTGGCTTATTAGCCGCCAATCAATCCCCATTCCACCGCAACTTAGAAATCAGCGATCAGCCCAGCGGACCCTGAAACAACTCCTGATGAGCGCCCATTCTTACCAGCCTAATCACTGGGTTAGTCTTATGGGGAAGATAAAGAACGACCACATCGACCAAGCCATCGGATAGATGGAAATCGATGTGGCCGTTGTAGTTTCCGCCCGGGTTTGAAAGCTCATGGGCGCCATATTCCGCGGGAAGCGAGCCGTGAGCTGCAAGCTCTGCGACCGCCGCCTTAAACTCGGTTTTTAGCTGCGGATGGATGCGCATCGTCCGTTTATAATCCGCCTTAAACTGAGCCTCGACTTTAATCTCAAACATCGCTAGTCCTCATCGAGGAATGATATAAGCTCATCAGCGTTGTTGAATGACGGGCTATCGTCCGGCAAAACCCCCAACTCATGGGCCTCGGCGATCACCATGGCACGCCTCGTCGCCTCGTTGGGCACCTCCGCCCTTCCTACAATCTCAAAAGGAATCTTTCGCTGATTTACCAGCTGCCGAACGGCAAGATTGAGATAGGAATTGAGGCTGAGGCCGACCGAATCCAAGAACTCAGTCGCCTGCTCCTTGAGCCCCTCTTCGATGCGAACCGTCGTAGGCTTAACTGTTGCTGTAGACATTTGCGACCTCCTCGCTCTCGTCTTTTGCATCAGTATACCCAATATAAACGGCAAACTGACGTTAGATAGCATCAGATTGCCATACATATTCATGTCGCGGTGGGCACGATTGCTCTACATCAACCCGCTGAGCGCAATGTCGACGGCCTCGTTGAGGTCGTCGGTGATGTGGACGAGGTTTGGATCGAGCGGGCTAATCATGCCGGCATCCATCACCGGGCCGTTGAGCCAGTCGAACAGGCCTTGCCAGTACTCGCTGCCCACCAGTACGAGCGGCATGCGCTTGACCTTGTGCGTCTGCACCAGCGTGAGCACCTCGAACATCTCGTCGAGCGTGCCGAAACCGCCGGGGAACACGATGGCACCCGAGCTGTACTTAACGAACATGGTCTTACGCACAAAGAAGTAGCGGAAGTCCATACCCAGGTTCACGTATTTGTTGAGCCCCTGCTCGTGCGGAAGCTCGATACCCAAGCCGACCGACTTGCCGTTGGCACTCGCCGCCCCCCTGTTGGCCGCCTCCATAATGCCGGGGCCGCCGCCGGTGATAACCGCCACGCCGCGCTGCGCGATCTTGCGGCCGACCGTGCGCGCCGCCTTGTAGAGCGGATCGGTCTTGAGCGTGCGGGCACTGCCGAAGATGGTCACCGCGGGCCCGAGCTCGGCAAGCGCGCCAAAGCCATCGACGAATTCTGCCTGAATACGAAGGACGCGCCACGGATCGGCATGCAACCAGTCGGTTGAATCTTCGGGCGCCAGCAGGTTGGCGTAGGTGTTGTCCTTAGGAATCATGGGGCCGCGCATGACCACGGGGCCGCGGCGGTACGTCTCGTCGTAGGCGGGCTCGCCCTCGACGTTCTCATTCTTAATCATGGGTGCTCCTATCGAAAATAGAAACGGGCGGGATCGACGCCATGCGCCAAACACCCGCCCGAACATCAACTATTCGGTATGGTACCCACGATGCATAAAGTGCTTGCAAGCTATCGGTCAGCGGTCGCGCAGACGGTGTTAGTGAACGCGACGACCGATCGCCGCTTGGCCTTTACCGTTGCTCACGCCTCGCAAGCGCGTCCGCAGCTCTTAGTAATCCACCGCGGCAGGGCTATTCATCCAATCGCTCACGAATGCGCCATAGCGGCCCTCGATAATGGCCTGGCGGGCACGCTGCATAAGGTTGAGTAGGTAGTAGATGTTGTGCATCGACAGCAGAATGCCGCCGAGCATCTCCTTCTGCGTGACCATGTGACGGATGAGCGCACGGCTGTAACCGCCCGTGCACACCGGGCAGGTGCAGGTAGGATCGATGGGGCCGTCGTCGTGCGCAAAGCGCGCGTTGCGGAAGTTGAGGCGACCCTCGCTGGAGAATGCCGTGCCCATGCGGCCGGTGCGCGTCGGCAGCACGCAGTCGAACATGTCGATGCCCACGCCCACGCCACGCACGAGCGTCGTCGGGTTGCCGACGCCCATCAGGTAGCGCGGCTTGTGCTTGGGCATGTACTCGCTCACGAGCGGTGCCAGGGTCTCGAACATGGTCTCGTGGTCCTCGCCCACCGAGTAGCCGCCGATGCCGTAGCCGGGGAAGTCACCGCATTCCTCCAGATGGCGCAGCGAGCGTAGGCGCAGGTCCAGATGCATGCCGCCCTGGACAATACCAAAGAGCGCCTGGTCATCACGGGTGTGGGCCTTATAGCAGCGCTCGGCCCACATGCTCGACAGCTCAACCGCGCGCTCAACGTAGGCGCGCGTGGCAGGATAGCCGGGGCACTGGTCGAGCTGCATGCAGATGTCGGAACCGAGCTTCATGGCGATTTCCATGTTGTCCTCGGGCGTCCAGAACACGTGGCGACCGTCGTAGTCGTTGACGATAAAGCGCACGCCCTCGTCGGTGAGCTTGACCGCGTCGTTGTGGCTGAACACCTGGAAACCGCCCGAGTCGGTGAGGATAGGGCCGTGCCAGTTCATAAACTTGTGCAGGCCGCCCAGCTCGGCGATGGTGTCCTCGCCGGGGCGCATGGACAGGTGATAGGTATTGGCAAGCACGATCTGGGCGCCGAGCTGCTTGACGGTCTCGGTGGGAATACCCTTGACGTTTGCCTTGGTGCCCACGGGCATAAAGATCGGCGTCTCGATGTCGCCGTGCGGGGTGTGCAGCACGCCGGCACGCGCATGCGTCGTCGGGTCCTCGGCGATCAGGTCGAATTTAAAAAGGTTCTGGTCCATAAACTGGAACTCCTTGGTTGCGGTTCATACGCAGACCATTATACGGGCAACCAGCAAACCGCACCGACTCGACAGAAACTGATGCATTAAACGACTAGTCGTCGAGGACAATCTTCAGCGCCATCTTGCAAAGAAGTGTCCCAATCTGCCGGCACTTAGGGACTGTCCCCAAGTGCCGGCAAGAGTGTCCCTTATAGCTAGTCATTTAAGAACGTCCCCAACGACTACGAGATCATCTCCAACAGCCAAGGCAACGCCGATGCTCTGGCGACGTCAGCGAGCGGTCGCCAGGGCGAACAAATTGGCATGAAAAGAGGGCGGCATAGACCTTCTGGTCATGCCGCCCTCTTTGAATGACAAGTTGTCGCCCTGGTGACCGCGCAGCGTCGAGCCGTTACGCGGTTTGGAAAAACCGCGTAACCCCTAAGGACGCTGGCCCATGCCACCCTCGAGGGTGACGGTCTCGCCGTTCATGTACTTAAAGTCGGGGCCGCAGAGCTGAACGACCACGCGGCCGATTTCCTTCTCGACGTCGCCGTAGTGACCAGCCGGCGGCATGTGGACGTTGGCCTTGAACGCCTCGGGATAGGCATCCTGGAAGTTCTCGAGCGCAGCGGTCCAAGCAAGCGGGCAAACGATATTGACGTTGATGCCGTCCTTGCCCCACTCGTTGGCGGCAACGCGGGTCAGGCCGCGGATGCCCTCCTTGGCGGCAGCATAGCTGCACTGGCCATAGTTGCCAAACAGGCCGGCGCCCGAGGCGAAGTTGACCACGGAGCCCTTGGTCTCCTTCAGGTGCGGATAGGCCTTCTGCATGTACAGATAGGTAGCATACAGACCGGAGTAAATGGCCAGGTTAAACTGATCCATGGTGTGATCGGCGATGGTCACGCCCGAGGCGCTGGCCTGAGCATTGTTGACGACGGCGTCGATGCGGCCGAACTCCTCAATGGCCTTGTCGATGACGTTCTGGACGACGGCCTCGTTGTCCTGACCGGCTGAAACATCGGCCTGAACAGGCAGAACCTTGACGCCGTACTCGGCCTCGAGGGATTCCTTGGCAGCCTCGAGCTTGGCGACGTTGCGGCCGGTGATGACGAGGTTTGCGCCCTCCTTGGCAAAAGCGATATCGATGCCGTAGCCGATGGAGCCAGCGGAGCCGTCCTTAAGCGTGGCCTTGCCGCCGCCGGTGACGATCACGGTCTTACCAGTGAAAAGTCCCATACAAAGTCCTTTCAAATCGCGACGGGCACGCCCGCCGACTGCGCGTATCCAACTTCACGCGCCAAAAGCTGAAATGCAACTTTAGCGGGTTCAAGTGAAAAATAAAGACCGCAGCAGGCGAACGGCACCACGTCGTTCGGCGAAGGGAATGTCAAGTAAAAATTGGATAGAGTGGCCGAGTTTTTGCTATCGACGCGAGCCATCGAACACGTTTTGAAACTTTGCTGCGGCGCGTGGGATGTCGGCGCGAAACTTTATCATAGGGTGACAAACAACGATGAGGAGCACATGCCTATGACAGACGAGCTGGACCCCCAGACTCAACAGCATATTGATGATTCCGCAGACGTCATCGCAGATACTGACGTTGTAACCTGCGATGGTATCGACATCGACGACCCCATCTTGGACGAAAGCGCTACGGCGGAAACCCCTGCCGCAGAAAACGCCGATGAGCAAAACGACGATGCGCCCGCTCAGGACGACGCCCCTGTACAGGACGACGTCCCGCAAGCAGCGGGCCCCATCGAGGTCTCTTCGGAAGAAGAGCTCGATGCCGTCATGGACTCCATGATGGATGCTGTCAAAGCGATGAAAGACGCCGTGGCCGATGCCGATATTGATGCCGAAGAAGAGGAGGCCGCCGAGGCGGCCTCGACCTTTGTGCCCGGCGAGACTCCGGTTGCCGACCAAGGCAGTACCATGCCCTCGTTTCTGCAGCTCGAACATCCCACGATTGGCGCCGATGCGGTCGATCCGCACGCAGCAGGCTTTTCTGTGATCGAGGGCGGTACCGGCAATATCGCCGTGCCGCAGGCTGCCGATGCGGACGCTGCCGGCACCGCTCGCCCGACCGTCCCCCACTCCCCCGCCGCGAGTCGCGATCTGGGGACCGCTGTCTCGAACACCGCGAACGCCGTGGGCACCTTTATCGCCCAGGGTGCCTCGGCCATGCGCGAGATGAACGCCGCGAAAAAGGCACTTGCCGATGCCCGCGCCTATCTGACCGAACTTGAGCAGCGCATTGCCGATCAGGCCGAGGAACTCGAGACGCGCCAGGATATCGCAGGCCGCTACGAGCAGATCGTCGCCGACCAGCGTCAGGCGATCGCCACAGCGCAAAAGACCGCTGCGGCAGCCGAAATCGATCGCGATGTCCATGCTTCCAAAGTAGCAGAGCTCAAGGGTCAGCTCGAACAAATGAAGACAGAGGATGACGCGACCGAGCTCCGCCTGAAGGCCGCGCTCGATGCCGTGGAGGCCCGCGAGGCGAGCTCACGCGAGACCGGCAACCGCCTCGTTCGCCGTCTTGAGGATTCCAAGCGCATCCGCGACAAGGTGCAGGCCGAGCGAGACGCCGGCATTGCCGCCGCACAACAAACCGTCGACGCCACGCGCGCCCAGCTCGAAACACTGCGTCATGAGTATGCCGAGCTGCAACGCAATCCCTCGGCAAATCCCGCCAACTATACGGTGCGCACCAGCGAGCTCTCGATGCAGATCTCCGACACGGCAGATGCCCTGCGTAAAGCCGAAGAAGATGTCCCGCGCATCACCGCCGACCTTGAACACTCGCTTGCCGCAGCCGAGCAGGCCGTCGAACAGGCGCAAGCCCCCATCGCCGACGCTAAGCGAGCCCATCAGGCCGTGACGGCAGAGGCCGATGCCGCGCGCGACGAGCTGCAGACCGCAAAAACCGCCGCCGCAACGCGCCAGCGCGAACTGCGCGAGAAGATCGCCGCCGAGGACAAAGCACGCCGCGACCAAGAGCAGAGCATCGCCAACGCCCAAGCAGATGCCGCACATGCACAGTCGATCATCGAACAGGCGACCGAGGTACACGACCACCCAGAGATCACTGAGTCGCTTGCAGGATCCTTGGCCCGAGACAAAGCCGAACACGCCGAGACCGAGCGAGAAGTCGCCCAGCTCGAGGCCACCGAGGACGCGGTGCGCGAGCGTACCCGCGACTCACGCATCAAATTCACTGGCGCCATCGTCTGCATCGCCGCCGCAATCCTGGTGATCATCCTGATCTGGCTGTTCGCGAGCAAGTAGTCATTTAAGAACGTCCCCAATGACTACAAGGAGTGTCCCAAACTGCCGGCAGAAAAGGAACGTCCCTGACTGCCGCATCCGGAGCAAGACAACGCCGCAGGTAGAGGACGGACAGCGAGCGGGTCGCATTTGAGACAAGGTGACGGGAAACGAAAGGGCGCTGACCTTCTGGTCGCGCCCTTGAAGTTGAACGTCAGATTGTCCAAATGCGGCCCGCGCAGCGTCGACCGGTTACGGCGTTTGTAAAACGCCGTAACCTACTGAATGAGCATCGCGTCGCCAAAGCTGAAGAAGCGATAACGTTCTTCGATGGCAGCGGCGTAGGCATCCATGATCTGGTCGCGGGTGGCAAGCGCGCTTACGAGCATCATGAGCGTGGAGCGCGGCACGTGGAAGTTCGTGATCAGCGCGTCGACCACGTGATAGGTCGAGCCGGGCATGAGGTAAAGCTGCGTCGTGGCGTTCTCGCGCACCACGATGTCACCGCGGCCAAGCGTATCGGCCCCGTCCTCGCGGCCTTCAAAATAGCGCGCCGTCACGGCCGGATCGGACACCGGCGCGTCCGTGTCAAACGCGCTCTCGAGCGAGCGCACCGCGGTAGTGCCGACGGCGATCACACGATGACCCTCGGACTTGGCCTTATGCACGGCGTCGACAACCTCCTGCGACACGTGGTAGCGCTCGGTGTGCATGACGTGCTGCGTAGGGTCGTCCTCCTCCACCAAACGGAAGGTATCGATACCCACCTCGAGCTCGACGGCGGCAAACTTGGCACCCTTGGCCTCGATAGCGGCCATGAGCTCGGGCGTAAAGTGCAGACCCGCCGTGGGAGCGGCAGCCGAGTGCTCCTCCTTCATGGCGTAGACGGTCTGGTACTTCTCGGGGTCGCCCTCGTAATCGGTGATGTAGGGCGGCAGCGGCACGTGACCGGCGGCGTGAATGGCCTCGTCGAGCGTGCGCGGCTCGCCGGCAGCATTGCAACCGGCCGGCTCAAAGCGCACCAGACGGCCACCGCGGCTATCAGTGACAAAGTCGATGACCTCGGCCGTCAGCACCACGGGCGCGCCCTCGGGCGCATGGGCGCCACCGGCGCGATACTCAATCTGAGCACCGGGCTTCAGACGCTTACCCGGCTTGACCAGGCACTCCCAAACATGGCCCAGCGGATCCACATCCTCGCGGCGCTTGAGCAGCAGCGTCTCGACCACGCCGCCCGAGCCGGCCTTGCGACCGATCAGGCGGGCCGGCATCACGCGCGTCTTGTTGATGACGAGCACGTCGCCCGGCTCGATATAGTCGATGATGTCGCGGAAGATGCGATGCTCAACGGTACCGCCGTGCTCCAACGGCGTTCCCGTCTCGGAGCCTTTGCGATCCACCACCAGCAGGCGGCAGGAGTCGCGTGGCTCGGCAGGAGCCTGGGCAATCAGTTCCTCAGGAAGGTTGTAGTCAAAATCATCGGTACGCATAGACACGTCGGATACTCCTTATATAGCTAAAGTCCGCTCTACATCCTAGCAGGCTGACGTCCCAAATGAACTACTTTTTGGCGGCTTTGCGCTCGTCGCGGATACGGGCGCGGTCCATGGCCGCCTCGACAGCCGAGAAGCGGCAACCACAGTAGTTCTGCCGATACATGCCAAGCTCGCGCGAGCGGCGTGTCGCCTCGGGGTAATACGGGCGAAAATCGCGAATCACCGGGGTGAGACCGCGGGCGGCAGCCAGACGCTCCAACACATCATTGCAGGTTTCGAACAACTGGTACGGCGAGACGGCGAGCGTCGTGCCCACAAACTCAAACCCGCGCTCCTGGGCCACGCGGCACGCCTCGGCCAAGCGCAGGGCATAGCACGCGCGACAGCGACGAGGCCGATCGGCACCCAGCGGCGCCACGCCGGTCTCCCAGCGATCGCGGTCCTCCCCTGCCTCGATGAGCTCGATGTCGCCATCGGCACACCACCGGCGCAGCTCGTCCAAGCGGCGCTGCCATTCATCGCGCGGTTGAATATTGGGGTTGGTCCAGCAAATCGTGGGCTCAAACCCTTCCTCGCGCAGCAGGCGAACCGGCTCAAGCGAGCATGGTGCACAGCACGCATGCAGCAACAACGGCTTCATCGACATCTCCTCACCCGAAAAAGCGCACGCCGAAGGACGTGTCCTCGCAGGCGACAATGCGGCGGTCGCGCAAAATGGTCCGCACGTAATACCAGTCGCCCACACAGCCCGACAAATGCAAGCCGGCCGCCAGGTAGCACAGCAGCGGATAGCCCGAAAACGCAAACCCCAGGGCAAACGCCGCCGTCACAACAACCGTCGGCGCCAGGCAAACCGCCATGTACCGCCGGCGCGAATACACAACGCCCTCGGCGCAGGCATAGATCATCGCCGTCTCGCGATTCGCCCCAAAGGTCACCTGCGCGCCTGCAGGCGCCAGCAGCTTAAAAAACACACCGTGCACCAGCTCGTGCACGGCAAATGACGCCGCAGAAACCGCAGCCAAGCCGACTATCCAGCCCACGACAGCCATCCAACCGCCCGCGTCAGCCGCATCCAAGTCTGCAGGCCCGCCCAGCAGCATAAACACCGGCACCAGGCACACGGCAAACACGCCGACTACGACCATCCCCCACACGAAGCAAGCGTGCAGAAAATCCTCGTCCTCAAACGCATGTATGTTGGAAATCTCATTCATAGCATCTTAGGATAGCGCCCCTGCCACACACCCGCCCGCATGTGCGATAATGTCGAACGATATGCACGAATTGACCACCGCGCCGCCGAGCCCCGCGCCCGGCCGCGCCCTCACCATATGCGAAGGAGTCCCATGGCATCCAAATACTCCATGAACGACCGTCCCAGCTGGCCTCGCCGCGCCATCGTTACCGCCGGCGAGCCCTACGGCAACAAGGGCCTTCACTTTGGCCACGTTGGCGGCGTCTTTGTCCCTGCCGACTTCTTCGCCCGCTTCCTGCGCGACCGTCTGGGCCGCGAGAACGTCATCTTCACCTCGGGCACCGACTGCTACGGCTCGCCCATCATGGAGAGCTACCGCAAGCTCAAGGAGAACGAAGGCTACGACAAGTCCATCGGCGAGTATGTCGAGTCCAATCACTCCCGCCAGGCCGCGACCCTCAACAACTACAACATCAGCTGCGACATCTACGGCGGCTCGGGCCTTGAGCCGGCTGCGCAGATTCACAACGAGGTGACCGCCGAGATTATCAAGCGCCTGCACGAGCAGGGCACCATCTCTAAGCGCTCCACGCTGCAGTTCTACGATGCCAAGGCCGGCACGTTCCTCAACGGCCGTCAGGTGATCGGCCGCTGCCCCATCCAGGGCTGCAAGTCCGAGAAGGCCTATGCCGACGAGTGCGACCTGGGTCACCAGTTTGAGCCCGAGGAGCTCATCGCGCCCAAGAGCCAGCTCACCGGCGAGGTGCCCGAGCTGCGCCCGGTCGACAACCTCTACTTCGACCTGCCGGCCTACCTCGACTTTATGAAGACCTACACCGCCAAGCTCGCCCAGAACCCGCAGGTTCGTTCCGTGGTCTCCAAGACCATGGAGGAGTGGCTGCTGCCGGCACAGCTCTATATTCAGAACAAGTTCCGCGAGGCCTTCGACGCCGTCGAGGACCAGCTGCCCGAGCACACCGTGCTGGAGCCCGAGGGAAACAAGAGCAGCTTTACCGTCACCTTCCCCAGCTGGAAGGAGCGCGACGACGCCCATGCGGTGCTCGCCAACGGCGGCGTGCGCTTCCGCAGCGGCAAGGCGCTCGTGACCTTCCGCATCACCGGCAACATCGACTGGGGCGTTCCGGTGCCCGAGGTCGATGGCGTCTCCGACGTCACCTGCTGGTGCTGGCCCGAGAGCCTGTGGGCGCCCATCAGCTATACGCGTACCGTGCTCGCGCGCGATGCCAAGGCCGCCGGCGTGACCGAGGGCGTCGCCGCCCAGGATGCCGCCCTCATGGGCGAGCCCGCTGCCGACTCCACGCAGGTGCCCGCGCCCACCTACCAGCACAGCTCGCTCGACTGGCGCGACTGGTGGTGCTCTGACGACGCTCAGATCTACCAGTTTATCGGTCAGGACAACATCTACTTCTACTGCATCGCGCAGACCGCCATGTGGGAGGCCCTAGGCTGGAACCTCACGCAGAGCACCGTCAGCGCCTGCTACCACCTGCTCTACATGGGCAAAAAGGCCAGCTCGTCCTCGCAGACGCCTCCCCCGCCGGCAGACGACCTGCTCAACCACTACACCTGCGAGCAGATGCGCGCGCATTGGCTGTCGCTCGGCCTGTCCGAGAAGCCGGTGAGCTTTAGCCCCAAGGCATACGACACGCGCGTGACCGGCAAGGACAAGGACGGCAACGAGGTGCGCGCCTGCAACGACAAGCGCGTTATCGACCCCGCCCTTAAGGAGAGCGCGCTGCTGACCGGCGTGTTCAACCGCCTGGCCCGCAGCTGCTTCTACGGCGTCGCCGTCAAGGAGGGCGACGAGAGTCCCTATCGCAACGGTTGCATCCCCGCCGGTGCCGCTTCTGACACCGTGGTCGAAGCCGCCCAGCAGGCAGCCCTCGCCTTTGAGCAGGTCATGTACAAGTTCGAGACGCACCGAGCGCTCGCTGTGTGCGACGACTACCTGCGCGCCGCCAACAAGCGCTGGAGCGATGCCTCCAAGGCCGCCAACAAGCTCGAGGGCGAGCCGGCCAACGCCGCCATGACGCAGGCCCTCGTCGACGCCTTTACCGAGCTGCGCGTAGCGACCGTGCTCATGCACGGCATCGTGCCGGCCGGCTGCGAGCTCATCTGCGAGTACTTCGACGTTGACCCGGTCGCCTTCTTTAGCTGGGATAACATCTTTGCCTCCACGGATGAGTTTGTGGAGAGCCTGGGCGAGAAGCCCGGCGAGCACCGCGTGAAGCCGCTGCCCCCGCGCTTCGACTTCTTTAGCAAGCACGAGAGCCAGTACTAAAGCACGCCAGCAGCGGCGTGCCCGGAAAGTAGTCAATTTGGGACGGGAAGGAAAGACGGATGTCCAAGCCGCGTCGTCGTAAGCAGAAAAAGCAGGTCAAGGCCGAGCTCAAGCTCAGGCAGTTTGCTGCTACCGAGCTTTCCGACCAGCTTGCCGCCCAACACTCCGCCGCCGACCTGCCGCGCTTTATGGTCGACACGGTCGCCGGCGCCTATGCGCCCGCCGATGCCAAGCTCATGATCGAGGGCTTCGGCGCCGCGGCCACACGCCCGGTCACGCTGCGCGCCAACACGCTCAAGGCGACCGCCGAGGACATCGCTGCGGCGCTCGATGCCGCCTGCATCGCCCACCAAACCGTTACCTGGTATCCGGACGCCTTTATCCTGCCCGAGGCCCAGGTTTCAGATCTGTGGGATCTCGACATCTACCGCGACGGCAAAATCTACCTGCAGAGCCTGTCATCCATGATGCCGCCGTTGGTCCTGGGCGCCCAGGCAGGCGAGGACATCCTGGACATGTGCGCAGCCCCCGGCGGCAAGACGACGCAGATCGCCGCCCTCACCCAGGGACAGGCGCACCTCACCGCCTGTGAGATGAGCATTCCCCGCGCCGAAAAGCTCGAGTCGAACCTCCATCGCCAGGGTGCCAAAAACGTGCCCGTCATGCGCATCGACGCACGCGAGCTCGACGAGTTCTTCCGCTTTGACCGCATCCTGCTCGACGCTCCCTGCACCGGCACGGGCACCGTCATCAGTGGCAACGAGAAAAGCCTGCGCGGCCTCACCGAGCAGTTGCTGAGCAAGTGCGCCCGCTCGCAGCGAGCACTTCTGGACCGCGCCATGGGGGCCCTCAAACCGGGCGGCACGCTCGTCTATTCCACTTGTTCGATCTTGCCGCAGGAAAACGAGGACGCCCTGCAAGAGGCCCTCGACAAGCATATGGACTGCGAGCTTATCCCCCTCGACGGCACGCCAAGCGAAAGTGAAGCACGACGCACCCAGGACGCCGGCGAGGAGCCGCATATCGAGAGCAACGCTCTCACCGAGGCCATTGCCGCGGGTCAGGTATCGGCCATCGTCAACGGCCTGCCCGGCACGCTCACCATTCCGCCTAGCCGCGACTTTGAGGGCTTCTACATTGCCCTGATCCGAAAACGCAGCTAGCGCACGGATCCAAAACTCAACAAGCTATCTCTGTGCGCGTTTGCCCTGCTGGTCGCGATGCTGTTTAAGCATCGCGCGCTCCTTGCGTTCGGCCCTTTTGCCCTTAATGGCCGTGACCACAAAGTAGATGACCGCGGCGGCAACGATTGCGGCCACACACAGGCCGATCGAGCCAAACATTGCTGTCAATTCCATACCGCGTCACCTCTCTTTTAAACGGGGCTTTCAAGATAGCACCTCGATACCCGCCACCACAGCTCCTTCACGTTCGCCGGCCCTTCGGTCTAACGGATGGCGCGGCGGGGAAAAATCAACTCGTCAAACGATTTAGCATTCGCAATTCCGGCTGCATCGCGCCGGCCATCATCACATAGAATCGAGCCTCCATGGATACCCTCAACGATCTAAATGAGCGCGTCGACGCCTTCGTCGGCACCAGCTCCTTCGACACGCCTGCGGCGGCAAACGACCAAGCTCCCATCGATGTGCCCGCCGAGGTGCACGAGGACATCGTCGCCTCGGTCGATTTTTCCGAGGTCGAGCTTGCAGACGAGTTCACCGAGCCCCAAATAGCCGTCACGCCCAACGGCCTGCTCCCTATGGAGCCCCTGCCCATCGACGGACGCCTGCGCAAGGCTGCCCTTCGCATGCCCGACGAGATCGAGGAGGCCAGCGGCTTCACGCTCTTTGGCCGACGCATCAAGTCGCTCATTTACACCACCGACGTCGCGGTTATCCGCAACTCCAACGCCGATGCCGTCTTTGCGGTCTACCCTTTCACGCCGCAGCCCGCCATTACGCAAGCGCTGCTGACCGTCGCCGAGTGCCCGGTCTTCGTAGGCGTGGGCGGCGGAACTACGACCGGTAAGCGCTCCGTGCAGATGGCAGCCGTCTCCGAGATGCAGGGCGCGGCGGGCTGCGTGGTCAACTCCCCCGCTACTGCCGAGATGGTCGAGCACATCACCAACATCGCCGACATCCCCGTCATCGCCACGGTCGTTCGCTGCGACGACGATGCCCACGCCAAGGTGCGCGCTGGAGCCAAGATTCTCAACATCGCCGCCGGCAAGAACACGCCCCAGGTCCTACGCGAGCTGCGCGAGCACTATCCCAACCTGCCGCTTATCGCGCCGGGCGGCAAGACGCCCGAGAGCATTCGCGAGACCATCGCCGCCGGCGCCAACGCCATCATCTGGACACCGCCTTCGGCCCAGCAGCTACAGACCGACATGATGCAGCGTTATCGCAAGATGAAGGAAGACGCCACACCTGTCATCTCGCGCGACGACGTGCCCATTATCGACCAGGTCGCCGCCGCCGAGGTCAGCCAAGTCGAGAACATGAATCCCGATGTGCCGATTCCCGACGAAGTCATCGAGCGCGTCGCTTCGATCCACGAGCGCGTCGAGGAGCATCGCGCCAACCGCGGCCTCAAGCCGTCACTGTACGGCTTTTTCTTCCGCGGAAAGAAACGCTAGCCGCAACAGCAAGGCCCGCCCCACAAACGTGAGGCGGGCCGTTTTCGTTTGAGCAATCATGCAGCGACGTGATGGGGCAAATTAATCCACGCGCTTGTCGCCCATAAAGAAGAGCGCCACCGTACCAGGTCCGGTATGCGAGCCAATCAGAGTACCGATGTCATTGATCTCAATCTTGCCTTTAAGCTGCGGAACCTGTTCCTCAATCAGCGCCGCAACTGCCTCGGCATCCTCGCAGCACGCCGACTGCGACATGATGCACTTACCCGAATAATCCGTACCGTCCTGTACGTGTGCCATCATGGTCTTAGCCATCTCGGAAATCGCGCGCTTCTTAGTGCGAATCTTCTCACGTGGCGACAGCTTACCTTCGCAATCGACCGTCATAAGCGGGCAAATCTTAAGCGCCGTGCCGATGATCGCGCTCGCGGCCGAAATGCGACCGCCGCGCAGGTAGCTCTACAGATCGGTCGAGAAGAACCAGTGGTGCAGGTTGAGCTTGTGCTCCTCGATCCAGGCAGCCGTCTCGTCGAGTGAAGCCCCGCTATCGCGCACATCGGCGGCATATTCCAACAACAGGCCAAAGCCCGAAGACGCCGCCAGCGAATCGATGACGCGCACCTTGCCGCCCTCGGGATAGCGATCCGCAAGCATCTGCGCCGCGACGCAGGCCGATCCATACGTGCCCGAAATACCCGACGACAACGTCAGGTGCAGCACGTCTTTACCCTCGGCAACAAACGGCTCCCAAAACTCCTCGTACTCACCCACGCTCACCTGAGACGTCTTGGGCATGGCGCCCGCGGCAATCTGGGCAAAAAACTCGTCCGGCGTAATCGACTGATACAGATCGTCCGTATAGACAACATCGTCAATCTCGTAATGAAAACACACGACAGGGATATTGCGCGACGCAAAGAACTCACGGGTTCGGTCGGCGGCGGATTCACAGGTCAGGACAAAATCACTCATATGAGGCTCCTTACTCATTGCTGCGCAAATTATCGCACAGTGAGCCTACATGCGGTACATATGTCCACTATTTACCAAATCGAACCAAAAATAGTGAACATCTTTACCACCATCGTCTCCACCGGCCCCACGCATAAATATCTGAGAAAACACCCTCTGTCGTCTCCACCCAACCGCCATATCTACCTCAACTAAATCGATTTACCAAACCGTTCAGCCGACAATTCAGCCGCTGGCGCAAAATCGAAACAAAAGCGGCGCATACTGATAAACGTTTGACGCTGTTTATCAGTTTTACCAACCATATCGGAAGGTGTTTCATGGTCGCATTCGATCGCAACCCGCAAGACTTCAAGTATCTGCGCCTGCTGTCGAGACAGTTCCCCACCGAACAATCCGCATTTACCGAAATTATCAACCTCTCGGCAATCCTCAACCTACCCAAGGGCACCGAGCATTTTATGAGCGACGTGCATGGTGAGTACGAAGCCTTTATGCACATCCTCAACAACTGCTCGGGCGTCGTGCGCGAACATGTCGACGAGATCTTTGGCGACACGCTCTCCTTTGACGAAAAGGGCGAGCTGTGTACGCTCATCTACTACCCGCGCGAGAAGATTGAGCTGGTCCGCAGCCAGCGCGAGGACTCGCCAACCTGGTACAAGACGATGCTTGACCAGCTCATCATGGTCGCTCGCTCGCTTTCAAGCCGCTACACGCGCTCCAAGGTGCGTAAGGCCATCCCGCGCGATTACGCCTACATCATCGACGAGTTGTTGCACACACACCCGGACGAGAACAACTATCGCGTGCGCTATCACGAGCGCATCGTGGAGTCCATCCTGGAGACCGCCAGCGCAGACGACTTTATCGAGTCGCTTGCCTCGCTCATCAAGCGCCTGGCCGTCGACCACCTGCACCTGGTGGGCGATATCTTCGACCGTGGCGGCGGCGCAGCCAAGATTATGGACCGCCTGCTCACCTACCATTCGCTCGACATTCAGTGGGGCAACCACGACCTGCTGTGGATGGGCGCTGCGGCCGGTGAGCCCGCCTGCATCGCCACGGTGCTGCGCAACAACCTGCGCTACGACAATTACGAGATCCTGGAGAACGACTACGGCATCTCGCTGCGTGAGCTTGTCGCCTTTGCCGATGCCACCTACACCGCCGGTGAGTCCATCACCCCGCTGATCAAGGCCATCAACGTGCTGCTCTTTAAGCTCGAGGGCCAGATTATCCAGCGCCACCCCGAGTTCGATATGACCGACCGCCTGTTACTCGACAAGATCGATCACGACACCGGCACGGTCACGCTCGCCGACGGCAGTGTGTGGCCGCTCACGACCAACGACTTCCCCACCGTCGATCCGGCGGACCCCTATACGCTCACGCCCGAGGAGCAGCACATCATCGACAAGCTCGTGTCCGAGTTTGTCACCGCCGATCACCTGCATCGCCATATCGATTTCCTCTATTCCCACGGCTCGATGTACAAGGTCGCTAACGGCAACCTGCTGTTCCATGGCTGCGTGCCGCTCAACGAAGACGGCACCTTTAGCAGCATGAACTGCCTGGGCACCTGGCACGCCGGCCGCGATTATCTCGATTTTTGCGACCACATCGCCCGCCGCGCCTGGCGCGTGGGCGACCGCGACGCTCTCGACTGGATGTGGTACCTGTGGATTGGCTTTAACTCGCCCGCCAGCGGACGCCTGGTGCGTACCTTTGAGCGCGCCTATATCGCCGATAAGAGCACCTGGGTCGAGCCGATGGACCCGTACTTTACGCTTACCAAGTCGCCCTCGGTCTGCGACGACATCATGCGCGAATTTGGCGTCGCGCCCATGGCATGTTCGCCGACCGGCCACATCATCAACGGCCACACGCCCGTTAAAACCACCAAGGGTGAGCAGCCCATCCGCGCCGAGGGCAAGCTGCTGGTCATCGATGGCGGCTTCTGCCGCGCTTACCATCCCAAAACGGGCATCGCCGGCTATACGCTCATCTCGAGCTCGCGCGGCTGCCGCCTCAAGTCGCACCGGGCCTTTACGACGGTTGCCGAGGCACTCACGCGCAACGTGGACATCGAAAGCGAGACCAACCGTTTTGACCAAGCGGACCGTCGCCGCATGGTGAGCGACACCGATACTGGCGCCAAGATCCGCAGCCAAATCCAAGACCTGCGTCAGCTGCTCGATGCATATAGAAACGGTGCTATCGAGGAGCGTGCCTAGCACCACCCGCGGGGATTGGCTAAACTTGCTGAGTTTGTCATCCCCGCGGCGCTTCGGCGCCAGCTTAAGGCAGGTACCATGCAAAAGCTCCTTGCGCAGATCATGAAATTTGGCGTCGTCGGTGTCATTGCCACGGTTATCGACTTTGGCATTATGAATCTGCTCCACTACGGTCTGGGCCTCAACATCCTAATCGCCAACACCAGCGGCTTTATCATCTCACTCATCTTTAACTACCTCGCAAGCATGAAGTACGTGTTTGCGCACAAGGAAGGCATGAGCCGCCGCCGCGAGTTCATCATCTTTGTCGTGCTGTCCGTGATCGGTTTGGTGCTCAACGACGGCATCGTGCTGGCGCTCAACGCCGGCCTGGGACTCGAGGCCAATATCGCCAAGATTTGTGCCACCGCGCTTGTCATGGTCTACAACTTTGTGACCCGAAAGATCTTCCTGGAGGGCGACGAGACAAAATAGCTCGAAACCCCTGCAGCATTACGGCGCCCACGGACGACGCGCACTCAGCGCAGTATCGTCCGTGGGTGTCGCTCGTTTACGGGCAAATTTTCAACGTTTGCGGATTAGCTCTTGCAAATTTGACGAGTTCGTATAGTTCTTGGCAAAGCCCTTACGTTTCCCTTGCAAAAGCTCTAAAGTATCCTCTGCTCGATTCGTCAACGCATTGGATGTGATTACGTGCGCAAGGCACTGGCACAACCTCATACTAAGCAATTCCTCAAGTTCGCTGTCGTGGGTCTTATCTCCTTTGGCATCGACTGGGGCATGCTCATTGCGCTCGTCGAGCTGTTCCATCTCGACTTTTTGATGAGCACCACGATCTCGTTTATCACGTCCGTCGTGGTCAACTACTGGCTCAGCATGAAGTACGTGTTCGACCACCGCGAGGGCATGAGCCGCAAGCGCGAGTTCACGATCTTCACCATCCTGTCGGTGATTGGTTTGGGCCTCAACGACCTGTACATGTTTGTGGGCGTCACGTTTTTGAGCATCGGCTACCAGGCCATGAAGGCCATCGCCACGTTCCTGGTCACCTGGTACAACTACTTTAGCCGCCGCTTCTTCCTCGAAGGCGCGCAGTCGTAGACGGCCCAACATAATCTCGCTTCGCAGCCGGTTGGAATTCACGTTCCAACCGGCTTTTCTGTTTGCAGAGCCTGCCGAGGAAGGCGTACGAGGCAGGCTACAACGCCGGAATGGGACGCAGTTTCCCCAAGAGCGCCGTTCCGGAAAGTGCATCCCAGATTGCAGCCTCAGAATGGGATGCAGCTTCCGCAACGCCGTCCTAGCGGAAGCTGCGTCCCGGAATCAGTCAGCAGAACGGGATGTGCGGGACCTCGGACGTTTTTCCGGACCATGCCCCGGCGCTATGCCGCATAGCCCCTCTCCTCGCGATACTCCCTAATGGTCTTCCATCCTAGGTCCTTCTTGAGCTTGCCGTCCCTGTACCACTCGATATATTCGCCGAGCAGCCGGGAGAACTCGTCGAACGGCACGCCGGTCCAGTCCCTGCCCTCGAAGAAGTCACACTTGAGCGTGCCGAAGAACCCCTCGGCGCGCGCGTTGTCGGGGCTCCGGGCCCTCCTCGACATCGAGCGCACCACCCCGGGGCCGCACGCCTCGCGCCACTCGCGCCCCATGTAGACGGCGCCGCCGTCGGTGTGCACCGTGAGAGGCCGCCCCTCCGTCGGGCCGACTATCCCCACCAGGTCCCTGAGCATGCCGACCATCAGGTCCGAGTCGGCGTGGACCGAGACCCTCCAGCAGATCGGCCAGCCGTCGAAGCAGTCGATCGCCGGCGACAGGTACGCCCTGTACCCGTCGAGCCTGAACTCCGTGACGTCGGTGACCACGAGCAGGCCGGGCGCGGCGGCGCGGAAGTCGTGCGTCCCGTCCCCGCGCAGGGGGACGTTGGCCGGGCGCTCCGCGAGCTCGCCCCTGTAGCTGCAGTACCTCGCCCTCCTGCGCATCTGCGCCGCCTTTCGGGCGACCAGGCCCTCCTCGCGCATGATCCGGCGCACGACCTTCTCGGACGCGACGACGGGGGTCTCGGCGTCCCCGGGCGCGAGCGCGCGCCACGAGACGGGCTCGCCGGGCCCCCTCCTGAGGTCGGCGGTCACGGACTCGGGCCCGTAGGCGCCGCCGCTCGCCTCGAACGACGCGCGCACGCGCTCCCTGAGCGCGGCCTTGGGGTCGGGCCTCGAGATCCTGGACGCCTGGTCAAGATAGGTGCTCTTCGGGATCGACAGGGTCCTGGTCACGTCCGCGAGCCTCACCGCCGGCGAGAGCCTCCTCGCCGCCTCTCCCGCCCTGTGCTTCTCCTCGTTCGTCAAAGAGCCAGGGCCTGGTGCTTTTAGGACGTCCAACACCGCCAGGTGTTAGCGTCAATGTAATTTTCACCATTTCCACCAACGCATTTTCGCCA
>CAUAAZ010000007.1 GCA_958427145.1 uncultured Collinsella sp.
GCATCGACCTGCGCCGATGCCCCCAACGTGGACACACATTTTGTCCTATAAGCCTCGCGGATCCGCACCGGCTTCGCCCGCCTGCCGGCGCGCTCGCCCGCTCGCTACGCGCGCTCCGCGTCCGCTTCACGCTCGTGCCTCGACCGAGGTTCGAATCCATGCAGTGTTTACGTAAAAGAAAAGCCCCCGTTGCCGGGAGCTTTAATCTCAAATGGTGCGGCGTATAGGATTCGAACCTATGACGTTCTGATTCGTAGTCAGACCCTCTATCCAGCTGAGGTAACGCCGCAACTTGTTGATTATTATGCACAGGGACTGAATAATGGTCAAGCGTTTTTTCAAAAAAAGTTTTTGAAATTGATATTTACTCATTTGGCCACTTGGCGCGATCTTCGATGCATCGCGATATAAGAAAAGCTCCCATTTCTGGGAGCTTTAAAGTCAATTGGTGCGGCGTATAGGATTCGAACCTATGACGTTCTGATTCGTAGTCAGACCCTCTATCCAGCTGAGGTAACGCCGCAACGCACGGATTATTATGCACGCGAGGCCCCGATGGGTCAAGCGACAATTTGGAAAAATTTTACGGAGCGCTGATTAAGTTGCTCGCGCCTTGACCGAGGTTCGAATCCATGGGATGCCGCCATAAAAGAAAAGCCCCCGTTGCCGGAGGCTTCAAGTTCGATTGGTGCGGCGTATAGGATTCGAACCTATGACGTTCTGATTCGTAGTCAGACCCTCTATCCAGCTGAGGTAACGCCGCAGCGCAAAACATATAAAACCACTTTAGTTAGTTGGAGTCAAGCACAATCTCAAACTTTTTTGAGAATATGTTCCTCACGCAGCTCCGCATGCGCCAGCGTCCCCCATGCGATCAATCGGCTTTTCAACCACATCGAACCCAGCACCGAGCTCCCTCAAAAGCGAGCGCACCCGCTGGGCACAGTCATAATCGGCAAACGAGATACTCAGCATGCGCGCCACCTGGTTAGAAGTCCCAACTCCATAGAACTGCCCAAGCGCCACAAGACCCTCGTGCGTCACAAAGGTCTCGACCACATGCGGCGATTCCTCAAAGCACCATTGCGTCAACGGGCCCTCGCTCGTCTGCCGCACCACCAAACCACCCATACCCGATGGCTCACACGTAACTAGTAGGTGCTCCCCGCCTTCATCGCTCTCAAACAAAACTACCCGCTCATCAAACAGCTCCATCGCATCCCCTTCCTCTCGCTTCTATTTAACAGAAGCATAGCAGGTAGATGGCTGTATACAGAACGTTTGTTCGTGTGTTTTCTATTGAGCTGTCCGCACGATATGGTAAGGCTCTGCACACAAAAAGGGCGCCCCAGAAAGGAGCGCCCTCGCAAATCGCTTATGCAGCAAACCTACGCGACCGGCTCGATCTTCTCGAGACCGCCCATGTAAGGACGCAAAACCTCGGGGATCGTGATGGTGCCGTCGGCGTTCTGGTAGTTCTCCAGAATGGCAGCCATGGTGCGGCCAGCCGGCAGGCCGGAACCATTGAGGGTGTGCAGGTAGCGCGAACCCTTGAAGTTCTCGGGGTCGCGATACTTGATGTTGGCGCGGCGAGCCTGGAAGTCACCGCAGTTGGAGCAGGAGCTGATCTCCTTGTAGGCGTTGTAGCTCGGCAGCCAGACCTCGACGTCGTAGGTCTGACGGGCAGAGAAGCCCAAGTCGCCGGTGCACAGGCTAATCACGCGATACGGAAGGCCCAGCTGCTGCAGCAGGTACTCGGCCTCGGCGGTCATGCTCTCGAGCTCCTCGTCGGACTCCTCCGGCTTAGCGAACTTGACCATCTCGACCTTGTCGAACTCGTGCTGACGGATGATACCGCGGGTGTCGCGACCGGCGGAACCGGCCTCCTCGCGGAAGCAGGGGGTGAAGGCGGTGTAGCGGCGCGGCAGGGTGTCGGCGTCGAGGACCTCGCCGGCGTGCAGGTTGGTGAGCACGACCTCGGCGGTGGGGATCAGGAAGTTGTCGCCCGAGACGTGATAGGCGTCGTCCTCGAACTTGGGCAGCTGACCCGTGCCGAACATGGTCTGACGCTTGACGACGATGGGCGGCCACCACTCCTTGAAGCCACGGCTGGTGTGCGTATCGAGGAAGAAGTTGATGAGGGCGCGCTCCAGACGGGCGCCGGCGCCGCCGAGAACGGTGAAGCGGCTGCCGGAGAGCTTGTTGCCGCGCTCGAAGTCGAGGATGTCCAGATCGGTGCCCAGATCCCAGTGCGGCTTAAAGTCGAAGTCGAACTCGCGCGGGGTGCCCCAGCGGCGACGCTCGATGTTCTCGTCCTCGTCCTTGCCAAACGGGGTGGCCTCGCACGGAATGTTGGGCAGATGAGCCATAAAGTCGTACAGCTCCTGCTCAAGAGCGCCTCGGCGCTCGGCCAGACCGTCAATCTTCTCGTTGACGGCGCGCACGGCCTCCTTGGCAGCCTCGGCCTCGTCCTTCTTGCCCTCCTTCATCAGGGCGCCAATCTTCTTGGACTCGGCATTGCGCATAGCCTGGAGCTCCTCGACCTCGGTGATGACGGCACGGCGCTCGTCGTCGAGCTCAAAGAACTTCTCGCGATCCCAAGACGTCTGGCGGTTAGCCATGGCGACATCGATGGCATCGGGATTCTCGCGAACAAACTTGATATCAAGCATTAGATCCTCCGGCGATATACATTCCATTTAGGTTGCAACCTTGTACATGTATGGGCAAGTATATACTTATGAGCGTTTACGACCCAACTCAACTACGCAAGAAGGCACCCAATGGACGCAGTTTTTTCCTTTTTGTTTGGCACCCGCACCGGTTTTGCCATCCTTTTCGCCGGCGGCATCCTGTTATTTGCGATTCTTGCCTTTGTAATGGAGAAGCGCACCCATAAGATGTACGTCGACCGCGGGCCCAAGTCCGAGGATGAGGAAGACAGCTTCTGGGACTAACCTGCCAAAAAGGGACAGGTTTATTTTGGTCGGTTTTATCTGGGCAAATGCAAGCGCCCCGCAACTGGAATTGAGCCAGTTGCGGGGCGCTTTTCGTACATGTGACAAAACCGCAGGAAAAACCTGCCAAAATAAACCTGTCTTTTTTGGTCGGTTTTATTGGAGAGCTGCGTCAATTGCCTTGACCAGGGCGCTGCGCATGCCGGCGTCCTCGAGCGCAACGACGCCCTTGATGGTGGCGCCACCGGGCGAGCATACGGCATCCTTCATCGCCGCAGGATGCTGGCCAGTTGCAAGCTGCAGCTTTGCCGTACCCAGCACCATCTGGCTCACAATGCGATAGGCATCGGCACGCGGGATACCGTGCTTGACCGCCGCATCGCCCAGGGCCTCGATTGCCATAGCGACAAATGCCGGAGCGCAACCACCCACCGTGCCGCCCACGAACAGCAGGCTCGTATCGAGCTCGACCACCGCACCGAGCTTGCCAAGCAGATCAAGCACCACGGCGCTCTGCTCATCACTAAGCGTGGAAGCCTTCTCGCAAGCGATGACGCCCTCGCCCACCGAAACCGGTGTGTTGGGCACCGTCGAGATATGCGCGACGCCCGGCAGGACCTGCTCCCACTTGGCACTGTCCCAGGTCCAGGCAACCGACAGAACGACCTTTTTGGCAAGAGCATCCTTGAGCGGGGCGAATACCTTCTCGATCATGTACGGTTTGACCGCTGCGACCACGATATCGGATGCGGCGACAACCTCGGCGGCATCGTGGCAAGCGGCCATCCCACGCGCCTCACAGCGCTCAACCAGTGCGTCGTAGCGACCCGCACAGGCGCACATGTCGCTCGCAGCTACACCGGCAGCGATCCAGCCATCGGCCATGGCGCTCGCCATATTGCCAAAACCGACAAATCCAATCTTCATATCACATAGTCCTTTCAGACACATTCCTCAAAACGAAAGGTATTGTCCCACGCCATTGTTTCCTATTGCCGACCTATTTGTGATACGGCTCGCCACGACTGATCTTGCAGGCACGGTAAATCTGCTCTAGTAGCACCACGCGCGCCAGGTTATGCGGCAAGGTAATGCGTCCAAAGCTGAGCATCTCGTCGGCGTGGGCGCGCACGTCATCGTTCACGCCGTCCGATCCGCCGATTACAAAGGCGATGTCGCTGTTACCACGCAGCATAAGATCATCGAGCCGCGCCGAAAACTCCTCGCTCGAGCGCTCTTTGCCCTCAATGGCCAGCAGGATCACATGCGCTCGAGACGGCAAGGCAGCAAGAATCGCCGCCCCCTCCTTGTCGCGCGCGGCATCCACGCCGCCCGCCTTAGCCGGGTCGATATCGGCCACCTCGCGGATATCAACCTTGGCATAGGCACCTAGGCGCTTGGTGTACTCAGCGCAGGCATCCTTCCAAAAGCGCTCCTTGAGCTTACCGACGCAAACGACGGTGTATTTCACGCGCGTCTACTCCTTCGAATCGTTTTGAACTTTGCCGGCGGTCAGCATCTGCTCGAACATAGAGGCCGACTGCGAGAAGTCGCTCGGCAGCACGACCGTCGAGGTTTTACCCGTGCGAGCAAACTCCGTCATCATCTCGGACCACTGCGTAAACATGAACAGTTGGTTGGCCTCGTCATTGCCGACACCCGTCTCCTGGATGATCTCGAGCGAATCTTTGATACCCAGCGCAATGGCCTTGCGCTGGTTGGCGATGCCCTCGCCCGCCTTTTCCATAGCCTCGGCCTCGGCGGTCGCCTCGGTGACGCGCTTGATGCGGTCTGCCTCGGCGAGCTCCTGTGCCGCAGCGCGCTTGCGCTGGGCGGCGTTGATGTCGTTCATGGAGTTCTCGACCTCGGTCGGCAGTGCGATTTTGGTGATGAGCGTCGACACGAGGGTGAAGCCGTAGGCGGCCATTTGCTCGGAAACGGTAGCGTTGACATCCTTGGCGATGTCATCCTTCTTGGCAAAGACCTCATCAAGTGTGTAGACGGGAATCGAAGAGCGTAGGGCGTCGGTGATGAAGTCACGCATCTGGCCGACGGGCTCCTGCAGCATGTAGTAGCTCTTATAGATACCCGAATCTGCCGGGCCGGCGCCCATGTCATAGCTCACGTGATATTGAGCCGAGACCTCGAGGCCGATGGTCACGTTGTCCTGGGTCTTAACGTCGATGCCAAAACCGTTTTTCATGGTGCGCAGACTCACCGTGGCAGCCTTGCGGTCGATCACGGGCACCTTCATGTGGAAGCCCGCGTTGACGATGCGGTTGAACTTGCCCAGACGCTCGATGATCACGGCATGCTGCTGTTCAACGACATAGCAGGCGCTGGGAAGCAACAGCAACAGGATGATGATGGGAATCAAAAGGCTGGTAAGGGCGGCGATGATACCGGACAACAGCATGGTCTCTCCTCTGATAGGCATACGTTGGCATTAGGATACCCGTCCAAGGAGATCGTGCATAACAAAAAAGCCCCCATTGCTGGGAGCTCTTTCATTCAATGGTGCGGGCGAAAGGACGTCCGCGTATCCGCTTCGCGGATCCGCACCGGCTTCGGCCGCCTGTCGGCGTCCTCGCCAGCTCGCTAAAAACGCTCCGCGTTTTCTTTACGCTCGCTCCTTCACAGGTTCAAGTCCCTGCGATGGGCCCATAACAAAAAAGCCCCCATTGCTGGGAGCTCTTTCATTTAATGGTGCGGGCGAAAGGACTTGAACCTTCATGGGGTTGCCCCCATACGGACCTGAACCGTACGCGTCTGCCAATTCCGCCACGCCCGCGTGCAGGAATTAGAATAACGGAGCGCCACCACGAACGCAAGAACTATTTTTGAAAAAGTTTGCAGGCATTTTCCCAAGCGGCTTGCGCGATTGTTTCGGCGTCCTCACCTGTGCGATCGACACGGTCGTTAACCAGCGCGTTTGCCGTAATTGAGATCATTGCCGGCTCGCACTCAAGACCACGAATCGGCTCCGGCGCCATATACGGGCAATCCGTCTCGAACAGAATGCGATCGAGCGGGGTCGCCGCAAACGCCTCGCGCACAGCGTCGTTACGCTTGAAGGTGGCCGCGCCGCCATAGGCGATATAGCAGCCCAGCTCAACAAAGCGCTCCATCGTGGCGCGGTCCTCGCCAAAACAGTGCAGCACACAACCGGCCTGGGGCACGCCCACCTCACGAAGCACGTTGTAGGCGTCCACGTGCGAGGTACGCTCCTGGTCCGTGTCCTCGTGACGCAGATGCAGCTCCACCGGCACGTTACGGCACACGGCAAGCTCGAGCTGACGCGCCATACAGTCAATCTGCACGTTATGGGGTGCCGGCGCGATATCGTCGTCATAGTCCATGTGGTAGTCCAGGCCGATTTCGCCAATACCGGCGCATAAGGGGTCATCGAGTGCGGCAACGACCTGTGCGTGAACGTCGTCGGTATAGTCCGGCGCGCCATACGGATGCACGCCGGCAAGATACTTGATCTGCGGGATATCCTGCATCGGCAGAATTTCGCGCACGAGCCAGTCGCTATAATCCGTCACGCTGCGTTTGTCAGCGATGGGGTCGAACATCGTCACCAACAGGTCGACGCCCGCGGCTTTGGCGCGCCCGAGCGTCTCGGGCACATCTTTGCCCCAAAACGAAAGCAGATGCGCATGCGTGTCGGCAAGCGGTGCCAAGGGCACGGGGCAGGCGACCGTCTTCTTTTTCTTGGTAAACGTCACGCGTGCGGCATTAGGCATCATGGATTAGCTCCTGGGCCAGGCGGACAAAGTCGGCAACATCAAGCGTCTCGGCGCGCGTGGTGGGTGCGATACCGCAAGCCTCAAAGGCGGCATCGAGCACGTCCTTGGCAAAGCCGTTGGCGCTCATGGAATTGCGGATGGTCTTGCGACGCTGAGCAAATGCAGCATCAATCACGCGGGCCACAAATTCGCGATCGAGTCCTTCGGGCACCACGCCGTCAACACGGTCGATACGCACGACGGCCGAGTCCACGTGCGGCGCCGGCATAAAGCAGCGCGGCGGCACCTCAAAGCGACCCGTCACCTGCGCATACAGGCCGAGCTTTGCCGTATAGCCGCCATAGGTCTTGTTACCCGGCACTGCGGCAATGCGATCGGCAACCTCCTTCTGCACCATGACGACGGCACGCTTGAGCGCCGGCATCGTCTGGAAGAACTGCAGGATGATCGTCGCCGCCACGTTATAGGGCAGGTTCGCGACAAACACCGTCGGCTCACCGCCCGCAGCCTGCTCAATCTGCTCCGGACCCACCTTGAGCGCGTCGCCCATGATAAAGCGGAAGTTGGCATAGTCGGCGGCGTGGGCGTCGAGCACCGGCTCGAGCTCGGGGTCGGCCTCGATCGACGTGACGCACGCCGCCTCCTGCAGCAGCGCAAGCGTGAGCGTACCAACGCCCGGGCCAACCTCGAGCACGCGCTCATCGCCCGCAAGCTCGGCAAGCTCGCAGATGCGCTCAATCACATGGTTGTCGATCAGGAAGTTCTGGCCCAGGCGATGCTTGGTCGCAAGGCCAAACTCCTCCAGCAGCTCCCTTGTTGCCGTGGGGTTTGCCAAAGGCGAAGTTGTCATAGTTGCCTCCTTAGCATGATGGCGGCGTCTTGAAACGAAAGGGCATGGACCGTGGCGGCCATGCCCTTACAGCTAAACAGCAAATTGCCGATATGGCGCGCAGCGGCTTAGCCCAGACGCGGGAACAGCGGCTCGCCCTTCTCGACGGGCTGACCGCCGGCAAGCAGGCCCCAAGTGCAAATGCCCTTGAGGTCGTCGCTCGCGGCCTCGTCCTCGCAGGACAGGCGGCGCAGGGCCTCGGCAGAAGTCTGGGGCATGAGCGGCATCAGCAGGTGGGCGGCGATGCGGATGGCCTCGAGCAGGTTGTAGATCACAAATGCCAGCTCGTCAGCCTTGGCCTCGT
The DNA here is from genome assembly GCA_958427145.1 of uncultured Collinsella sp. Classification (GTDB taxonomy): domain Bacteria; phylum Actinomycetota; class Coriobacteriia; order Coriobacteriales; family Coriobacteriaceae; genus Collinsella. The sequence continues at coordinate 7,903 of CAUAAZ010000007.1, forward strand.
CCTTGGCAAGCGCCCAGGGCTCGGAGTCCTCGATGTAGTGGTTGGCGGCATGGATGAGCTCCATGACCTCGTCCTTAGCTCCACCATAATCGAGCACGTCCATCTTGGCCATGTAGCGATCGACCAGGCCATCGGCAATCTTTGCCAGCGGGTTGTCGAACGCATCGAACGACGCGGGCTTGGCGGGCGCGCAACCGTCAAAGTACTTGCCGCTCATGTTGAGCGAACGCGAGATAAGGTTGCCCCAGCTGTTGGCCAGGTCGGCGTTGTAGACCTGCTCCATGCGGTCGAAGCTGATGGCGCCGTCGGTGCCGGGGACGACGTCGGTCATAAAGTAGTAGCGATAGCCCTCAACGCCCAACATGTCGATAACGTCCTGCGGAGCGATAGCGTTGCCACGGCTCTTGGACATCTTCTCGGCCTTGCCGGTCTCGGCATTGCGCACGGTCAGGAAGCCGTGGGCAAAGACATGCTCGGGCAGGGCCTCGCCGATGGCCATGAGCATGGCGGGCCAAATGACGCAGTGGAAGCGGATGATGTCCTTACCCACGATGTGGAACTGCGCGGGCCAGCGATAGGCCAGCTCGGCACGCGCCTCGTCGGTGTCGACACCGTAGCCGACGGCCGTCATATAGTTGAGCAGCGCATCGAACCACACGTAGGTCACGTGACCCTCGTCAAACGGGACCTGAATGCCCCAGTCAAAGCTCGTGCGGCTCACGGAAAGGTCGTTAAGGCCGCCCTCGACAAAGCTGCGCACCTCGTTCATGCGGAACGCGGGCTCGACAAAGTCGGGGTGCTCGTCATAAAGCTTGAGCAGCTTGTCCTGGAAGGCGGAAAGCTTAAAGAAGTAGGACTCCTCCTGCACGCGCTCAAGCGGACGGTGGCAGTCGGGGCACAGGTGCTGGCCGACGCTGCCGTACTCCTCGTCGCCCTTCTGGACCTGGGTATCGGTGAAGTAGGTCTCGTCAGGCACGCAATACCAGCCGTCGTAGCTGCCCTTATACAGGTAACCGGACTCCTTCATGCGCTCCCACAGGTACTGCACGGCATGATGCTGGCGCGGCTCGGTGGTGCGGATGAAGTCGTCGTTGGAAATCTCGAGCTTGCTCCAAAGCTCTTTGAAGTGCGGAGCCTGGCTGTCGGTCCACTCCTGCGGCGTCATGCCATGCTTGGCTGCGGCCTCGGCGACCTTCTCGCCGTGCTCGTCCATGCCGGTCAGGAACTTAACGTTATAGCCGGCGGAGCGGCGATAACGAGCCTGAACGTCGGCGATGATGGTGGAATAAGCCGTGCCCAGGTGCGGATCGGCGTTGACGTAGTAGATGGGCGTCGTGATAAAGAACGAAGGCTTGCTTTGATCCATGGGGTTTGTCCTCCAGAAAAACGTTGCATACAGGGGATGATTCTAGCGCAAGGGCTGGATATCCTCCATCTATTGCATATCGAGCACCATGGCATAGACATCGCGCTTGCGGCGCGAATACTTCTGAGACAGGCGCTTGGCCACCGCAGAGGCGGGCTCCCCCTCCTCGAGTGCGGCGCGGATATCCTCGCGCAGGGCCTCGTCGGGATCCGCTGCCTCGGCGCCAACCGGCACGATGCCGGCCTCCTCATCCTCGCTCGGCGGCGCGATGACCAGCGCAATCTCGCCCTTTACCTCGCCGCGAGCACGCAGCTCCTCGGCGAGCTGGGCAGCGGGCCCGCGCAAGACCTCCTCGTGCAGCTTGGTGAGTTCGCGGCAGACGGCAACCTCACGCTGGGGAAAAACCTCTGCCGCGGCCTCGAGCGTCGCCACGATGCGATGTGGAGACTCGTAGAAGATGAGTGCACCGGGCACCACGGCAAGGCGTTGCAAACGGCGCACACGGTCGCCGTGCTTTCGGCCCAAAAAACCCTCGAAGAAAAAATGCTCGCAGGGAATGCCAGACGAAACGAGCGCCGTGACGCAAGCAGAGGGCCCGGGAATAACTTCGACGGGCACATCGGCCTCACGCGCCGCCTCGAGCAGCGCCTGGCCGGGATCGGACACGCTCGGCATGCCGGCGTCCGAGGCAAAGGCGAGGGTCTCCCCCGCCAGCAGACGGTCGACCAGGCCGGCGGCGCGGCTGGCGATCACATTCTCGTCGCAACGGACAAGCGGCTTGGAAATGCCCAGGTGCATCAGCAGCTTTGACGTCACACGCGTGTCTTCGCAGCAGATGGCATCGGCGGCGGCAAACGCCTCGCCAACGCGCGGGGACAGGTCGCCCAGGTTGCCGATGGGCGTGCCGACCACATAGAGTTTGCCCGTATGGGCGCTGTTTTGCGTCATATCAACCTATTCAATCATGCCGCGCTCGAGCGTGCCGAGCGCCGCGCGGGCGTCCCATGCTGCGATGCGCTTCTCGGTCTTCCACGTTTGGAAGAACCAACCGGCAGCCGGCGCAAACGAAGCTAGCTGGTTGGCGATAAACACGCGCTCGTAGGCATTGCGGCCCTCGGGCGTAACCGACGAGTTGGCAAAGATCGCCGCGCCCGACCATTCGCCCACCAGCACGGGGAACCCAGTCGAAATCGCTTCTTTAAGCTCGCGCTTGTTACGCAAAATCGCCGTCGTCAGCCCGCGGGGACTCGTGATGTCGAGCGCATACTCGTCGCGGTAATGGTACAGGTGAAGGTCCATGTAGACATTCTTGTACTTGGCGCCGCGCATAAAATGCTTCCACTCGCTGGGATGCCCCGACGACGAGAAGACGACGATCTTATCCTCGGGCATATACGAACGGACGAGCTCGTAGGCATCGCGATAGAAATTGCGCAGGTAGTGGGCCGGAATGCCATCCGTCATGGTAAAGAGACTCTTGCGGACGCTCATCTGTGGTGTATCCAGCAGCTCAATGCCCAGCAGGCTTTCGGCCTCGCCGTAGCGATCGGCCAAGCGCTCGAGCACGTCGAGTGCGACATGACGGCCGTTGGTGGACGAATGCCACTCGGCAACAGCCTCCGGCGTGGTGGGCGAATCGTTGGAATCGCCCTGGCCACCGGGCACAGTTGCCAGATCGAGCAGCACGCGGATGCCGTACTTGGCAGCCCACTCAATTGCACGGTCGATGTAGTCGACAACCGAGATGTAGGACGCATCGGACTCCTGTGAACCAAAGGCATACCAGGGCACCGGCAGACGCACGGCATTGAGACCGATCTGCGCCATGCGGCGAAAATCGTCCTCGCTCACAAACGTCTCGTAATGACGGCGCATGCGCTCGTTATAGGCGGCGGTGCCCATGGCCTCCTGCAGCTCGGCCGCGTTGGATGCACCGGTCGCCGCGTATAGCGACGGGGTCACCCAAGGCTCGGGAATAAACCAGCCAGAGAGATTAACGCCGAGTATCCTCTCCATCACTGCCCCCTTCGGATCGTGCAGGTCGAGCCTGCATCGTATTGCATAGGAAAAGTATCGTTTTGAGTATACCCGCGCGTGAGGACAGACGACCGAACGGTCTGCAAAGTGGCGCAAAAGCGGGAGGAATGTCTGGGGCGGACCCGAGCTAGTGCGCCGAGATGCGCACGCACGTCGGAAGCAAGCGCCGGAAAGCGCATCCCGCCTTCTCGTTCAATAACGGGATGCATTTTCCGCGGGTTCAGATAAAAGAAAAGGACCCCTTTGCAGAGGTCCTAGTCAATTCAAGGTGGCGGGGAAGGGAATCGCGTCCGCGCGCTGCGCGGACGGACCGCTGCGGCGCTTGCGCGCCTTGCGAGCTACGCTGGCAAACGCTTGCGCGTTTCCTCAGCTCCGCGCCCTCACGGGGTTCGATTCCGTGCATGGGCTACATTAAAGAAAAGGACCCCTTTGCAGGGGTCCTAGTCAATTCAAGGTGGCGGGGAAGGGAATCGAACCCCTGACACGAGGATTTTCAGTCCTCTGCTCTACCAACTGAGCTACCCAGCCATTTGAGGTGTGCCTTGTTTCAAGGCTTGATTAGTATAACCAAGGACACGCTCCGGTCAACCGAGAATTTTAAAAAAGTTTTTGAGCACGACATCGGCCACGATCTCGCTCCTATAGAATGGCACGTCAGAAGCATCAACCGGCCGCAAGAAGTTTTTCACTCAGGGCCGCACGGGCAAACTCACTTGGCGTCATCCCCTCGGCAGCCGCCCGTCGACGAATAGCCTCCTTCATTCCCAGAGGAATCTTGACCGATAGCGTTGCCGTTCCCTCACCTGAGAGTGGAGGCCGTCCATGCACGATTCCGCCAACGGTGTGTTCGCCATCCGGAAACTCTCCGCGCTCGTACGACTCACACCACGCGTCAATCATTTCATCCGTTACAACCTGACCACTAGCGGTCGTATATGTCTCGCCCATCATTGACCCCTTTGCCGAGCTCGCTCGATCTCTTGCCAGAATTTCTTCTGAACCGGAGACAAGGCATGAATAATGAGCCATCCACGAATAAGTTCGACCGCAACGAGCTCCACACTCCGTCCGTCCGGAAGTCATCCAATCGCAAGCCATCTCGGCGGCTCGTCTTCCGACTCGCGACGAATGCACTCGGTAACCGCAAGCCAAGCGCTAAGCACCTGCTTTTCCGTCAGGTGCTTTTTGGCGTTGGGATGAATCTCGACGTCCATGCATCTCCTCCCCCATCTTACCCAATTTCGTATGACGAAATTCCGCTGTCGCCAATTCTTAAGCCGGCACGCGTTGAAGAACAGCGGGCGAAACAATGATTGAAGGGCGCTCGAGTGCCGCCCAGGCACCGGGGCAGGAACACATGTGCCAAGGACGGACGTTTTCGCAGCGTGCGAGGATGTTGCCGTTCCGGTCGATAAAGGCAATGTCGATGGGATAGGCCATAAAGCAGGTGTGGACCGAAGAGCAGCGTGGGAACGCCATGACGAGCGGCAACCCGTTGGCGGCAATCGGAGACCGTCCCAGCATGCCGCGCAGGCGCACGGCAAACGACTCCGCCACCACAAACTCGGCAGGCGTCCAACCCAGCCTGTTGAGCGCCCGCGCGTAGGCAATGTAGGATGAGGCCGCGGTCACATAACCACCCCCGGACGCCACGGATCGACCGTCACCGCGCGTTCGTGCGACAACTTTGCCGGCGCCCCCAGCGAAACGCCGGCGATGCTGAGCAAGCTCGGCCACGGCTCGTAGCGCATGGTGCAGGTATAGGTCCTAAACGTACCGGAAAGCGAAAGCAGACCGCCATCCGATGTCGTCGTACCCTGCTCGCTCGAGACCTCGATCTGCAAGTCATAGCCTTCCATGGCATGTTGAATCTGAGCCTGAACGGTCGCGGAGGCATCGATGGAGCTGTCATCGCCCTCCCCGCTCGGCGCCGCGGCGTGTGCCAGCACGATATCGGGTACCACGCGGTCGAAGCGCGCAACCGCGCCGGCAAAGACCATGACGTTGTACACGATAAGCGCCAGAACCAGCAGGACGGGCGTGACCACGGCCATCTCGACCGTCGCCTGGGCGCACTCCTCGCGCAGGCGCTTACGGATGCCCATTACGACCCACCGCCCAGGGCACCCGCCAGCGTGGCGACATCAACGGTAAGCGGGATGGAACCGCCACCGGGCAGCGGAATCTCCGCAAGCGTGAACACCGTGGCGCTGATGGTGCGCTCGACTTGATATTCCAGCGCCTCGCAAAGCGCCTTGGGGTCGGTCACGCCCAGCGGAATACTTCGTAGCTTGTCCTGCACTTTAGAAAGACCTGTGATGTCAGACCCCGGGCTCTTGATGACATTGGCGGTGTCGGTCAGCACCGGCTTTCGTAGGCGCAAATCGCACGGCTCCAAGCCCAGCGCCGCCACGGACGCCGAAACGGTATCGCCGAGCCACGACGCAATGGAGCCCAACGCACCGCTGCCCCCTCCCAGGCCATCGATCATCTCGCCCATGAGCTCGTCAGCCGAGCCTTGGATGTCTCCGTATCCCACAAGCAGCCGTCCCCAAACATCCATGACGCCATCGAGCACGCTGGCAACGCCACCCGAACGCTCCTCCAGCGTCGAGAAAAACCGCGAGAGAACGTTGTTCTGCGCCGTCGCATCATCGGGCGCCAGCACCGCAGCAGAGATCGCGCCGCGATCGCCAAGCCTGACTGCTGTGTTAAACGAAGAGTTGAGCTCATCGGGGCTCGAGATGGCACCTGAAACCGCCAAGGCAACCACGCCGTTGCGACCGGGCGGAGCAATACGCGGGCGCTCGCCCGAAAGCGCTTTAATGGCCTGATCAAACGCATTGCCCGCACGGTCAGCCTCGTCCTCGGTCTGGCGCATGAGCTCAAGCTCTTTGTTGCGGCATTCGACGTAGTCTTCCAGAGCGTCTTTGAATCGATCAAAGTGGTACTCAAAGCCGTTTTCGATAGAAGTCGAAGGAGCCGCAACGGCACCGAGCGACGAAACACCAAAATGGCATCTATTGCATTTGTCCTGCCCGTCATAATCAGCAACCGAGGCTAGCCCGCCTGGTACCCCCTTCTTATAGTTGGGGCAACTCGTTCCGTAATGCAGATACGTCTTGCCATCGATGGCACTGGTTGGCCACGCCGCATCGGTATAGAGCTCCGTCGCTCGCACCTCGTCAGCGTTGCGCGGCAACAGCGGGATATAGGAAGTAACTTCATCTCCGTCCTCGGTTACATATGCACGATTGACCTCTGTACTCGCATAGGTGTAAAACGCCTTGCGCGCCGCTGACTCCGCCTTCGTCTCGATGCTTGAACCCTGCGGTTTTTCGTCTGCCAGGCGTTGACGGTAGTAGGTCTTCGCGCGGTCGAGCGCCACCTGTGGCTCCCACGAAACGCTCGAGGCATAATGCTGGTTCTGCTCACCCAAGAGCTTTGCCAAGCTCCTCGCACGTTCCCACATACATGAACAGCTACCGACCGAAGCCGGAACCGACCCGCCGCAATCCGCAAGCCAGGCGCGTTCTTTTGCTTTCGCCGTCTCCTCCGAGGCTTTCTGCAGCTCATCTGCTGCGCGCTCCAGATCTTTCGATGTGTCTTTAATCGCATCGGTCGAGATCTCGGAACCCTCGAGCGCAACGAAATCCGACTCGGACGTCCTGGGCACGGCAAGTGCCGTACCGGTATAGGTCACACCATCGGAGTCCTGCGCCGACACGGCCTGCGTAGCTCGCGCGGCAACCAGATACGGTAGAGCCGTCTCGATTTTCTGCAGGCCCTTGGAGGCACTTTTGGCAAACTTGTTGCGCGTTTTAATGATCTCGATTCCCGTGTCGACCATATCGCCCGCGGCAAGCTCGGCACCCGGAATAAGGATGGCGACCAAGCCGGTACCGATCGTGGCAAACCCCGCCAGGCCCAAACTCAAAATGCTCGCATCCACCACCGTCGCAGCCGTGTGATAGGACGACACCACATTGGCGCCTGCCAGCGCGCCGCTATCGGCAGCCACTTGGGTGTCCCCCGCGCGCGACATGCTCCATATCGCCGCCGTCGACGAAAACAGCAGCGTGAGCACCACCAAGATGACCACCGCAGAGGAGAGCGTGGTATAGGCACCGTCTTCGATAAACAGGTCGATCCCGGCTCGACCCATAAAGCCGCCTCGCTTGCAGCGAGCACGCGGTCGGCAACGGCACGCAAGCCCCCTCGTCACCTTCAGCAGGCAGCGCTTAATCCCATGCAGCAATCCATGAATCATAGTCTCCCTCCAGCCACTCGGGACGCGATCGATACGAGACGTCGACCTTAAGCTCGACATAGCCGTCTTGGCCTGCGCTACCCATAGCCTGCGCAAACGCACCGATCACGGGCAGCGGTTTAACCTCGCCGGTAACGGAAACGGACGAGACGCCGCCCGCGCCGGCCCGACCAAGCTCGATATCCCACGACAGCGGTCCGCCGGCATGAAAAATCGAAACGTCGGGAACCGCGGCAAGACGGCGGCGGGCGAACTCCTTAATATCCTCGTCATCCCCCACCGTCGTCGTAGTCATAAGCCGCGCGGTCTCGGCGGCGGCAGACTCCATGACAGCGCGCGTGTAGAGCAGGCACACCGGCTGCAGCGCCAACAGGACGAGCGTCAGAAACGTCGGCAGCAGGAATGCCGCCTCGACCGTAGACTGCGCCCGGTCCTCGCGCATGGCATCAATACAGCACGATGTCCTTAGCACCCGCAGCAGCGTCGACAACCGATGTCGAGGCGACGTCGTGAGACGCCGCCCGATCGACCAGCGCCGCCAAGCGCCCATCGGCACCGGCGCGCCAAAGCCCCGCGATCGCCAGCACGATGGAAAGCAGCGCCACCGTGACGATGGCGTATTCGACCGTTGCCTGGGCAGATTCCTCACGCAGGACGTCATGCATTTCACAGTCCCTCCTTTGAGTTCGTTGTCTGCGGGGTCAGGCGGACCACGCGCAGGCGACACGAAGCATCGCCAGTATCCGCGGCAGCCGTCACCATATCGACCCAGCCGCGTCCGTCGCGCACGATGGCGCCCCACACGTTGCCCTTGATGTCGAGATAGCCGCTCAGAGCTAGTTGCGCCGTGGGCACCTCGCGATAGGCACGCAGCATATCCGCCGCCGTTTCGGTCATCGGTCGGCACTCGGACCATGCGAGACGAACAGCGACAGCATTGTTTGCCGATGAACCCGTTGCAGTGCCCGCTCGCTCGTCGAGTGCTTGCAAGAACGTTTGCGTCGTGACGGCGACATTCGCATCGTCCGTGTCTCGCGCATCGTCTTTTTGAGACGTCGCAGCCGAACCCGAGCCCGCATCCGCGGCAACCCCTAAACGTTGTTGCCGTGCTGCGTTAAGCCCCCAAACCGCCACTGCCACCGCCACGACCGCACAGGCGAGCACCAGCAACGCGCCGACGGGACGGGCGCCCTCTACAGGCTGTTGATGCCCTCGCTGATAGCGCTCCATAGATCTTGGACCTTGCCCTTAAATGCGACGATGGCAATGATGGCGATCACCACGAGCACACCGACCAGGATGGCGTACTCGGTGGTACCCTGTGCGCTCTCCTCCCGCAGCAGTTCTTCGGCACGCTGACGAACATGTGCCGCCCGGCAATACGCCCAGCTCCAGGCCTTGCCAGCAACGTCAGTCATCGTATTCATGTATTCCTCCCTACATCATCCCGCCTGCTCCCAGCAGCGGGCCCAATATGGATAGAAGCAACGCCGGCAAGATGAGCGTGCCGGTGGGAATCAGCAGCTTGACCGGCGCGCGCTCGATCTCGCGCTCGACTGCAGCGCGATGGGCCGCGCGAATCTCGCGACTTTGAGCCGCCAGTGTCTCGGCAAGGGGGGCACCGAGGGCAAGCGCCTGCCCCGCTGTGATGGCAAAGGTCTCGAGCGCCCGCACATCCAAGTCGCGCGCGGCCGCCAGAAGCTCATCCTCGCGCGTCCCTACGCCCACCTGCCACGCCATGCAGGCTCGCTCAAGGCGGAGCGCCAACGTCGATCGGCGATTGGCGCAAAAAACCTCAAGCGCCGCATCGAACGAAAGGCCAGCCGAAAGCCCCAGACGCACCACGTCGATCATCTCGGACACCTCGCCAAGCGACACCTGCGCCGTACCACCCGTGCCGAGCATGCCTTTCAACCGTGCTGCCAGGGTATCGGTCACCGATTGGGCGGCCGCAACAACCAGCAGCGCCTCGTGTTTGCAGGCCTGGACGATCTTGTGTGCGTCCGCACGCTCCAAACCCGTCGCGACAAACACGCTGAACGCGCACAGGCACGCCGCGGCCCCGACCAGGGCGCTCATAGCTCCACCCGCATAATGCGCCGGATGACCACCAGGGCAACGGCGTTGAGGGCAAGTCCCAGCACCACGGCACCGGCACCCGCCGGCGTTGCAAGGCCGCGGCGAAAGTCGGCCGAAAGCAGCGCCAGCACCGCGCACATACCCGCCGGCATCGCCGAGACCATGTGTGCCGACATACGAGCCTGCGATGTCTTGACGTCCAAGCGGCGCTTGAGCTCAATGCGCTCACCCACCATGCTCGACGCCTCGGATAACAGGTCGGCAAGCGGGGCACCGGTTCGCTGAGACACCTTGAGCGCCAAGGTGACAAGCGAAAGACCGGGGGCATCGATACGGTCGAGTAGGTCATCCAATGCATTAGTCGCCGAGACGCCGCAGTCGATCGCCGCCGCCACGCGCAAAAACTCGGTATGCACCGGCTCTTGCGCGTGAGTTCCCACAAACCTCATACCCTGGGCCAGCGAATGACCCGAGGCGAGCGACATGGAAAGCGCCGTAAAGGCCTCGGGCATGGCTTCTTCCACATCGTGTTGCTCGCGGCGACGGTCGTAGGTGTCGCGAGCGGCGCCTACGCCAAACGGCGCGAACAGCCCCAGAACAAAGCCGATAGGCGACAGCGATACGACAGTCAGGGCAATGCCGCAGACGCCACTCGACAGCAGCAAGCATGCCAGGCGCGCCTCATCATCCTCGATGACAAGGCCAAGGCGATGTGCTGGAACCAGCGCCGCCCAGGAGCGGGCGATCTTTTTTAGCAGGTCGTTTTCTACCAACTCTCGCGGCAGCTTCTCGGCAACCGATTCAAGCGCATGGCTGACCAGCCCCGCCGGCGGCACGCGCGGCACACGAGACTCCGCCCCGCACGCCACCGCGGCAGAAAGCCCTGTCAAACCCCCTACGACGAGGGGCACAACGATCTCCACTCGTCCACCTCCTCTTGCGTGAGCGTTCCCGAGCGCAGGCCCTCTGCGATAAACGGAGGCTCGCGATCGAGCGTCCAGGTACGCGCGGCGGCATCGAACGTCACGTAGCGCTCAAGCTCAACGCCGCCCGACGCGCCGCGTCGCACCCCCGAATAGGAGGACACGAAACGCCTGCCGTCCGCATGGCGCTCGGACATCACGATGCCGTCGAGCGCCATGGCAATCTGCTCCTCGATAAGCTCGCTCGGCAGGTCGATGCCATAGCGCGCAAGCAGCGTCAAACGCACCACGGTCTCCTGCTCGGTGCCCGCATGAAGCGTGGTGAGCGATCCGTCGTGCCCGGTGTTCATGGCCTGCAGCATGTCGCAACATTCCGCACCGCGCACCTCGCCCACCACAATACGGTCGGGACGCATACGCAGGGCGTTGGTCACCAAATCGCGAATCGTTACCGCGCCCTCACCCTCAATGGAAGCCTCGCGCGCCTCCAGGCGAACCACATGCGGGTGATGCGCAAACTTGAGCTCGGCGGAGTCCTCGATCGTCACGATGCGCTCGCCGGTGGATATCTCGCACGATAGCGCGTTGAGCAGCGTGGTCTTGCCCGATCCCGTGCCACCCGCAACCGCCAGATCTTGACGCAGCGATACCGCGCACGACAGCAGCTGTGCATACCAAAGCGGTAGCGACCCCAGGCCCACAAGCTCGTCCAGCGAACAGATGCGGTCCGAGAACTTGCGGATGGTGAGGATCGGCCCATCGATCGCCACAGGCGGGATCACCGCGTTGACGCGATATCCCGTCTTGAGGCGTGCGTTGACGATGGGGCTGCGCTCGTCGATGCGCCTGCCCAGCGGCGAGATGATGCGGTCGATGAGCACGCGGATTTGCTCGTCATCCTCAAACGCATGCTCAATGGGATATAAGACGCCGCCGCGCTCAAAGAAAGCCGAGCGACAACCGTTGACCATGATCTCGGTGACGGTGTCGTCCTCGATGAGCGGCTGCAGTGGGCCCAGTCCCACCACGTCATCCAAGATCTCGTCGATGATGGTCTCGTGCTCGGGCGTCGCCAGGTCGGTCGGCTCCTCCACGTTGAGCGCTGCCTCCACCGCGGGACGCAATTCCGAGCGGGCGAGCGCCGGATCGATGTATGCGCTGATACGCGCCACCTCGTCATAGCCCATGCGGTCCATCACGGCGCGTTTGGTGCGGCGCTTGACGGCACGGTGGCGCCCCACATCAACAGGCGCTGCCGCCGCGGCCGCACCGGCTTCCTTAATCCTTGTTTGCAAGCTCATCGCAAATCACCCTCGCGCGACCAGGGAAGACGGATACGTGGGCGCTCGGCGCGCGTCGCGCGGTCGGTGACCATGTCACTCCAGGGACCGACGGCGCAGCCCAGCTCCACGAGCATCTCGCGCGTGGCTTCGCGCACGCTGGTGGCAAAAGCGCTGGTCTGGCCCACCGCCTCGTCGGCACGGCCGAACGCCATGAGCGCCGCCAAGTCCTGCCCACCGTCGGCGATACGAATCTTGGAGCTCAACGCGCAGGTAATCTCAAAGCGCATGGCAACATCCTCGTCAGCGCCGCGCGCGCCAAACCGGTTGAATACGGCGCTCATGCGCGTACGCGGCACGCCCACACGGCTCGCCAGTTCGATAACGCGTGCCGCGGACGTCGCAGACGACACCGATGGATCGCCCACGACCAGGCAGCGGTCGCTTGCCGCCACCGCGGCCGCCACGGCGTCACCCCAAAAGACCGAGGTGTCGACAAGAACCACGTCGGATTCACGGCGCAAGACGTCGAGCAACAGCTCCACCGGACGCGCCATGAGCTCGGCCTGTTCGGGCGCGGCGACCGGGCCCCAAAGCGTGACGCCCGGGGCCACGCGCATCGAGGCGGCCACGATGTCCGATTCGGCAAGTGCGCCCGCAGCCGATGGCTCGATAAGCGTCGCCATGTCATGCGGGGCATCGGCGCCCAACAGGTCGTAGAGGTTTCCAAACATCAGGTCCAAGTCGAGCACGGCAGCACGCAGGCCCAGCAGCGACGCCGCGTGTGCCATGGCGGCGACGATCGTCGACTTGCCGCAACCGCCCGAACCCGAGACGGCGCAGACAACCGGGGCTCGATGCGACGGAGCGGCGGCATCCGCCGGCGGCGCGGGAGCAGGCGACGCGGGCACGGACGGCAACGACCCCGTCTCCCCGGCAGCGCTCATATGCTGCGCCCAAGCCGGCATGGCAGGTTGTTCGGTCTGCGGGACCGAGTCTGGAGACTTCACGGTCGCATCGACACGCACGCTGTCGCTCCCGGCAAGCCCCTCCACCTCGTCGAGTCCATCGACCAGGCTTACGCCATGCACGTATCCCATATCTACGGCCAAAAGATCCTCGCCATACGGCACCGGCTCTCCGACTTCATCGTATGCAAGGGGATCCCGGGGACACCGACCATGCTCGGCTTCCGCTTTTCCATAATCATCAACACGCGGGCCTCTTGTAGCGCGAGGCGCCCCGGGTTCCCTATCAACAAAAGCATCGGGCTCAATCGTCAGACACCGGTCGTAATCAACCGTTCCCTCGCCCGCGCGCCCGTTGCCGCATATGCTGCGCGCAGCGATAACCTCGGTCGCCCCTGCGCGAAACAGCCCCTCGATATCCGAAGGATCGAGCGTCTCTATCAGTACGACCACGCGGCTCACGCGGCCCTCGGCCGTCAGGCGCGCAACGGTCTTTCGCACGTCTTCGGCATCGAACAGGGCCGCCGCGATAATCGCCGCCCCGCGACGCGACGGAAACGCCCGCGCCATGGACACCAGCCCATCCAGGTCGCCCACGCGAAGCACCTGCGCGCCTGCATCGCGGCCCTCGACTTCCCGCTGCAGCAATCCGTAATCACCGCATGCGCAGCATGCAAGCCAGATCGCCTTCATCACTTGTCGCCTCCGCTCTTTTTGCCGCGCACCGTGGCGGGAATCGTCAAACTGACCGTCCCCTTGCCCGAGGCCCCCAGCAATTCCTTAACGTCTTCGGGGTCGGCCGCCAGCGTCACCCATTCGATCTTGCCTTCGCGCGTGGCGCCGGCCACTTCGCTGGTATCGATCACGCGCGCGCCGCACAGCCGATCGGTCACGCCGTCCTTTTGCACGTACACGTCCACGTAGCTGCCCACGCCCGTGGCGCCCCCGACCGAATGCTCGGCATCGACCGCCACCGAAACGGCGACCTTGCCTTTGGGCACCTCGAGTGTGTGGGTTTCGGCCTTGGTGTAGACATCGCAAATCACAGCATTTTTAGGGATGCGCGAGGTCGTCACGTCGCCGCGCACCTGGCGCAGCTCGGTCGCCGCATCGCGCGGCAGCAGGCTCGCCAGCCATTCCTGGGTTATGACATTGGTCTCGTCGATGGTCTCACCCGCATCGATATCGCGCGCCGCGACGCACACCTCGATGCGATCGCCGCCGTACTTGGCCAGCGTCTCGGCCTGGGCCTGCTCAGCCTGCGAGCGAATCGATGACGCGTAGACCATGCAGAGCAGCGCGGCGAGCACGCCCGCGATCAGACTGATGGCGATGCGCTTGCTCTTGTTCACGGCCGCTCCTCTCAAGGTAGCACCGGGCGGATGCCCGTACCACCATTGTCCAAGCGGGCAAGCAACAAAACGGTGCGATCGCGATCTTGGTTTTGAGTGTCAAACCAATTGCCGACCAAAAGCTGACCGGCCCGTCAAGCTCGTGGCAAGGTTTTGGTCAGCACGTCGGCAAAACGCACGTTTAAGAGTGCATCGACAGCAAAAAGCCGCCTCCCGTACCGTTGGGAGACGGCTGTCATAGATACATTCAATTACAGATGAACATCGGGATCGAGCATCTGTGCACTCACACGCATGGATGACGCCAAGTTTTGGAACGTCTCCAAACGCAGGCTGTCGATCCGCCCGGCACCCTCGGCCTCGCGAACGGCGCAGCCCGGTTCGTGGGTATGCGTGCAGTCGCCAAACCGGCACGCACGCGACGCCTCGACGATCTCGGGAAACGCGCGCGCCAAACCCCGCTCGTGGCCTACGAGTGGCAGACTGCGCAGGCCCGGGGCGTCGGCAATAACGCCGGCATCACCCGGAAGCGCCACCATCACGCGCGCGACGGTGGTATGGCGGCCCTGGTCATCGCGCTCGCGCACGCCACCGGTCGCCAACGTATCGTGGCCCAGCAGCGCGTTGAGCAACGTCGACTTGCCGGCACCCGATTCACCCAGTATCATGGCGCAGCTCCCGGCGGGAACGCAGGCGCGAACCTCGTCCAGGCCACGGCCCTCGGCAGAGGATGTCACGATTACGCGCACGTCCGGACCCACCAAGCGGTGCACGCGGTCCAGATCGCGCTCGAGCTCGGCGGCCTCGCAACGGTCGGCCTTGGTGAGCACCACCACCGGCTCGGCATCGCAGTCGAGTGCCAACACCAGCGAGCGCGCCACGCGGTCGAGCAGCACCTCGCCGGCGCCGAGCGCCTGCACGATCAGCACGCTATCCACGTTGGAGCAGAGCACCTGACGCTCGCCGCGAGCGCGTCCACGCCAACGCTCAAAACTCGTGCGGCGTGGCAGCACGCACTCAATCACGCCCATGTCATGCCCGGGCGCACGACGCACCGCCACGCGGTCGCCCACGGCGGGCAGCAGAACCTCATCCTCGCCACGCGACTTGGCAAACCCCACGGCATGCTCGGCACGAAAAGTGTCGTCGGCAGTCGCCACCAGCGGAAACCCGCGATCCAGGCGCACCACGGCACCAAGTTGCATCTGCTCGGGCTCCTCTGCCTGGGCGCAAAAGTTGTCAAATGCCGCCCGCTGAGCATCATCAATCGGCAGGTCGTCGAACGCCGGAACATCCTGCAGCGCATCGAGTCCCGGCACGCTTGCCAGCAGCTCCTCGGCAGACGCGGGGGCTTCGGTCGCGAGCTTCCGACGACGATCGCGCTTAGCCCGCGCCCCCGTCGTCTTTTTCTTCGCCTTAGCCTTAGCCTTGCCCACAAGCGCCTCCCAGCACCACCAATCACAACTGAGCAGGTATTTTAAATCAAAAAGAGCTGGCCGGGCAAAGCCCGACCAGCTCACAAACTTTCCCTCAGCCCTTTATCATCCGCGCGGGAGAAAAGCCAGCAAGGATACCGCAGGGCCCGCCCCGGAAGCCCGTTCTCCCGAACGATCCCGCAGCGCAAAGCGCGAGGACCAGTGAGGGAGAAAGGGCGTGGGGCGGGCCCGGACGAGAGCGTCACTCTTTTTCCACAGCGCGCATGATCGCCTTGTAGATCTCCATCAGCGGGATGATCAGGAAGGCAAGGGCCAGCGCGGCGACAACGCCCTTGAGCTCAAGCGTCACAGGGCCAAAGAACATCTCGGCAAGCGTCGGCTGAACGGTCACGATAACCGTCAGTACCAGCGCCAGCGCGGCCGAAGCCCACAGCCACTTGTTCTGCTTCTTCATGCTAAACAGCGACGCACGACGGCTGCGCATATTGAAGCAGTGGAAGATCTCGACCATGTTGAGCGTGATGAAGGCCATCATCACGCCTTCCTCGTCGGCATTGCCGGCGATCATATCGGCGATGTGGATGTAGCCCATGTCAAAGTACACGCCCACAAAGAAGCTCGCCAGCACCAGCACGGTGATGATCAGGCCCTGGACCACGCAGTCCAGGCCCATGTTACCGGCAAAGACGCCGTCTTTGGCGTTGCGCGGCTTGCGCTTCATGATGTCGCCCTCGGCGTCCTCCATACCCAGCGCGAGCGCGGGGAAGCAGTCGGTAACCAGGTTCACCCACAGCAGCTGCACCGGCTGGAAGATGGTAAAGCCGATGAGCGTGGCGATGAACACCGAGAAGACCTCTGCAAGGTTGGCCGAAAGCAAGAACTGGATGACCTTGCGGATGTTGTCGTAGATGCGACGACCCTCTTCGCAGGCACCGATGATGGTGGCGAAGTTGTCGTCGGCGAGCACCATGTCGGCAACGTTCTTGGTAACGTCGGTGCCGGTAATGCCCATGCCCACGCCGATGTCGGCACGTTTGATGGACGGGGCGTCGTTGACACCGTCGCCCGTCATGGCCACGATCTGGTCGCGCGACTTCCAAGCCTCGACGATGCGGGTCTTGTGCTCAGGCTGGACGCGAGCGTACACGCCGTAATCCTCGATGTGCGCGTCGAGTTCCTCGTCGCTCATGCGGTCGAGGTCGGCGCCCGTGATGGCCTGGCTGCGATCGGTGACGATACCCAGCTGCTTGGCGATGGCCACGGCGGTGTCGATGTGGTCGCCCGTAATCATGACGGTGCGGATACCGGCATCGTGGGCCTCGCGGATGGCGTCGGCGACCTCGGGGCGGACCGGGTCAATCATGCCGGACAGGCCGCAGAAGACCAGGTCGTGCTCGAGCGCAGCGGGGCTGCAGTCGGCCGGGACCTCGGTGTAGGTGCGGCTTGCCAGCGCCAGCACGCGCAGGGCCTCGTCGGCCATGGCCTTGTTGGCGGCCACGAGCTCGGCGCGACGCTCCTCGGTCAGCGGAACGACCTTGTCGCCCTCGTAGATATGGGTGCACAGGCCGATCACCACGTCGGGCGCGCCCTTGGTGTACTGCTCATACTCGCCGTCCAGGGTCTCGACGACCACGGACATCATCTTGCGGCCCGAGTCAAACGGGGCCTCGCCCACGCGCGGATGCTCGGCAGTCAGGCCAGTGAGCCCCGCCTTGCCGGCATCGTTGACGAGCGCACACTCGGTCGGCTCACCCACGGCCTCGCCCAGCTCCTCGTCCCACTGGGCGTCGGAGCACAGAGCCATGCCGGCCAGGAACTTCTCCTTAGGCGCAGCGAGCTCGTGCTTGACGACGGTCATCTTGTTCTGGGTGAGGGTACCGGTCTTGTCGGAGCAGATGGTCTGCGTGCAGCCAAGGGTCTCGACGGCAGAGAGCTTGCGGATAATCGCCTGACGCTTGGCCATCTTGGTCACGCCGAGCGACAGCACGATGGTCACGACGGCAACCAGGCCCTCGGGGATGGCGGCGACGGCAAGCGAGACAGCGACCATAAAGGTGTCGAGCAGCGCGGTCGGATCGGTGAGAACGTTGCCCACGCCGTGGCGGATGATGTCGACGCCAAAGATGACGACGCAGATGACGATAACCATGATGGTGAGGATGCGGCTGAGCTCGGCGAGCTTCACCTGCAGCGGCGTGAGCTCTTCCTTGGCCTCGGCCAGGGCGCCGGCGATCTTGCCCATCTCGGTGTTCATACCGGTGCCGACCACGACGGCGCGACCGCGGCCGTATACCACGGTGGAACCCATGTAGCACATGTTCTTGCGGTCGCCGAGCGGCACGTCGTCGGTGCCGGCGGCGAGCTCAATGACGTTGGCATGCTTCTCGACGGGCACGGACTCGCCGGTAAGGGCGGCCTCCTCGATCTTCATCGTGGCGCTCTCGAGCACACGGCAGTCGGCCGGGACGGAGTCGCCCGCCTCGAGCATGATCACATCGCCGGGCACGAGCTCGGCGCTCGGCAGGTGCACGAGCTTGCCGTCGCGCAGCACCTTGGACTGCGCCGCGCTCATCTCCTGCAGGGCCTCGAGAGCCTCCTCGCTTTTAGCCTCCTGGACCACGCCCAGCACCGAGTTGACGATAACGACGAACATGATGATGGCGACATCGGCAAAGTCCGCCTCGCCCTTGACCATGCCCGTGAGCGCGCTGATGACGGCGGCAACGATCAGCATGATGACCATGGGGTCGGCCATCTGCTCAAAGAAGCGCTTCCACAGCGGCGTCTTCTCGGCTTCCTCGAGCTTGTTAGGGCCTGTCTTAGCGAGGCGCGACGACGCCTCGTCGTCGCTCAGGCCGAGGTTCTCATCGACACCTTGGTCGCTGAGCACCTCCGCCGCGGCGGACAGGTATTCCTTTTGCATATAGAGTCCCCTCCTGGGATTCGGGCCACTCAGCAGATTGATGCCCGATCATAATTCCCAGGAGAAGGGCAAGGGCTCATCAAGGCTGCCGTGCTGAGCGGCAGTTGATAGTGGAGCTATGGTACCCCAAAGCAACGCGTCTAGCCAAAACAATCCATTTGGAAATATGGTCCATAAGCAACGGTGCAGACCGTGTGATGCTCAATACTGATAAAACGTTTTTTCTTCGGCGCATCATCAAATTGAAATATCGCCCAGATAGCAGCGGTTAGAACGGTTGGTAAAGTTTTTGCATATACCGTTTTTCCGCAAAAAATGAACTTCTAATTCGGCATACGGTCGATTTTTTGGGGTATTCGGACGCCATTTCGTTATAATCAACTCGGTTTTATTTCTTATGGTTTATCTATCAGCGCAAGACGATGTCAGATGGAGGTCTGAATGTACAAGCGCACCAAGATTGTATGCACCATGGGTCCCGCCTGCGATAGCGACGAGACCATCCGCGAGATGATCAAGGCGGGCATGAACGTCGCCCGTTTTAACTTCTCGCACGGCTCCTACGACGAGCACCACGGTCGCATCGAGCGCGTCCGTCGTATTTCCAAGGAGCTCGGTATGCCCGTCGGCATCCTGCTCGACACCAAGGGCCCCGAGGTCCGCACCGGCCTTCTGGTCGACGGCAAGAAGGTTGCCGTCAAGACCGGCGACAAGATCGTCGTCACCGCTCAGCCCACGACCGAGGATTTCCACGGCACCTCTGAGCACATCTCCCTCGACTACCTGGCTCTGCCCTCCGAGGTCGAGAAGGGCTCCCTCATCCTGATCGATGACGGCCTGGTTGCCCTCGAGGTCGAGTCCGTCGACGGCCAGGACATGACCTGCGTCGTTAAGAACGACGGCCTGATCGGCGAGCGCAAGGGCGTCAACATGCCCAACGTCAACATCTCGCTGCCCGCCATCACCGAGCGCGATCGTCAGGACATCCTCTTTGGCCTGACCGAGAACATCGACTACATCGCCGCTTCCTTCATCCGCGACGGCGAGTCCGTCCGCGGCATCCGCGAGCTTTGCCGCGAGAACGGCGGCGAGCACGTGACGATCTTCCCGAAGATCGAGTGCGCCCTGGGCGTCGAGAACTTCGACGAGATCCTCGAGGCTTCCGACGGCATCATGGTCGCCCGTGGCGACCTGGGCATCGAGATCAAGCCCGAGCTCGTTCCGCACATCCAGAAGGAGATCATCGCCAAGTGCAACGCGGCCTACAAGCCCGTTATCACCGCTACGCAGATGCTCGACTCCATGCAGCAGAACCCGCGCCCGACGCGCGCCGAGGTTGCCGACGTTGCTAACGCCATTTACGACGGCACCGACGCCGTTATGCTGTCCGGCGAGTCCGCTGCCGGTAAGTACCCGGTCGAGGCCGTCAAGATGCAGGCCAGCATTGCTCTCGAGACCGAGAAGTACCTCCCGGCTCACGCTCCGCTCGAGGTTCCGGCTGACGCTCACGGCACCCGCGTTGTCAACAACGTTGTGGGTATGTCCGCTGTGAACATGGCCACCACCGTTGGCGCCAAGTGCATCACCGTGCCGACGACCACCGGCCGTACTGCTCGCCTGATCTCGCACTTCCGTCCCAACATGCCGATCTGCGCGTTCTCCCGCCACGAGTGGGCCGTCCAGCAGATGATCATGTACTGGGGCGTTATCCCGCACCAGGCCGAGATTACCCAGGGCACCGTCAACGGCACGATCGTCAAGGCGATCGAGACCGCTAAGGAGCTCGGCTACGTCGAGGCCGGCGACCTGACCGTCGCCACCGCTGGCGATCCCCGCATGAGCGTCCAGCTCGAGGACAAGGTCTCCTCGACCAACGTCGCTTACGTCGCTCAGGTGCGCTAAATCGCACTTGCAAGCAGATTTGCATTGCAAAGGGCCCGGAAGGCTTCGCCTTCCGGGCCCTTTTTCTGTGCCAATGCCGGCGCACGGCAAAACACGCACTCATTTCTTTACCAAAAGTGCGAAATCCACCCTTCGAGGCCCAAAGAATAAAGTCCCAAGCGCTAAAAGTGTTCGCCCGGTGGCAAACCCACACCTTAACCGACGCTGCTAAATCGTTTTAGCAAGAGCCAGATCGACCTGGTTTTCGGAAGTATGCGGCAAATTCTGAGACCTCCGAGCACACCCCGTTTTTTCGCAACAAAATGCCTGATAAACTAGCCTCAAAAGCCAGGTCTGCTCACAGGGTTCAGATTTTACGCATACTTCCGAATTGACGCTGGCATCGCACGGTCCAAAAGCACATTTCGACCAGGAGGACGTCATGGACCTGACGCTATGCGGTCAATCCGCTTTTTACTATCACCGTATCCCACCGCAGGTATTAGGCCTTTACCCCGCCATTAGCCTTGGCAATATGGATCGCAGATGTTGCGGCCTCGGAAGTCATGCAGTTGTAAAAGACCTGCTTCACGCACCGCTTCACAGGCTTGTATTCACTCGGGCACAATCTGGGTCGCGAAGCCTGTTTAAATCGCACCTCCTGACCCAAGAGCCGCCTCCCGGGTCGTTTAGGCAAACTGAGCATGGGTTTGATGTCACATCGTCCGAGTTCACACTGCTCAACCTTGCTACGCAAGTCTCACGCAACCAGCTGCTTATGGCGTGCTATGAGATGTGCAGCTCATTCGCGGTGTTCACGCCTTGCAAACGTACACAACAGCAACTTGATGAGGCAATTTCCCTTAAGCTCATTCCGCCTGGCTGCGGTTGGAAGCGTGTTGTCGACACCAAGGGCAATGACACCAACTTGTGGAAGCGCACGCCGCTTCTTACCGCGGCGGATATCGCCGCGTTCGCCAAGCAGGCCGCAGGCCTGCGCGGCGTCAAACAACTGCGCTGGGCGGCCGAGCACATGACGGGGCAGACCGCCTCGCCCTTCGAAGTACAGACCTCCATGCTTGTCTCGCTCCCCCGCGACGAGGGCGGCATGGGCATCAACATCGCAAACAACGTGCGCATCCCACTCAGCGACGCCGCACGCTCGCTGTATGACAAAACCTGCTGTTACGCCGATATCCTCATCGAAAGCGCCACCGACAGCATGGGCGTCATCTTGGAATGCCAAGGCCGCTCCGCCCACGATGGCGAAGCCGCGAGCCTCTCCGATGCCGAGCGCACTACCGCGCTCACCAGCATGGGCTATGACGTTATCCAGATAACCTATGAGCAAATCAAAGACACGAAGAGCTTTAACAACATCGCCGAACTCATCCATAAAAAGGCGGGGCTCCCCTACATCCCAAAGACCGACCAGGAACGCATCACCGAAGATACCCTTCGGCGGGAGCTGTTGGTCGATTGGGTTGAGCTATTCACTGCCGGGCCGGCCAGCTAGCAGCTAGCGATCAGGGGCAGAGCGGGCACACCGGGTGATGCGACGCGGGCGGCAAATCCCGCCTCGGTCAGCTCGATGACCTCGGTAAACGTTGCATCGAAAAACTCCTCGGTTAGCAAGCGATACGGCGGATGATCGGGCTCGCCGGGGTTTTCGCGTACAATCTCGTGCATGACGCCGATGGTCTTGAGCACATACTCTTTATGGATGGGATACTGCCCAAAACGCGTCGCAGCGGTATACAGGCGATCGGTCGCACGCGGAATCGAAACAATGCCGAGCGTCTTACCAAACCAGTCAAAGTCGCCTTGCTTTTTAATGCGGAATTCCTCGCACGGCCTGCCGCCGTGCGCCTCCAGGTACTGGTTCACGCGAGTATTCCACACGGTATCGGCCACGAGGTGAGACCAACCGCCCAGCGTCAGATCGAGCAGCGACTGCGCCACGTCCTCGGGCGCGAGCGAAAGCTCGCTAGCACCGGGACCGGCAACCGGCTCGGCGTCCTTGTAGCGTTGGGGATAATGCACCCGATTGAGTCGCTCGCGCTCCTCGGCAATCGAGGTCGCGGCAGCTGGCGCACCAACAAGCGCCCCTTTGAGCAGCGGCGCCACATAGGTGTCCCAAAACTCATGCTCGCGCGGCTTGGGGATAGGCTCAGGCTTGGCAAAGTGCGTAATGCGATACGGGATGGGATCGGCAATGCCGGGAACCATATAGCCCACAAAAATGTCCGGAACCACGCTGCCAAACAAAAAGGCATTGCGGTCGCGCACGTTATCGGCAAGCGTCCCAGCACGCGCCAGCAGTCGTTCCGTCTGAGCGATATGAATATTCCAACTTGGCATAGCCACCCCCGTAAAACCCGGATAACTATACCATTCACGGCAAGCCACGCGCACGGCCGCAGCCCTACTACGCAGCAACTATTCCGCAGTGCCGCTTTCGGTTCCATACGATGCCACGGGTGCCTCGACCACGTGGTGATATCGGTCGATATAGATGGCGCGGGCACCCAGGCGTCGTACCAAATCCTGATGGTGCGTGCTCATCAAGACCGTCTTACCGGCAGCAACATAGGCCAGTAGAAAGTTGACCACGATGTCGCAAGAGTCTTCGTCAAGTCCGTTGGTAGGCTCGTCGAGTACCAGGATATCGGGGTTCATCGACACGACGGCAGCCAGCGCCACGCGCTTCTTTTGCCCACCCGAAAGCTGATAGGGCGAGGCATCGACCAGATCGGCAACCTGGAACAGCTCCATGGCATCGCGAACGCGGCGCTCGAGCTCGCCTGCCGGAAGCCCCATCTGGGCGGGGCCAAACGCGACCTCCTCACCGACCGTGGCGCAAAAGAGCTGCGCATCGGCATTCTGGAACACAAAGCCCACGCGCTGATGAAAACGCTGAGCGGCCGCGGAATCCTTTAGAAACGCCGCATCGATCACGTGCCCGTCAAACAGGTATGCCCCTGCGTCCGCGAGTTCAAGGCCGTTGATAAGGCGCATAATCGTCGTCTTACCGCAGCCGTTGGGACCGAGCAGGGCAACGAGTTCACCACGATCGACCTGCAGCGACACACCATCGACAACCGTATGCCCCGCATAGGAGAACACCACGTCGCGTAGCTCGATGAGCGGCGCGACCTCGGCGCCGCCCGCACCGTTCGCGCCCATCGCGCCATTTGTATCGATTGCCAAAACGTCGCCCTTCCCTAGTTGCATCCCCAGCCGGAACCAGCAGCGCCTACAGCACGGCGCACAACACTGCCAGCAGCGCCACGCCGGCCACATAGACCGCATCGCGCCAGCCAAACCCGGCGCGCGCGGGCGCCGGATACGCACCGGCAAAGCCGCGGCACAGCATAGCCTCGTCCATCGCGCGGCTGCATTCCATCGCCTTGATAAAGATCATGCCCATGATACCCGCCAGCGAGTCGGTGCGCGAAAAACCCGCAGGCGCACGACCCACGCTGCGCAGCATGACTGATTCACACAAATCGTGCGCCGTGCGACCCAGCACCTCGATGTGCTTGAGCGCCATATCAAACGTAAAGATAACTTCGTCGGGTAGATGCAGCATCTTAAGCGCCGCCGACATTCGGCTCCACGTGAGGGTCCACGAAACGCCCAGCACCAGCGACACATTAATGAAGGTCTTGAGTGCAATCTTGAGCATGGCGCCCGTGGCAGAAGCACCCAGTAGCAGGGCAGGAAGCGCCAGAACCACGGCAAACCCCGCGGCAGCCAACGCCGGCACAAAGGTTGCCCGCAGCCCGCGTACGGGGCGCACGGCAACGAGCACCAGCGCGATAGCCGCCATCAACATGAGGTACAGCGGACTCTGCGTCAGACACACGCACAGGACGCAAACGAACATCCCCACCAGGCGCACCGGAGCCGAAACGCAAGAAAGGGCGCGGTCGACCATCGACCCGCCCTCGTGCGCGCCTCCACCCAGGCGAACCCGCTCAAGCAGGCTCGCCAGGTGCAGGACATTCTTTTGCATCACACGATGCCGAGCCCCCGCGGGCTCGTAACGCTGCTCGACCGCAAGCCAACTAGGCAGCTCGGCTATTGCCATGAGCACCGCTTTCCTTGACCGTCAACGAGACCAGGCGGAATGCGATGGTGAGCACCGCCACGCCAATCACGCCCGAAAGAATATACATCGCGGCCTGGCCGGCAAAGCCAAGGCCCTGTTCCTCGGAATAGGCCTGCAGATAATCGCCCGTGGGCAGAGCGTCTGCAAAGGTCGGGGCATCGAGGCCGACCGAAGCCTGCAGGCTGTCGTCGCCAGCCTCCTGAACGGCGGTCGCGGCGCCCTCGGCGTCCCACTCGCCCCAAGCGTCACCCGTGGCCAGCAGGCCCAGCGGCGTGGCCACGACAAGCACGGCGACCAGGATGAGCGTGGGGACCAGCGAGGTCTTCTTGGCAGCAGCGCCCTCGGCAGCAAGCTGACCATCGACGGCCTCGGGCCCGACGATAATGCTCGGCGCCGTCTTCTTGATAAAGCCGTAGATGGCGGCCGTCGCTACGCCCTCGACCACGCCGGCAACCAGCATATGCGGGATCAACATGGCCGGAATAGCCACGGACAGCGGGAAGGGGCAGTACAGCGGCGCGCCCGAAGCGTTGGTAAAGAGCATCGGCTGAATACCAAACTCGATTGCCGCGCACAGGGCCGCCAGGCACAGGCCGATCCAGCCGCTTACGATGGCCGAAACCGAGGTGCCCCAGCTCTTGTCGTGCAAACGGCTGTTGAGTGCACGGAACACGATAGCAGCGGCAAACGGCAGCACAAAAGCCATGTTAAAACAGTTGGCCCCAAAGGACAGGATGCCGCCATCGCCAAACAGCAGCGCCTGCAGCGCCAGCGCAACCGAAACCGCAATGGCCGCGGCCTCGGGACCCAGCAGCAGCGCGATGAGCGCGCCGCCGACGGCGTGACCCGTGGTACCGCCGGGCAGCGGCACATTGAACATCATGAGCAGGAAGGAGAACGCGGCGCAGATGCCCAGGAAAGCCATGTGCTCGCAATCGAGCGTGGCGCGCACCTTCTTGATGCAATGGGCCCACACGGGAACCATTGCCACTGCCAGCACGGCATCGGTCTGCGGGGACAGATAATTATCTGGAATGTGCATGTACGCCTCCCGGTTATCGGCGCACGAAATTGCAACGCCGCTTAAATCACCTTGTCAGTGTTACGCATTGTCAGATTCGTAACACGCCGCGGGCTATCATAGCAAAACGGCGCGCTGCCGACAAAGCAGCACGCCGTTATGTAATGCGCGTGTCATATATGCAGGCTCAACGGTGCCTTATTCCGAGCATAACGGTCTTGTAGGATTCGGCAGCAGTCGCCACCAACCCATACCCCAGCGCAGGACCTAGCCGCGGACCTCGCCGTTTACGCCCTTGCACACCTTGGTGACGATCTTCTGGTGCGCCTTTTCGACCTCTTCGCTGGTGAGCGTGTGGTCGTCGGAGCGATACGTAAGCGCAAAGGCCATGGATTTCTTGCCCTTGCCGATGCGGACCGGATCGCGGTAGACATCGAACAGGCGCACGCCCTCGAGCAGCTTGCCGCCGGCGCTGGTAATGCGGCGCTCAAGATCCTCGCAGGTCACGGAGTTGTCGACCACGATAGCAAGGTCGTGCTCAACGGCCGGATACTGCGAGAACTCGCGGTAGTTCTCCTGGTTGCGGGCGCCCTTGATCAGCTTGTCCAGATCGAGCTCAAAGGCAACGACGACCTCGTCGATGCCCATCGCCTCGCGCGCCTTGGGGTGAATCTCGCCGACCCAGCCCAGCACGGTGCCGCCGGACAGAACCTCGGCCGCACGACCCGGCTGCAAGAAAGCGTAGCCCTCGCCCTCGACGGGACGGAAGCGAACCTTCTCGATGCGCAGCTGGGCGAGCAGCTCCTCGACAATGCCCTTGCCAAAGAAGAAGCGCAGCTTGCGGTACTTCATATTCCAGGACCGCTCGCTCCACTGGCCCGAGAGCACGCCCGCCACGGACTTGGTCTCCTTGGGCAGGCTGGCGTTCTCGCGACCGTGGAACAAGCTGCCGACCTCGTACAGGTGCACGTTGGGCGTGCCGTGGGCCTCGTTGTAGGCCACGGACTGCAGCAGGCCCGGCAGCAGCGAACGACGCATCTCGGTCTGCTCGGCCACCAGCGGGTTCATGAGCACCACGGGGCAACCGCGGCCCTCGGTGGACATGCCGATCTTCTCCAGGTCGCCCGGGGCGGCAAAGCCAAAGGTCGTGGTCTCGTTGAGGCCGCAGGCGCGCAGGATCTCGCCGACCTTACGGGTGAGCTTCTGCTCGCGGGTCAAGCCGCCAATATGGTTCTTGGCAGCCGGGATGGTCGCCGTCACGCGGCCCATGCCCCACAGGCGCAGGACCTCCTCGATCAGATCGATCTCGCGCGGCAGGTCGGGACGGAAGCTCGGCGGGGTGACCATAAAGTCCTCGCCGTCGCGCTCGACGGTGCAGCCCAGGCGGGTGAGCGAGCGCTCGATAAAGTCGGGCTCGATGTCGGCGCCGCAGATGGCATGCACGCGGGCCAGACGCAGCTTAATGCTGTCGATGGTTTTGGGCGCGGGGAAAACGTCGACGTAGCCGGGAGCAACCTCGCCGCCGGCGATCTCCTCGATCAGCGCGCACGTGACGTTGGCGACATCCACGCAGCCGGTCTCGTCGACCTGGCGCTCAAAGCGAATGGAGGCATCGGAGATCAGCGACAGGTCGCGGCTGGTGTGCGAAGTGCGACCGGCGTTGAAGCAGGCACTCTCGACCATCACGTCGACGGTGTCGTCCTCGATCTCGGAATCCATGCCGCCCATAACGCCGGCCAGCGCCACGGGGCGCTCGCCGTCGGTGATGAGGCCCATGCCGGCGTCGAGCACGCGCTCCTCGCCGTCGAGGGTCGTAAACTTCTCGTCCTGTTGGGCGGCGCGAACCACCACGCGACGATGGCCATCGCGCTCGGCAAAGGTGTCCAGGTCAAAGGCGTGCAGCGGCTGACCGGTGAGCATCATCACATAGTTGGTGATGTCGACGATGTTGTTGTGCGGGCGCACGCCCAGGGCGTTGAGGCGCTTGACCATCCAGTCGGGCGAGGGGCCGACCTTCACGTTGCGCACGATGCGGGCGACGTAGCGGTCGCACAGGCCCTCGTCGGCGATCTCGACGGAAAGCTCGTCGTCGGTCGCGCGGCCAGTCTCGGCCTTGATGGCGGGCAGCTCAACGTGGAAATCGCGGTCGAAGATGGCGCCGGTTTCGCGGGCCATACCGATCATGGACAGGCAGTCGGGGCGGTTGGGCGTGATCTCGCAGTCGAGCACGGTGTCGCTCGAGCCCACATACTCGGCAAACGGCATGCCGCAGGGCGTATCCTCGGGCAGGATCATAATGCCGGAGTGGTCGCCGCCCAGGCCGAGCTCGCGCGCGGAGCAGTTCATGCCCATGGACACGACGCCGCGAAGCTTGCTCTTCTTGATCTTGACGTCGCCGGGCAGGACGGCGCCAATCATGGCCGTGACGATGTGGTCGCCGGCCTCGAAGTTCTGCGCGCCGCAGACGATCTGCAGCGGAGCGGGGTTGCCGTCGGCGTCGAGATTCTTGTCGCCCACATCGACCGAGCACACATACATATGGTCGCTATCGGGGTGCGGGGTCTTGGTGAGCACCTTGGCGGTCACCACGTGGTCGAAGGACTCGCCCACGGTGTCAATCGCCTCGACCTCGGTGCCGGTACGGATATATTCGTCCGAAAGGGTCTTGGGATCCTCCGGAATATCGATCATGGTCTTGAGCCAGTCGTAAGAAACGCGCATCTAACTGGTCTCCTTTCATAAATGCGGCTATGAGCCGGAAACTGCAACTAAGAAGAAAGCGTTCTAGAACTGGTTCAAGAACCTCATGTCACCAGTCATCAACGTACGCAGGTCCGGCAGGTCGTAGCGCAGGGCCGCGACGCGCTCGGCGCCAATGCCAAAGGCGAAGCCGGTGTACTTCTCGGGGTCGATGCCGCAGTTGATCAGGACGTTGGGATCGACCATGCCGCAGCCCAGGATCTCAATCCAGCCGCTGTGCTTGCAGAAGTTGCAGCCCTTGCCGCCGCACACGTGGCAGCTCACGTCCACCTCGCAGGAAGGCTCGGTGAAGGGGAAGAAGTGCGGGCGGTAACGCGTCTTGCGGTCCTCGCCAAACATGCACTTAACAAAGTAGTCGAGCGTGCCCTTGAGGTCGCCAAAGGTGATGCCCTCGTCGACGACCAGACCCTCGATCTGGTTGAACTGCGGCAGGTGGCAGGCGTCGGCCGTGTCGGGACGATAGACGGTGCCCGGGCAGATCATGTAGATGGGCGGCTTTTGCGACTCCATGGTGTGGATCTGCACGCCCGAAGTCTGGGTGCGCAGCAGTACGTCGGACTCGCCGTGGGCGTGAGCCTCGGGGTGCGCGACGCTGCCGGGGTTGTTGTCGACCACGTAGAAGGTATCGCGGGCCGAGCGGCTCGGGTGATCCATGGGAGCATTGAGCGCAGTGAAGTTGTAGTAGGAGGTGTCGACCATGGGGCCGGACTCGACGGTGTAGCCGATGCCGCAGAAGATGTCCTCGGCCTCCTCGATGATCTGCTTGATCAGGTGCTGGTGACCGATCTGCGGACGGATGCCCGGCAGCGTGATGTCGACGGCCTCGTGCTCGAGCGCGTGCTTGAGGGCGGCAGCCTTCATCTCGGTGGTGCGCTCGTCGAGCATGCCCTCGATCAGTTGGCGCATCTCGTTGGCGCGTTTGCCCATCATGGGACGATCCTCGGGGGCGAGCTTGCCCATCATACGCATCAGGCCAGTGATGCGGCCCTTGCGGCCGAGCAGCTCAACGCGCGCGGCCTCGAGCTTGGCGGCGTCGTCAGCGCTAGTGACGAGCTCCTTGGCCTCTTCCTCGAGTTTGACCAGATCATCAATCAGACTCATGTCTTCCCTTTCGTCTCTCGCGCATCTCGCTTGCCGGGGCGGCTAGCACCCGATAGCTGCGGATGTGCGGCCCGGTTCGGTAACAAAAAACCGTCCTCGGGCATGTACATTGCCCAAGGACGGTTGAATTCCGCGGTACCACCTTGTTTGACCCGGCGGATGTCTGGCCCGCCGTGCCCACTCTGCGCCCCTTGTCGCGAGGCTCACGGCTTCCCTACTGGGACTTTGCTGCCACTGGCCGCGTGCCCGTTGAGGTCGCTGCTCGGGAGTGAACGCTTGGCCCTTGCCACCGCAGGAAGGCTTGCAGCCCATGACCTTCCCTCTCTTGCCGGCGACGCGGCGGGCAAAACCCTCTCCGTCAACGCATTGGGCTATAGGATAACACATTTCGCGAGCGCATCGCCGCGTTCCGTTTTGTTCGCGCTGGGTACAAGGCAAGTAGCTGTGCAAACTGGCCGCGCACCCGCCTGCGGCGCTCGGCCTGCGAGATTAAGGATACGGTATGGGAAAGAAACTCGATAAGAAGGCCAAGGCCGCCGTGGCAAAAGCCGCCAAGGGCGTCAAGGCTGCTAAAGTCGACAAGGCCGTCAAAAAGTTCCGCAAACTCGAGGGCAAGCTGTGGACTCGCGAGTACCTGCTCAAGATTGCCGAGTTCGATGGGGCGACGATTGCTCCTGCCAACGGCGCTGCCGCCCGTGCCGACGCCACGGGCACGCTTGCCGGCGAGCATCACAAGCTGCTGACCAGCGAGAAGTCCGTTGAGCTCGTACGCTCGTTAGCGCGCGAGACGGTTGCAGGCGGACACGTAGACGACCCGCAGCTGCTCGACGAGATTCGCGTGCTCGGCCGCGACCAGCGCGAGGCAAGCGTTATTCCTACCGAGGAGGCCGAGGCCTGGACCAGGCTCACCTGCGAGGCCGACGCCGTGTGGCATAAGGCCAAGACGGCCAACGACTGGGCGAGCTTTGGGCCCTATGTGGATAGAATCGTCGCCCAACTTAAGCATCAGGCCGAACTCATGGACCCCAAGCGCGACCCATACGACGTTTGGCTCGACCAGTACGAGCGCGGCCTTTCTGCCGAGAGCTTCGACGCGTTTTGCGAGGAGGTCAAGGCCACGGTCGTGCCGCTCGTGCACGCCATCGGCGAGCGCGGCCAGCAGCCCGCTGCCGACTTTTTGCACGCCCGCGTGCCCGAGGCCGCCCAGCGCGCCATGAGCTTCGACCTGATGAAGCTCGTCGGCCTGAACCTGGACGACACCACGCTTGCCTTTACCGAGCACCCGTTTAGCGAGGGCTTTGCCGTGGGTGACGCGCGCATCGCGACGCACATCTACGAGGACGACTGTATCTCCAACGTCTACAGCATCATCCACGAGGCGGGACACGCCATGTACGAGCTGGGCGTCAATCCTGCCTATGCGCGCACCTGCCTGGAGGGTGGCACTTCCATGGGCATCCACGAGAGCCAGAGCCGCTTCTTTGAGAACACCGTGGGTCGCAGCCGCGCCTTTATGGGCCCGCTGCTCGAGGTGCTGCGCCGTCACGCGCCCGAGGTCTATGGCAGCGTGGACGAGGACACGCTCTACCGCGCCGTGAACATCGCGCAGCCGTCGTTGATCCGCACCGAGGCGGACGAGCTCACCTATCCGCTGCACGTTATGGTGCGCTACGAGATCGAGCGCATGCTGTTTGCCGGCGAGGCCACGGCCAAGGACATCCCCGCGCTTTGGAATCGCTTTATGGACGAGTACCTGGGCATTCCCGTTCCCGACGACACGCGCGGCTGCCTGCAGGATACGCATTGGAGCGGCGGCTCATTTGGTTACTTCCCCACCTATGCGCTGGGCAGCGCCTACGACGCCATGTTCGTGCCGGCCATGTGCCGCGACGGTGTCGACCTTACCGGTGCCTGCGCGAGCGGTGATCTGGCGCCCGTCCGCGCCTGGCTGGGCGAGCACATTTGGCAGTGGGGCCGCGCCAAGGACGCGCCGGAACTCATCAAGGGCGCCTGCGGCATGGCGTTCGACGCCCGCTACTACTGCAGCTACCTGCAGGACAAGTTCACCACGCTGTACCAACTGTAAGGATTGACCAGCACGCCATCGCCAACCATGTTGACACCGATGTCTTGGCAACGTCAGCGAAAACGACCCTAAGCGAGCAAGGTGACGTGAAATGAAAGGGCGCTGACCTTCTGGTCGCGCCCTTGAAATTGAACGTCAGATTGCCGCTTAGGGTCGTTTGCAGCGTCGAGCAGTTACGCGGTTTGGTAAAACCGCGTAACTACAGAGCCTCGAGCGCGTTGGCGATGCGCTTCATGGCGGCATCGGCGGATGCTTGGTCGGGCGCCTCGGCCAGCACGCGGATAACCGACTCGGTTCCGCTCTTGCGCACGAGCACGCGGCCCTCGCCTGCCAGCGCAACCTCGGCCTCGGCGATGGCGTTCTGCACGCCCATGTTCTCGAGCGCGGCGTCCTTGTCCGCCACGCGCACGGCCACCTGCGCCTGCGGCAGCAGCTTGCACGGAGCCGTGAGCTGCGAGAGCGTCTCGCGCTCGGCACGAATCACTTCCATCACGCGCAGCGAGGTCATAATGCCGTCGCCCGTGCGCTCGATATCGCCAAAGATCGTATGGCCCGTCTGCTCGCCGCCCAGGCTGTAGCCGCCCTCGCGCATCTTGGCATACACGTGACGGTCGCCCACGCCGCTGGTCACGGTGCTCAGACCGGCAAGCTCCAACGACTTGATCAGGCCAAAGTTGCTGGCAATCGTCGGCACCACGGTACCGCCCGAGAGGCGACCGTGCTTGTTCAGATACACGCCGCACACGTACAGGATCTGGTCGCCGTCGACCACGCGCCCGCGCTCGTCCACGGCCAGGCAGCGGTCGGCATCGCCGTCGTAGGCAAAGCCCACGTCCAGGCCCTGCTCCACCACATGGCGCTGCAGACGCTCCATATGCGTGGAGCCGCAGTCGACGTTGATGTTAAAGCCATCGGGCGCGGCATTGATCACGCGCACGTCGGCACCGAGCGCGTCAAACACCGGCTTGGCCACCGAGGAAGCCGAGCCGTTGGCGCAGTCGATACCGATCTTGACGCCCTGCAGCGAAAAGTTCGCGCTGGCGATGAGCGAGGCAATATAGCGGTTGCGGCCCTGCATGTAATCGACCGTGGCGCCGATATGGTTGCCCGTTGCCAGCGGTACCTCGCTCTTGCCATCGATGTAGTCCTCGATGAGCTCCAGCACGTCCTCGTCCATCTTAAAGCCGTCGCTGTTGACGAGCTTAATGCCGTTATCGCAAAACGGGTTGTGGCTCGCACTGATCATGATGCCGCAATCGAAGCAGCCCTCCACGGTCTGATGTGCCACGCCCGGCGTCGGGATCACGTGCAGTATATAGGCGTCCGCACCGCTCGCGACCAGGCCGCTCACCAGCGCCGCCTCGAACATATAGCTCGAGCGACGCGTGTCCTTGCCCACGATGACGCGCGCCTTGCGCTCGCGGTTGACACCGTAATACCAGCCCACAAAACGGCCAATCTTATAAGCATGCTCTACCGTCAGCCCAACGTTGGCCTCACCGCGAAAGCCGTCGGTGCCAAAGTACTTCATATCTTACTTATCCTATTCGAACGTTTGAGCGGTTGGCGTGGTACGAACCTTAAGCTCTTTGTGCCCAGAGTCCTTCGAAGTCGTGACCGTGTACTCGACCTTTATGTCTTGTCCAAGAAGCATGTGGACACCGCCCCATGCAACCTTCAAGCCATCGTGCGTCGCTTCGTTCATCTCGATAGAACCGGAGCCCGAAGTCTTAATGTCCGAAATGCTGCCTCCCGCAGGAGCATAGAGATAAAGCCTCAGCACCTCATCATCAATATCCTGGCTAATGCCGTTATGGCCCTGGAAATAACCAGGCATCTCGGCCTTCTCCTGGGGGGTCATCGTGTTTTTGAGCGAGGTGGTCACTCGATACGTCGTCGAGCCATCGGCATTTTCAACCGAAGAATCGATGGTGACTCGCTTATCGAGGAACCAATCCATCTTTGAATAGCTGTAGTTGTTCACATAGACGCCCAAAATCGGAGCCTCCGACGTATCGGTTTGGAGAGCGCCCGATATTCCAAGAGCCTTCGCGGCCTTTTCCTCGTCATCATTTCTCGAATACATGAGGATGCGACCCTCGGAAGCGCCCTTTTCGATGGCGGCAGCAATCTTAGTAATATCGCTGGAGCCCAGTTCGTCCACGATCTTGTTAAAAGCTGATCCGGCAACCGCCGCAAAAATGGCGTCCTGTTCCTCTACCGGGTAATTCCAATAAATATCGTGCAGCAGCACCTTTGCGGCGTTGCTTCCATCAACGACGGTGCCGTCAGGAAGCTGTGTGCCGCCTACAACGCCGAGCATATACTGCAAAAATACCGGATCGACTGCAAATACGCCGTCGATGTCATCTCCGACAATGGCCTTCTGCATATCGCTGGCAAGCTGAGCCGCACGCGGATAATCAGGCGTCATCGTAACGTCGCCCATCGTGTATCCGAGCGTGTTGAATCCGGTCAGGCCCCATCCGGTCGTGAACAAGTTTGCCTCTTCATCGGTGATGGGAAGCGGGCTCAAAGGCTCTTTCATCATGTCGACTTTGACAAAATCGCCCAGTTCGAGCTTACCGTCAGTCACCGACATCACGCCGCGAGAACCGGGGAAACCGCCGCAGGCGCGGATCTCGACATTGCTCATCGCGAGCACAAGGTAATGACGCGTCTGGCCGTTGGCGCCGAGCATCTGGGGAAGGACGGGGGCGACCTTCTCCGCCGCGTCAACCGCACCGTTGAGGGTGGCAAAGCTGTCCTTGGCCTTATCGACCAGCTCGGTCACCTGGGAAATATGAGTATCGCCAATGCCCTGGACCTTCTCGTTGGCGCTCTTGAACACCTTCGAGCTGCTGGAAAGCGAATCGGCGACCGCCTGCAGCGCGGACACGTTAATCATGCCGTCCTGGAACAGCTTGCCGGGCGTAGCCTGCGAGAGGTTGTCGGCCATGGGAACCAGCGCATTGCTCGAGACATCGGACAGGGCGTCAATCATGGTGCGGGCCGCATTGATATCGCTGCCATACACCGGGATAAACGAAGCCGCCGCCCACAGCGGGCTCGAGGTCTCCGCCTTCATGCTGTCGCAGAGCTCATCGATCTTTTTCGCGTCGTCAGGCAGCGTCGAAAAATCGCCCGACGTGACCTTGTCCTTAAGGCCACCGACGATCTCGACAGCCTCCTTCGCTTCGCTCTTTACGGTCTTTGCCGAGTTAAGCAGCATAAAGCCGCTTGCGCCAAGCGCAACGAGAAACATCGCGACTACAGCGGCAATAATGGCGCCGGTGTGACGCTTTTTGCGCTCGCCCTTGCGATGGCGATGACGGACCAGACCGTCAGAGGTCGAACTCGACGAAGCATCGCTACCGTAGTTCAAGCCAAAATCGTAATAATCTTCCTTGGAACCCGAGCCCGCAAACTCGGTACCGCTATCATCCAGGCGGGCGAACGTGCCTGTCTCGGAGGCGCCGGTGTAAATCGTGCCGAGGTTACCCGTAAGCCCCGCGCCACCGGCAGAGGGAGTATTGTTGTCGGCCTTGCCGGCATTAACGTTGCCGGCGCCATTCGCGGCGTTGGCAGCACCTGCGTTGTTCGCAGGTACCGAAGGAGCCCCGCTCGGCTGCGACGCAGAGGTTGCACCGCCCGCAAAGACATTTCCTCTTGCACGGCCGGTCTTTTTTGCCTTTTGAGACTGCTCGTACAGAGCGGTAAACATCGCCGTCTCGCCCGGGGACACGCGCTTACCGGAACCGCCCTGTCCAGCGCCGCCCGGCGTGCCGGCCTTACCAGCCCCGTTCGGACGCGGCGGAACTGCAGGGCGGCCGCTATCGCTGCCCTTAAAGTGATTACCAGCCATAAAGAAATCCTCGCAATTGAGTCGCAATGAAAAAGTCCATAACGTTACTAGTTTATGGCATTTTGAGCATCGACAGCTAAACTCCAGACACGGACATCAATTGGCGAAAATGCGGCACAACACCTTTTCTGTCTTGGCGGCGGCGCTAGCTACACCGTGAGAAACATCATCACGATGATCATGACAAAGCCGATAAGGTCGGTCGGCAAAAACACCGTCCCCAGCATAACGGCGCTGGTGATGGTCGCCGAAACCGGCTCCACAGTTCCGATGAGGCTCGCGCGCACCGAGCCGATGTCCTTAACGCCCTGCATATAGAGCATGTAAGCAAAAAACGAGCCGATAACCACGAACACCGCGAGCGCCTCGATGCCGGCAGCGTCGAGCGCCGGCATATGCGCCCAGGGCTGCACGAAGACGCACGAGACCACGCCCGCCGTGAGCATTGCCGAGCCCGTGACGATGGGGCTGCCGTATTCGGGCAGGATCTTGGCGGGAATCACCGCCATACACGCGGCGCTGACCGCACACATAAGACCTGCTGCCAGGCCAAGCGGCGAGATATTCAGGCTGGTGGGGTCGCCGCCGGTGGCGATTAAAAAGGTTCCACCCAGAGCCAGGCCAATGCCGATGACTTCGCGAGTACGCGGCATGCGGCGATCGGTCACGCAGGTGTAGCCCATGATGATAACGAGCTGCAGGCACTGGAGCACCGTCGCGGTTCCGGCGTTCGTCAGGCGCACGGCCGAAAGATAGCAAAACTGGTTGAACAGCAGGCCAAAGGCGGTAAAGAGCAGCAGCTGCTTGCGATCGGCGGGTGTGGTCAAGAGCTTAATCAGGCGCTCGCGGTCGCGCGTAACAACCACGGCCATAAAGAGTAGACCGGCGAGAATCTGACGCACGCTCATAAGCCACAAGGTGTCGACGTGGTAGGTATCGAACAGAAAGCTCGCGCTGGTGCCCGAGAAGCCCCAAAACGAACCGCCCACCAACGTAGCCAAGACGCCCGTGATCATCTTGCGCGACGACGCATCGTTAAGGCGGTCGCGCCAGGCGCGGCGGGTGCTACGGCTGAGCTCGTCGGTGCCCTCGGGCACATCAATGTTCGACATATCGGTCATCGGCACCGAAGCCCCTGCGCCTTCGACCTGCTCGACACACTCTTTGCTCATTCCACTCCCCCGAAACAGCCTGGAAACAATTCGGCTTACCTTACCACGGCGAAGTCACCAGCTGGAGGCTTGTCCGCTTATCGGTAGGACAATTCCGCAGGCGTCTTTCCATAGCTCGATACCGCAATGGCCTTGCATTATGCGACAGCCAAATCGCGGCAGCAGGCTCTTTTGAAATGGATATGGCAAAGCCCCCGAATTCCACAATGTAAGCGATTTTTAAAAATGTTCTTGCCACCGAGTTCAGGCTCCGTTATATTATCCCTTGCGCGCTTGCGCACCCTTGATCGGGCGTTTAGCTCAGGGGGAGAGCGCTTCCCTGACACGGAAGAGGTCAGAAGTTCAAATCTTCTAACGCCCACCAAATGTTCGCAGCTCAGAGGCTATGTCCTCTGGGCTGTTTTGTTTTATGTCGCCAAATCCGCCGGCAGTTCCAACCGCCCAACTAGCCAAAAGCCGACCATCTACTTGCCGATCTATCCATCGGCATAACCAATCAGTCCGCACCGCAACTTCTCAGCAAAACGCCGCGATGTCTGCGCCCTGCGGTATCCTTGGGCCACTTGCACCTGCAGCACCAAGGAGCCGCCATGCGCACCGAGCTCGATGTCCCCTTTTCGCACAAAGAAGAAGCCAAGGCGCTGGGCGCCAAATGGGACCGGACCAAGAAGGTCTGGTATGTACCCAGCGGCGTCAACCCCGAGCCCTTTGCCGAGTGGCTGCCCGGTGTTGACCGATCCGACCCCTCAGCGCCGTATATATATCTAGTACTGGGCAAGCGCGAGTGCTGGAAGTGTCACAAAGAGACCTCGGTCGCGGCCTTCGGCATTCCCTATCGAACCGATAACGACGAGAGCGTCGCCATCGCGCACGCGCCCAACGAATCCGGGCACATTGCCATCGACACGGCCAACGCCAACGCACTCGCCATCGTGCCCGCTCTTGGCTGCGTGCCGGGCGAGATCCGCGACTACCTTCATAAGCGCTGCGGCTACAAGCCCGTAGGCGCGCGAGCCTCCAAAGCCCCGTCGCTCGGCAACACGTGCACCAGTTGCGACGCGCTGCAAGGCAGCCGCTATCTGTTCGAGGAGCCCTCGTCCCCGTTTGCCCTCACTGCCATCAACAAGCTGCCGGCACTGGAGTTTATACGCGTCGAAGTTGCCGGCGTCTTTGGCGTCCCGGCCACGCGTACCGACTTTGACCAGGCGCTCTTTACCTGGGCACGCGACCATCACGCCGAGTTCCACAAGCAACTCGGTGAGGGGATTTATTTGTAGAGACGGAGAAGCCTTCACAGCCAGCTCCTCCGCATCACCTATCCCTCGTCGCCGGCGTCGTACACGATATCGAGGCCACAAACAGGGCATTTCTCCGGATACACCGGCATATGAACGCCTGTCCGTTTTCTCACTTCGTCGCTGAGTCTGTCGCGCGCATCGATGAACCGAATGTCGAGACACGGTATTTGCGAGCCGCAGCAAGGGCAGGTGACGACAAACGACCCGCAATCAACCTCTACGCTCGGAAACATATTGTTGTCTATAAGGGCACACGGCAGTTTTCCGTACTTCCCCATCGCAATATCGCCTCGCCAGCTCATACACGCTCCCCTCTCGCTATACAAAACAGGAAGAGCATGCACCGGCGGGCGTGCGCGAGATTGCATCGCCACGCGATCCGATCAAACAACACGATCGTCAAAGAATGCCAAAGCCAAATACGCTAATACGGCAGAAGCCCCGCCTTTTCACGCTTCTTTTCCGAGCGATCGAACTCAATGCGATGGGCCTCAAGAAACACCGTATTGGGTCGCCACTGATGCTCATTCGGCTGCCTTAGCGTCGCGCCCGCAAAGGAAGCATAGTCGGTCTTATCCAGCAGGTACGATCCGCACAGCCGATATTCGCCGCAAACAGGCTCAAACGAAATCAGATGAGCATCGAATAAAGCATGTAAGTCGCGCCGAAGCAGAATGCCGTTGCTGGCAACCTGCGATTTGGGTCCCGAGTAATTCTCGATATGTGCAGCCTCCAGAGCTTCGCTGACGCCGCAGTCCGACACCGCGCAACGGCCATCATAGGCGGCAACGAGCTGCTTGCGGAACCATTGCTGCCCCAATCGCTCGCGTCTTAACGCATAGCGGACCTTTTCGTCGTCGGTCGTACCCCGTCCGGCAAACTCAATATCGACGGGCATGTGCTTCAGATAGCTCATGTCGGGCGCAAAACGGGGGTCCGGTCCGCCTTTATGAACAGGACCGTGCAGAACAAACCATCCGTTTTCGGGCTCGAACCGTTCAACAAACGCAAGGCCGAGCACCTTGTAGCCCACCTCGGTTGCAAATATGACTCCGACTGGAACGCCACATTCCATGCAGTTGAGCATTTTACGGTTGTAATTCTGGTCTCGAGGACCAACGGCGCCTGGCGCTTGGACCGAATACTTAATGACCCACGTACCATCGTCCAAATAGAGCGGAGGTACATCGGTGTAGAAGCTCTTTTTAGAGTTATGGACCGAAAGCGCAAAGATCTTATTGGGATCTTGCTTCACCCGATCCTGGCCCGGCTAGAAGATCCCTGAATCCCGCGTTACGGGAAAGAAGTCCGAGCCAATTCTCAAACGATACTGATACTGAGGGCTATCTTCCTTGGTGTGGTGCGGAAGGCTGGTCCAAACGCCGCCGCGCTGTTCCTCACCCAGAAACCACTCCCATGCCTCAACGTATTCGGAAGGCACGAGACTGCAGGCGCGGTCATAGCTTGGTCCATCCATCAACGGAACAGCAAGGTCAATGTCGTTCATCGCCAGCACCTACAACCATACGAACGCGAGTCATGCCCCTCAATAATATGGCCGAGAGTCAATTATTACGAGATCTCATTCCGCGATCGGCACATCGTTGATGCTCTCGGTTTGCCGCTGGCGCGTTTGTACCCCGCTGCCCCACTTCCCTGTATACTGATGTAGCACGTGTTTCATCCGGGCTTGTTGGGCCGGATTGTTCATGGGAGGTTCTTGTGGCTGTTTCGAATCCGCCTAGGGGAAGCGTTTCTTCTTCGTCCATCAAGCCGGTTACGCGCAAGGCCGTGCGTTGCCAGCGCGAGGTCGCTTGGCTTGTCACGCAGGCAGCGGGCAGGCTCGTGGCGACCACTCAGGACGTCAATGCGCCTACGCCGAGCTTTGTGCTGGCAGTGGCGCTGGATCGAGTACGCCAGCTGGAACTCGCCGCACAAGAAGACGGCAACCATCTTGGCTACCAGGACGCTATGGCGCCCGACCTGCAAACGTTCTGCCACATGGCCAAGTTGCCCGCCGCGCCCAATGCGCTTTCGGACGCAGGCTACATGTTTACGCTTTCGGGCGCGGACCTTATCCGCGACATCTATACATACTGCAGCGAGCTCGCCGAGCGCCATGTCTTTGACGCGGCTGAAGTCAAACCGGGATATGTCATCAAGCTGGTTCTTAGGCTGTTCTTGATGGACGGGTTCGCGGCCATGCCGGCGTAAGCCGAGTCTTTAGCATCACCGTCAACTGGGCAACAACCGCTTAACCTTAGTGGGCGCCAATCGAGGGTCGATTATTGGGTCGCCTCGTCCGCTAACGCATTTATTCCACGCGCTCCAACAGTCGATACTTGCGGTTGCGGCTCGTCGCCGGCGCCGTGGGCTCAAGCTCGCCTTGAGCAATGAGCGCGTTGACGCGCGACCTAACCTGGGAAATTGTGAGCCCCGTGCGCTCTGCCAGCTCACGCGTCCCCAGCTCGCCGTAATGTTTGAGTGCCGTCACAATTAAGCCCCCGCCATGATCGACCGGCTCGATCTTTGAACGGTAAAGTACGACCTTGAACCGATCGAACCCCGGGCAGAACAGGGGCTCGGCCAGACCATGCGCGCGCATGGCATCGATCATCATCGGGATGCCCGAGCCATTGCCCTCAGCCGGCGAACCTGCGCCATCCGGCAGCGGGACAATCGACATGAGCTTCACAAGCGTCGCATTGCGACATCGGGAGTTGCCGTCAAACAGGTTCTCGCGAGTCTTTCCTCCGTATAGGCCGCCGGGGTTCGTCACCTCGATACGGTCATCAAAAACGTCAACAGCGATTGACTGCCCACAGAACCGATCTCCGTATTCTCGGTGGATTACGGCGTTGGCGATTGCCTCGCGTAGGACTTCCTCGGGAATCTCCAGCGAGTCGACACGCGAGACGCCTTGGATCGTCGAGGTTCGCCGCAAATTCTTGGCGATTGCCGCGACGGCATCCGAGATCATTTCGCCCAACGTTCCCTCGCAGATCGTACGGTCCATGAACCTCAACGACCCCGCCGCGCCCTTCTGCGTTCCGGCATAGACCGCCACATCGATAAAGAGCTTGGGATAGAACTGCTGAGGGTAGGTGCCCACAACTAGGAGTCCAGCCTTGGTAACATTGCCCTGGGAATCAAGGATATTTAGGCGCTCCAGCTTCGTTTGTTTGTCCGGCGCGCCGCGCATTGCCCGGGGCGTCAACGAGAAAGCCCGATCTATCGTACGGTCGACCAGCGTCTCGTCGAGATCGTCCGCGCCCGCACCCGCCACCGCGTCGCGATCGCTCGGAGTCGCTCGACCGTATGACGCCAATGCGAGCACCTCGGTCGATGAAAGCGGCACATCTTTGTCATCGATGCGCTTGTAGCTGCCGCCCTGGGCGCCCCGCTCTATGACATAGCAGGGCTTGCTCGACGGATCGAGCTCCTCAATCGTAATGACGAGAACGATGACGCCCTGAAGCTCCACTCGCTCGATCGTGTATTTGGGCGGATTGGCCAGCTTTCCTCGACCGCCCGCATCACCCATGCCTGACACAAATTGGTTGAGCACTTTCTCGGTCTCGAAGTTCTCAACCGGGACAAAACCTGCGCGCTCACTCACTCCGAGCACGATGATTCCGCCGGCAGTGTTCGCGAATGCGCTCACCGTTTCCCACACGTCGCGGGAAAGCGTCGTGGCGCTCTCCTTCACTTCGACGTTAAGATCATCCGAGCCCATACGCCTTAAAGACTCAAGCAGACCGGTCAGCTCGTTTTCGTTCATCTGCACGTCCTTTCGCTCGGTTCTGCGAAGAATGCCGCAAATGGATTTCCTTCGTCTCTCAGTTATCTCTCGTAATTATCTCTCATCTATCTCTCTATCTCTCGGCTTAGAGATAAGAGATAGATAGAGATGGAATGTCTACCATTTGCTTCATTTATACATATTTTTGCTGGTAGAACAATCGGTATTGAGACAATACCATGATTGCTTGTCTCTTTGCTGCTCAGTTATCTCTCATATTTATCTCTCGTCTTTCTGTTATCTCTCGTATTAGAGATGAGTGAGAGATGAGAGATACGCGAGTGATGGACGAGCGAGGATTTTCGGACGGTCGGATATCGAGAGTGGATATTTGGACGGTTTTTGGGGCTTTTGCGGCAAATTCCGTCCAAATATCCACTCTCGTTCGATAGGTATCCGGAAATCCTCGCTCGTCCGTCCGGATATCCACTCTCGTTTGGCGAGTGTCCAATTTTCCACGCTCGTGCGGCGGGCACGCGGGACCTATGCCCAATCCGGCTGCATCGTCTCCAGTTCGCCGCAGGGTCGCGGCCCCATATGGGTATACTCTCGAGGATTCGACTCGATTCGCCCCCGCTGGGGCGTCAAAGGAGACTGCATATGCCCACCACCTCAACCGATCCGCGCGCCGCTGCTGCCGCGCTGCTGGTACCCGGTACTACCTGCCACGGCTTTGCCGTCGAGCGCTGTGAGACCGTGCCCGAGCTCGACTCGGACGCTTACGTGCTGCGACACACTACCTCGGGCGCTCGCCTGCTGTGCCTGGCGTGCGACGACGAGAACAAGGCCTTTGCCATTGGCTTTAAGACGCCGCCGGCCGATTCCACCGG
The DNA here is from genome assembly GCA_958427145.1 of uncultured Collinsella sp. Taxonomy (GTDB): domain Bacteria; phylum Actinomycetota; class Coriobacteriia; order Coriobacteriales; family Coriobacteriaceae; genus Collinsella. The sequence continues at coordinate 50,467 of CAUAAZ010000007.1, forward strand.
CGTGTTCCATATTCTTGAGCACTCGGTGCTGTGCGGATCGGCCAAGTTTCCCGTCAAGGAGCCGTTTGTCGACCTGATCAAGAGCTCCATGCAGACGTTCCTCAACGCCATGACCTACCCCGACAAGACCATCTACCCCGTTGCCACCACCAACGAGCAGGATCTGTACAACCTGATGGACGTGTATCTGGACGCGGTGTTCAACCCGGCCATCTATACCAAGCCCACCATTTTTGAGCAGGAGGGCTGGCACTACGAGCTGGACCTGCCGGAGGACACCGAGGTCGACAGCAGCTCCGCGAGCCTGCGCGAGGGCACGCTGCGCTATAACGGCGTGGTGTTCAACGAGATGAAGGGTGCGCTGTCCGACCCCATGAGTGTGCTGGACGATGCCGTCAACGCCGCGCTCTATCCCGACACCGCCTATGCACACGAGAGCGGTGGCGACCCGCGCGCGATTCCCGCGCTCACCTACGAGCAGTTCCTGGACACGCACGCGCGCCACTACAATCCTTCCAACTCCTACATCACACTCTACGGCGACCTGGACGTGGACCGCGCACTGGCCTTTTTGGACGAGCGCTATCTGTCGCAGCCGAGTGCCGCGAGCCGCCGCATGGACGCTGCCGTCGCCGCCGGCGAGGACCCGTCCACGCTGGCGCCCAATCCGCTGGGCGTGCAGGCGCCCGTGACCTGCGAGTACAAGCGCGTCGAGATGGCCACTACACCCGAGAACGCCCTGGTGGGCCTGGGCCTGGTGCTGGGCAGCGCGCTCGACCGCAAACGCACGATCGCGGCGGATATCCTGTTTGAGGCACTGCTGGGCTCCAACGAAGCGCCGGTTAAGAAGGCCATTCTGGCCGCTGGCCTGGGCGGCAACGTGGTGAGCTACACCGCGGCCGAGAGCCTGCAGCCCTACGAGCTCATCATGCTGCAAAACGCACAGCCCGGCGTGGCGCGCGAGCTGCGCCGCGTGTTCCAGGACGCCTGCCGCGACCTGTGCGAGCACGGCGTTCCGCGCGAGCGCCTGGAGGCCATCATCAGCAGCAACGAATACGATCTGCGCCAGCGCGACTACGGTATCGCCGACGGCGTGGCCATTGCGTGCGACGCGCTGAGCACCTGGCTCTACGATGACGACGCCGCGACGCTGGCACTCAAGTACGGCCCGGTGTACGAGGAACTGCGCGACGAGCTGGACGGTAGCTATTTTGAGGACCTGCTGCGCGAGCTGGTGCTGCAGAACAATCACATGGCGCTGGTCGAGCTGGTGCCGGTGGATGCCGCCGATGGTTCAGAGGGTGCCGAGGCCGCCGAGCTGGCAGCCAAACGCGATGCCATGACCGATGCCGAGCTGGCCGACGTGGTCGAGCGCACGGCCGCGCTGCGTGCCGCGCAGGAGGCGGAAGACACGCCCGAGGCCAAGGCCACGCTGCCGCGCCTGCGCGTGTCCGACATTGGCGAGGCGCGCCCCGAGCCGCCGCTGGTCGTGGACACGACAGCGCCCATCCCCTGCCTGCGCCACGACATCCCCACCAACCGTCTGGCCTACGCCATGCAGTATTTCGACCTGAGCCGCGTCGCGTTTGAGGACCTGCCCTATGTGACGCTGCTCTGCCGCCTGCTCAAACAGCTACCCACGAGCGAGCACTCGGCCGAGGAGCTCGACAACTTGCTCGCCGGCAAGCTGGGCTTTTTGAGCTTTACGACCGAGGTCATGACCCAACCCGACGTGGACGGCGTGCGCCCCTACCTGCTGGTGAGTGCCGGCGCCCTGTCCGAGAAAATCGATGCGCTGGCAAGCCTGCCGCGCGAGGTGTGGTCGAGCACGCTTTTGGCAGACGCCGACGCCGACCGCGTGCGAGACGTGCTCACGCAGATTCGCATTGGGCTTGAGCAGGGCTTTATCAACAACGGCCACTCGGCGGCGCTCGGTCGCGCGATGAGCTACAGCTCGCCTTCGGCCGTGGTGCGTGAGCAGCTCTCGGGCGTGGACTTCTACCTGTTCCTGCGCGATCTGCTCGACCACTTTGACGAGCGCGTGGACGGGCTGCGTACCAAGCTTGCCGAGCTGGCAGGCCGCATCTTTGTGGCCGATGGCTGCATGGCGAGCTTTACCGGCAGCGACGAGGACTTTGACGCGTACTGGGATGCCGCGGGCGACCTGGGGCTGGGTGCGGGCGATGGTGCCGGCCGCGGCGCGCTCGCGGTGCCGACGCCACGCGACCGCCACGAGGCTTTCGTGATCCCCAGCGACATCTGCTTTGCCGCGCGTGCGTGCGATCCGCGTCGCCTGGGCATTGACGTGACAGGCGCTTGGGCCGTGGCTGCCAACGCGCTCTCCTACGATTACCTGTGGAACGAGATTCGCGTGAAGGGCGGTGCGTACGGCTGCGGATTCCGCGCAGCCGGCGAGCGCCAGACGGCGTTCTACACCTACCGCGACCCGGCGATCGATCCTTCGATTGAACGCATGGCACGCGCAGGCGAATGGCTCGGCAGCTTTGAGCCCGACGAGGCCGCCTTTGAGGGCTTTATCGTGAGCTGCGTGAGCGGCATGGACGCGCCGGTGAAGCCGTACGCACTCACCAAGCGCCGCAACACGACCTACCTGGCCGGGCTCGATCCGCATGCGCGCGAGGAGCGTCGCGCCCAGATGCTCGCCGCCACGCCCGGTGAGCTGCGCTTGCTCGGCGCCGACGTGACGCGCATCGCAGCCGTCTCACCCACCTGTGTCTTTGGCGGCCGAGACGTCATCGCCAAGAGCAACGCCGGCTTTAACGTCATCGACCTACTCGGCTAACCACATAGGTAGATTTTTGGGACATGCCCGGAAATCTACCTTTTTCTGCGGCTTGGGCGAGGCGGCGCAGCCCACCGCGGCGGTTTGTCTCGATCTGTAACATCTAGACGGCAATATCGGCTCCAGATGTTACAGGTCGAGACGTTCCCGAACGGCACCAGCTCTTTGTCTCAATCTGTAACAACTAGGTCCAATTTTGCCGAGTTACTGTTACAGATCGAGACAAACCGCCGTGAACATCCACTCTTCGTCAAAACCACCACGAAGGTGTCCACGAACTGCCCCCTTTGCAATGGCTTATGTGGTGGTTTGGGTGTTTGCCCAGATAAAACCTGCCAAAATAAACCTGTCCCTTTTTGGTTGGTTTGCTAGAGGAGGTTGGGATGGACAAGGCTGAGTTGCGGCGGACGGTGATTGCTCGGCGCGATGCGATTGATTTGGATGTTCGGGCGGCGAAGTCCGCCGTTATCTGTGCGCGGCTTGTTGAGCTATTGGATCGCTTGGATGCCGCGGCGCCGCACACCGTTGCCATCTATGCCGCGATGGGTTCCGAGGTCGACCCTGCCGCGTTTGCCGCTGCGGCCGCCAAACGCGGCAGGCGCGTGGCCTATCCGTGCATGCTCTCGGCAATCGATGCCGCAGCTTGTGGCCAGCGCATGTGCATGCGGGCAGTTGCCGCCGGCGATGCGTCCGCGGCGCCGTTTATCGCCCACCCCACGCGGGCCTTTGCGGCCACAGACATCGACAGCAGCCGCTTCCCTATCGTACCTGCTGAGGCTCTCGGCATGATCGTCGTGCCGCTCGTAGCATTCGACCGCGCTGGCGCGCGCCTGGGCTACGGCGGCGGCCGCTACGACCGCTACCTGACCATGCTCTCGCCCGCATGCCAAATCATCGGCATCGCCTTTGACGAGCAACGCGTCGACGGCGTTCCCACCGATGCCCACGACCTGCCGCTACCCCACATCATCAGCGCCTAACGGCTGGCGCACCTCCCGACGGTCTAGTGCTCCTCGCCGGCGCGGGCTAGGTCGTAGGGCGTGGTCTGGTAGACGTAGTAGTTGAGCCAGTTGGTGTAGAACAGCTGAGCCTGGCTGCGCCAGCCGTTGCGCGGCTCGGCGGTGGGGTCGTCGTTCGGGAAGTAATGCGCCGGCACCTGAGGGTTGAGCCCGCGCTTCACGTCGCGCTCGTACTCCAGACGCAACGTGTCGGTATCGTACTCGGGATGACCAAAGACAAAGAAGCGACGGCTGTCGGTCGACTTGACGATGTACAGGCCCACCTCGTCGGACACGGCCACGACCTCAAGCTGCGGCTCGGCCTCCACGTCCTCGCGGCGCACATCGGTGTTACGCGAATGCACGGCATAGAAACGGTCGTCAAAGCCGCGAACCAGCGGGCTTTGCGGCTTCACCAGATAATGCTCAAAGACGCCGCTCGCCTTTACCGGCAGGTCGTGCTTCTGAATACCGTAGTGGTGATACAGGCCCGCCTGCGCGCCCCAACAAATGTGCAGCGTAGAGTGCACGTGCGTGGTGGACCAATCCATGATCTGGCAGAGCTCGGGCCAGTAGTCGACCTCCTCGAACGGCATCTGCTCCACCGGTGCGCCCGTGATAATCAGGCCGTCGTAGTGGATGTCGCGGATGTCGTCAAACGTGCGGTAGAACGTCTCCAGGTGGCCGGCGCTCACGTGCGTGGCCTCGTGCGTTTTGGTACGCAGCAGATCAACCTCCACCTGCAGCGGCGTGTTGGAGAGCTTGCGCATGATCTGCGTCTCGGTGGCAATCTTGGTGGGCATGAGGTTGAGGATGAGCACGCGCAGCGGACGGATGTCCTGGTGCAGCGCGCGGTACTCGGTCATGACAAAGATGTTCTCGCTCTCGAGCTGCGCGGCGGCAGGGAGGGCGTCGGGGATGCGAATGGGCATGGATGCTCCTTACGAGTCAGTTGCAGTTATGGTACAACGACCGGCCCCATCCACGCGAGTGCATCGCCCCGAGACACCGCCAGTGGTCCAAAACAGCCAAAAGTAGAGATTAAGGCATGTCCAAAAATCTACGGCGCTTTAGCCTAGCAAAGTGGCAGCAGGACGATACAATGGTTCGACGCGAAAAACTCGGCCGAAAGGATACGTATATGTACCAGACGCGTAAGATCGGTGTGGTCGGCCAGGGCCACGTAGGAGCACATGTCGCCAACAGCCTGCTCATGCAGGGTATTGCCGATGAGCTGTACCTGTGCGATATCAACGAGGCCAAGGTGACGTCCGAGGTCCAGGACCTGCGCGACTCCCTTTCATTTGTCCCGTACAACACCAAGATCGTCAACTGCTACGACCACTACGAGGAGCTGGCCTGCTGCGACGTCATCGTCAACGCCGCCGGTAAGGTCGCACTGGCCGCCGGCAACCGCGACGGCGAGCTGTTCTTTACCACCGACGCCGCCCGCACCTTTGCCAAGCGCATCGTCGACGCCGGCTTCGACGGCATCTTCGTGAGCATCTCCAACCCCTGCGACGTCGTGTGCACCGAGCTGTGGCACCTGACCGGCTACGATCCCAAGAAGATCATCGGCTCGGGATGCGGCCTGGACTCCGCCCGCCTGCGCACCGAGATCTCCAAGAAGGTCGGCGTGAGCCCCAAGTCCATCGACGCCTACATGATCGGCGAGCACGGCTTTAGCCAGCTTGCCGCCTTTAAGGCCGCAACCATCGCCGGCAAGAGCCTTAACGAGCTTCAGGCCGAGAACCCCGACAAGTACGCCTTTGACCACATGGAGGTCGAGGAGCTCGCGCGCAAGGGCGGCTACGTAACCTACCAGGGCAAACAGTGCACCGAGTACGCCGTCGCCAACTCCGCCGCGCGCGTTTGCGCTGCCGTGCTGCATAACGAGCATGCCGTGCTTTCGGCCTCTACGCTTATGACCGGCCAGTATGGCGAGGAGGGCATCTTTACCTCCCTGCCGTGCGTGATCGGTGCCGAGGGCGTCGAGGAGGTCTACACGCTGGACCTGTCCGAGCACGAGCTCGAGGGCTTCCACAAGAGCTGCCAGCACATCCGCGACAACATCGCCCAGCTCGACTGGTGGGACGCCGAGGCCCACGACGCCAAGTAAGCGTCGGTTGCCGCGACACCTCGCTCATACGGACGCCATGCAAAGCGGGCCGTGCCGGAAATCCCTGGCACGGCCCGCTTTTTGACTCACACGACACGCTTGCGAATCGAAGGTAAATACTTTTCCCGTTACCTAGTACTGCTCGATGCCCATGTAGCGACGAATCTCGGGGCTGTGATCGAACACCTTGCCGCGGGCGGCGCGCAGCTCGCAGCTCATGTTGTAGAAGAAGATCGGCTCCAGGAACGAACGCACGCTGGCAGGCACTTCACCCACGCCGTACTCGAGCGCATCGAGCACCATGACTGTATCGGTGTGCGTGTTGAGGAACGCAAGAGCGCGCTCCTCCATGGGGCGGCACTCGCCCGATCCGAGCTGCACAAAGTAGAACACGCCGGGCTCGGTGGCTTCGAACGGGCCGTGGAAGTACTCGCCGGAGTGGATGTAGCAGCAGTGCTGCCACTGCATCTCCATGAGCGAGCAGATCGCCATGGCATAGGTCTGGCTAAAGTTGGGGCCGGAGCCCAGAATATAGAAGAACTTGTGCTGCTGGCAGAGCTCGGCAAAGCGGGCGCCCAGCTCGGCGTTGACCTTCTCACGGGCGGCGGGCAGCAGCGCATCCATCTGCTTGAGGCCCTCATACATGTCGGCGAGTGCCTCGTAGCCTTCCTGCTGGTCGAGCAACTCGGCGGCGATCAGAGCGCCGATGCCCTGCGGCACCTCAGCCTGCGACACACCCTCACCCCACGGATAGACCCAGGTAGTCCACTTGCCGTTGTCGATCTTTGAGCCCTCGCAGTCGGTAAGGGCAATGACCTCGGCACCGGCGGCCAGCGCCACCTCGCAGCCGTCGACGACCTCCTGCGTGTTGCCGCTGTGGCTGCAGGCGATGACGAGCGACTTCTCGCCAAGACTCTTGGGAGCCATCAGGCAAAACTCGCGTGCCGTGTAGACCGTCGAGGTAAACGTGGTGGCCTCACGCTTGAGCAGCTCGTTGGCCGGCATGAGATCGATCATCGAACCGCCGCAAGCGATCCAAAAGACGTTCTCGATCTTGCCCTTGCGCTCGATGATTTCCTGAACCAGATCATGTGCGTTCATGCTGATGCTCCTCCTTGTGGGGCGGCTTTGAACGACGACAGCTCGTACCTGCTGTCGTTCTATGTTGTCCTATTTATAGCACGTGTAACAACGCCCGTGAAGCCATCTCAGCAAATTTGTTCTATGTTGTTCTATCTGTGGACGTTAGATGTCGAAGACGTAGCGCGAGCCCACGATCTTTTGGCGGCCGAGCAGTAGAGGGCGCCCGCCGGCGTCGGTAAAGTAGGCCTCCATATAGAAGAGCGGCTCGCCGACCGGCACCTCCAGCAGCGGGGCCGTCTGAGCATCGGCAAGCGCAATCTCCACGGTGCAAGGGTCGGACTTGAGCGGTGCGCGGCCCGAATGCTCGGCAACGAGCGCAAAGATCGAGTTATCGGCGAGGTCCTTGTCGGCAAGTGTCTGCAGATAGGGATGGTCAGCCAGCACAAAGGCGTTGTTCTCGAGCATGACGGGCACGCCGTCTGCCGTGCGCACGCGCTCGACAACGATGAGCTCGCAGCCGGGTTCCACCCCAAAAAACGCCGCGTCCTCGCGCGTCACCGCAACCACCGTGCGCGACACCAGGCGTGCTCCGGCCACCATGTCGTTGGCAGCGCAACCCTCGGAAAAGCTCTGAACGTCACCCTTCTGGACAATCTTGCGCTTGAGCTTGGGCGCGCACACGAACGTGCCCCTCCCCTGCTGGCGGTTGAGATACCCCGCGCGCGACAGCTCCTCGATGGCGCGGCGCACGGTGATGCGTCCCACGCCGTAGTACTTCGCGAGCTCCATTTCGGAAGGAATGCGCGAGCCGGATGCGTACACGCCACGCGCGATCTCGCCCTTTAGGTCGTCCATAACCTGCTGGTACAGCGGCACAGCGGACACCTCAGTGCGCTCGGTTTTATCATCGGATGCCATCGTTATGCTCCATTCCGTGCATGCTCGGACTCAAACTCTTCAATCGCCGCCATAAACTGCTCGCCAAAGGCGTCGGCCTTTTTCTCGCCGATGCCGTTGACCTGGATAAGCTCGTCGCGCGTCTGTGGGCGTAGGCGGCACAGGCCGCGCAGGGCCTTGTCGGAAAAGACCATGTACGGCGCCATCTCCAGCTCCGTCGAGATCTCCTTGCGGAGGGCACGCAGGCGCTCGAACAGCTCGGCATCGTCGCCAACACGCGGGCGCTGATCCAGCTCGGCCTCCTCGCGCAGCAGATCGACGGCGCGGCGGGCGCGGGCCGAGGCCTTGCGCTTGGACGCACGACGCTTAACGGTAAAGGCGAACGCCTCATCCTCGACCTCGACGGCACGCGGACCCAGCCCCACGACCGGGTACTGCCCCTGCGAGGTGGCCAGATAACCGCGGCCGCACAGCTGGCCGATGATGTCCTTGATGCGCCCGACCGATTCGCTCGACAGCTCACCGTAGCCGCGGTCCTCGTCCAGATGCATCTGGCGAATGCGCTCGGTGTTGCCTCCGTGGAGCACATCGGCGATCAGCGACTTGCCAAAGCGCATGGGACGCGTGGCCACATAGCGCACAGCGGCGCGGGCCATATCGGTAACGTCCTCGACCTCGAACTGCGTGAGGCAGTTGCTACAGTTGCCGCAGCCCTCGGCGTCGTCTGCCGTGCCGCCCGCGGCGGCTGCCGCTTGCTCGGCCGCGGCCTCGTCGCCAAAGTAGCGCAGCATGTATTCGCGCAGACAGCCGGTGGTATTGCAGTAGCCCTCCATCTGGCTGAGCAGGCGATAACGGCTCTGGAGCGCCCACGCGCGCTGCTCGTCGTCGAGCGCCTCGTCGGCCGCATCGCCGCGGTCGATCAAAAAGCGGCGCATGCGAAAATCGTTGCCATTCCACAGCAGGTGACAGCTTGCCGGGTCGCCATCGCGACCGGCGCGGCCCGCCTCCTGGTAGTAGGCCTCGATGCTCTCGGGCACGTTGTTATGGATCACGTAGCGCACGTTAGGCTTGTCGATACCCATGCCAAAGGCGTTGGTGGCAACCATCACCTGGATATCGTCGTCGATAAAGGCGCGCTGGCTTTGACGACGGGCGTCGTTGCCCATGCCGGCATGGTAGCGGCCAACGCGAATGCCGCTGGGGCCCAGCGCCTCGGCAAGCTCGCCCGCCAGCGCATCGACCGTCTTGCGGGTCGAGCAATACACGATACCGCTCTCGCTCGAATGCGCGATCACATAGTCGCGCACCCAGGCAGTCTTGGCCTTGTCGCCCATCTCCTTGCAACCAAAGTAGAGATTCTTGCGATCGAAGCCCGTCACCACCGTCGCAGGGTTTTGCAGGCCGAGCATCTGCTGAATATCCGCACGCACGCGTTCGGTCGCCGTGGCGGTAAACGCCGCCACGATGGGGCGCTGCGGCAGGGAATCGATGAACTCACGAATCTGCAGATAGGCGGGGCGGAAATCCTGACCCCATTGGCTTACGCAGTGGGCCTCGTCAATGGCCACGAGCGGCACGCCAATGCCGGCGGAACCCGCAGCCTCCTGCGCAAAGGCCAAAAAAAGCGGCTCGAGCAAGCGCTCGGGCGCCACGTACATAAGCTGGTAGCGGCCCTCGCGCGCCCGCTTGAGCACGGTGTTTTGCTGGGCCGGAGTAAGGCTGGAGTTGAGATAGCTGGGTCGCGCACCCGCCGCGAGCAACGCACGGGTCTGGTCCTCCATAAGCGACAGCAGCGGACTCACCACAAAGGTGATGCCGGGCAGCATGAGCGCGGGCACCTGGTAGCAAATGGACTTGCCGGCACCCGTGGGCATAACACCCAGCGCATCGCGACCGGCAAGGATCGCATCGACCATGCGGTCCTGTCCCGGGCGAAACGAGGTGTAGCCAAAATAGGCGCCGAGCGTGTCGAGCGCCATCTGCTGCATGCTATCGGTCATGGTTTCCTAACGTCCAAGTCATCTGCCGCCGATTATACGCCGCCACGCGGACCGGTGCCGCACGGCTGTCGGCCACGGGCAACGCAATCCAAAAGGAACGAGCGTGGGATTTTTGGACACTTTCCCAACGGCTAATCTCTTGACAAGCGCGCAAACGTCGCTGGTTGAGCATAAGTCAGCGAAAACGCCCCTAAACGAGCAAGGTGACGTGAAAGAGGAGGGAAGCGTACTTTGGGTACGCGACCGACGATTGAACGTCAGATTGCCGCTTAGGGGCGTTTGCAGCGTCGAGCCGTTACGCGGTTTGGTAAAACCGCGTAACTTACATGACCATAACGTAGCGCGATCCCACGTAGTACTGCTTACCCATCAAAACCGGCTCGTCATCGGGACCGGTAAAGCCGGCACGCAGGTTGAGCAGCGGATCGTGCGGAGCAATGCCCAGCTCGGCCGCCTGCTCGGCGTTAGCTCGAACGGCCTCGACCGTACGGTAGCCAACCGAGACAATCGGCGTTCCGCCAACACGCTCGACCTCGGCAAAAATCGACTTGTCCTCAAGATCGGCCGTCAACAGCTCACGGTAGGCGTCAAACGGCACAAAGATGTTCTCCTCAAAGATGGGCTCGCCGTCGGCCGTACGCACGCGCTTGATATGTAGCAGCAGCGCATCCTTCTGCAGGCCAAAGAACTCCATCTCGTTTTGGCGCGCCGGAACGATCTGGCGATCGATCACGTGCGCACCGGCCTTCATGCCGTTGCCGGCACACAGCGCGGTAAACGTCTGCAGCGTCGAGGCGTGAAACTGGCGGTTGATGTGCGGCGTGGAGACAAAGGTGCCGCGGCCCTGCTGCTTAACCAGGTAACCATCGGAGCACAGCTCCTCGACAGCGCGGCGCACCGTAATACGGCTCACCTCGTACTGCTCGGCTAGTTCAAGCTCGGACGGAATACGCTCCTTGGGTGCATAAACACCTTTCTCGATCGCATCCTTGATTTCGTCATAAATCTGCTGGTAAAGCGGTGCATTTTTGGGCGCAGGCATATCTGATCACTCTTATCAAAATAGCTAAATTTCTAATACGTATATAACGTCTAGTTTCATGTTACCTCATATTGATAAAACGATACACCCTCCCTACCAAAAAGCGACAGCTTCATTTTGGTAGGTTTTATCTGGGCAAACGAGAGCCCTCGAAAGCAACGGGGCTTTCGGGGGGCTCGTTCGGATGGGTTGCGCAGGACCGGCAAAATGCCAATACCCTACTTGCCGTCGTCCTGCTGCAGGCTGTCCTGTTCGCTGAGGCGCGCCTGCCTGCTGGCCATGCGTGCGGGCTTGTCGGGATCGGGAACGGCCGTGGGCATGGGCTCGTCGACATGACCGCCCCACCAGCCGCCCACAAAGTTGAGCGTGTGGAACACGTTGATCACGGCGCCGGGATCAACGTCGCACACCAACTTGATAATGTCCTGGCTCTCGTAGGTCGAAACAACGGTGTTCAGCAGGTACATCTTTTCGCGGCTGTATCCGCCGACGACCTCGGCGCAGCTAATGCCGTGCTGAAAATGGTTTACGTAGGCAGTCATGACCTCGTCTGCCTTGCGCGTCGTAATCTGCAGCGTCACGCGATCGTAGCGACGATAGAAACTGTCGATGGTCTTGGTCGAAATAAACTGGAACACGATGGAATACGCCGCCTTGTCCCAGCCAAACATAAAGCCAAAGATCGCCAGGATAAAGCAGTTGAAACCAAAGATGACGCCCCAGATGGTCTTGCCCGTGTGGTTGGAAACCCACAGCGCGATAAAGTCGGTGCCGCCGGTGGATGCGCCGGATTTAAGTGCGATGGCAGCGCCCAGACCCGAGACCACGCCGCCAAAAATGATGAGCATGATCTTGTCGCCCAAAAATGGAGCGAAGTGAAAGACGTTGAGGAACAGCGACGAGAGCACGACCTGCATCATCGAGAAGATGACGAAGCGCTTGCTAATGCCGCTCCAGCATAGGAGCGCCACGGGGATGTTGAGCGCGAGCATACCGAGCGAAATGTCGATGTGAACGCCGCCCAGCGAGGTAACGCGATCGAGCAGGACCGCAACGCCGGTGAGGCCGCTCGGAAGCAGGTCGGCGGGCTGAATGAACGCCTGGATCAGGAATGTCTGGAGGACGGCAGAAATTGTGACCGCCACGGCAGTAATGGCACGGCGGACGATGGTGAGGCGGCCGAGCATGAGCACGCGGTCCGTGAGCTGATCGATGGCGTTCGCCACGTAGGCTCCTTTCGAAGGCAGATGTGGTTGTGGGGCATGCCCGCGATTGTAGCATGGAGCGTGCGGGGGCGCTTCAATTCAACCTCCCTCGACAACCAAAACGGGACCAGCAACCCCCACGACCAAAGGGCAAAATTCCAAGTGAGTAGACTTTTTACGATCTGCCGAGCACACCCAAAACCGCCACCCCTGTGACCTGCGGTTTTACAAAGGAAGATATGCATTGTGCTCGGCCTGCGCCAAAAAGTCTACTCACTTAGTCCGAATCGAAGCCAAACGGATCAAAATCGAAACCAAATTGAGCCAGTCCACCGCAAAAAACGTTTGAACCCGTGCTTCTCGCGGCGGATTGACACTACAAAGCGGCCAAAATGTCGGTCAGATTATCAATAACGGCATCGGCTCGCGATTGATCGAGGTTGACGCCCTCGTGCGGACGCAGTGCCAGGACGCGGGCGCCGAAACGTTTGCCAGCCTCGATCCCCAAAGGCGAATCCTCGATAACCAGGCACTCGGCAGGCTCCACCCCCAGCGCCTCCATGGCACGCAGGTAGATCTCGGGGTCGGGCTTAAACGCACTGCACTCGTGACCGCTGATGGTGTAGTCCAGCACATCGGCGATACCGGCAATCTCTACCAGCTCGTCAATGAGCTCACGATAAGACGAGCTCGCGATGGCACACTTCACGCCGCGCTCGTGCAGTGCGCGCATCACCGGCTCCGTCTGCTCGTTGAGCAGCTCGGCATACGGAACGGGGTGGTCCGGGCTGTAGACCTGCTTGTACTCCACGCGAAGGCGCTCGCGCAGCTCAACATCGTCGGGCACCAGCGCCTCCCAAATGGCCGGCTCGTTAGACCCCGAAAGATCGGGGATCTCGTCAAAGTGGAACCCCTTCTCCTCCATAAACGCCACGCGACGACGGTTGTAGAACCACTCGGTATCGACCAGCACGCCGTCCATGTCAAACAGCACTGCTTTGATCATACGCATCTCCTCCCACCTGCCAAATAGAGACAGGTTTATTTTGGTAGGTTTTATCCTGGGTTTTGCGACGCGACAGGCGTGCCCTCCCAAGAGCAAAAAAGGGGACGGGGCGCAAACCCCATCCCCTCTCAATCAACCCGTAAGGTCTACTTACTTGTGATTAGTAGGAAAGCTTCCACATGTAGCGACGCATGGTCAGCGGGTGCTGACGGGCCTCGGCGATCTGGTTGCCGTACTCACGCATAACGGCGAGGTGCAGCAGCGGGTTGAAGTAGGTGATGACGCTCGCGGGCACGGCGTCAGCCAGGCCGTAGTCCTTGGAGTCGATCAGAGCGACCTTGGCGCCCATGCGCTCAAGGAAGGTGAGGGCGCGGGCGTCCATCGGACGGGTGGCGCCATCGGACATGAAGAAGACGTAGGGCTTACCCTCGGTGGAAACCTCGAACGGGCCGTGGAAGTACTCGCCGGTGTTGTAGGCGGCGGCGTCGATCCACTGCATCTCGGTGAACAGGAAGGCGGCGTGAGAATAAGCCATCTTCTCGGAGGCACCGGAAGCCATGAAGTAGATCATCTTGTCGTCCTTGAAGTCCTCGGCGAACTTCTTGGCGAGCTTCTTGCAGTGCTGAGCGGCGTTCTCGCAGAGATCGAAGATGTTGGTGAGGCCGGTGATCATGTCCTCGTAGTGGTCATAGCCCTCGGTCTGCTGAAGGATCTCGAGAGCAAGAGCAATAGCATAGCCGGGCTTCTCGCACTTGGCAGCGTAGTTGGCGTGGAAGCCGTGAACGATGACGTGGTCGGCGTCGACGGTCAGAGCGGAGCCAGCCTTGTTGGTGAGGGAGACGACCGGGCAGTTGTGCTTCTTGGCGGTCTTGTTGGCCTCGACGGTCTCGGGCGTGGAGCCACCGAGGGAGCAGGTGATCACGAAGGTGTGCTCGTTGACCCAGGAGGGCGTGTCGTAGTTGAACTCGTTAGCAGTGAAGATCTGAACGTTCAGCTTGTCCGTGTTGTTGGCCAGGAAGTACTTGGCGGGGTAAAGGTCGGACATGGAAGCGCCGCAGCCGACGAAGGCGACGCTGTGGATCTCGTGGTTGGACAGGACGTCAGCGACGATCTGCTTAGGGAGGTTAAGGTCGATCTCGTACATCTGACACATTCCTTTCGATTTTTGCGGCGCCACATTGCCGGGCGCTCGCAGGGTTACCGTGGTTTGGACCGAGTCGCCGGCCCGTTGAGGATGTGACAAAGGGACTGCCCTTTGTCACATTTTGGGGATGGAAGCCTGCCTGGGGTATGGGATGCCAGGCAGGCCTCCGGGGAAAGCGGTTAGGCGCTTAGTCGCGACTAGGCCAGGATGCCGGCCGCGGAGAGGGCGATGCCGCCCACAATGGCGATCACGAGAAGCCAACCGGTGTTGACGTTCTTCTTGATGAGCCAGTACATAAGGCCGGTGAGGCCGAGGGAGATCATCTGGGGCATCATGCCGTCCAGGATGTCCTGGATAACGACGGTACCCTCAGCGAACTGCAGCGGGGTGGTGGCGCCAATCAGCGTAGCGATCATGCCGCCCACGGACATAAGGCCCACGATGCCGCAGACATACATGAGCTTCTCCATGAGGTCGCCGCCCTGAAGCTTGCTCAGGTACTCGTGGCCGCCCTGATAGCCCATCTTGGCTGCGAACCAGGTGATCAGCACAGAGGGGACGATGGAGATGAGCATGGCCAGGATCGGGCCCATGATGGAGCCCTGCTGAGCCAGCTGAACGCCCAGGCCAAAGGCGATAACGCGGATGGTGCCCTGGAAGAAGGAGTCACCGATGCCGGAAAGCGGACCCATGAGGGAGGTCTTGACCGCGTTGATCGAATCGGGATCGAAGTTCTCGGGATCCTTGGCGTACTCCTCCTCCATGGAGGCGGTGAGGCCTAGGATGAAGGCGCTCGTCTGCGGGGTGCAGTTGTAGAACGCCATGTGACGGTGGTAAGCCTCTTTCTTAGCAGCGAGCTGCTTGGGGTCGGACTCATCCGGATAGAGGCGATCGAGCGTGGGAACCATGCCGTAGAGGAAGCCCATGTTCATCTGACGCTCGTAGTTCCAAGAGGCCTGGATGGCCCAGGAGCGCCAGAAGAACTGGCTGACCTTCTTGTTCAGGGACACGTCCTTGGTTGCGGTTGCCATAGTGTGTTCCTCCTTAGTCTTCGTCGTCTTCGAGCGGATCGTAGTCGGAATCGACACCGGCGGCTGCATGGGAACCGTTGAACTTGAAGCCCATGAAGACGACAGCCAGGCACACACCGATCAGAGCGACCGCGATGACGGACAGGTTGAGGTAAGCGGCGAGCAGGAAACCGATGAACAGGAACGGAGTCATACCCTTCTTGATCATCATGGTGAGCAGCAGGGCCAAGCCGTAGGCGGTCATGATCTTGGTCGAAACGTTAAGACCAGTGGACAGCCACTCGGGAACCATGTTGACGATGGCCTGAACCAGGTCGGTGCCAACAAAGACGGCGAGGAAGATCGGCAGGAAGTACATGACGGCGTACAGACCGGAGCCGGCGCAGATGTGCATACGGTAGGCAGTCTTGAACTTTCCGTTATCGATCGCGCTATCTGCCACATGGGTGAGGGCGGCGATGATGGAACGGAACACGATGCCGAGGAGCTGACCCAGGACGGCGACCGGGATGGCGATCGTCATGGCGGTCTCGGCGGAAGCATCGGTCAGGCACGCAAAGGCAGCGGCCACGATGCCGCCCAGGACCATATCGGGCGGAACGGCGGCGCCGACCTGCACCAGGCCCATGGACACGAGCTCGACGGCGGCACCGACGGCAAGGCCGGTGGGCACATCGCCCAGCAGCAGACCGACGAGCGTAGCGCCAACGAGGGGCTGCTCGAAGTTAAGACGACCGAGCAGGCGGGAGTCCCACATGCAGAACACGCCGACGAGGCCGACGAGCACCGCACTGATGAACGTATTCATACCCTTCTCCTTTCAGTCAGGCAAAAGCCTGGTTGATTACAGCTTGGCGTCGATGTCGACGCTCTGATACGTAGGGGTCTGCTGAACATAGAGCTTGATGCCCATGTCGAGCAGCTGGTTGACGTCGGCCTTCTGGGTGGCGTCGAGGAAGACGGAGCTGTCCTTGCCTCCGACCTGATCGGCACCGTCGTGGTTGGCGGTGGCACCCAGGTTGATGGCGTCGAGCTTGTAGCCCTGGCAGAACTGCAGCATCTCGGCCGTGTTGCCAAAGACGAACATGACGCGCTCGCCGAGGGTGTTGAGCTTGTCCATCTTGGCGAGAGCACGCTCGACGGTGAAGACGTTCAGGCGCACGCCCTGGGGCTTGGCCAGCTTAAGAGCGCCCTTCTTGATGTCATCGTTGGCGGCAGCGTTGTCGACGACGATGATGCGCTCGGCCTGAACCTTGGTGGTCCAGGTAAAGACGACCTGGCCGTGCAGCAGACGGTAGTCAAGACGTGCGAGGACGATCTTGGCGGGACCGGAGCTGTGACGGGGCGCCTTGGCCTTCTTGGCGGGAGCCGCGGCGGCCTCGACCGGTGCGTTGGGGTTGGTCAGACCGGTGCGGGCCTCGTTGATGAGGGCCGCGAGCTCGGCGCCCTTGACGGGGACGGGGCTCATAGCGAGCGTGAGCGCCAGCGGGATGTTGAAACCGCTGACAACCGTGAACTTCGTGCCGTTCTTGGAAAGCTCGACCATGCTGTTGTTGACCGAGCTGCCGAGCATATCGGTCAGCACATAGACGGTGTCGTCCGCGTTGAACGTGGCGATCAGAGCCTCAACCTTATTGGTGATGGGCTCCTTGTCGTCACGAGCAAGCGACACGACGTGGACGTTCGACACGTCGCCGAGAACCATCTCGAGCGTGTCTTTGGCGCCTGCGGCCAGGCCGCCATGAGATGCGAGAATGATCTGATTCATCTTGCCTCCTCCTTTTCGTTATGGTCATTATAACGTCTTATACGTTGCCTATATTGCTAATTAGTATAAAGACCGTTCGCGGGTGAAAATCGACCGTTGACGGGTTTAACGTACTTGAAACGTTGGCGCAGGGCAGGTCGGCACTGTCTTGTCGACACCCGATCAGACGCCTCGCCAATCCCCTATCGCACGAAGTACCAGGGGCTTTCCTGCACGGTGGGCTCCAGCGCGATGCCGGTGCGCTCGCGGAACAGATCCATGTCCTGCGATTTCTCCGTCCACCACGCGTTGGGCTTAAAGGTCATGCTCTCAACGATATGGCCGACAAAGGCACTGTTGCGCAGCTTGGAGAAGTCGGTGTTCATAATCAGGATGGACGCGAGCACCAGCACGATGCCCAGGACCTTGATCGCGCCGGCGGGCTCGGCGTAGACACCAATGCCCAGCAGTACGGTGACGACCGTCTCGAATGACATTACGACGGGAACTTTCGACGTCTCGAGCCCCATGGACAGACCCTGCATATATAAGATGTAAGCCACGGCTGTGGGGATGAGCCCAAAGCCAAGGAACAGCAGCAGCAGCTGTGGCGACATTGCCGCGGCGACATCCGGCCACGGAGCCGCGATAGCCGCCATAACCGCACCGCCAAAAACAAAGCCCCAAAACGTGACAGCCAGCGGGTGGACCGTCTTGGTTGCTATTCGGCTAAACACCGCGAGCGACGCACCACAAAGGCCTGCAATCACGCCCGACGTGACGCCCCAAACCGAAAAATGGAAACCGGAAAGGTCGCCATTGGTCACCGCAAGCACGCAGCCAACGATGTTAAAGACAATGGCAACGAGCTTGTTGGGGGTCACGTCCTCGCGATAAAGCACGCGGCCGAGCATGACGCCAAACACCGGCGAGGTGTAGAGCAGCACCGAGGCCGTGGACATGCCCACCTCGCCCATGCACTCGTAATAGCAGGTGTTGGCGGCGGCCAAACCGACGATGCCGACAAGCGCACAGGGGACGAGCTCTTTGGGGCTTGCTTTGAACAGGGCCAGCGGACCCTGGGCCACGGTAGACCCCTCACCCGGACGGCAGCCCATAAACATCAGGACCGGCGCCAAGATAAGCGCTCCGACCAACAAGCGAAAGGCAGCCATGCTCTGGGACGAAACGCCCATGGCCGAGATGCCGTTTACAAAGATTCCGATGCTGCCCCACATAAGCGCGGCGATCAGCACCAGCACATAGCCCAGATTGCTTTTCTTCAACGCAGCCTCCTCGGTATTGTTTCCAATATGTTTCACACTACGTTATAGTCGTTATATACATTTTTCAAGACACAAATCGCCGAACGGAAAAATGATCCGCTGGGGACGGAGGAAAACGGATCACTGAGGGGCTGGTCTGAGTTAGGCACTCATTGGGGGTACTCATTGGGGACGTACTTAAATGAGTAGTCGTTGGGGACGTTCCTGAATGACTACTCATTTAAGTACGTCCCCAACGACTAGGACTGTCCCCAACTGCCGGCAGAAAAGGAACGTCCCCAACTGCCGCCATGAATTCAGTTGCGGTGAAATAGTTCCTGAATAGAGGCTTCAGACCCCCAAACAGGAACTATTCCACCGCAACTTATGAGGACATCGAGCTGTTAGGCCGCTCTATCCCCTAGTAGTCGAGCTTCCACATGTAACGGCGCGTCATGTAGTCCTTGTGGGTGACGGCAGAAAGCGCACGCATGTACACGTTGTTGAGGATCGGGGCAAAGATCAGGTGGTTGAAGTATTCGCTCACGCTGTCCTTGATGTCGTTGAGGCCGAGCTCCTTGGCGTCGAGCTGATAGACGCGCTCGCCACCGTACTGGTTGACAAAGCGGATGCCGCGCTCGTCGTTGCAGCGGCTGCGGCCGACGCTGATGAGCTGGAACAGCGAGGTGCGCTTGTCCAGGATCTCGAAGGGGCCGTGGAAGAAGTCGCAGGTGTTGATGGTGCAAGAGTCGATCTGCAGCATCTCCTGCACGTTGCAGATGCTAAAGACGTAGGCGGCACCAAAGAGCGGGCCCTGGGCCATGACGTTGATGCAGGGCTTGTCGGCGTTCTGCTCGGCCCACTTGGCAGCGAGCGGACGGGTGTACTCGACGGCCTTGCGATAGATGGGGTCGACCAAGTCGAAGGCGGCCATGGCGGTCTCGTACTCGGCATAGCCCTCGGTCTGCTGCGTGAGCTCCATAGCGATCATGGTCACGACGGCGGAGTTGGTGCGGCCCATGCAGGACTCATCGACGGCCAGGCTGTCGTACTGGATCTTGTAGTCGCAGACCTCGGTGAGACCGGACTCGTCAACATAGACGGCGATGGTGCTGGCGCCGTGATCCTTGGCGACCTGGGCGGCAACGATGGTCTCCTTGGTGCCGCGCATGGACACGACGACGGCCAGGGTGTTCTCGTTGACGTAGGCCGGGGTGGCGTGCACGAACTCGTTGCTGGTGTAGCTGGAGCTCACGACCTGCGTGGCCTCGTGCTCCATAAAGTACTGGGCAGGATAGTTGCCGCCGTTGGATCCGCCAGCGCCAATCCACACGACGCGCTTGATGCCGCCCTTGTCTGCCTTGTCAGCCAAAACCTGGGAGACGACATCCTTAACCTGTTCCTGAGTAGTCATCGTGCATCAGCCTTTCTTCTCGTTTGATGCTCTCGATGGCATACAAGTTACATACATGTTTTGGTTATGTCGACTAGTTGTATGCTATATTTATCTTAGAAATTTTGCTGGTAAGGTTTTCGGTAGCTCGATACCAGCGGTTTTATTGTTGTGTTGAATACATGCTTGCTTAGATAAGCATACAAGTTAGATATAGGCTGATCGCATGAACGCTTCATCTAAAAAGAAACTGAGCCAATACGAGCGCTTGGCGGGTACGCTTCGCGACCGCATCGCCGCCGGCATCTACGCACGCGGAGACAAGCTGCCGTCCGAGATGGAGCTCATGGACGAATCGGGGCTGTCGCGCAGCACCGTGCGCCACGCCCTAAAGGTGCTCGTTGACGAGGGCCTGGTTCGCACCGAGCGCGGACGTGGTGCCTTTGTGGCCGACACGCCGGCACTCCACGAGAACAACCTGGTGTTTTCGAGCTATACGGCACAGGTCGAAGGCCAGGGCATGAAGCCCACCACGCGCACCGTGGACTCGGGCTTTGCCAAGGCGGCCGGCAGCATAGCTAAGTTCTTTGACGCCGCCGTGGGCAGCAAGCTCGTCAAACTTGTCCGCCTGCGCTACCTGGACGACGCGCCGCTGTGCTTGGAGACCACCTACCTGCCGCCAAGCTTCGAGACGCTCATCGATCGCGATATCAACGGTTCGCTCTACGCCACGCTGCGACAGGAGTTCCATCGCGCGCCGGCACAGGGGCACAAGACCTTTGAGGTGTGCTATGCCTCGCAAAACGAGGCGTTTTTGCTCAACGTTGAGCGCGGGCAGGCGCTGATCCTGATCACCGACTACGTCTACGACACCGACGGCCGCCCGCTCCATGTCTCCAAGCGCATCCAACGCACCGACCGCGCCAAATACACCGAGCCCATCGGCTAACCTGCCAAAATAGACCTGTCCCTAAATGGTAGGTTTGGGGAGGTCGGGGAACCAGGTTGGCTTGGGTTGGTTGGGCGTGCGCTCGGCTAGGACCAGCTCCATCCAGCACATGTCGTACCAGCGGCCGAACTTCTGGGCACAGCGGTCAAAGGCACCCACCAGGCGGTAGCCCATATGGGCATGGAAATCCTGACTGTTGTGCGTCAGATACTCGTCGTCCTTGTCGTGCGGCACGGCGATGAGCGCGCACATATTGGTGATGCCCATCGCGATCAGGCATTGCTTGAGCGCATCGTGCAGCTTGCGGCCCAGCCCGCCGTGGCGCACGTCGCGCGCAAGGTAGATCGATGTCTCGACCGACCAGTCGTATGCCTCGCGGCTGTTAAGCGGACTCACATAGGCATAGCCTACCGGATGCCCGTCCAGCTCCATCACCAGATACGGATAGCGCTTGAGCGTACGCTCGATGCGCCCGGCGAACTCCTCAACGCTCGGCACCTCGTATTCGCAGGTAATCGCCGTCTGGCGCACATACGGCTCATAGATGGCAAGCAACGCCGGCGCGTCTTCGGGCGTCGCCAGACGAATCGTCGGCTCGGACATCTCGGGCATGCAGCCCCTCCCCCTCAAAAGCAAAGGCCGCCCTGCGCCAAACCCAGCGCAAGGCGGCCCCTCGTCATTACATCAGACTACAGGACAGCCGCCAGCGCGTCGATGTCCTCCTGCGTCGTGGCCCAGCTGGTACAAAAACGCACTACCGTGTGGGTCTCGTCGTACTTTTCCCAGTACTCGATCGAGGCATGCTCGCGAATGCGGGCCATGTCCTCGTTGGGCAGAATCACGAACTGCTGGTTGGTCGGCGTCTCCAAGAAGAACCGGTAGCCGCGCTCGTGCAGCACGCGACGAAGCGCCTGCGCGGTTTCGATCGCCTGGCGACCAATCTCAAAATACAGGCCATCGGTAAAGAGCGCCTCAAACTGCACGCCCGTCAGGCGGCCCTTGGCAAGCAGCGCGCCGTGCTGCTTAATGCGTGGAATGGGATGTGCCGGGGCGTGCATGCCGCAGAACACCACGGCCTCGCCGCAAAGCGCGCCGCACTTGGTACCGCCGATGTAGAACACGTCACACAGCTGCGCCAGCTCGGGCAGGGTGATGTCGCACTCATCGGCCGCCAGCGCATAGGCCAGGCGAGCGCCGTCCACAAACAGCGGAATCTCACGCTTCTGGCACACCGCATGAATCGCCGCGAGCTCGGCCTTGGAGTACAGCGTGCCGTACTCGGTCGACAGGCTCACGTACACGGCGCCCGGGAACACCGTGTGCTCGTAGCTCTCGTTTTCGTAGAACACCTGGATATAGTTCTCGAGGTCCTCGGCGTGCATCTTGCCCTCGTAGCCGGGGATGGTGAGCACCTTGTGGCCGCCAAACTCGATGGCGCCCGCCTCGTGGCAGGCGACGTGGCCAGTCTCGGCAGCAACGACTCCCTCGTACGGCGCGAGCAGCATGTCGATCACCGTCGCGTTGGCCTGCGTGCCGCCCACCAGCAAAAACACGTCGGCATCGGGGGCCTGGCAGGCCTCGCGGATAAGCTGCTTGGCACGCTCGGTATGCGCATCGGTACCATAGCCGGGCTGCGGCTCCATATTGGTGTCGACGAGCGCCTGCAGCACTGCCGGATGTGCGCCGTGGGAATAGTCGTTGTTAAACGCGAGCATGGCAATCCTCTCTTACCGGGTATCGGCCAGATGATTCAAACGGGGCTATTGTACGCCGTTGGGATAGGCAATGCGCGCGGCAAGGCACTCAAGTGCCAGTACCAGGGCAAAGCCGCAGCTCACATCAGTCAAAAAGTGCGCTCCAATCACGATGCGCCCAAAGGCGACGAGCGCCGCGACCACAACCGCCGTCCAAAAGACCACGCGGCGGCGCGACGGTTTTTCCTTAAAGGCCGCCGCGGGAAGCCCGGCGAGCATAAGGCCGATCGCCGCATGCGCGGTGTGTCCACTCGCGAACGACTTGAACCCGTCCTTGATCACGCCGGCGGCGATATAGGTCCACTTGTCGGGATTGCCGATCACCCACCACGGCTGAAAATTGAGCCCCGGCGTGACCTCGATCACGCGCATGCGCGGGCGCGACCACAACGGCTTAACAATGACGTTGAGGATGATGGCCTGAGCGACCCACACGGCCAGTACCATCAACGCCCAGCGTGTGAGCTCGTCGGGCTCGGTCGTGCGAGTAAGGCGATAGACGATAAGGTTGGCGACGATGACCAACACAAACGTCAGAACCAGCTGAAACGCGATGAGCTTGCCGCCGACGCGCAGCGATCCGATAATCTCGTAGCCGACCAGGCCCACGTTGATTAGAACGCCCAGCACGGCGAGCCACTTGCTCGCCTTGGAATCGGGGCGCGCCGAGCGCACGAGCATAACGCCCGCGATGCTCGCCGTCAGCTCGAACGGTAGCTCGCCGGCCGCCTCGATAAAGCGGCCGTACATGCTGCCGATGTTGAACAGCGCGCTCGAGATCTGATAATCGAAGAAACTGCCCACGCCCAGACAAAGACACAGGACAACCGCGATAATGGCGACATCTTTCTTATAGATGTATCCGAACATGCTTTCCTTTCGATGGAACCAGAGTGCCCAAATAGGGTGTTTGCAGCGTCAACTCGCTAGTCATCATCACTAGCGCCCAGCTGCCGCAGCAGCATGAGCGCGGCCGCCACCGGGCCGGTGCCGTCGTTGGCGTCGAGGCCGCGACCCAGGCCGCTGCCCGCACCGGCGCCCGCCTTGTAGGGCACCGACAGTTTGCGGCTCTTGGGGAAGTTCACCGCGCCATAGCGAGTCTTAAGCTCAAAGGCCACCTTCTTGGGCACGTCAACGCCCAAAAACGTGATGCGCCCACCGCTGAGCGTGACGCTCTCGAGCCCCAAGCGCTCGCCGCGAATACGAATGCGAGCGCGGTTGAACAGGTTGAGCCCCGCCAACGGCAGCTCACCATGCGCGGCCTCGGTCTCCTCCTGCACCTCGTCGATACTCTCCAGGTCCTCAGCCGCCGCGAGCTTGCGGTACACGAGCACGCGCTGGTCCACCGCCGGCATGTACTCCTCGGACAAAAAGTAGTCGGCCGGCAGGTTGATGCCCACGCTCGCCGCCTCCACGCCGGCATCGTCATCGCCGCGCGCCTCGGCCACGGCCTGGCCCAGCATCTGCGTAAACAGATCGAAGCCCACACTCGACAGGTTACCGTGCTGCTCGGCACCCATGAGCGAACCGGCGCCGCGGATCTCCAGGTCGCGCATGGCGATGCGCATGCCGCTGCCCAGGTCTTGGAACTCGGAAAGCGCGGTCAGACGCGCCGTAGCCTCCTCGGTAAGCGGCAGCTCGCCGGGGAACATAAAGTACGCGTATGCCTGCGTGGCCGAGCGGCCCACGCGGCCCTTGAGCTGGTAGAGCTGTGCCAGGCCCAGACGCTGCGAGTCCTCGATGATGAGCGTGTTGGCGGTCGCGTTGTCGATACCGCTCTCAACGATGGTCGTGGCGATAAGCACGTCAATCTTCTTGGTCGCGAACTCGATCATCACGTCCTCGACCTCGCGCGGGCTCATCTTGCCGTGCGCCACGCCCACGCGCGCCTCGGGCGCGGCCTCGTGCACGCGCGCCACGGCATCGTCGATGGTCTTGACGCGGTTGGACACGTAGTACACCTGGCCGCCGCGGCCCACCTCCAGGCGAATCGCCGCACTCACCACGTCGGGGTCGTACTCCCCCACGTGCACGATCACGGGACGACGCCCAGTCGGCGGCGTGGTGATCAGGCTCATGTCGCGCACGCCGCTCGTGGCCATCTGCATGGTTCGCGGAATAGGCGTTGCCGAAAGCGTGAGCACGTCGATTTGCTCGCGCAGGTTTTTGAGCTGCTCCTTGTGCTGCACACCAAAGCGCTGCTCTTCGTCGATGATCACCATACCCAGGTTCTTGGGGTTCACGTCGGCCGAAAGCAGACGGTGCGTGCCGATGAGCACATCAATCGTGCCCTCGGCAAACGCCTTGAGCGCGCGCTTTTGCTGCGCCGGCGTGCGGAAGCGGCTGAGTACCTCGACCTCCAAGCCAAACGGGGCAAAACGCTCAAAGAATGTCTCGTAGTGCTGTTGGGCCAGAATGGTCGTGGGACAGAGCACCATGACCTGGCGGCCGGAGTCCACGCACTTAAAGGCTGCGCGCAGGGCGACCTCGGTCTTGCCGAAACCCACGTCGCCGCACAGCAGGCGGTCCATGGGCTTGGGCGCCTCCATGTCTGCCTTGATGTCGGCGATAGCCTCCAGCTGGTCGCGTGTCTCGTCGTAGGGGAAGCTCTCCTCCATCTCGATCTGCTCAGGCGTATCGGGCGGACAGGCGATACCGGTAATCGACGAGCGGCGCGTATAGAGGTCGACCAGGTCAAACGCCAGCTTTTTGGCATTCTTGCGCGCCTTGTTGGTGGCCCGCGTCCAGTCGGCGGTGTTGAGCCTGGTCAAGCGCGGTTTATCGCCGTCGGGACCAACGTAGCGCGTAATGCGGTCAACCTGCTCCAGCGGCACGTAGAGCTTGTCGCCATCGGCATATTCCAGCAAAAAGTAGTCGCGTTCCTTGCCGCCCACTTCCTGACGCGCGATCTCGCTAAAGAGCGCGATGCCGTGGGTAGCGTGCACCACGTAGTCGCCCGGCTTAAACGGGAAGGTGATCTGCGTAATGTCAACCTTGCGGCGGCTGCGCGCGCGGTTGGCATCCATGCGGGCGTTGAGGTCGGCGATCGAGAACACGGCCAGGTTGGCATCGGGCACCACCACGCCCTGCGGCAGGGCAGCGTCCACAAAGGTCACGCGCCCGCGCGAGATGGTGGGCACGGCGGCGCCGGCGGCAGCCTGCGCGGCGCCCGCCTCGAGCGAGCGGGCGTTGAGCGCATCGGCGCGACGCTCGCGAATGGAAGCACGGGCCTCCTGGCGTGCGGCACGGTCGGCGGAATCCGCCGCTGCCACGCGCACGCGGTCGCCGATAGCGCCGGCGTTTTCGGGCGCCGCGGTCAGCGATTCCTCAAAGGTAATGCCCTCGTCGCCAAAGGTGAGCTCCATCGACTCGCGCGCGCCGCGGTCGGGGATGGCAAACACGCAGGCATAGCGCTTGCCCACGACCTCCTGGATGCGCGTCATAAAACGGTTGTCCGAGCCTGCAATGGCAGGCTGCTCAATCTTGAGCTCGGCCGTCACCGCACCGCCGGCACGGATGAGGCTCACATAGTTCAGGCGTTGCTGGGAACCAAAGTCGAGTTGCTGGGCACGCACGTACAGGCCGTCCAGACGGTCGACTCCCGCCTCGCCGGCACGTGCCTCGATATCCTCGTAGGCGCGCAGGCAATCGTCGAACAGCGAGCGCGGCTCGGACAGTACCACGAGCGCCTTGCCGCTCACATGCGACAGCGGGCTCACGGTCTGGCCGTACATCACCGGCAAAAAGCGGTCGAGCTCAGGCGTGACGATGCGCGCATCCACCATCTCGAGCAGCGCCGCCAACTTGCTGTCGTCCTGGCTGGCGCGGTAGAGCGCCACATGCATGTTGTGGACGGCCTCGTCGGTAAGCGCCAGCTCACGGCACGGGTAGATCTCGATGCTGTCCTCGTTGCCGATGGTCTGGCCCGTGGAGCTCACCATGCGGCGGATGCGGTCGATCTCGTCGCCAAAGAACTCAATGCGCACGGGCGCCTTTTCCTGCGCGGGAAACACCTCGACGGTGTCGCCGTGCACACGGAACAGGCCGGGCGCGTCGGCGGCGCCGGCATTGGTGTAGCCCATGCCCACCAGACGCTGCGGCACCTCGTCAAAGGGAATCTCCTCGCCCACCGCAAAAGTAGTGGACTCCCAGTAGCGGCTCTCGACCGGCGGCACGCAGCGCAGCAGCGCGCGAGCCGAGGCGACCATGATGCAGTTGTCCCCGCGCACGATGCGCCCGAGCGCCTCGCAGCGCTGGGCCACCACGGCGTCATCGGGCGCCTGCTCGCGCCAAGGGTAGTCCTTGCGCTCGGGAAAGCGGCACACGTGAGCCAGACCCACATAGGCGGCCAGACTGCGTGCGGCGCGATCGGCCGCATCCTCGCCGCTCACGATGTAGACCGTGGGGCGCGGACGACGCGCAAACTGGGCAGCGGCCATAAGTGTTCGGCCCGACTGAGACACGGCCAGCGTCACGTCCTCGCCAGAATCGAGCCCGGCCTCGACGGTCTGCAGCGCCTCGGCAGTGTAGAGCTGCGCGGCTATACGGTGAATGAGCATGCTGTTCCTCCGGCATTGCAACGCCAAAAGCCCGCCGAGGCAAGCTCGGCGGGTCGTTCGTCAAAGTTCATTAACGTTTATGGTACCGCACGGTCCCGTGACCAAAAGCCTAAGCGACATCATGCCAAATGTTGCCCACAACGGTCTTGCTAACGCGTTTTCCCAGCTTATTAATCCGCTCTCCGCTTTTTGATTTGCTGTCTTCCGGCAGCGATTTACACCGCCCGCGCCCCCTGGCGAGCATTTCGAGCTGCAAAGCGCCTATAATTGACCATGCTTACGTATTTAATGTCACTTTTTGAGGAGGGGGGGGGGTAAAACAAATGGCCGACACCCCATCTTGTGCACTGTACGCCGGGCTTAAGTCACTCGGTCGCATCAACAACGGTAACGCCGCGCAAATTCTCATGGCCGGCAACGCCCGTTACGGTGGACGCCCCATCTCCGAACGCTTGACGGTCCCGTCGTTTATCTCACGCGAAATCGTTCACGCCAAACCCGGTGACCTTCCCGAGCTGCTGTTTGTGCCCTTTGAACAAAGTGCGCGCCAGATACTCAACCTCATCATGCAAAACCGAGGCTCCGACCCCCAATCGCTGAGCAAGGTCGCTAAACGCTATATGGAGTCGTGCGTCCCAGACATGCAGGATGCCCTTACCAATTGCGGCGTCGACGGCATGCTCTTTAGAAACGGCGTTGAGCGCATCGAGACCGTTGACGATAGCGACATCAAAGATCGCCTCTACATCCATCTGGTCTTTTTTATCGTTACCGGCTGCCTTGGCGACCCCGCCCGCGCCATCGAATACACCGAGTCCTTTGTGTCCGACCAGATGTTCTCGACACTCGGCACGGTCGAGACGACCGTCGCCTCGTTTTTCTCGACAACCGCGCGCCCCACGGGAGACATTCGTCTGGGGCTGCTGCGCGTCGTGGGCAACTCGGCACGACCGCCGCTGCGTCCCCTTACCACGGACCCGGTGGGCAGCATTATCGGGTCGCTGACGGGAGACGAGAACGCCATCACCGACGTCGATTCCGACGTCTCGCGCCAGCACCTGCGTATTTGGCTCCAAGACGGACGCTGGCTTGCGCAGGGCCTCGGCTCCACCAACGGATCGTTTTTGATCTCGGGCGTCGACCGCTGCCGACAGGCTATCGAACCGCCCAGACGCGGGCGCCCCGCCAACTTTGCCAACACCCCCGTCGAGATTCACAACGGAGACACGCTTTGCTTGGGCGCCACGACGCGCTTCTTGGTCATTCGCATCACAGACTAGCCCGCCCACACATCTTCGACGCAAAAGGTGCCGTTATTTGCATCAACCCATGCAAATAACGGCACCTTTCGATTAAGGCAACGGTTGCGCTACCTTTTCACTAACATTATCGTTACGCACTTTTTTCTCGAAAGGATCGCCCCGTGATGTACGACACGGATATGAATATCATCGCGTTGTCCCCCTTTGAACCAAACGCCATGTTTGCGACCAACGAAGACCCCGATACTATTCGCCGCTTTACCACCCTGTTGGATTGCGGGGCAGTCGGCGGCGGTTCCCACCATCTTCGCAAGGTCGCCAACACCGAGGGCGAGACCTTTGCGCTCAAAACGCTATGGCCCCTCAGCGGCTGTGATGAAAACGGCTCCGCCATCAGCCCCTCGGGCATCAAGACGCTTACCGAGGAGTATCGCAATCTTGCAGCCGTCTCACTGTTGGGCGGCTTTCCCAAAACCTATGGCTACGGCTATACCGGCTCCGTACCGGCCATCCTTATGGAGTGGATTGAAGGCCTGCCCCTTCGCGATGCTGCGGCAGAGCTAACCGACCCCGCCGAGGGCGGCCACATTCCCGCAAACACCGTCGCTGCGATTGGAAAACGCCTGGGAGAGATTCTCCTGGGTGCCCAAAAGCTCGATGCACCGTTTGCGCACCGTGATATCTCCTTGCGCAACATCATTATTCGCACGACGCGCCGGTCCCTTGCCCAGCAGATTGCACACTGCAGTTTTGACCTTTGCCTAGTCGATCTGGGCAGCTCGAGCATCAAGCGCTCAGACCCCTCGTTTACCATGTCCACCGGCATCTGGCGCAACGGCACCCCCGAGTTCGCCCCACCCGAGATGCTCTCCAACGACATCCCCGAGCTGGCGCCGCTGCGTACGTCGCCCAGCATCGATACATACGAGCTCTGCAGCATACTCTACACGCTCTATGCCGGTCACACGCCATATCGCCTAAACGAGCATATGGACCAGTCGTCCTACCTGTACAAGATCGAGCACGAGCTCGAGCCGCTTGAGGCACGCGTACCCGGCGACCAAATGCTTGTCGATGTCATCATGAGCGGTATCCATAACAAGCAGTCCCAGCGCGCGCCGCTGTCTACGATTGTCGACAAGCTCGATGCCTGGATTAAAGACATCGATTTTGAGCCGCGCACGCCGTTGCCCACCCCGATCGACTTTAGCCAGCAACCGAAGCCTTCCGGCTCCGACAAGGCTCAGACGCATCACCCAGTCATCTCGCGTCGCACTGCGCTCGCGCTCGGCGGCGTCTGCGTTGCCGGCATCGCAGCTTCCGCCCTTGCCACGGGATGCTGGGGGATTATCGACCTGGCGCACGGCATCAAGCCGTCACTCGACGATTACACCTGGGAAGAACTCGCCCTGATCTCCCGCAAAATCCAAGAGACATCTTCCAACAAGGACGCGCTCGCGATTGCCGAAACCTACCACCTGGTAAACAGCAAGCAGTCGCTCGAAAACGAGAATACCAAGACCGTCAGGCTTTCCGACGGGACCAAGGCACAAATCCAGATCGTTGGCTTTAAGGCAGACACGCTCACCGATGACGGCCTCCCCGCTGGCATCACCTTTATGTTCCGTACCCCCATCGCCATGCGCGCCGTAAACGACCGCGCCGCGACGGGCGGTTGGGAGCAATCGTCGCTTCGTGAATGGTTGGCGGACAAGGGCATGGCCACGCTACCCGACGATCTCCGTAATCAGATTCGCTCGGTGCGAAAGCTCACCAACAACACCGGCGGCACTAAAGACGCCTCCAGCATCACCGCCACCGACGACATGCTCTGGCTACCGTCCATGAGCGAGCTGTGCGGCTATCAGGCGCCCGAAACGTTCGCAGAGGGCAGCGAGTACCTTTCTGTCCTCTACAGCGGAGAAGGCGATCAGTACCAGCTCTATCGCGAGCAGAGTGTGAGCGGCCTGACCACCAACGATGCCATGATCCGCACCGTCGCTGGCAAAAAGATCTGCTACTGGGAGCGCACCCCCAGCGCCGACTGCAGCGAGGTTGCCGACTCGACGTACTTTAACCGCGTTGGAAAAGACGGCGACGTGTTTTGCTGGGCAACGCCCGGAAACGCTCCGGACCAAAAGACCTATGTCCTACCCGGCTTTTGCATCTAACACCCTCCCCGGATACCAGAAAGGAGCCTCGCATCATGCGTGCGGAAACACCTTCTGAGGTGCTCTTTGATTTCCTTAAGTGCGACCTGCAGATCAACAATCGAGAAGCGGCGCGCATCCTGATTTCGGACAAGCCGATGGGCTCCAAACCGGCCCCACGATTTCGCATTGCAGAAAAGACGTTTCTATCGCGACGCGTGGTGCACGTCGTTCCGGGCACCGACAAGATCGACCCCGAGATGTTTGCCGATTTTTCGCAGAGCGTCCAGAGCTTGGCTGCCGCTGTAAAAATCGGCAGTGGCAGCAGTCCAACGGCCGCCAACGCTCGCCAGCAAGCCATTACGGCGCATGCCCTCGAGCGCATGGTAACGTCGCTCGAACACTGGGGGCTCGATGGTTCCATCCTGCGCAATATCTTTGACCGCATCGCCGTCATGCCTGGCCTCAAGCAAAGCGACCGGCGCCTTTTGGAGCTCCTTGCGCTAACGGTCTGCGGATGCCTGGCCGATCCCAATGCCGCCGCCTCCGAGGTCAAAGACTTTGCTATAACGCAACTGTCCCAGACCTTTGGCACGCTCGAGACCGCCGAGGTCGTCCAGGCGCGAGGCACTAACCGCAAGGTCAACGAGCCTCCTGCAAAACTGGGGCTGCTCAGGCTTGCGAAAGACGGCTCGGCCTTGCCGCCTATCTATCCTTTGAGCCTCGATCCCGAGGGTACGGTACTTGGCTCTTTTGCACACGACCAAAACGCCATCACCAACGTAGGACCCGATGTATCCCGTCGGCACCTGCGTGTAGCGTTTTCCAACGACACATGGCTCGCAAGCGGCCTGCACTCCACCAACGGAACGGTGCTGGTGACACGCAGTGGCGCGACCACCGTTATCGAAAAGCCACGCTCGCTGCGCACCGCTGGCGATGAGGATAAGCAGATTCCCATCCACGACGGCGACTTGCTCAAGCTGGGTTCCTCGACCCAGTATTTGGTGCTGAAGATCTCCTCAAACGTACGAGCGCTGGCCTAGGGCCGAGCTCACACAATAAGAATCAACGCAAAGGGGCGCCGCTGCACACATCGCAGCGGCGCCCCTTTATATCGCGTGGACATCTAAAAACGGATGCAGAAGCCGAAAAATTCAACAAGATAACTAAAACATAAAAGCCGCGTGGGGGTCGGGTCCCCACGCGGCTATCAGGTTTGGGCTAATAAAGCCCGGAGGTAAACACTAGTAGAGTTTAGTGCTCGCGACGCTTGGTCATGTACATGCCCACAGCGACAGCCACGGCGCCGGTAAGGGCGGCAGCAGAGGTCACAACGAAGGTCGGATCGCCGGTAGAAGCAAGGGCGGCGTCGTCCTTCTTCTCGGCCTTAGCCTCGTCCTTCTTACCAGCAGCAACCTGCTTCTTGCCCTCATCCTTCTTCAACGTCTCGGACTTGGGGGTCTTAGCGGTAAAGAAAGCGTAGACAGTGGTGTCCTCAGTGATAGGAGTAGAGAAGTCAAACTTCTTGAAGGACTCCTTGGAAGAAGACCAGCCGACAAAGTTGAAGCCGTCGACGGAAGGATCGCTGGGCTGAGCAACAGTCTTACCGTCCTCGACCTCAACCGTAGTGGTGGAACCATCAACATAGAAATTGACCTTGTGGGTCTGGACAGCAGGCGTCTCGTTCTTGGTCCACTGGGCGTAGAACGTCACGTGGTCGCCGCCGCCCTGGACGGGCTTGGTGAAGTCGACCGGCTCGGTGCCCTCGGAGTCGTAGGTCCAGCCGGCGAAGGTGTAGCCCTCGCGGGTCGGGGCCAGGGGCTGGCGGGCGACGCCGTCGGAATCAGTAACGCCCT
>CAUAAZ010000008.1 GCA_958427145.1 uncultured Collinsella sp.
AATCCAAGGGTTATACCCTAAGAGCAAACCACCCCTTTTAGGGGTGGTTTTGATTGCCGTGGTCCCGGGGCGCACGGCCTTTGTGGAACATCGCCGGGGCGCCGCGCGCTGCGAGAACCCTGCGCCTAGATCTCGGCCTCCGCATGGCCTTGCTGCGCCTCGGGCAGCTCCCCGTAGAGCGGATGGTCTTCGAGCCTAAAGCGCTCGACCTGTTCGGGAGTGCGACCGCGTACAAAGAGCCACGAGCGATCGATCGGCGTCGCCATGAGCGTGCTGGGCAGCGCGTCGGCGCGGTCGGAAAACACCCGGGCACTCTCGGGATCCTGGAACGCCAGCACCAGATGCGTGTCGCAGTTGCCCATGATGGAGCGTGCGCGTGCCTCGCCATAGAGCGCATCGAGCTGGTTGGTCGACTGCAGCAGCAGCGTTGCCCAGATGTTGCGGCTTCGGATAATCGAGAGCGCGTTGTCGATCTGGGGGATCTGCAGATTTGCGAAGTCATCGAGCATAAAGCGCACGGGCACGGGCAGGCTGCCGTCGGGCTGCCTATCGGCCTCACGAATGAGGCCCATAAACGCCTGCGAAATAAAGAGGCCGGTCAGCGGATCGAGATTGCGGTCAATATCGCTCACGGTTACGAACAAGGCGCAGGGGGTGTGTCCCATGGAAGCGAAGTCCACCTGATGGCACTCACGATAGAGCTGTGCCGCACCGTCGAATCCCAGACACATGACCTTTTCGGCAAGGATGCCGACGATGCTCGCGTGCATGCGCTCGGCATTTTGCGTAATGGCGTAGCGCCGCCATAGCGAGAGGGCATAGCTTTGGGGGTCGGTCGTGATCAGGTCGTCAAACAATCGACCCGTGGCACCGTCCTGCAGGTGCTCGATCAGCTTGATGACCGAGCTGATCGTCTGCTCGTCGGCGGGTAGCTGTTCGGTGACGTAGGCGATAAGACACGACAGCAGGTTTGCCGCCGCATGATCCCAAAAAGGCTGGTTGTTGTCCTCGATGGGGCAGATGGCCTTTGCCACCGAGAGGATGTCCTGCTGGTTGGGCCTGCCGTCCGCCTTGCGGCGAATGTGCCTCAGGGGGTTGTAGCCGCAGCGCTCGATGCCGGGCGCAAGGGCCGGGACGGTGTTGAGGTCGGCGAAGTTGAGGCATTGCACGCGGTAACCGTGGGCTGCCAGCACGGGTCCCACTTCGCGACAGAGCGTGCCTTTGGTGTCGAGCACGATGTAGCTTGCGTTCATTTGCAGCAGGTTGGGCTTGAGGACGTTTCGGGTCTTGCCGGCTCCCGAGGGGCCGATCACAAGTGCGTTGTTGTTGAGTCCCGTTTGGCGGGTGTCGCAGGAGAGCGTTCGATCCTTGGCGAGGATGGTGGACGATGCGGACTCAGATGCGGCGAGGCGGCTGGCGAGGTTAGACATGGGCGACCTCCTTGGTGGTCGAGAGAATTTCGTGGGCAAAGCCGAGCTCGACGGCGCGCTCGGCCGAAAGGTAGGTGTCTTTTGCAGTGAGGGACTGGATGCGCTTGGGCGTGAGGCCGCTGCGGTCCGAGAGGATTTGCGTGAGGGTCTTGCGGGTCTGCATGAGACGCCGGCTGGTTTCCTGCAACGCAAGTGCCGAGCCGCCTGCCCCCTGGGGGATCAGCGGGTCATGAATCATGAGCTCTGCATGGGGCGCCATACGGCGATCGTCGCCGCCCATAAAGATCACGGCGCCCATGGACGCGGCGAATTCCAGGCAGACGGTGCGGATGGGGCACGATGCGAGGCGCATGGCGTCATAGATCGCAAGACCCGATCGCACGCTTCCGCCGGCGCTGGCGACAAATATGGTGATGGGGCGGCTGGGGTCGGTGGCATCGAGCAGACGAATCTGCTGGCATAGGTCGTGGGCCATCGGGGTTTCGATGTTTCCCATGACGGAGAGCTCGCGACGGGCGAGCATCTCATCGTAAATGCTGGTGAGCGTGATACCTCGGGCGGATTCACGCATGGTGAGGGGGCTGATGATGGGGGAATGATTGGTATCCATGAGGACTCCTTTCTGTTGGTTGTGTTGTGGAATAGGATTGTTGCCCGCGGAGGGGCTGGCGGGCTACAGGGTTCGTCCGAGCCTGAGATCGAGCTCGGTTGTGGGGCAGGCTGCCTGTTCGTGCGGCTCGCAAGCGCCAAGGGCTCCAAAGCGATGGAGCGTTGCGACGGGCGTGGTGTAGGCGAGCCGCAGCTGATGCTCGACAGGGGCACATCCGTCATTTTTGTAATGAGCCGCGTAGTACTGCGCGATGCTGGCGCTCATCTCGCTGCCATTGCGATGGCGCTCATCTCGCTGCCATTGCGATGGCGCTCAAACTGGCGTCTGCAGGTCTCGATGATCTTTGCTACCGACTTGGGTGCCGTCGCGGGAACAAGGGCGAGATAGCCCTCAAATAGCTCGTTGATGCTCAGGAGGCACAGCAGGTCGATCAGCGTCCTTATGGCTGCTCCCTCGGCGGAAAAGTGCGCGGTCATGCGGTTATATCGGTTGCGGTCGACGATGGCCGCATGGGGTCTTGGAGTTTTCTGCCCCGTGGTCCCGGGCTTTTGCCGCGCCTGTGTATTGAGCTCGACGTTGCAGCGCTTGAGGCCGTCCAACGGAAGGAACAGTGCGGTGCGCAGGGTGTTCCGCTTGCTTTCGAGTTCATGACGCTCGTCGGGTTCCCATTCGAGCTTGAGTTTCGTGTCGAGCGCCGTAAGCATATGGGCTAGGCAGCCTACGGTAAGAACGTACGAATCGTTGTCGCGTTTTGGGGCATAGGGGTCTGTCAGCTTGCGAATGTCGGGGTCGCCCATGATCTTTGTGCAGCGCTTCAGCAGTTGAGGGTGGTCGGCCAAGATCGTCGCGAGCGGTAGCGACGCGTAGTTCTTGATGGTCGCGGCGGCAAAGGCGGCGTCATATTCGTTTGCATATGCTCGCTCAATGCGGGCATCCAGAATGCTTTTCTTATCGCCGTCTTCAGCGTGGTGGTTTGTCATAGCTTCTCCAATCGGTTGATGTTCGTGCTGTTTGTTGATGTGTTGGTTGTCGTGAGTGATGTGCTTGCCGTGGGTGATGTGCTGACGTTGGGGTGCTATGCGGTTTTCAATGAGCCCGTGAGGCAGTTGCTGCAGGGGCGGGATGGAACGGCCCATGCAAGGCGGAAGGCATCGTGCTCAAAATCGAGACAGCAATGCCCTGGGTGCCTCACATGTGGCAGTTACCTCATTAAGTTGTCATTGCGTTTGGGGTTGTACTTTGCCGATCTTCCTTCTCTTACACGCTAAAACTCAAACTTCATATGCTCGATCTACTTAAAACCGCAACGGCGGTCTTTTATCAACTTATATGTCGGAACGCGTCTTTGCAAGTACTTTTTTGCCTTTGTTTCAAATGGGGTGGTTTTGCAACCGTCATACGCGCGCCGTGCGAACGTGCCCCGGCTCGGATAAGATAGTGCGCGATAAAAACGATGCAAGGAGGCACATATGGCAATTAAAGCCATCGCAATGGATATCGATGGTACGCTCACCAACGATCAGAAGGTGATCAGCCCGCGTACGCGCGAAAAGCTGCTCGCGGCGCAGGAGTCGGGCATTAAGCTCATCTTGGCTTCGGGTCGTCCCGCATGGGGGCTACATGCTCTGGCACAGGAGCTCGACCTCCAAAACCATGACGGTCTGCTAGTCGCTTTCAATGGCGCGCATGTGGTCGACGCTCAGACCGATGAGGTCCTTTTTGACCAGGCCATGCCAGCTGACGAGCTGCACCGTCTGATTGATCATCTGCAAAACTATGATGTGATCCCCATGATCTCGCTCGGTCGCGACTTGCATGTCGAGGACTCGTACCACTGCATGATTACGCTGCCGGATGGCTCGCAGAAAAACATTGTCAAATACGAGCGCGATGCCTGCGACCTTAAGATCCGCGAGGTCGAGAGCTTGCATGAGGTCGTGGACACTTATCCCGTGGACAAGCTGCTGACGGCGGGCGATCCGGCCTACCTGCAGGCACATTACGAGGAAATGTACGCGCCCTTTAAGCAGACGCTTTCGGGCATGTTTACGGCCGACTGGTACTTTGAGTACACGGCGCCCGGTATCGACAAAGCCCGTGCGCTCGAGGGTGCTCTGCCCAAGCTCGGCATCGATGCCAGCGAGGTCGTATCGTTTGGCGACGGCCAGAACGACAAGTCCATGATCGAGTGGGCTGGTACCGGCGTCGCCATGGGTAACGCTGTCGATGAAGTCAAGGCCGTGGCCCAGATGGTGACCGCCAACAACAACGAAGACGGTATCGCGGTGGCACTTGACCAGCTACTGGGTTAGAATCGCCGATAGTGCATGGTTCGGGCGTCCGCTTGCGGGCGCCCTTTTGTTAGGGAGGGTGCCGTGTCCGCATTTCCGTTCGACGCCGTTATCTTTGACATGGATGGCGTCATCGTCGATACCGAGTATTACTACCTGGGCGAGACTGCCGCGTTTGCCAAGGAGCTTGGGCTTAATCTGACTCAAGAGGAGTTGAATGGGCAGGTCGGTACCTCGCATCAGTTCTTCCTGCATATGCTGGTCGATTGGTTTGAGCGCGCCGGTAAGGGGCATTTCACTGGCGATGAAGCGTTGGCCCGTTGGGACGAATGGGCTCATAAGCGTCCGCGCGACTATCAGGCTTTGATTAACCCAGGCGCCGTGGATACGATTCGAGAGCTGCCGCGCCGTGGCGTTCGCGTGGCGCTTGCCAGCTCGTCTCCCATGGTTAGCATCGAGGAAGTGCTCAACGCATGCGGGCTGTCGGATGCCTTTGAGTATGTGGTGAGCGGCGAGCAGTTTAAGGAGAGCAAGCCCGAGCCCGACATCTACCTGCATGCGCTGGACCTGCTGGGGCTGCCCGCGAATCGCTGCTGCTGCGTCGAGGATTCGGTGCCTGGCATCACTGCCGGCAAGCGAGCCGGCCTGACAGTCATTGCCAAGCGCGAGGAGCGCTTTGGCTTTAGCCAGGATGCCGCGGACAAGATTATCGACCAGCTGCCGGAGCTGCTCACGCTTTCTTAGGAGCGCGGTAGTTGCGCGTTTTTCGGGTCTGATGAGTAAATAGCCAACATTTTGGTGCGACACCTAGCATACTTTAAGCTAATGCGGGCTTAAGGGCTTGTTGAATGCCCTTAAGCCCGTTTTAGAATTAATTGTGCTGGGAGAGGGTATATGCCACCGACTGAAGGGCCAACTGACGGTAAAGCAGCGATACCGCTGTACCAACAGGTTATTGATATCATCAAAAACGAAATCAACTCCGGCGCCTACAAGGCGGGCGCGCGGATACCCAACGAATTCGAATTGGCTGAGAGCTATAAAGTTGGCCGCGTTACCGTGCGACGCGCTATTGAGGAGCTCGTCCAGCAGGGCTATCTAACGAAGCGGCAGGGGAAAGGCACGTTTGTCAATGCCCCCAAGCTTAAGCGCAAGATTCGCCAGAAGGATGACGTCCAGAGTTTTTCGGACGCATGTCGCGTTAACGGAATGGAACCGGGGGCGTGTGTCATTTCGAGAAAGATACTGCCGGCGGATTCCACCGAAGCACAGTTCTTTGGTGTTCCCGTTGGAACTGACTTGATTTGCGTTGAGCGCGTGCGCACTGCCGATGGCGTCCCTGTCATGCTCGAGAACAACATATATGTTTACGAGGACAACGCCTATCTATCAACGGCACCTCTATCTAACCAATCCATTTTTGAGTTCGTGCGCAACCGGACGGGCCGCACGCCCGCGTTTACCGACCCGTGCACGCTCGAGATCGCGTGCGCGTCGCCCGAGGTCGCTCGACTGTTGGCAGTTCCCGTTGGCGAGCCCTTGTTTTATATGGAAGCCTTCTTTTTCGATGAGCAGCGGCGGCCGTTTATCATCGGTCGTCAGCGGATCGTTGGGTCTCGCTACGTTTTTGACATCTAGGATATTGCGAATGGAAACGCCCGGTGGATCATCTCACCGGGCGTTTCCATACCGTTCACGGCGCAAACGCAACCGTTCAACCGCGTTGCGGCAATCAGTTTGAAATTATCTTGATGAAGGAAAAAGCTGCTTGTAATCTATGGGACGTCATAGAACGTTTGCCTTATGCAAACGTTGAAGCGAGATGCGATGCAGTCTCGAGTTCTTTGGAGGTATCTATGTCAGATACGAAGGCGAAGAAGACAAACAGACGTTTTAAGTTCAAATTACCGCATGTCTATACGATCATGTTCTTGCTGATCGTTGTCTTTGCGGTCCTGACTTGGATCGTTCCCTCTGGTCAGTATCAGCGCAAGACGATTTCGACAGCGGCGGGCGAGCGTGAAGTCGCCGTTGCTGGAACCTATGAACAGGTCGATAAGAACTACACCGATTCCGAGACCGGCGAGACCATCAATCTGGGCCAGGATATCTTCGCGGTTCTGCAAGCGCCCACCAAGGGTATCCAAGAGGCTGCCGACGTCGTTGCGTTCGTCTTATTGATTGGCGGATCGTTCGCGATCATCACCAAGACCAACGCTTTGAATGCCGGCATGAGCCGTGTGATTAAAAAGCTCAAGAACAAGGACATCCTCATCATTCCCATCACGATGACATTGCTGTCCATTTGCGGCACTACGTTTGGTATGTCTGAGGAAGCCCTGCCGTTCTATGCCATCTTCATTCCCATCATGATGGGTATCGGTTATGACTCGATGACGGCATTCATCATCTGCTTCCTTGGTCCTAACCTGGGATATTGTGCTTCGACCATCGACCCGTTTAATGTTTTGATCGCCCAAGGCATCATTGGCATCGAGGGTAATCCGCAACTGTGGCTGCGCGCCGTTTCTTGGGTCATCTTCACTGCCGTCGGTATCGCATGGGCCATGCGCTACGCCATGCGCGTCAAGAAAAACCCCGAGTCGTCCATTGTGTACGAGGACGATAAGCTCAAGCGTATCGAGTTTTCCGTGACCGATGCCTCCATCGAGGAAGAGTTCACTATCCGTCAGAAGCTCGTGCTTATCGATTTTGCTTGCGGTATGGGCATTATCGTCTGGGGTCTTGTTACCCAGGGCTGGTACATGAATGAGATTTCCGCCGTGTTCCTTGGCATGGGCTTGCTTGCCGGTATCCTGGGCGGCCTTGACCAGCAGACGATCGCAGAGGAGTTCGTTAAGGGTCTCGCCGACTTTGCGTACGCTGCCATCGTTATCGGTATCGCTCGCGGTATTCTGGTCATCGCCGAGGGCGGCATGATCATCGACACCATCCTCCAGGCGCTCGCTACCGCGCTTGCCGGTGCACCCGCCGCCGTCTACACCACGTTTATGTATATCGTTCTTGGCCTGCTCTCTTTGCTGGTTCCCTCGAGTTCTGGCCTGGCGGCGCTCACCATGCCCGTTATGGGCCCCCTGACCGAGCTCATGGGCCTCAATCCCGAGGCGGCCGTCACCGCGCTCCAGTTTGCCAACCAGACCATCAACACCATCAGCCCCGTGGCGGGCATGACGGTCGCCGGTCTTGCCGTGGCTAGGATTTCGTTTGGCCAATGGTGGAAGACCATTTGGAAGTTCTTCATTTTCATGGTCGTCTTTGGCCTGATCGTAACGGCAATCTCTGGCATGCTTCCGGTGTAGGTGGTTGTGATGTCTGATCGTTTGACGGTCCTGACGTCTAAGAGCGTCTTTACCGGTACGGGGGACCTGCCGTTTGAAGGTTTCGTAGCGGTCCGTGGCAATCGAATTGAGGCTGTTGGCACCAAGTGTGAGGTAGCTTCGTATTTGACCCAGGCGGACGAGGTAGTTGACCTGGGCGACCGCACCGTCATGCCTGGCCTGATCGATGTACATACCTTCTATACAGGCTGGGCGCTGCGGACGTTGGGGTCTGATCTGTCCGGCATCGCTGATGCCAAAGAGGCCGTGTCGCTCTTGCGTGCATGGAAAGAAGATCATCCGGATTGCGCGGCGGCTTTTGGCCACAACCTACCCGAAACGTTGGCATCGGATGCCGAGAACGCAAATACAGCAGCTGTGTTTGACGATTGTTTTGGCGATATCCCCGTCGTCTGCTTTACATCGGGTGCGGAGACCTGCGTTCTCAATGCTGCCGCCAGTGCGCGATACGGCTTTACACCCCAGGCGTGCTATGCCGAGAAGATCTGGCGCATGATGAGCGATTTCCTCGTGCTGCCCGAGGTGCGTGCCGGGTATTCGGACTACATGAGCATGCTTAACGAGCGCGGCGTTACCGCCATCAAGGAGATGGCGTTTGATGACTACTACGGCTTTGCCGACGAAATGGCTCGCCGTGAGGAATCTGGTGAGCTGACGGTTCGCGTCTCTATGATGTCGCAGCCGGTGGGTGCCGGTGCAAATCTGGCATATGCCCGCGAGGCGCGAGAGCGCTTCCGGGGACCGTTCGTTCGTTTTTCTGGCTTCAACCGTATGACCGATCGCGGCGTATGGGCGGGGCTTGCCGAGATGATTGATCCCTATGAGGACACGGCCGATGCGGGCGCTGCCGGCAAGACGGTCGTCGAGGAGCCAGAGTGGGATCTGATTGAGAACGAGCTGCGTGCAATTGATGCTGACGGCTTCCGATATTCCTTGCATTGCCAGGGCGATGGCGCCGTTCGTCGCACCGTGGCGCTCTATGCCTCGCTGCCTCGAGACGAGCATGGACGGATGCTTCGTCGCCATGCGATTACCGATCTCGAGAACTCTGACCCGACCGATCTTGTCAAGTTTGGCAAGTTGGGTGGAATTTGCGAGGTCTATCCGCAGATTCTGACGCTGGACCGGCGCGAGGATTGCCTGTCGATGATGCGTCGACAAATTGGCGAGACGCGACTTTTGCACAGCTGGAATCGCCGCGGCATGGAAGATTCCGGATGCACAGTGTGCTGTGGCACGGATTTGCCGCTGTTGATTCCGAGCTTGGGCGAGTCAATCTACAGTGCGTGCGGCGGATACTTCGACGACGGACTGCCCGTGAATGAGGTCAACACGCTGACGCTTGTCGAGCTCTTGTGCGCTTGGACTGCCGGGGGCGCGTATGACCTGATGCGCGAAGACGAGCTGGGTACGCTTGAGGTTGGCAAGCTTGCCGATATCTGCGTGCTCGATCGGGATGTGTTCGACCTCGATTATCGCGACGCACGTGATCTTGCGGTTGACATGACGATGTCGGACGGACAAATCGTGTTCGATCGAAATAAGGAGGCATAAGATGCCTGAATCCAAACCGACGCTGCGCCGCGAGCAGATTGCGGGCATGAATATCCACTACATCATGTGGTCGCTCGATTACTTCCTTGATGTGCAGCAGCGCTTGGGCTTTGAGTCCATTGAGCTGTGGTGTGCGGAGCCGCATGTGACGCTCGACCACACGGGCTACTTTGAGGCTGAGGTCCTGGCGAAAAAGGCTGCAGACCGTGGGCTTAGGTATCGTACTCTGTGCCCCGAGAATGTTGTCTATCCTTGGCAGTACTGCGCACGCAAACCGCTGCATGAACAGCGCAGCCTGGCGTACTTTAAGCACGGCATTGAGCTTGCCGAGGTACTTGGGTGCGACCGTATGTCCGTCAACTCGGGCTGGGGCGACTGGGACGAGGACCGCGAGGAAGCCTGGAAGCGCAGCCGCGAGCACTTGTCCATTCTGGCGGAGTATGCCGGCGAGCACGGTCTGGTGCTTACGATGGAAAGTCTGCGTCCCGAGGAGAGCAACCTTGTGACGACGGTTTCCGATGCGAAGCGCATGATTGACGAGGTCGCGAGCCCGTACTTACAGCCCATGGTTGATACAACCGCGATGGGCGTTGCAGGCGAGACGCTCGAGGACTGGTTTGCCGCCTTTGGTGATGGGGCAATTCACGAGATGCACTTTATCGACGGTGACCCGTATGGCCATCTGGTGTGGGGCGATGGCAAGCACGATATGGACGCCTTCGTCGCCACGCTCAACGCCCATGGTTTCGACGGCATGCTGGGCCAGGAAATCACGGACGGTCGTTACTACGATAATCCGGCGGCGGCAGATGCCAAGAACATGGCCGCATTCGAGAAATATCTGATTGACTAAAACAACTATCGGCCACGCAGCCAACGTCATTGATTGCGGCCAAACAAGAAAGGAACTGGATATGAACGCACACGATCTGATCAAAGAGGCAATTGCCGAGAAGGGCAAGTTCGACAGCGTCTACTGGATTGCTTGCGGTGGCTCCATGATCGATTTGATCCCGGCCCATGAGCTTCTGCAGCGCGAGGCAACCACCTTCACTTCGTATATCTATACGGCTCGCGAGTTCGATATCATGCGTCCGCGTCGTCTGGGCGAGAAGTCCCTGGTCATCGCTTGTAGCCACAGTGGCAACACCCCTGAGGTCGTCGAGGGCTGCGAGATTGCCCTTGCTGCCGGCGCTACGGTGATCGCCCAGACCGACAACGCTGGATCTAAGAT
Organism: uncultured Collinsella sp.; assembly: GCA_958427145.1. Lineage (GTDB taxonomy): Bacteria > Actinomycetota > Coriobacteriia > Coriobacteriales > Coriobacteriaceae > Collinsella. The sequence continues at coordinate 10,479 of CAUAAZ010000008.1, forward strand.
CGACACCGGTAAATGGACCACGTGGGTCTACCCGTGGGGCGAGGGCGTGCCGCAGGCCGAGGTCCCCGCTGGCATTTCGCTGTCGCTTGCGGCCGAGCTGCTCGATCAGCAGGAGGGCTACGCCGATCTTGCCGATATGTATGCCGGTATCGCCGAGATGGATAAGATTCTTCCCCCGGCACGTGAGAAGGTAAATGCCGAGCTGGGCGATCGTTTTGCCAAGCTTTGCCAGGAGCACGAGTTCTTCTACATTCTGGGCAGCGGTCCCAACTTTAGCCAGACCTACGGTTTCGCTATCTGCTCTCTTATGGAGATGCAGTGGCAGCACTGCAGCTACATCCACTCTGCCGAGTACTTCCATGGCCCCTTCGAGGCTACTCAGGATGGCGTTTTTTACTTCCTGCAGATGGGCTCCAGCGAGTGCCGTGCTATGGACGAGCGCGCCCTGGCGTTCCTTAAGACGCATACCGATACGCTGATGGTGCTCGATGCCAAGGAGTACGGTATGGAAGCCGTGCCGGCGAGCGTCCGTGCCTATCTGGACCCGGTGCTGTTCTACGCCATGAACTGCGAGCTGCGTGCTGCACGCGGCAAGGTGTTTGATCACGATCCCGATTTCCGTCGCTATATGGGTGTTGTCGAGTACTAGAAGGGGCAAAGGCCATGGCATTTAACGTTAACGCGCTCGGATTTGGCGACAACGTCGTCGATCGCTACGAGCATATCCACACCATGTATCCTGGCGGCAACGCGGTTAACTTCGCCGTTTATGCCAAGAAATGCGGTGCCGCACGTTCTGCATACATGGGCATTTTTGGCAATGACGCCGCTGCCGAGCATGTCATTGCAAGCCTCGAGGATGAGGGTATCGAGCTTGACAAGTGCGAGCAGATGATTGGCGAGAACGGAGCGGCTCGCGTGACCGTCGTTGACGGTGACCGTGTCTTCCTCGGCTCCAACGAGGGCGGTATCCGTGGCGATGCGCGCTATGTCCTCGATCGCTTTGACCTTTCGTACATGAAGCAGTTCGATGTGGTTCATTCGGGAAACTATTGCTTTACCGAGCGCGAGCTGCCCAAGTTGAAGGCTGCGGGCGTCACGGTCTCTTTTGACTTTTCGGACGACTCTACCGACGAGTACTACGAGCAGATTGCGCCCTACGTCGATTTCGCTTTCTTTAGTGCGGCGGATGCTGCGAGTGAGGACGAGATTCGCGAGCGTCTGGCATGGGTGAAGGGCCTGGGTCCGCGTTTTGTGTCGGCTACGGCGGGCGCCGAGGGCTGCATTGCTTACGACGGCGAGCGTTATTACCGCCAGCTGGCTAAACCGGTAACGGACATGAAGGACACCATGGGGGCGGGCGACTCGTTCCTCACCTCGTTTTTGATGTGCTATCTCGATTCCGCCAAGCGCGGTGAGGATGGCGCCGAGGCCATCGAGCGCGCGCTCGACTTTGCTGCCGGGTTTGCCTCGACCGTGTGCGGTATGGAAGGTTCTTGGGGCCACGGAGCACCAATCGTCGAATAGCTTAAGAAAGCGTACGGCGGTCTGGCTATGAGGCCTTGGACGGCCGATGCAAAACAATAAGCGAAACGCGAAAAGGGGGCTCGCCATGTGGTGGGTCCCCTTTTGAACATTGGAGAAGACCATGGGTATTAAAGCGTGCGCGGCTGGTTTTTGCTGTGCGGACGTCTATCAAAACATCGGCGTGTTCTATCCGACTGGTAATGGCATTGACTGGGGTATCCATCTTGCACGAATGGGCGTTTCGGTATCCGCCGTGTCGGTTGTCGGCAAGGACGAGTACGGAGACAAGATGAGAGAGGCGCTGGCCGCTGAGGGGCTCGATATCTCACATCTGCGGGTGGAGGATGGCGACACCTCGGTGATGCTCATGGCATTGAAAGACGGCGTCGATCGCGTGCATCTCGAGGCAATCGATGGCGTAATGGAGACATATCGTCCGAATGAAGACGACCGGGCGTTTATCCTAGAGCATGACATCATTCATACCGACCTGTTTGGCAATTGTTTGGACCTCCTGCCCGAATGGCATGATGCGGGCAAGACGGTGGTTATGGACTTCTCGGTGTTCAGCCAGGATCCCGAATATGCATGCGAGGCTCATTTTCCTTACGTAGACTATGCGTTCATGTCGTTTGAAGAGGACACTCCGGAGCTGCGAGACTGGGTACGCCACGTGCAGGAATTGGGACCGCGCGTTGCGGTTGCCACGCTTGGCGAGAAGGGAAGCATTGCCTATGACGGTGAGCGCTTCTATGAGTGCGGGATCGTACCGGCGGAGAAGGTCGTTAATACCGTGGGTGCCGGCGACTCGTATATTGCCGGGTTTACCAAGGGCGTGATCGATGGCCTTGATATTCCGGCGTGTATGAAGGCGGGCGCTGAGCTGTCGTCCCGAGTGATTGGTTCGTTTGAGCCGTACTAGGGTCAAATGCCTGGAAAGGAGTACGAAATGGTTATCGACATGTTGGTCCATCCTATGCTCTACGGCGAGATCTGTAAGCCGGGTGATGAGCCTGATGGATTCGGCTTTTGGTCACGAGAATTTGGTATGGGGCATATGGGCCCCATGGATTGGGATGAGCTTCAAGTCGAGATGGACGTCTGCGATGTGCAGAAGAGCGTGCTCATGCCGCTCGATGTAACCACGGCATGCGGAGGGCACTTTGGCACCAACGACCAGATTGCCATGCTGGTTGCCGCGCATCCCGATCGTCTGTGGGGATTTGCGAGCGTAGACCCGCAGGTGAGCGGTGCCGCAGACGAATTGGAGCGCGCCTTTACCGAGTTGGGGGCAAAGGGGCTTTGCCTGCATCCTGCAAAGCAGGGTTTTGCCCCCGATGATGCTGTGGCCGAGCCGCTTTACGAGCTGTGCGAGCGCTATAACAAGCCGGTGGTTTTCCATGCCGGTATGTCTTGGGAGCCTGGCGCAGAGCTCTCGCGCAGTAACCCGCTTGCATTTGAGCACACAATCGCAACGCATCCAAATGTGCGCTTTAGTTTGACTCACTTTGGCTGGCCCTGGGTACGCGAGACCGTGGCGATGCTGCTCAAGTATCCCAACTGCTACACGGACACCTCTATCACTTACATCGATTCGCCCGAGGAGATGATGCAGCGTCTTTTCACGGTCGATATGGGGCCGCTGTGGTATGAGCGCGCGCTATCGCACCAAGTGATGTTCGCCAGCAATACGCCGCGCTTCCGTGCATTCAAACTCAAGCGGGCGCTCGATACCGTGCCCATGCGCGATGATGCGCGAGAAAGGCTCTACTGGGGTAATGCCCTGCGTTTTCTTGAAGGGGATGAGTGAACATGGTGACGCTCGAGACATTGAGCTATCTATCGACTGCTCCGGACCAGTTCATCGATATTACCGAGGACGTGCACGCTGCCATCGAACGCAGTTCGGTGACGAATGGCTTGGCAGCAATTATTTTGTCGCATACGACCTGTGGAATCGTGGTAAACGAGGGACTGCCCTGCGTGGAGACGGATCTTATGGAGACGCTTGATCGCATCGCCCCGCTCGATGCCCCCTATGCGCATGCACACTTCCTGCCGAGCTATGGAGCCACCGGCAACAACTCCTGTGGGCATATCAAGAGCATGATTTGTGGAAACAGTTGCTTCTTTCCCGTCCAAGATGGCCACATCGTGTGTGGAGGTGCCCAGAACATCTATCTTGCGGAGTTTGACGGTCCGCAGAAGCGAAAAGTGTACGTCGAAGTGCTGGGGGAGTAACGTCCCCGCGATAACCCTATGAAGGAGCACGTTATGTCGTTTCTAACTTCGATGTTCAAGACCGAAAAGCCGGTTATCGGAATGCTGCACCTGCGTCCTCTGCCGGGCGACCCACTGTATTACCCGGGTGGAAGCGTGTCGCAGGTCGTGGAAGCCGCCAAGCGCGATCTCGAGGCGTTGCAACAGGGCGGTGTCGATGGCATTTTGATTACCAATGAGCTCTCGATGCCCTATGAGCAGCACGTTTCTCCCTCAGCCCTTGCATCGATGGGCTATGTAATCGGAGCTCTGTCCCATGATCTGTCGACCCTTTGGGGAGCCGAGGCTATTTACGACGGTGATGCCACAATCGAGCTGTGCGCTGCTGTCGATGCGCAGTTCACGCGCTGCAATTTTTGCGGTGCCTGGGCCGGTGATCTCGGGCTGATTAATCGAGATTTCGCGCACACCATGCGTCGCAAGGCGGCGCTGCGCTTGGACGACCTCAAGCTTTTTCACTTCATCACGAGCGAGGGGGAGGTTTATCTTAACGACCGCACGACTGCGGACATTGCCGATTCACTTCTCTTTAATTGCCTACCGGATGCGATGGTCATCGGCGGTTCGGCTGCCGGTCGTGGCGCTTCGGGCGAGCTTGCCGATGAGGTCCGCGAGCGTGTTGGCCAAGTGCCTGTGGTATGTGGCGCCGGTTGTCGCGAAAATACCGTGGCTGACGTATTTGCTCACTACGATGGTGCGTTTGTCGGCACGTGCTTAAAGCGCGACGGAAAGCTGGATGCCCCGGTTGATGTTGAGCGGGTAGCTCGTTTTATGGCTGCCGCTCGTACGGCGCGAGGGGAGTAGGCACCTATGGCGCTCTATCTGGGTATTGATATTGGGACAAGCGCCTCTAAAGGCGTTTTAATCGATGATCGATGCAATATCGTTTGCCAAGCCTCTTGTGGACACGAGACGGACAACCCGTGTGATGGATGGTACCAGCATGATGCGGAGGCAGTTTGGTGGGGCGATTTTTGCCGCTTGTCGCGCGAGCTGGTGGCGCGATCGGGGGTTAACGCGGCGCAGATCGGATGCGTGGGCCTTTCCGCATTGGGTTGCGACTGTGTGCCGGTCGATACCGAGTGCAACGCGCTGGCACCCGCGATTTTGTATGGAGTCGATGCACGTTCGAAGCCGCAGATTGACGAGCTTCTTTCCGAATATGGGTCAGACCGCGCACGCGAGCTTTTCGGGCACGATCCCTGTTCGTCAGATATTGCTCCCAAGATCTTGTGGTTTAAGGAGAATATGCCCGAGGTGCACGAACGTGCCGCGAAGTTCCTGACGGCGTCATCGTTTCTATGCGCAAAGTTGACGGGGCGTTTTACGGTGGACCGTTATTTGGCGGAGGATTTTCTTCCCCTATATGACCGCTACACTTGGAAGGTTGATGCTCGGGAATGTGCTCGTTTCTGCCGGCCTGACCAGATGGCGGAGGTAATGTCGGCTACCGATATTGCCGGGGTGATTACGCAGCGTGCGGCAGAGGCGACGGGGCTCGCGGCAGGGACACCTGTCTTAGTGGGAACGGGCGACTCTGGTGCCGAGGCCATTTCGACGGGTGTATTCCGTCCCGGCGATATGATGGTTCAGTTGGGGAGTACGGCGTATTTCATCTACCTAGCTGATCATATGATCGATGATGCCCGCCTGTGGCCAGGGACGTTTATCATTCCCGGAACTTACGGGATCTGCGCGGGGACCAATACGGCGGGTGCGCTCACATCGTGGCTGCGCCAAGAGCTGTATCGTGATGCCGTGGAGGCCGAGGACCACGGTGGCCCCGATGCCTATTCGGTTATGGCGCATGATGCCGCCGACGTGGCGCCGGGTGCCGATGGGCTCCTGTGTCTGCCGTACTTTGCGGGGGAGCGTACTCCGCTCAATGATCCCGCGGCGCGTGGCGTCTTCTTTGGACTGACCGGAAGGCATACGCGAGCCCATATGGTTCGCGCCGCCTTGGAAGGCGTCGCGTATACCGTTGCATCCCATGTCGACATTATCGAGCGAGAGCATGGACTGCCAATTGGGCGCATTATGCTTGTCGGAGGTGGAACCAAGAATCCAGTTTGGATGCAGGCTATCGCCGACGTATGCGGGCGCGAGGTCTCGGTTGCCAAGGTTACGGTGGGCGCATGCTTCGGTGATGCCATCATGGCAGCACTCGCAGGTGGTGCCTATGCATCATGGGATGAGCTCGCCCAAGTCCTTGGCGTTGCGCAAACAATCGTGCCCGATATGGCTGCCCACGAGTTATATGCGTCGCGCCGTCATATCTTCGACGAATTGTATGCACGCAACCGTGATCTCATGCACGAATTGGTGTAATGCTGCCGAATTGTACTGCCTACCAATAGGGACTGCGCTGTGCGATTCGCATGTCCCTTGGCATGTTTGCCCACAGGGGTTAGCGAAGGTCAAAAACAGAGCGCGCATTTGCTAAAACTGCCGACTCGATGCGCTTTGCGTCACAGTTTTTGAGTGAGGCAATGCGCATCGAGGTCCTTGTGAGCGATCTGATGAGCGACTGTGCGCTTGTTTCTGTGTTTGGTTCGGCTGGTGCATCGGTCTCGAGCAGTAAACGATCGAGTGGAATCTGTCGTGCGTATTCGCGAGCGCGCTTGGTCGCGAGCATGCGTTCGTTGACGGAAAAATAACAGCCCGCATTACGCGCGCGGGCGAGTTCGTCCGAAGTGCCGCTAAACCAGTGGAAGATGATAGCGGGGGAGTCGGGGCTTGGGATGAGCAATCCGTGCGATTCGAGGATATCCAGTACGGTTCCTGCCGAACGAACGGCGTGAATTGATATCACGCGCTCGGCAAGAGGATGCTGCACGAGCGCATCGCAGAGCCGGTCAAGTGCCTGTATTTGAAGCGGTTCCCTTCCGGCAAAGCGCGCGGAAAAGTCGAGTCCCACCTCGCCAATGTAGCGCTCTTGGGCAGCAATTTCGCAAAGCAGATTGACCTCGGCAGGACCGCAGCGGCCGTCGGCGAGCCACCAGGGGTGGAGCCCAACGCCAGCGATGATGTTTGGGTAACGGCTGGCCCGCTTTTTTGCTGCCGCGAAGTCGCGTGGGTCGATCCCGCAATCAAAGACCCCCAGCCCTATAGCCGCAGTTTCGTCAGCAACGGCATTCGGGTAAGTCATCAAATCAAGATGGCAGTGTGCATCAAATAACCGGGGCTCCATCTCGGCGCGCTCCGCTAGTCTAGGCGCTGGCCATCGGCGCGCACGCGCTCGGTGCCGCGGCCGCTGATCTGGCGGATAACCTCGCCGGCAATCATCTGACCCATGATGGGCGGCATAAAGCTGGCGGTTCCCAGCTCGGTACGCTCGTGGATGTTGGAAGGGTCGCGGGGCTGTGTCTTAACCGATTCCTCGCAGCTAAACAGTACATGCAGGCTCTTGATTCCGCGCTTCTTGCATTCTTTGCGCATAATGCGGCTCATGGGGTCACGTACCGTATCGAAAATGTCGGCAAAGCGGAGGCACTCGGGATGGAGCTTGTTGGCCCCGCCCATGGAGCTAACCAAACGAATGTCGTGGTCCTGAGCATATTTGGCAATGGTGAGCTTGGCCGAGATGGTGTCGATGGCGTCGACGACGTAGTCGAGCTTGCCGTCCGTCTGCTCCAAAACGCTCGCGAAGAAATCATCGATGTTGTCGCTCAGCAGGTATTCGGTGCGCTTGATGACGGTAGCGGTAAGGTTGATGTCGTGAATCATAGCCTCCATGACGTCGACTTTGCGCTTGCCGACGGTGCTGTGAAAGGCGATGGCCTGGCGATTGATATTGCTGGGCGCGATGATGTCCTTATCCAGAATGACGAAATGACCGATGCCGCCGCGGGCGAGTGCCTCGCAGCAGTTGGAGCCCACGCCTCCGCAGCCGAGCACTAGCACCGTAGCATCGGCGAGCTTATCGAGTGCCTCGCGGCCCATGATAATCTCGAGCTTGGTGTCGCGTGTCTCGACGAGAGCGGCAGCGGTTTCGGTCATAGACATCCTCCGATGGGGAAGCGAATCGTGTTTTAGCTATCGCCATTATAGGTGTTATCGCGATTCCATTTGAGCCCTTGGGCTTGTTGAAATGGGATCGGGGTTCGCATAAGATTGAAGCAGATGGCACCCGTTGCAGCGGGTTGGCCAACTCTAAAACACGTTTGTAGCGTGAGAAGTGGCCGTCTTCGCATTACGCGGAGGCGGCTATTTTTTGAGTACAAGATTAGATAGTTAGACAAACATCTAAATATCGAGTATAGTGTGCGCGTCATGAGAGATGATGAGAGGAGGTCTTATGCCGGGAGAGGGTTTTAAGGCGCTTGCCGATCCAACGCGACGGCGCATTTTGGAGTTGCTGCGCGAGGGCAATTGCACGGCGGGGGAGCTTGCCGAGCATTTCGATATCAGTAAGCCGTCGCTGAGCCATCACTTGGCGACGCTCAAAAACGCCGGGTTGGTGACCGACGAGCGCCATGGCCAAAACATCGTATACAGCTTAAACACCACCGTCATGCAGGATTTGATTGGCTGGTTTATGGGTTTTACAAACACGGAAGGTGATAAGGATGAATAACGAAAACAAGGGCATTCACCCCACGGGGGTATCGTCGCGCGTGTGGATTGCGCTGGTCGCTCTGTGCGTCGCCAATGTCGTAGCGCACCTCATGGTGATGCCGAGCTTGCCTGCGCAGATTCCCACGCACTGGGGCGCGAACGGCGCCGTCGACGGTTGGGGTCCTAGCTGGATGGCCTCCGCGCTCGGCGTGCTGCCTCTGGCGCTTCTCGCAATGTTCTGCGTGGTGCCGCGCATCGACCCCAAAGGTGAGGCATATCGAACCTCGGGCAAGTTCTACCAGGGCTTCGTAATCGCCTTCACCTTGTTCATGTGCGCCATAAGCTGGCTGGGAGAGCTTACGGTCTGGGGCGTGGTGCCGGCGGTCGGTTCGGTTAACGTGCTGATTTCCGGTGTTGTCGGTTTGCTGTTCATCGGCGTAGGCAACTACTTGCCGCGTGTGAAGCAGAACTATACGCTCGGTATCAAGACACCCTGGGCGCTTGCCGATCCCGAGAACTGGCGCCGTACGCAGCGTTTTGGCGGCGCCTGCTTTATGGTGCTGGGTATTGGCCTGATTGTGATGGGCGTGGCAGGCAGCGTGCTTTCGAGTGAAGTCGTCGCCGCGGTGATTGCGGTTCTGGCGTTTGGTTCGGTTGGAGCCGTCTACGTCTACTCGTATCTGTTGTGGCGCAAATCGCAGCGAGCCGCTCGTTAAGGTTGCGGAAAACTAGCGTACGCAGTTCATAGTATGTTCCGGGGGACTTTTTCCAGGTAGTATTAGGGGGTGTGGGCAACCATGCCCCTTTTTCGTTACGTTTCAGAGCAGGTTCCCTCATTTCGTTTCCACTAAAGCGAATCAAGAATAGGGAAACAGCAGGTAGAAAGGATAGAACAGACATATGGCGGAGTTTATCTACCAGATGTATCAGGCTCGCAAGGCCCATGGCGACAAGGTGATCCTTGACGACGTGACCCTGAGCTTCTACCCCGGTGCCAAGATCGGCGTCGTGGGTCCCAACGGCATGGGCAAGTCGACCCTGCTCAAGATCATGGCCGGCATCGAGGAGGTCTCCAACGGCGATGCCAGGCTCACCCCCGGCTACACTGTGGGTATCCTGCAGCAGGAGCCGCCGCTCGACGACGACAAGACCGTCATCGAGAACGTGCGCATGGCGTTTGGCGACATGATCGCCAAGGTCGATCGCTTCAATAAGATCGGCGAGGAGATGTGCGACCCGGATTGCGACATGGACGCCCTCATGGCCGAGATGGGCAAGCTCCAGGACGAGATCGACGCCGCCGACGGCTGGGATATCGATTCCAAGCTCGGTCAGGCCATGGACGCCCTGCAGCTGCCCGATTCCGACATGCCGGTTAACGTGCTTTCCGGCGGCGAGCGCCGTCGCGTGGCCCTGTGCAAGCTGCTGCTCGAGTCTCCCGACCTGCTGCTGCTCGATGAGCCCACGAACCACCTGGACGCCGAGTCGATTCTGTGGCTCGAGCATTTCCTGCACAACTACCAGGGTGCCGTGCTTGCCGTCACGCACGATCGCTACTTCCTGGATAATGTTGCCGAGTGGATCTGCGAGGTCGACCGCGGCCACCTTTATCCCTACAAGGGCAACTACTCCACGTATCTGGAGACTAAGGCCGCGCGTATCGAGGCACAGGGCAACCGCGATGCCAAGCTCGCCAAGCGCATGGAGGCCGAGCTCGAGTGGGTACGCAGCTCGCCCAAGGCTCGCCAGGCCAAGAACAAGGCCCGTCTGGCTCGCTACGAGGAGATGGAGGCCGAGGCCCGCGCAAGCCAGAAACTCGACTGGACCGACATCCGCATCCCCGTGGGCCCGCGTTTGGGCAACAAGGTGCTCGAGGCCCATCACCTGCACAAGGAGTTCGATGGCCGTGTACTCATCGATGACCTTTCGTTCACCCTGCCGCGCAACGGCATCGTGGGCGTCATCGGCCCCAACGGTGTCGGTAAGACCACGCTGTTCAAGACGATTGTGGGTCTGGAGCCGCTGACTTCGGGCGAGCTCGAGGTGGGCGAGACCGTCAAGATCTCCTATGTCGATCAGAACCGTTCCGGCATCGACCCCGACAAGAACCTGTGGGAGGTCGTCTCGGATGGCCTGGACCACATGATGGTCGGCGAGACCGAGGTTCCGAGCCGCGCGTACGTGGCGAGCTTTGGCTTTAAGGGCCAGGACCAGCAGAAGCGCGCTGGCGTACTTTCCGGTGGCGAGCGCAACCGTCTGAATCTGGCGCTTACGCTCAAGCAGGGCGGCAACCTGCTGCTTCTCGACGAGCCCACGAACGATCTCGACGTCGAGACGCTGTCCTCTCTCGAGGCGGCACTGCTCGAGTTCCCGGGCTGCTCGGTGGTCATTAGCCACGACCGTATGTTCCTGGACCGCGTCGCCACGCACATCCTGGCGTGGGAGGGCACCGACGAGAACCCGGGCAACTGGTATTGGTTTGAGGGCAACTTTGAGGCCTATCAGGCCAACCGTATCGAGCGCCTTGGCGAGGACGCAGCCCAGCCGCATCGTATTCACCGCAAGCTGACGCGTGACTAATTTGTTACGCGGTTTTACCAAACCGCGTAACTGCCCGACGCTGCGCGGGCCGCAAGCACCCCATCTTGCCGTTCAAACCGTCGCTCGCGTACCGAAGTACGCGTCGCTTCTCTTTCACGGCAACCTGGGGCACTTGCGGCCCGCTCGCTGTTGGTCACGGAACATCAACAAATAAAAACGGCTCAAATCCTGATTTGGATTTGAGCCGTTTGTCGTTACTGCTCGGGTTCTTCGACTTTGTCGATGGCCCAGGCGGCTCCGAGACCGCCGGTGGTGTTGCGGCGGATGCGCACGGTAACCTCGCGGCGCTCGCCGGCCTGCGTGTAGCACAGGGGGAAGTTTGCGCGGTTTCGCGCGGCCTCGATGGTACCGCGCTCGCGGGCGATCCAGTAGTACTCGCCGACAATGCCGAGCGTGTCGGCGCCGTAGGGGAGATAGGTCGACAGCCGGTGCAGAAGCGGGCCGGGGCAGAAGACCTCGGTTGCGAAATCGACGGGGAAGTCCTCAGGGATGGCGGGCGCTGCGGGTGCGGGGGTTGGGGCCGCTGCGGGTACCGAAGCCGGTGCCGGTGCGGGAACTTGGTCGCAAGCAGTGGCGGGCACGGATTCGATGACGGGTGCGGGCTCCAGCGTCGTCTTCGGCTTGATTGTGGAATCTGCGGGCTTCACGGTGACGGGCGCGTCTGCAGCTTCAGTTTCAACCTCAACCTGCGTCGCGCTCTCATTCTCGACGCTCGACTTTGCCTCGATGGGCGTGGATGCCATGGTGGTGATGCCGGCATTGGCATTCTCGGGGTCATAGACGACCGTGAGCGAGATGGCGGGCTGCGGCGTCTCGGGCTCCGGCGCCGACTCGGTAGCGTCCTGTTCTGCGGGCTCTTCGGGCTGATCGTCCTCGGCCTCGTCGCCAAAGACATCGCTGTTTTGGAACGCAGACGGCTCGGGTTGGTCAGCGGCTTCTTCGGTTGTCGACTTGGGCGCTTCGTTGAGCTCCACAGTGGCTTCCTGCTCGGATATGACTTTGGGATCGGTCGTGGCGGCGATTTCGGTTTCGGCTTCTGCCGTTACCTCAATAGCGACTTCGATCTCTGTCTCGGGCTCGGGTTCCGGCGCGGCTTCAACCATGGCTTCGGGCTCGGGACGCTTAACGTGCTTGGGGCGCACGGCCTTGAGGTCCTTCTCACCGCGCTTTTTCTTTTTGTAGGACTGCTTGGCGCCCTTGGCTGCCTTGGGCTTGTCCTCGCCCTTGGCAAGGGCGGCATCCCATGCCTCGTTGGCGATGACAGTGGCATACAGGCGACCGCCCTTAAAGACGGTCAGCTTAATGCAGTCATCGAGCTCCTCGAGCAGCTCGCGCGTGGACTCGAAGCCCAGGTCATAAGCGGCCATGTCGCCAGCGGCGAGTGCCTCTTCGACCTGCGTCATAAACGTTTGCTTACCGCACCCAATCGCGTCGCGCAGCAGGCGATACAGATAGATGTGGTTGCCCAGCGATAGCGTGGGCTTAACTATTGTCTTGCTCATGGCAAATCTCCTCTTTACACACGTAAAGCATCTTACCATCGCATAGCGTTTGCCATGGCGGCGCCCAAGGCAAACGGGCGCGAACCGATATCGATTCGCGCCCGTTGTACAGGTTGCCTATCTGGGGATGCAGCGCCTAGTTGCCCGATGCCGTGCCTTGGCTCGAGCTGTCAGATGCCGTGCCCGATGTGGTGCCACTCGAATTGCTGTTGTTGCTGTCTGCTGTGCCCGTTCCCGACGTGGTGTCGCTTGTCTGGCCGCCCGTGTTCGGCTGCGAACCGTCAGTCGTTTGGCTTGAGTCGGTCGTGCCGGACGGCGTGCCGCTGTTGGACGTAGAGGAATCGGTGCCCTGCGATTGGTTTTGGGTGTTCGAGGACGAATCGGCAGGGGTGGAACTGTCTTGCGTGCCGTCCGTCTGTGCCTGCTGGTCTTGCGAATGGGTGTTGCCATTTGCATCACTTTCTGTCGTGCGCGACGACAGAATCGGCTCGGGGCGCTCGCCCAGACCCTCACCGGCGGTGGTGATAAGGATGGCGCCGGCGCAGGCGATGACCGCGACGATGGCGATGGCGATTGAGAAGACGATGACCTTCTTTTGCGTCTGGCTGCGCTCTGCCGCCGCCTTGGCGCGCAGGCTGTCGGGAGCGACGCGCGCCGTGGTCGCGCGCCCCGCAATCTGGCGCATCTCCTGCGTAGTCGCGGCGCCGCCCAGGTGCTCCTCGGCATTAAATTCAACGGGCTCATAGGCGCCGGCGGGGTAGTCGACGGCGGCGTGCGTACCTTTGAGGGCTTCGGCGCTGGCAGAGATAAAGTGGCGGTAGACCTGCGAGGACACAACGGTGATGACCGAGCTCACGGCGGCGCCGATCACCGATCCAGCGATACCGATCTTGGAAGCAAGCGCGACGCTCGTGGCGGCAGCTGCGGCGCCGGCGATGATCTGGGGAATGGAAATGTCGTCGAACAGGCCCTTTTTGGGCGCGATGGCCATGGTCTGTCCGATGGAATGGTTCTCGTGCACGCCGTTGTTGAGCGATGCCGGCGTCATGACGCGCGTGCGCGGCGCGTCGGTGTACTTGGTTGTCATACGGGGTCCTCCCGGTGTAAATCTGCTTCGTTTCGTGTAGCCATCAGGGTACCCACCAGATGTGAATCGTACGTGACATTTAACAGATACCATCAACTCATCAATAGCTCACCGAGTCGGTGGGATGCGGTTACGCCCGGCGGTTGAACTACAATAGGGCTTGCTAATTGTTGTGAATGGCGTCTACGCACGGGAGCATTCTTATGAATCTTCACCTTTCTCAGTCTGATGGCTTTTTGCGTGTGGCGGCGGCGTCGCCGCAGATTCGCGTTGCCGATGTCGAGGGCAATGCCGAGGTTGCGCTGGTGGCTGTTCGCGATGCTGCCGAGCGCGGCGTTCGCGCGCTGGTGCTGCCCGAGCTTAACCTGACCGGTTATACCGCGGCCGATTTGTTCCATAACCGCACACTGCTGCATGCCTGCGAGGCTGCTCTGGTGCATATCCTCGATGAGACTCGTGAGCTGCCGATTGTCTTTACCGTTGGCTTGCCCGTTGCGGTGGCAGAAAACATCTACAACTGCGCCGCCGTGTGCTGCGCGGGCGAGCTTTTGGGCCTTACGGCCAAGAAGTATCTGCCCAACTATGGCGAGTTCTACGAGCGCCGCTGGTTTGCTCCGGCGCCCGCAGATCCTGTGTGGGTCGAGTTTGCCGGTCAGGGTCCGGTTCCGCTGGGTTCGGGGCTTGTCTACCGCTGCTGTGATGAGGGTGCTGAGGACCTGGTGCTGGGCGTCGAGGCCTGTGAGGACCTGTGGGTACCTGCGCCGCCCTCGACCGAGATGGCGCTTGCCGGTGCCACGGTGATTCTCAACCCCTCCGCTTCCGACGAGATCATCGGTAAGGCAGATTACCGACGCAGCCTCATATCCAACCAGAGCGCGCGCCTGTACTGCGCCTATGCCTATGCGGACGCGAGTGAGGGCGAGTCCACGACCGATATGGTCTTTGCGGGCGAGAACCTCGTCTATGAAAACGGATCTAAGCTCGCCGCCACGAAGCTCCTCACCTGCGATATGGCGGTGGCCGATGTCGATCTTGACCGCCTGGTTTCCGAGCGCCGTCGCTCGACGACGTGGACGCGCGCGGACGATGCGCCGGAGGCCACGACCGTTGAGTTTTCGTTTGAGGGCGTGCTGGCCAAAGAGCCTGTCCTGCGCGATGCCTGCGATATCGACCGTGTCTTCCCCCGCGCGCCTTTTGTGCCGGCCGACCACGGCGACCTGGCCGAGCGTTGCGAGACCATCCTCGATCTACAAACCGCGGGCCTCAAGACCCGCCTTGCCCATACGGGCACCAAGGCGGCCGTTATCGGCCTTTCGGGCGGTCTCGATTCCACGCTGGCGCTGCTTGTGACCGTGCGTGCCTTCGATGCGCTGGGGCTGCCGCGCACTGGTATCACAGCCGTGTCCATGCCCGGCTTCGGCACGACGCACCGCACTAAGTCGAATGCCGAGTCGCTCGCTCGCGACCTGGGTGTGAGCTTCCGCGAGGTCTCGATCCATGCTGCCGTGGAGCAGCACTTTAAGGATATTGAGCATGATCCGACCGTGCAGGACGTGACCTACGAGAACAGCCAGGCGCGCGAGCGTACGCAGATTCTGATGGATTTGGCCAACCAGGCTGGCGGTTTTGTCATTGGCACGGGCGACCTGTCGGAGCTGGCGCTCGGCTGGGCTACCTATAACGGCGACCACATGAGCATGTACGCCGTCAACGCGAGCGTGCCCAAGACGCTTGTGCGCCATCTGGTACGCTATGCCGCCGATGTCTTTGGCGGGCGCATTGCCGAGGTCTTGCTCGATATCCTCGATACGCCGGTGTCCCCCGAGCTTCTGCCGCCCACGGGCGACGGCGAGATTGCGCAGAAGACCGAGGATTTGGTGGGCCCGTACGAGTTGCACGACTACTTCCTCTACTACCTGCTGCGTTTTGGCTTTGAGCCGGGCAAGATCTACCGCATGGCGCTCAAGAGCTTCGAGGGCGTCTACGACGCCAAGACCGTCCACACGTGGCTACGTACGTTCTACCGTCGCTTCTTTGCCCAGCAGTTTAAGCGCAGCTGCCTGCCCGATGGTCCCAAGGTGGGCTCGGTGACGCTCAGCCCGCGCGGCGATTGGCGTATGCCGAGTGACGCTAGCTCGCGTCTGTGGCTTGCGCAGATCGACGCGCTCAATCCAGTTGACTAAGGTTGGCTAAATTGAACCAATACGGGGGTTGCAAGCGTTACACTTTTGCAATCTGATGGCCCGTATCGCGCGGCGCTCTTGTCGGAGCGCCGCGTTTTTCATATCGAAAGGTGGCACCATGCAGGCATCGCAGCGTCTCGACCGCTTTGGCGCGGAGGTCTTCGCCTCGCTCAACAACAAGCTTCTCGCGCTGAAGGCTCAGGGCAAGACCATTTACAACATGAGCGTGGGCACGCCCGATTTTAAGCCGTACGACCATGTGGTCGAGGCGCTCACGCAGGCAGCCCAAGATCCCGAGATGTGGAAGTATGCCCTGCGCGACCTGCCCGAACTCAAGCAAGCCGTGTGCGATTACTATGAGCGCCGCTTTGGCGTTTCGGGCATTACGCCGTCTATGGTGCAGTCGTGCAACGGCACGCAGGAGGGCGTGGGCCATTTGGGCCTGGCCCTGCTCGATCCGGGTGACACCATTCTGGTTCCCGATCCGTGCTACCCGGTCTTTGAGGCGGGTGCCAAGATCGCCGATGCCAAGCTCGAATACTATCCGCTGGTTGCCGAGCATAATTACCTGCCCTATGTGGCGGGTATCGATCCCGAGGTGGCCGATCGTGCCAAGTATATGATCGTGTCGCTGCCCGCGAACCCGGTCGGCTCGGTGGGCACGCCCGAGATCTACGAGGAGATCATCACTTTCGCCCGCGAGCACGACCTGCTCATCGTTCACGACAACGCATACTCCGACATCGTGTTCGACGGCGAGCCGGGTGGCAGCTTCCTGCAGTACCCTGGCGCGCTCGAGGTGGGCGTGGAGTTCTTCTCGCTCTCTAAGTCGTTTAACGTCACCGGTGCCCGCATCGGCTTTTTGGTCGGTCGCGAGGATGTGGTCTCGGCCTTCGCCAAGCTGCGCAGCCAGATTGACTTTGGTATGTTCTTCCCGATCCAGAAGGCCGCCATCGCGTGCCTTAATGGCCCGCGCGATGAGGTCGAGGCGCAGCGTCTGAAGTACCAGGAGCGCCGCGATGCCCTGTGCGACGGTCTTGAGGGCCTGGGCTGGGAGCGACCCAACGCGCATGGCTCTATGTTTGTGTGGGCCAAGCTTCCCGGTGGTCGCACCGATTCTATGGCGTTTTGCGAGGAGCTTATGGAGAAGGCCGGCGTTGTGGTGACGCCGGGCGCGAGCTTTGGCCCTTCGGGCGAGGGGCACGTGCGTATGGCGCTGGTTTTGCCGCCCGACCAGATCGCTTTGGCTGTCGAGGCCATTCGCGAGGCGGGCTTGTATTAGAAACCTATTTCGACTCGTCAATAGCTCGAAACCGATTTCGTGCAGTTATTTTACGAATACTGCAAACAATTTCGGTAAACGGTCGATTTTTTGCTGCGAATAGGAGCATAATCAAAGTCCCGATTGGATGTATTGGGATTACGACAAGCCGCTCGGGTCGTTCCCGGGCGGCTTGTTTGTGGAGAGAGATGGGAGTTTCTAATGGTTAACGAGAAGAAGGTCGCTATTGTCGGCTGCGGTTTCGTCGGTTCGTCTTCGGCGTTCGCACTGATGCAGAGTGGTCTGTTCTCCGAGATGGTCCTCATCGACGTGGACAAGAACCGTGCCGAGGGTGAGGCCCTGGATATCGCGCACGGCATGACGTTTGCCGAGCCGATGAAGATCTACGCCGGCGATTATTCCGATGTCGCCGACGCCGCCATGATCGTCGTCACTGCTGGCGCTGCCCAGAAGCCCGGTGAGACCCGCCTGGACCTGGTCAACAAGAACGTCAGCATCTTTAAGTCCATTATCCCCGAGATTAAGAAGTCCGGCTTCGACGGCATTCTGCTAATCGTCTCCAACCCGGTCGATGTCCTGACCTACGCCGCCATCAAGATGTCCGGCCTGCCCGAGGGGCACGTCATCGGTTCCGGTACCGTGCTCGACACCGGCCGCCTGCAGCAGATGCTCGGCGCTCACGTCGAGGTTGACCCGCGCGATGTCCAGGCCTATGTCATGGGCGAGCACGGCGACTCCGAGTTTGTCGCTTGGTCCAGCGCTCAGGTTGCCGGCGTTCCGCTGAACACTTTCTGTGAGCTTCACGGCCACTTGGAGCATGAGGCTGCCGAGAAGCGCATCGCCGAGGACGTCAAGAACTCCGCCTACACCATCATCGAGAAGAAGCACGCCACCTACTATGGCGTCGCCATGGCCGTCAAGCGCATCTGCACCGCCGTCATGCGCGATGAGCAGACCGTTCTGCCCGTCTCTTCGCTCATGGTGGGCGAGTATGGCCTGTCCGATCTTGCCATCTCCATGCCGACCGTCGTTGGCCGCGACGGCGTTGTCTGCCGCGTCCCCGTGCCGCTGAACGACGACGAGCAGCATGAGCTCACCGTCTCCGCCAAGGCCCTCAAGGACATCATCGACAGCGTCGATTTCTCCTGCTAAATCAAGCTCGCTAGAGCGAAAAGCTACAATGAAGGCGTCCGGGCCCACACGGTCCGGGCGCCTTTTTGGTGCAAAGTAACCTGACCCCAATGCACCATCCCAATGCACCATAGTTGATGGGAGGGCCATGTCGGATTCGCCTAATTTTTTGACCTATGCCCAGACGGCGTTTGATCCGTTTGAGGAGCGGCCGTTCTGCGCGGTGGATAGCCTCGTCTTTGCGTGGTTGTCCTATTTGCGTTTGCCGGGTGATATGGCGGAGCTGACGAACTGGCAGGGCCTAGACGTACGCGAGCTGCTGCGTGCCGAGTGCTACCGGGACATGATTGACGACTTGTGGGACCCGGAGGGGAGCAGGGCCTTGTTGGAGGCCGTGGCAGCAAGTCCTCGCTACCGTGGCGTGCACGTTTGCGGCTATCGTGCTGTGAGCGATATGGTGGCGACGGAGCAGTTCGCAGCCATGGCGTTCCGGTTTCCGGCGGGGTTTAGTTATCTTTCCTTCCGGGGGACCGATAGTACGATTGTGGGCTGGAAAGAGGACTTTAACATGGCGTTCCGGTGTCCTGTGCCGGCCCAGGAATCCGCGGCACGTTATGTGGACGAGGCGGCGGATGCGATTGGCGGGCCGCTTTTGTGCGGGGGTCATTCCAAGGGTGGAAACCTTGCGGTGTACGGTGCAGCGATGTGCTCCGATGTTGCCCGTGAACGAATCGAACGGGCGTATTCCCATGATGGCCCGGGCTTCGTCGAGGAGTTTCTGAACGGCGACGCCTTTGCCGATCTTTCCGGTCGAATCGACAAGACGCTACCTCGGTCGTCGATCTTTGGCATGATGTTCGAGACACAGGAGGACTATGCCATCGTTGAGAGCACCGAGTTCAGCCTGCTGCAGCACAATCCCTTTAGCTGGGTGGTTGATGGTCACGACTTCGTGTACTGTGAGCGCCTGTCTGCCGGTGCTCGATACGTTGATGGTTCCATTCGCGAGATGCTGCTTGCAGTGTCGCCTAGCGAACGCGAGCGTTTTGTAGATGCGTTGTTCTCCGTGTTTGAGGCTACGGGTGCTGAGCGGTTTGCGGATATCGCTGGGAATCTGCGCGAGAGCCTACCCGTGATGCTCCAGGCAGCGCAAGGCTTTGACAAGGATACGCGACGCTTTGTCTCGCAGACCATCGTTGCGATTCTTAAGTGTGCGCTGCTGCCCAAACGACCCCAGATCGACGTGCCCGCTGCCGGCAAGAGTTTGGCAGAACAGCTCGAGGCTTGGCAGTCCGAGCTCCTGCGCTAACCATTGGCGCAAAGCAACCTGTCCCCGATGCATCAATCTTCGATGCGCCTGGGGCGGGCTCGACCGCTATACTGGTTCGTGCCGAAATCGATCTAGAACGGAATGCCGTATATGAAAATCAATCACGCGATTCTGCATATCCTGGACTTTGACTCTGCCGTCAACGTCATGAGCCAGCGCGAGCTCGATATCGAGAGCCGTACCGTGCGCAACTTCGTGACCACGCATCTGCGCCGCGCACGTACCTCGGCCGACAATAAACGCGCCACGTTTGCCGAGAACTCTGCGTTTGGCGGCGAGCTCAAGGGCTATTTCTTTGGCGAGCGCGAGTTCGTGGACCTGTCGCAGCAGATTGCGGAGTTTATCTCTTCCGAACTCACCAAGGCTGAGAAAGCCGAGTCCACCGACGTGCTTGTGGCGGACTTTGACGACGATGAGGATGCCCGCTGGTTTGCCGTGATGCTGCTGGGCTCCAAGCAGGCATTCATGCACGAGGTGGGTCGCGAAGAGGGCGAGGTGCGTAACGACATCGCGCGCCACTATGCCATTCTGCCGAACCCCTCGCAAAAGGTGCCGAGCTATGCAATCGTGCGTGCAAGCACCATGGAGATCGGCTATGTGGATAAGAAACGCAAGATTGCCGGCGAGGATCGCATGCTCATTCCCGATGGCCTGCTGCAATGTGACACGGGCGTTTCGGGTAAGGAGGTCATCGACACGGTGACGCGCGTGGTCGAGGAGGTCGCTGAAGAGCACGGCGCCAACACGGCTGTAGCGCTCGCTAAGGTCAAAGCCGCCGTTGCCGAGAAGGTTGAGGATGACGAGGAGCTGCCGCCTTGGGATATCGTCGATGAGGTCTTTGAGGACGAACCGGTTATCAAGGAGAGCGTGCGCGCGGCACTGACCGAGGAGAAGGTGCCTGAGCGTGTGCCCGTGGAGCGCAAGCAGGTCGAACGCGCGGCGGTGCGCAATCATAAGATCCGTACCGACACGGGTATCGAAATCAGCTTCCCGGCCGAGATGGGTTCGAACTCCGAATACATCGAGTTTGTCAACGAGCCCAACGGCCTCATCTCCATCGAGCTCAAAAACATCGGCAGCATCGAGAACCGATAAACTGCGCTTGGACGCTGCGGAAAACAAAAAGGCCGAAACCCTTCGGGACTTCGGCCTTTTTTGTTTTCGGCTTGGTTGCTGACATTGCGCCGCAGGTTGGGCATACGTCAGCGAAAACGCCCCAGAGCGAGCAAGGTGACGTGAAAGAGGAGGGCATTGACCTTCTGGTCATGCCCGACGATTGAACGTCAGATTGCCGCTTAGGGGCGTTTGCAGCGTCGACTAGTTACGCGGTTTGGTGAAAACCGCGTAACCCTACAGTTGGCGCAGGCCTTCCTCGAGGCCGGTCTTGCTGTCGGTCTTCTCGTCGCGCATCTTGATGACGCGGGCGGGGACACCGGCCACGACGGCGCCGGCGGGGACATCCTCGACGCACACGGCGCCGGCGGCAACGACAGCGCCCTTGCCTACGTGCACGCCCTCCAGGACCACGGCGTTGGCGCCGATCATGACATCGTCCTCGATGATGACGGGCGTGGCGCTGGCGGGCTCCACAACGCCTGCCAGCACGGTGCCGGCGCCGATGTGGCAGTTCTTGCCCACGGTGGCGCGGCCGCCCAGCACGGCGCCCATATCAATCATGGAGCCTTCGCCAATGACGGAGCCGATGTTGATGATGGCGCCCATCATGATGACGGCGCGATCGCCGATCTCGACGCGGTCACGGATGATCGCGCCCGGCTCGATGCGGGCGTTGATGCCCTTAAGGTCGAGCATGGGCACGGCAGAGTTGCGGCAGTCATTCTCGACATCGTAGTAGTCGATGGAGTCGGCATTGGCATCGAGGATGGCCTTGAGCTCATCCCAGTCGCCAAAGACGGTCTTGCCGCGACGGCCGCCGTAGACATGTGCGTCGCCCCAGGCAACCTTCATGCCGGGCTTCTCGCGCACGTACAGCTTGACAGGTGTCTTTTTGGGCACGGTAGCGATGTAGTTGATAATCTCCTGGGCATCCATCTCGGCTGCGTTGCTCATTTGCTATCTCTCCTTTGGGTGGATTCGGTTGATACCTGGTTAGGCAAACATGACCTGGTCGAACGTATAGAAGCCGGGTTCGCGGGTGACGAACTTCTGGGCGGCGGCCAGGGCGCCGTTGACGAAGATCTGACGGCTCGTGGCGCGGTGGGTGAGCGTGACCTCCTCGTCCTGGCCAAAGAAACTCACTTCGTGGACGCCGGCGACGGTGCCCCCGCGCAGCGAGTGCATACCGATCTCCTTGGGGTCACGCGCGCCGCACATGCCCTCGCGGCCATAGACGGGGTGGTAGCCTGCCTCGGGCTCGGCCTCGACGACGGCATCGAGCAGTAGCTTGGCAGTGCCGCTGGGGGCGTCGACCTTTTGGTTGTGGTGAGTCTCGACAATCTCGCAGTCAAAGCCGGGCAGCTCACGCGTGGCCTGGGCCACTAGATGACGCAGGGCTGCGATGCCGATGGAGTAATTGCCCGAGTGCATAACGCGGGTGTTCTGGCCCAGCTCACGCAGACGGTCCATCTGCTCGGGCGTATAGCCCGTGGTGCCCGAGACCAACGCGGCGCCCGTGCGCTCGACATAGGCGACGACGGCATCGAAGGTCACGACGTTCGAGAAGTCGATGATAACGTCGGCCGCCGGGGCGCTCTCGAGCTCGGACAGATCAAAACCGATCTGGGCGACGATATCAAAAACGGGTTGACCGGCGGCGTCGACAACGCCCTCGGCGGTGGTGCGGATGAGCGAGCCCATGCGGCCCGTTCCCATAATGACGGTCTTAATCAAGCAGACCAGCCCCCTTCAGAGCATCGGTAAGTGCAGAGCGCGTGTCGTCTGCCATGGGGCACAGCGGCATGCGGTAGTTTGCCTCGATCATACCCATCTGGGCGAGCGCCTCTTTGACGGGGATGGGGTTGACCTCACTAAAGAGGGCATTGATGAGCGGCTGGCCGGCAATTTGGATATCGCGGGCACGCGCCACGTCACCGTCCAAATAGGCGCGGCACATGTCATGCACGAGCTGCGGCTGCACGTCTGCCCACACGCTGATGGTGCCCGAGGCGCCCAGGCTCATGAGCGGCACGGTAAGCGCGTCCTCGCCCGAGTACATGCGGAAGTCGTCTGACAGCAGGTGGGCGATCTTGGCCGCGTAGGCGACGTTGCCCGAGGCCTCCTTAATACCCATGATGTTGGGGTGCGCGGCCAGGCGCTCTACGTTGCGCTCGCTGATACCGCAGCCGCAGCGGCCGGGGATGTTGTACAGGATGCAGGGGATGTCCACGGCATCGGCGACGGTCTTAAAGTGCTGATAGATACCCTCTTCGTTGGACTTGTTGTAGTAGGGGGTAATGAGCAGCAGGCCGTCGGCTCCCAAGCCCTGGTAAGTAAGCGACTTGGTGAGCATGGTCTGCGTTGAGTTGGAGCCCGAGCCGGCAATGACGGGGACGCGTCCTGCAACATGCTTGACCACGGCGGCGACGACGGAGTTGTCCTCGTCGTCGGTCATCGTGGCGCTCTCGCCGGTGGTGCCCAGGGTGAGGATGGCGTCGGTGCCGTTTTGCAGGTGGAAATCGATAAGGCGCTCGAGTGCGTCAAAGTCGACACTGCCATCCTTTTTAAACGGCGTGACGAGGGCGACGATTGAGCCCTCGAGATTGCGGATGTCCATGTTCTTCTCCTTCGCGTCCGCGATTTGGATGCGTTTGTTCCATTGGGCGGCGACTGCCAGGCGCTCGTCTTGGGCGCGACGGCGGGCACTTTCGGCGCGCGACTTGGCCAACAGCTCTCGGCCGCTCGGCAGCACGTCGAGCGTGGCAAAGTAATCGCCCGGGCGCTCGGCGCGGCGGATGAGGTCGGCCGAGCCATCGGGGCGCAACAGGACCTCGGCGGAGCGCAGGCGTCCATTGTAGTTGTAGCCCATGGAGTAGCCATGCGCGCCGGTATCGTGGATCACAAGCAGGTCGCCCATGTCGATATGCGGCAGCTCGCGATCGATGGCGAACTTGTCGTTGTTCTCGCACAGATTGCCCGTGATGTCGTAGGTGTCAGTGACGGGCGCTGTGGTCTTGTCGTCGCCACCCGGCTGGCCCATCACCGTAATGTGGTGGTAAGCGCCATACATGGCAGGACGAATCAGATCGACGGCACTGGCGTCCACGCCGATATAGTCCTTGTAGATCTGCTTCTCGTGGATGGCCTTGGTGACCAGGCATCCGTAGGGGCCCATCATAAAGCGACCCATCTCGGTGCAGATCGCCACATCGCCCATGCCGGCGGGGACCAGAATCTCGTCGTAGGCTGCGTGTACGCCCTCACCGATGGCGTGAATGTCGTTAGCCTGCTGCTCGGGCAGGTAGGGGATACCCACACCGCCGGACAGATTGATAAAGGCGACATGTGCGCCGGTCTCGCGCTCCAGGCGCACGGCAAGTTTAAAGAGGATGCGTGCGAGCTTGGGATAGTAGTCGTTAGTGACGGTGTTACTGGCAAGGAAGGCATGGATGCCAAAATTCTCGGCGCCCTTGGCCTTGAGCATGCGGAAGGCCTCAAAGAGCTGCTCGGTGGTCATGCCATATTTGGAGTCGCCCGGGTTGTCCATGATGCCGTTGGAGAGCTGGAACAGACCGCCTGGATTAAAGCGGCAGCTGACCGTCTTGGGGATGGGCCCCGCAACGCACTCAAAGAACTCGATGTGGCTGATGTCGTCAAAGTTGACGATGGCACCCAGCTTGTCGGCGAGCTCAAAGTCGGCAGCCGGCGTGTCGTTGGACGAGAACATGATGTCGTGTCCCGTGATACCCAGTGAGCGGGCGATCATAAGCTCGGTATAGCTCGAGCAATCGCAGCCGCAGCCGTATTCGTTGAGAATGGAGATGAGCGCCGGGTTGGGGTTGGCCTTGACGGCAAAGTATTCCTTAAAGCCCGGGTTCCATGCAAAGGCGTCGCGCACTTCTTGCATGTTGCGGCGGATGCCCGCCTCGTCGTATAGATGAAACGGCGTGGGGAACTGCTCGACGATATGCTCGAGTGTCTCCTTGTTCACAAACGGCTGCTTGGCCGCATACGCCTCGTTGGGGGTCAATGCCATGTCCCGTAAACCTCGCTATCCAGACGGCGCCATCTGCGCATCGAATCCGCATAGCGTGGACCCAATGTCCGGATAGCGCTCCCGCATTGCTGCAGACAGTCCTGTGGGTGTTTCCCACAGGCCCACCAGGTTGTTCGTGCCCGAAAAACCCAGTTCGGCGGGTTTCGCCTCCCCACGGGGTCAAAGCCTGCCGGCTCGCCCGCGGCTCTTCGTGCCCGCGCCTCTATCAAGTGGTAAAGACCCTATCACGTTGCACTTTACCAAACAAGAGTATTCGTATATAACGTTTAAAAAATGCAGGGATATGCTAGAAACATGTACGCCACAATCCTGTATCACAATAAGTTGCAACAGATGTGCCTCACGAAGGGATCCTCTATGACCGAGCTCCAAGAACTCCGTCGCTATCGCCGCGATCTCCATCGCATTCCGGAGCTCGATTTCGATCTTCCGCAGACTATCGCCTATATCGAGGGCGTGTTGGCGCCGCTCGCTTGCGAGGTGACCCATCCGTGTCCCAGCTGCGTCTGCGCTTTCTTCGACGCTGGCGTTGGTGCCGTGCGTGCCACGGCGATTCGCGCCGATATGGATGCGCTGCCCATCGCGGAGGCGACGGGAGCGGCCTTTGCCTCGATCCATCCCGGCAAGATGCACGCTTGCGGACATGACGGACACATGGCCATGGCACTTGCCGCCGCGACGTATGTCGACCGTACGATTCGCGAGCAGCCGGGCGCCATTAGGCGCAACGTTCTCTTTGTGTTCCAGCCGGCCGAGGAAACGACCGGTGGTGCCAAGACGGTATGCGAGAGCGGTGTGTTCGAGCGCTACGGGGCTGACCGCATTTTTGGCTTCCATGTGTGGCCCGATCTGCCTGCCGGCACGTTGGCGAGTTGTTCCGGTCCGCTGCTGGCGCGTTCGAGTGAGACACACATTCATATTCACGGGACGAGCATCCATATCGCTAAGACCTATGGCGTTCCGGTCGAGGAGTCGCACGATGCGGC
This sequence comes from uncultured Collinsella sp., assembly GCA_958427145.1. Classification (GTDB taxonomy): domain Bacteria; phylum Actinomycetota; class Coriobacteriia; order Coriobacteriales; family Coriobacteriaceae; genus Collinsella. Next base: position 36,118 of record CAUAAZ010000008.1, read on the forward strand.
GCTGGCGGCTGCCAAGTTCTTGGTTGCCGAGCGCGAACTGATGGACGAGCTGGGCACCGACGAGCCCTGTATCGGTAAGTTTGGTCTGCTGCAGGCCGGTACGGTTTGCAACGCGGTGGCGGGGGAGGCCCATGTGGCCGGAAGCCTGCGTGTGTTTACGGACGACATGTTCGACCGGGCGCGCGAAGGCGTGCGCCGCGTGCTGGACGATGCCTGTGCCGCAACGGGCTGCACGTATGATCTCGACTTTGCCGAGGGCTATCCGCCGGTCGACAACGACCCCGAGTTGTTTGCCAGCGTCGCGCCTGCCTTGCCCGGGCTGCAGCTTGTGGAGGAACCGCTGCTGATCGCCGAGGATTTCGCGTTCTATCAACGCCATCTGCCGGGCGTGTTTTTCCTGCTGGGCACGGGTATGCCAGAGGACCAAGACAACCCGAGTGGTTCGGATGGCTGTCCCGCCTATGCCACAAGCGCTCTGCATACCGATACCATGCTCTTTGACGAGGAGATTCTTCTCAAAGGCCTCGATGTCTACAAACGATTGCTTTTGCTTGACTAAGGCGCAAAGGATTATTTGTTCTAGAAAACACGAACAAACGTACGATATAATAGAGATGTAAGTCTATAGAAACGTTTGACGTTACTAACGTAAGGCGATACTATGATTGCATCGTATAAAGATGAGGATACCGAACGCTTTGCCATGGGTGTGCGGGTCAGGAGGTTCGTGCCCTTTGAACGTGTTGCGTTGAGGAAGATTCGCCAACTGCAGGTTTGTGCTTCGCTTGATGATCTTCGCGTTCCACCGGGCAACCGCCTGGAAGCTTTGAAGGGCGATCGTGCCGGTCAATATGGCATCCGTGTTAACGAGCGCTATCGGGTCTGTTTTGAGTGGAGACAGGAGATGGCTTGGAATGTCGAAATCGTCGATTATCACAAGTGATGAGACTTCGGCCGATTTGCTGTCGCCGGTGACTCCTGGTGAGCTTCTCAAAGAGGAGTTTCTTGTTCCCATGGGCATTTCTCAATATCGCCTTGCGAAAGAGACTGGGATTCCGGCTCAGCGTATCGGGCAGATTGTCTTGGGAAAACGTCGCGTGACGGCCGACACCGACCTCCGTCTTTGCCGTTATTTTGGCCTGACGGATGGTTATTGGCTGCGCGCTCAGGTGGCGTTTGACCTTGAGGCCGAGAAAAGGCGGATCGAACCGGAACTCGACAAGATCGTTCCTGTTCAGCAGGCCATCGCACTGTAGTGCTCAAAGATGATGGGGGTGGCGCGGCGATGAGGCGACGCCGACAGTCTGCCGTATATAGTCCGGGTGGATGCGGGTGCGGTTTGCTGCTGCTTCCGGTCATCGCTGTGGGCATTGGCGTGATGTTTGTGCTTGCTGGGCTGGCTACGGCGGCACTCGTACTGTTTATCACTGCTATCGGCGTGACGATTTGGCTTTATCGCAGTCGTGAGCAGCGCCGCGCCGACGGTAAGACCAATGTAGGATGGATTGCCTTTTTGGTCATCGCCTACCTGCTGAGCATCAGCTATTTGGCCTTCTTTATCCTGTTGCTTGTGAGCACCTTTACCGGGGAATCCGTCACGGTGGGTTGATGCACTGCCAGCAGACGGTTGCGCAAAGTGCGTTTGCTCGGCGTTTGGATAACTGCATTGGCCGTTTACCGCAGCCTTAGCTCTCAGCTAATGAATTCAAGTTTAATCCTTCCTACGATGTGCTGTGTGCCGGCACGGTAGCCGGATCGTAGGAAGGATGCATGATGAAAAAGCTTGAAATCGAAGTGCTGCTGAGCCGTCGCGCTGCACTGGGCGCCTTCGCCACCGTCGCCTTGGGGACTGCCGGTCTTCTTACCGGTTGTGGTAGCGATAAGGCGACCGTCACCGAGGACGCTGGCGATGGCGACAAGAAGGAAGAGGCGAAGAAGGAAGAGCAGTCTACGACTGACCTGGCGGTTGGTGCGACGGTGACCACGGCTGCCGGTCTTTCCGTCGTTGTCGATTCCGTCCAGCCCGGCCTCACAAATTATGACGGTTCGACCATGACGGGCATTCACGTCACGTACGTCAACAATGGTGATGAGGGCGCAGATTACAACATCTACGACTGGAAGGGCGAGGACGCCAACGGCGCTCAGCAGAATCAGGGTTACTACAGCGAGGGCTCCGATGAGCTGCAGTCTGGTACCCTTGCCGCTGGTGGCTCTGTGGCGGGCAATATCTACTTTGATGGCGATATCAAGAAGGCACTGTATTTTGCCAACATGTTTGATAAGTCTGCCACTGCAAGCTGGGTGTTGGCCTAGCATGTCGCTACCGTTGCGCCGTATGGGAGGTGAAGTCGTATGCCCGATAAAAAGCTGACTGACGAGTTGCTCAATGAGCTTCTCGACGCGCCAAACATCGATGGCTATATCAAAGAACACGACTTTGCCGCCCCGTCGCTTTCGAACTACCTGAAGCAGCTACTGCAGGAAAAGGGCTTGGAGCGCTCGCGCGTGGTTCGTATGGCCGATCTCAATGAGACCTTTGGCTATCAGATCTTTACCGGGGCGCGTCATCCGAGTCGCAATAAGGTGCTGCAGATTGCCTTTGCGATGGCGCTGACGCTCAAAGAGACCAACCGTGCGCTGACGGCTGCCGGGGTAAGCGTCCTTAACTGCAAGGACCGCCGCGATGCGATTATCATCTTTTGCATCGATCGCGGGTGCAGCCTCCAAAAGGTCAACGAGGAGCTGTATCGCTTTGGCGAGGAGACGGTGAGTTAGCGGCTGATATCTGAGCCGGCGGAGCTGCCGAACAACGATGCAAACGAACGGGGCGCGGATGCCATGGGGTGTCTGCGCCCTGCGCTATGATGGAGGCTATGGATACTCAGACCCCAACATATTCCGATGACGAGCTGACCGCAGCGCTTGCCGAGCACCTGGCGTCGCTCGATTGCGACGACAGCTATCGCGTGGAGCGTGTACTTAAGCGCTCGACCGTTGAAACAACCGAGCTCGTGTACTTTGAAGGAACCGGCGGTGGCTCGCTCGGCCCCTTTGTCCGTAAACGCATCGATGCTTCGGCTCAAATCGGCGGGGCATATGAGCGTCTGTTTGCCGTTCAGCGGGCAGGCAGGCGTTTTGAGCACCTGCCCAGAATCGTCGATTGTCGTCGTGTGGGCGACGAGCTCAACGTGGTTATGGAATACATCGAAGGGGAGACGCTCGGGGCGCTGGTGGACCGTCTGGGAGCCACCCCCGATTATGCGCGTGAATTGTATCCTGTCCTTTGCGACGCCGTGGGCGAGCTCCATGCCGGTTTTGCAATGGCGGGGGAGACGTCGGCGCCGGTGATCCATCGTGACCTCAAGCCGTCGAATATCATCGTGACAGGTGCCAACTATACGCCTGATGACGGCCTGACGTTTTCATCGCTGGTGATTATCGACCTGGGGATCGCGCGCGTATGGCACGATGGCGCCGATGCCGACACCGTCAAGTTTGGCACGCGACCCTATGCGCCGCCCGAGCAGTATGGGTTTGGGCAGACGAGCGTGCGAAGCGACGTCTACGCACTTGGCGCCCTGTTGTTCTTCTGCTTGACGGGAGTCGACCCTAAGCCAGGGCTCGACATGCGCGAGCAATGCGAGGCGCGCGGCATTCCCACTCCACTTGCCGATGCCGTCTGCATGTCGATGGCGCTCGACCCGGCCAAGCGTTTTGCGAGTGCGGAAGCGTTGGGACGGGCGACGCGCGCGGCATACGATCTGAGTCGCCCCGTGCGGCCCCCTGCGCCGCCTGTCCGAACTCCGGCCTCGGAGACGGTGTTGACGCCCCAAGGGCTCCAGAACCCCGCAGGGCCTCCTGGCCCTGCCGCCTCCGCTGCATGCGGCCTGCTCTCTCGCGTTCCGGAGTCTCTGGGCCGCATTTGGAATACGCTCGTCTGCTTCTCGCTGCTTGTGTTCTTTGCCGGAAGTCACTTTGCCGTCTTTCACCCCACCGGAGCAAACCAAAGCTACCCGACGTGGCTTCTCATAATCGAGTATTTTTTCTTTGTCGATGGCCTTATGGTGCTTATGCATTTCGCACTGCTCGATAAGCGCTGTCTTCGTCGGCGATTCGCGCTGCTCGACAGCTATCGCGGCAAGAAACTCACGAAACTCTGGCTCAAGGCATTGGGTGTGCTGCTCCTATGCATGATTGTCATAGTCGCGGTTGCCAATGCGACCGGCGTCGTCGATACCTCCGCTACCTAAAAGAAAAGGACCCCATTGGGGCCCTTTGCAGTTGCACTTAGATGCGGTTCATCTGAGCGGCGACTTTGTTGTACCAGTCCTGCCACGTGGGCGGGCAGTACTTTTTGGCCGCTGCCGGGGTAAGGGTGGAGCCGTAGTTGGCGCCCAGATAGGCAACGTGAGCGGAGATGCCCTCGCTCCAGCTGCCAAAGCTGCGCCAACCGCCGCCACGGGCACTCCAGCCCCAGGCGTTGTAAGAATTGGCGCAATAAGCGCCCTTGGTGCTCTCGATGCAGGCGATGGCGGGGGACCAACGGGGGTCGACACCGGTATTCCAAGCGGCGACGGCAAAGTTATAGCCCTGGCCTGCCATGGGGGAGCCGGCGAGATAATTGTCGATGCGACCTGTCCACTCATTAATGAACGAATCGTAATCGGAGCTACCGGTATTGGCGTTGTTCACCGTGGTGTCGATGGTGGTGTTGGTGTTGGTGGCCTGGCTGCTGGAATTGCTGCCGCTTACGCCCTCGCCCGAGAGCTTCTCGGCGGCAGCGGCCTTATCGGCCTCAAGCTTGGCAAGCTCGGCGGCATTTTCCTGCTCGGCTTTTGCCTGTGCCTCGCTGCGGAGCTGCTGGGCCTGCGCCAGCGCATCCTCGGCGTTTTTCTGCTCTGCCTCAAGCTGAGACTTGGCCTGCTGGAGCTCAGCCTTGTTCTGCTCGAGTTCGGTTTGCATGTTATTGAACTGTTCGATCTCGTCGACGCTCGAGCTCGTGATCTGGTTGGTGTATTTGCAGGTCGTGATGAACTCACCCAGGCTCTGTGCGTTGACCAGGAAGCTCACGATGGGATTGGTGCCCTTCTGATACTTGTACAGATCGCGCATGGCGGAGCTTGCCTTGGCCTGCTGCTCGGGAAGCTTGGCCTCGATTTCCTCGATGCTTGCCTCATTGGAGTCAATCTGCTTTTGCAGGTCATCGAGTTTGGTGCGGGCGTCGTTGTAGGCGCTCGTGGCGGCTTCGATCTTCTGCTGGGCTGCGGAAAGCTGGTCCTGCGTTGCCTGCGAGGCGGCATGCGCCGCAACGGGGGAGAGCATCGGCGTGGCCGTCAGCGCAACGGCGAGCACGGCGCTCGTGATGATACGAGCCGGCTTCGACGCAATGAGCGCTGCGGTGCGATGATTCGAATGCTGCATCCAGTCCCTCTGCAATCAATCGTAGGTTATGGTTCGAACGGTATTCTACTACTGCTTTCGACCTCAACTTGAACCTTAAAGGTCCCAAAGGGTCAAGTTGAACTTGAGGCTTTGGCTTTGACCTGCAGTTATGATGAATTGTTGAGAAACCATAGAGTTCAACTTTAACGTTACGGGCGCCTGTTTGAGAAGAGTTTAGGGCTGTAAAAGCTATCTCAACGTGGGGTTTTACAGCTACAGCGCGCCCTCCTGACGAGCCTGCTCAATCTCTTCGAGGGCTTCGGCAGGGGTGAACGAACAGGTGCCATCGCCGAGCTTGACCACCTGTATGTCGTCGCCGGTATGGGCTTCTCCGCCTTGTAGCACCACGCCGAAAATGCCCTCGTGGGGAAAGATACAGTCGCCGGCGAGATAGTAGATGGCACAGCGGGTGTGGCAGACCTTGCCGATCTGACTGATTTCGACCAGGACATCGTTGCCAATCTTGAGCTGCGTTCCCAGGGGGAGCGAGAGCAGGTTGATGCCCTGGGTTGTGAAGTTCTCGCCAAAGTCGCCCTCGTGCACATCGAGCCCGCGCGCCTGCGCCGTCTGGATAGACTCTGCAGCTAAAAAGGAAACCTGGCGGTGCCAATGCCCGGCGTGCGCATCGGAGGCGAGGCCAAACTGCTCGATGACGGTGTCGTGCCCGTCGGCGACGGGTGACTTGCGCGTGCCCTTGTGTGCCGACGTGTTGATTGAGACAATGTGGGCGGGTCCGTTGTAGGCGTCGTTTGCCGTGCGCAGGTGAGCGGTCGCTTTCGCACGTTCCGCCAGCTCGCGCTTCGCAGCATTGAGGATGGGATTATCGGTCGGATGGTTTTGGGGCACGTGTGTGCCTTTCGCTCGAAGATGTCAATACGCTGAATCCTACAACAACGGTAGGTTCATTGCCCATTGTCATACAACGGTGAGCGCCGTCTTCGTGCTGGCCTTTGTGCTGGACGATTACGTCGATTGCCATAGATACGGTGGAGCTTTGGGCGCCGGCGGCTTGGCACGCTAGAATAAATTAGTTGCGCAAAGACCGCCCGTTGTGTGGGCAGTTCATGATAGGAAGTTTCCATGGCATTGCAATTTACAGAGCGCGAGTTCATTCCCGTGCTGCTCGGTGGCGACATCAACGCCTATTCGGTGGCGCGCGCCTTCTACGAGGAGTACCAGGTCAAGAGTCTGGTCTTTGGCAAGTATCAGACGGGTCCTGCGTACCGCAGCCAGATTATCGACTACACGCCCAACGTGGATATCGATACCATGCCCGTGATGCTCAAAACCGTCAACGGCATTGCCCAAGCGCATGCCGATAAGACGATTGTCCTTGTGGGCTGTGGCGACAACTATGTCGCTCTCGTGGCTCAAGCCAAGGATGCTCATGAGCTGGCGGATAACATCGTCGCGCCTTACGCGCCCTACAGCATGCTCGAGCAGTGCCAGAAGAAGGAGATCTTCTACGAGCTGTGCGAGAAGCATGGCGTGCCCTATCCGCACACGTTTACCTTTACCAAGGCGATGCTCAATGCCCAGGGTGAGGCGCCTGCCGAAGTGCTCGACCAGATCGATTTTCCTTACCCGATGATTCTGAAGCCTTCTGACGGCATCATGTGGTGGCAGCATGAGTTCGAGGGCCAGAAGAAGGCCTATGAGATTGCCGACCGCGCCGAGCTGGAACAGGTCATTCGCGACTCGTATGCCAGCGGCTACACCGACGACCTGATCTTGCAGGATCGCGTGCCCGGCAACGACGAGTACATGCGCGTGCTCACCAGCTATTCCGACCGCAACGGTAAGGTCCGCATGATGTGCCTGGGCCATGTGCTGCTCGAGGAGCATCAGCCCCACGGTGTCGGCAACCATGCCTGTATCATTACCGAGCCCAACGACGAGCTCATGGGCGGCGTGCGCAAGTTGCTCGAGGACCTTCACTTTGTGGGCTATTCCAACTTTGACGTAAAGTACGACGAGCGCGACGGCTCGTTTAAGTTCTTCGATTTCAACACGCGCCAGGGCCGCAGCAACTACTACGTTACCAACAGCGGCTTTAACGTTGCCAAGTATGTGGTGGACGAGTATGTGTTCAATCGTCCGTTTGAGCCGGAGTTTGTGACGGCTCAGGACGAGGCCCTGTGGATGGTCGTCCCCATGGGCGTCGTCGACAAGTACGTCAAGGATCCCGAGCTGCGCGCTAAGGTGCATCGCCTGGACAAGGAAGGCAAGGGCGCCGACCCTTCGTTTATGAAGGGCGACTTTGTCTTTAACCGCTGGCTGCGCATGTGGCACACCAAGCTGCGCCACTTTAAGCTGTTCAAGACGTATTACAAGTAGATGAGTGCGGCGCCCGTCCGGTTTGCATCGGGCGGGCGCGGGTATGATACGCGCAATTGCGCAGGCGTCACCAAGGAGGCGGCGATGGAAAAGCTGGGAGTTATCGGCGGCATGGGCGCCGAGGCCACGTCGTATTACTACGACCAGGTAGTGCGTCATACGGCTGCTGCCTGCGATCAGGAACATATCGACATGGTGGTGCTCTCCAAGTCGACCATGCCCGACCGCACGTTGGCCATTAAGACCGGCGAGCATGCCAAGCTGCTGGCGACCATGAAAGAGTGTGCCCAGGCACTTGAGTCGCTGGGCTGTGCGCACATTGCCATTCCCTGCAACACGTCGCACTACTTCTACGACCAGATCCAGTCGTTTACGAAGGTGCCGATTATCCACATGCCGCGTGAGTCGGTTCGTTATGCCCTTGCGGGTGCGGTGATGGGGGAGTGCGAGTTCGATCCCAACCTGAGTATGCCGGCCGAGCCGGTGCACAAGATTGGCATTATGGGAACCGATGGCACCGTGGGCGCGGGCGTCTACGGCCGCGAATGTAAGGCTGCGGGTGTTGAGGTCGTCTATCCCAGCGAGAAACGTCAGAACGATGTGATGTCGCTTATCTACGATGATGTGAAGGCCGGACGTGAGCCCGATATGGATAAGTTCGACCGCGTGATGTGGGAGTTCGCCCGTAGCGGCTGCGACCGCGTCATTCTGGCCTGCACCGAGCTCTCGGTGCTGCAAAAGTACCGAGAGATGCCCGAGATCACCCTCGACGCCATGGATGTCCTGGTGCGCGAATCCATCATCCGCAGCGGCGCCCCCTACCGCCTCTAGCTTCCGACCCGCCAAAAAGGGACAGGTTAATTTTGGTAGGTTTTATCTGGTGAAACAGTAAAGGCCTCGGTTCGTTTGGTGCGAGCCGAGGCCTTTTGCGTTGGACGGTTGCTGTCGGTGGTGAACTAGAACAGGAAGCCGATGGCGATGAGGGCGATACTGACGATGAGCACGGCGATGTCCAGGTCCTTGATGGGGTAGCGCTTGTACGAGCTGGCGCGCGTACGCAGATAGAAGCCGCGCTGTTCTGCCGCCAAGGCTGTGGCATCGGTCTTGCCCACGCTCGAGATGAGCAGCGGCACGCACAGTGGCAGCATGAGCTTAAGCTTCTTGATGGGGTTCTTGGTGTCGTACTCGACGCCGCGTGCGGTCTGCGCCTCCATGATGGCGTTCATCTCTTGACCAAACACCGGCACGAAGCGCAGCGCCGTGGTAAAAGTGAAAGCATAGCGATACGGCACGTGCAGCACCTCGACGCAGGCGTTGGCAAGGTCGTTGAGCTTGGTCACCATGAGCATGAGGATGAGCGGTAACGCCACACCCAGCAGGCGCAGGCAGGCCTTCGATCCTGTGACGAAGCCCGTGTCGGTGATAAAACCCCACACCACGTTGCCATCGCGCATAAAGGCCAGCTGGAGCACCAGCATGATAAGCGCGAGCGGAATCAGCAACTTGAGCAGCGAGAACAGACGGTCGATGACGCCGGCATAGGCGCCCAGCGCAAGGGTGAGTGCCAAAAAGCCCAGCAGCGCCACGTAGGTGTCGGACAAGAAGATGCCGACGATGATGGCGGCGGCGAGGCCCAGTTTGACGACGGGATTCAGGCGATGCAGCAGCGTATCGCCCGGCATGTAGTCGATGACGTTAACCACGGTGGACCATCTCCTTGGTAATTCGAACGACATCGGTGGCTTCGCTCACCTGCGCAAAAGCGGGCGAGACGGAAGATGCCAGACGGCGCGAGAGTTCAATAACCTGGGGAGGCTCCACGTAGGCACGCCGCATGAGATCGATGTTCGAGAATAGCTCGTGCGTGCGGCCGCGGTCGAGGATGCGACCGTCGGCCATTACCACAATGCGCTCGGCAAAATCCGAGACGACTTCCATATCGTGGCAGACCATGATTACGGCGCAGCCACGCTCGGCCATGGTGCGCACCGTTTCCATGACGGTCATGCACTCGCGGTAATCAAGGCCGCTCGTGGGCTCGTCGAGCACGACGATCTTGGGCTCAACCACTACGACGGAGGCAAGCGCCACCATTTGTCGCTGGCCGCGCGAGAGCGAGAAGGGCGCCTCGTCGGCCGGCAAGCCAAAGCGGTCGATGACGAGTTGAGCACGACGCAGAGCCTCGGCACGGTCCATGCCGCCAAGCTCCAAGCCAAAGGCGACCTCGTCGAGCACGGTGTCCTTGCAGATCTGGCGGTCGGGGTTCTGGAAAAGCGTTGCCACTTCGCGTGCGATGCGGCTCGTGGGAACCGATGCCGTGTCCAAGCCCGTAACGCGTACGCTGCCCGATGCGGGCTTGAGCAAACCCGTGAGCAGTTTGGTGAGCGTGGTTTTGCCGGCTCCGTTTTGGCCGACAATGCCCACGAGCTCGCCGGGGTAGAGCGTCAAGTTGAGGTCGTGAACGGCGGCGCCTCCATGGGGGTAGGAAAATTCGACATGGTCAAAGGTGAGCACCGGCTCGGCGTCTTTCGCATGCGGGCGCAGCGATGGCGCGTGCGGGGAGCCTGCGGGCGCCCGGGTGTCGCTTGTCGCACGGTCGGGGTCGACGATTTCCGTGATTAGGCGTTCTGCCTCGTCGACATCCAGACAGGGCGTGCCGCTTACCAAGCCATCGGTCTCGAGGCTGTTGAAGATGCGCGTGACGCGCGGACAATCGACGCCGATGGTGCGAAGCTCGTCGGTGCGTGCGAAGACCTCGCGTGGCTCGCCCTGCAGCGCGATTTCGCCATGGTTGAGCACGAGCACGCGGTTGCAGTACTCCGAGAGCAGGGCGACCTTTTGCTCAACGACGACGATGGTGATTTCAAGTGCGCGGTTTGCCTCACGCAGCGTCTCGAAGACCAATGTGGAGCTGGCGGGGTCGAGTGCCGCGGTGGGCTCGTCGAGAACCAAGACGCGCGGACGCATGGCGAGGATGGCGGCGATGGCTACCTTTTGCTTCTGTCCGCCCGAGAGGGTGGCGATCTCGCGGTCGCGCAGGTCGCTGATGCCGACGGTCTCGAGCGTTTCGCTCACGCGCTGCTCGATCTGGTCGTGGGGAACGCCAAAGTTCTCGAGGCCAAAGAGCATCTCGTCCTCGACGACCGAAGCGACCATCTGCGTGTCGATATCCTGCAGCACACTGCCGACGATTTGCGACACGTCGGTGAGCGAGACTTCGCAGGTGTCGTGGCCGTCGACCATGACGGACCCAAAGAACGTGCCGGTGTAGTGGTGGGGCACGGCGCCCGACAGGCAGGCGGCAAGCGTGGACTTGCCGGCGCCCGAGGGCCCGATGATGCCGATGAAATCTCCCTTGTTTACGCTGAGCGAGATGTGGCTGACCGCCTGCTCGGTCTGCGTTCCATAGGAGAACGAGACATCGTCGACGTTGATGATCGTTTCCATGGATACCTTTCATAGTCATTGGGGACGTTCTTACATGACCAGTCGTTTAAGAACGTCCCCAAAAGCTAGTCGTTTGGGACAGTCTTTGGTGGTGAAGCACGGAGACGGCTTTACGAGGTGCCCCAGGTTGGCGCGAAAGAGGAACGAAGCGTACTTGGGTACGCGAGCGACGAATGAACGCCAAGATGGGGTGGCTCGTAAAGCCGAGCAGGTTAGTTGAGCTTAAGGGCCTTCTGGATGGGTATGTAGAGGGCGCCGACCAGAATGGCGTTAAAGACGGCGGTCATGGCAACGACGGGCAGCATGGCGGCGGCGAGCTCGCCTACCACGCCGAGCATGGCCATCTTGATGACCATGAAGATGACGCCGGAGACAAAGGTGGTCAGGAAGGTTGCAACAATGGCGATGGCGGGCTTGACCTGACCGTTCTTGCCGGCGGCGTTGACGATGCCGGCCATGAGCATGGCGGCGATGCCCTCGGCGGCAAAATCGACGAACGGCGAAGTGGTGGTGATCTGGATCACGGCAGCCGAGATGAGGCCAATGACGAGCGCCTGACCGATGTTGGGGCGAACGACCAGAATGGTGAGGCAGAAGGCCGAGATGATGAACTCGGGGCTGATCATACCGCCCGAAATGCTCGAGACTGCCTTGCCGACGGTGAAGTTGAGGATGAAGCCGGCGGCGAGCAGGATGGCGAGCAGGACGAGGGCACGGACATCGAGTTTGCCGCGGTCGGCGGTCTGGACGGTGCGGGGCTGGGCGGTGGCGGTGGTGTTCTGAGACATGGTGAAAATCCTTTCAAAAAAGGGAGTGTAAGAGAAAAACGGAGGCGCGTGATGCGAATGCGATCGGGCTCGAGATAGAAAAAGGCCCCCGGTCGAAACCGGAGGCCTTCCAATCACCTAGAGCGCAAAAGCAGGCGTGAGGGACTCACTGTCGACCGATCGTATTCGCATCACGCCACCACCAGTTGTTGAGAGACTTCATCGTGTTCTTCATGTCGGTGGCTCCTTTCGTGATGCCGTGGCGCGGTCGCACCTAGTTGCTGTTGCGCTGCACTATAGCACAGCGAAGTGTGTGCGGGGAAATCTTTTTTGAAAAGATTTCAGGCGGGTTTCCCGTCGGTCAAAAGAGCGGGCTGAGCGGGCGAGGCTGCCATTGCTGCCTTGCCCGCTCAGCTAAGACGTTACTCCTTATTGCGACGGTAGAGGAAGTAACCGCCCGCGGAGATGACGGCAACGCCAGCGATGGCGAATGCAGCCACCACGCGGCCATCAAAACGATCACCGGTGGTGGGCAGGCCGCCCTTGGTGTTCGTCTTGTTGGTGGTTACCGTGGTCGTGGTGTCCGACTTGCCAGGCTTCTCGGGCTTGGTGGTGGGCTGCTCGGGCTTAGCGGGCTGCTCGGGGGTACCGGGCTGCTCAGGAGTACCAGGCTGATCTGGGGTTACCGGGTCGGTGGCAAGAGCGTCCTTGGCGTAGGTGATGGACACCTTGAGGCCGTTGGTCTCGGTGTTCAGGTCGCTCGGGGTGAAGGGCTGGTCGAAGTTCTCAGCCTTCAGATAGGCGCGCATCTCCTGGAGCAAGGCCTTGCACTTGACGTAGGTGTTCTCGGTGGCAGCATTGCCGGCCTTGTTTGCCAGGGCGGTACGGGCCTCGGTGGTCGTCTCGGCCAGCATGGCGGCGTCAACTTCCTTGTTCTGCTCGATGAGCTCGTTCTGGAGCGCATCGAGGTAGGCGCGGACGCTGATACCAAGGGTGTCAGGGTTCTCAAAGCAGAGCGAGCTGATGTCCATGAGGACGTAGTTGATAGAGTTCTCGGGTTCCTCGTTGTTCACGATGTCGGTCTCATTGCAGTGGTCGAAGGAGACAGTCTGATCGCTGAAATACGGGCTGACCTCAGTTATCAGAGCGGAGTACAACGGGATGGCGACGGAGTACGCGGCGCGGGAGAGCATTTCCCACTGGATGGTAGCGACTTCGGGGTCATACCCGCGACGAATCTGGAAGAGGTTGATCTCGGTGTTGCGCTCGCTGCCGATGCAATAAACACCATCAGTATTCGCGTTGAGGCCAGGGACGTTTTCGCCGCGGTTGCCGAAGGCGCGAATCAACTCGAAAGTGCTCCAACCAGACTTGCCAGGCTTGAAGAACAGGGGCTGGATTTCGCTGACCATGGCTCCCTTTTGGTCAGGTTTTCCTTTCTTCTTTACTGTGATAATGTCGTAATCTGTGCCTTCGGTCAGCTGACTACCAAAATAATCGCGGCCTTGCACATAGCGGGACCACTGGTTTACGCCGGAATCGGCGAGGCTCTCGCCATACGTTTGGGCGACATCGAATTTGCCGTCAGCGGAGTATTTGGCGAAACCCTTTTCTTCGGGCATGGATTGGATCTTTTTCAGAGTGGAGGCAATTCTCGGTGTCATTGAGGTCGACATCGTAGTTGAGGCTCCCGATATTAGGGTTGAGCGACGCGACGTCGTCGGTGAGCTTCATGGCGATCCACTGATGGCCGGAAAGTCCGGCGAACAGCCAGGTCTCATTGTTGTCGGCGATGATGATCTGGTCGTTGGTGCAGATGCCCTGGTCGTCGACCAAGCTACCGAGGAGCTTGACGCCCTCGCGGGCCGTGGCGCTCTCGCCCAGGATGACACTGGCGTAGTTGTACTCACCGATACCGGTTTCCTCGGTGACGGGGTCGGCCTCCTCGGCCTTCTCGTTGTAGGAGGTGCTCAGCGTGGCAGAGCAGGAGACGCCCTTCTCGTTGATGCCGGCCTCGGAATAAGCGTCATAGCGATCTTCCCACTGAGAGGGGTTGTCGCGAACGAAGGTGTAGCGGTAGGTTGCGCCCTTGGACTTGTACTTAAAGCCGGATTCGAGCGATGTGTACTCGCTGCCGTCCTTGTGTGCGGGCTCGATGCCAAAGTGCTTGATGTAGCGTGCGCCAAAGTCTTCTGCGCGGCCGTAGTACGTGTTGCCGTCCGCCGTGAGCTTGCTGCCCATGTAGATCTGCGTGCAGGCGAGCGCAGACGTCGGCATGGACATGATGGTTGCAGCTCCAAAGGCGAGGCCTATGCCAAGCTTTTTGAGCGCGTTGACGGGGTGAGTTTTCCTCATTTTCCCTCCCAGCGTGCGAAAGCTCTCCGTTGCCAGAGAGCTTCAGTCAATAAAGACACCCCATTAGCGTAACGAACTGGAAACAATATTCATCTATGAAATAAACTTACTCGATAAGCGTAATGAAATATGCGATGAGTGGTTAATTATACTCGGTTTGTAGCTTTACTTTAATAAAGACGCCCTGCAATTACCGTGCCTGAATAAAGCGCCTTGCACGGGGCGCAAAGAAAATCCCCCGCTGTTTGGCAAATGCATAAACAGCAGGGGAGACGATAATTGGATGAATATCATACCAATGTGGAATTACTTCTTCCGGCGGTGGATCACGTTGATCGCATAGCCGACGAGCATGGCCAAAATGATGATGATAAAGCCGAGCAGGGGATTGTCGTTCATAGGGTCCTCCTATTTTCCGAGCGGGGAGAATTCGTCGACGATGAGGTCGAGGCATTGCGGAAGCGCGCGGGCTCCAAAGACGCCCGAATTGCTGGAGATAATCTCGCCATCGAACTGCATGCCCAGCGACGGGGTGCAGGTGATCTTGGCTTCCTTGGTCTGGATGATCTTGAACTGCGGGCGGCCGAGTACCTTGCCGGCGGGGTCGAGTGCGGCGGTGATCACAGTCGGTAGAAGCTGCACAGTTTTTACGGGTTCGATGACCGCAATGTCGACCATGCCATCGTTCATACGGCAGTCGGGGAACAGGTTGATGTCGTTTTGGATGACCGAGGTGTTGCCGGCCATGCAGCAGATGCCGTCGAGCTCCTCGACAATGCCGTCATGCTCAATCGTAAAGTGCGCCACCGTGGGATTGGGCGTGGCGAGCGCGGAGAGGAAGTAAGCGATCTCGCCGATGTCGTTTTTGGTGGGGGCGGCCTTCATCATGATCTCGGCGTCGAAGCCCGAGCCGGCGATGATGATAAAGCCGTGGCGCTTCTCGTTGCCGTCCTCGTCGAGCCAAAAGAGCTCGCCCATGTCCACTTTGACCGTGCGACCGGCGCGGCAGGCCTTGGCGAGCGCCGCCGCCTCAGGGGCATTGCCGATGTTGTTGAAGAACAGGCAGGCCGTACCGGAGGGGAAGACGAGCGTGGGGACACTGCATCCGCGCATCTGATCGAGCACGTTGGAGACGGTGCCGTCGCCGCCCGAAACGACCACGCGATCAAACTCGCGCACGTCTGCCACGGCGTCCTCGGGCTCCATGCCATCGCCGATAAAGCGCATCACGACCTCGTCGCCGCCCTGCGCGAGGGCGTGCGTAAATGCGTAGATTTCATCTGAGCTGGGGCCCGATGCCGGGTTGTGGATGATAAGGCAGCGCATACTTACGTTCCCGTTCTGTGACTAACCGAGTATAGTTATAAGGCAATGCCGATATCCTACCCGTGTTTTTCGGGCCTAACCTTATTCGATGGGTTGATATGTACATTTCCACACATCAGGCTCTACTCGACTTTTGCCAGCGCGCCCGTGAGTTCGACGCGATTGCCGTCGATACCGAGTTTTTGCGCGAGCGCACGTTCCATCCGCGTCTGTGCCTGGTTCAGATTGCCACCCCTGCCGAGAGCGTCGCGGTCGATCCCCTGGTAATCGACGACCTATCGCCGCTGGCCGAGCTTATGGCCGACGAGAGCGTGACCAAGGTCTTCCACGCGTGCTCGCAGGATATGGAGGTTATGCTCCATACCGTAGGCGTGCTGCCGCGTCCGATTTTCGATACGCAGGTGGCCGCCGCCTTTTTGGGCGAGCGCCAGCAGGTTTCGTACGGCGCACTCGTGCAGACGTTTTGCGGCGTCTCGCTGCCCAAGACCGAGTCGCTGACCGACTGGTCGCGCCGCCCGCTGACCGATAAGCAGATTGAGTATGCGATCGATGACGTCAAGTACCTGATCGTCGCCTATACCGAGATGATGAGCCGCCTGCGCGAGCTGGGCCGTGTGGACTGGGTGCTCGACGAGCTGCGCCCGCTGGCTGACGAGTCGCACTATCGCGCCGATCGCCACGAGGCGTTCCGCAAGGTCAAACGCATCAATTCGTGCAGCCGTCACCAGTTGGGCATCGCGCGCGAGCTCGCCGCCTGGCGCGAGGACCGCGCCGAGCGCCGTAACATCCCGCGCAAGTGGGTCATGTCCGACGACACGCTACTTGCGCTCGTTAAGCGCAATCCCGTGCGCGTTGAGGAGTTCCGTAGCATTCGCGGTACCGATCAGTTGGGGGAGCGCGACGTGGACGGTGCGCTCATGGCCATCAAGCGCGGCGCGAGCTGCCCGCACGATCGCCTGCCGCTCATGGTGCGCGGGCACCGTCAGATTTCGCCGGAGTTGGAGAGCGTGACGGACCTGATGTATGCGCTCATTCGCCTAGTTGCCGAGCGCTCGGGCGTGGCGACCTCGGTCATTGCCTCGCGCGATGACCTGGCCGACTATATTGAGCATCCCGAGCAGAGCCCCTTGCGCGAAGGCTGGCGCTTTGAGCTTGTGGGCTCGCGCCTGGACGATCTGCTTTCCGGCAATATGGGGTTGACGGTGAAGGACGGAAAAATCGAATTGCTGTAGGGAAGCCTAGCCGCTTGAATGGGTAAAATGCCTCCAACGTGTAACTCGACTCGGAGGAATTCGCATGCCTTATTACTATGGATACGGCTTTGGCATCGACCCGCTGTACCTGCTGGTTGTTCTTGTCTGCACGGTGCTTGGCCTTGCCGCACAGAGCTATATCAACTCGACGTACAAGACGTGGTCTAAGGTTCGCTCGGACGGCGATACGGGTGCCACGGTCGCGCGACGCATGCTCGATGCAAACGGCTGCAATGCGGTGGGTATCAAGGGTGTTGCCGGCGAGCTCACCGATCATTACAACCCGCAGGACAACAACCTGTATCTGTCGGATGCCAACCGTTCGGGAGGGTCGGTCGCAAGCGTTGCCGTCGCCTGCCACGAGGCGGGCCATGCCGCCCAGCGTCAAAGTGGTTATGCCATGATGAAGGTGCGCACCGCCCTGGTCCCCGTCGTCAACTTTACCCAGAACACTTGGACCATCGTGCTGCTCATGGGCCTGTTCATGAACATCGCGGGGCTCACGACCCTCGCGCTGGTCTTCTTCTCGTTTAGCGTGCTGTTCCAGCTGGTTACGCTGCCGGTCGAGATTGATGCCAGTCGCCGCGCCGTGGCGTATATCGAGCAATCGGGCATGAGTTCCAAGCAGGTTAACGGTGCCAAGAAGGTGCTGACGGCAGCCGCGCTCACCTACGTGGCGGCGGCGCTCACCTCGATCATTCAACTGCTCTACCTGATGGCTCGCTACAACAGAAACTCCAACCGATAACAAATAGGACAGGCAGGCGCCGCGGGGATTCGTGTCCTCGCGGCGCTGTACTATGTGTTGGACTTGAATTTGCGCAGGGCCGGAGCCCTTGTGCACGATGACGAAAGGGGGCTGCGTGGCAGGCTGGAATCTAACCGGCAATGCCGTTTCCGCCGAGTTTGACGGTTCGGATGAGCAGGAGCGCAAGGAGCTCAGCGTGAGCCAGGCGGTGGAGATCGCCGCCGGCGCGCTCGATGCCATTCCGCAACTGAGCGTTTTGGGCGAGGTCACGGGTTTCCGTGGTCCCAACGCCCGAAGCGGCCACTGCTACTTCCAGATTAAAGACGACTCGGCCGCCGTCGACTGCATCATCTGGAAGGGCGCCTACCTTAAGCGCACCTTCGACTTGCGCGACGGCATGCAGGTAAGCTTTAAGGGCAGCTTCAATCTCTACAAGCCTACGGGTCGCATGAGCTTCGTCGCCCGCTCGTTCTCGCTGGCGGGGGAGGGCTTGCTGCGTCAGCAGGTGGCTCAGTTGGCCGAAAAGCTACGCCGCGAGGGCCTGATGGACGAAGCTCGCAAACGCCACATCCCAGTGTTCTGCTCGCGCGTGGCGGTCGTCACCTCGCTTTCCGGTGCGGTAATCGACGACGTCAAGCGTACGCTGCGCCGACGCAACCCGCTCGTCGAGCTCGTCTGCGTGGGTGCCAAGGTGCAAGGCGAGGGTGCGCCGACAGAGCTCATTGAGGGCCTGCGCCGCGCCGCTGCCATTACGCCAGCGCCCGACTGTATTTTGCTCGTGCGTGGTGGCGGTTCCTTCGAGGACCTCATGACCTTTAACGACGAGGAGCTTGCCCGCGCGGTGGCGGCTTGCCCTGTGCCCGTGGTGACCGGCATTGGCCATGAGCCCGATACCTCGATTTGCGACATGGTGAGCGACCGCCGCGCCTCCACGCCCACGGCGGCGGCCGAATCGGTGGCGCCGGCCATGACGGAGTTGGCCGATGTGCTCGAGGCGCGCCATCAGCGTCTGGGTGCCGCGATGGCATCGATGATTGGGTCGGCCCAGGTCGACCTGGAGATGCTCGATCAGCGTGGCCGTCGTTCCTGGGATACCTATACGGCTCGCTTGGGCGACGCGCTCGATGCGGCCGCATGCCGCCCGTGTCTCAACGATCCGACATTTATGGTCGAGCGTCGTGAGTCAGAGCTTGCCTTGACGGCCGATCGTTTGTCCGGTGCCATAACGCGCTCGGTCGGGGCGTTCCGATCCAGCTTTGAACGCCTGCCCGAGCGTCTGGCTACAAGCACCTCGGGACTCGATGGCAAGCGCCATGCGCTCACGCTTGCGAGTTCCCGTCTGGAGCATCAGGGACGTACGATGCTCAGCAAACCCGCGTCCGACCTGGGCCGAGCTGCTGCGTCGCTCGATGCCCTGTCGCCGCTCAAGGTGCTTGCCCGTGGCTATTCCATCGCATACAGCGATGATGGTGTGGCTACGAGCGCCAAGACCTTTAAGCCCGGCGACGCCATCCGCGTGCGCATGGCAGACGGCAACGTGGCAGCAACGGTCAATACGGTCGAGTAGACCGCGTTTCATAGCGATAAACCTTTAGGAAAGGAAACAGATATGGCAGAGAAGACCCCGATCGAGCAGCTTACGTACAAGCAGGCTTCGCAGGAGTTGGAGCTCATCATACGCAGCTTGGAATCGGGCGATATGGAGCTCGAGGAGTCGCTTGAGAGCTATACCCGCGGCGTCGAGCTCCTCAAGAGCCTGCGTACCCGCTTGTCCGATGCCGAGCAGAAGGTCTCGGTGCTCCTGAAGGACGTCGACGGCAACGACGTGCTCGCCGACGGCGAAGCCGCCAACACCGACGACAACCTTTCGTTCTAACCACCCCGACCAAATATAATTACCTTGGTCTGCGAGAAAGGAACCAACCATGTGTGATTGCATCTTCTGCAAAATTGCCAACCACGAGATCCCCTCGACCGTCGTTTACGAGGACGACCAAGTCATCGCCTTCGACGACCTCAATCCCCAGGCGCCGGTCCACACGCTCGTGATCCCCAAGAAGCACTACAGCGACATCGCCGATAACGTGCCCGCCGAGACCATGGGCGCCATGGCCCACGCCATCCAGGAGGTCGCCAAGGTCAAGGGCTTGGAGGACGGTTTCCGCGTCATCTCCAACAAGGGCGTCAACGCCGGCCAGACCGTCATGCACTTCCACATGCACGTCCTCGGCGGCAAGAACCTGGGCGAGAACCTCATCTGAGGACGCACAGCCCGTCGCCTTGGCTGCCTTTGGAGTAACCTATGCAGCTTTCTCAACTCGAATACCTTCAAGCGGTAGCGAACTACGGCGGCGTGCGCAAAGCGGCTCGCGCCGTTCACGTGAGCCCACAGGCCGTTTCGTCGGCAATCAAAAAGTTGGAATCTGAGTATCAGATTGTTTTGCTCGACCGATCGGCGGGGGAGGCTGTTTTGTCTCCGGCGGGCAGAGAATTTGCGCGTCGTGCACGCGTGATCCTGGCACAAGTCGACGATCTCAAAAAGTACACCCAATCGGGGAACGGCGGCGTTTCGCCCGACGGTCACTTTCGTCTTTACGCCCCCTGTCTTCACGGGCGGGGGCGTCTTTTTTCCGAAAACTGGTACGACTCGTTTGAAAGCTCGCACCCTCAGATTCACCTTGATGTTTGGCATCAGCCAACGGCTACATGCTTTGAATCACTTGTGCTTGGCATTTCGGATGCGGCCATCTCATTTGAGGAACCAAGGGACAGTGTCCTTTCTTCGAAATACTTGGGTGAAAAGGAGCTCAAGGTTCTTTCGTGCCCAGCGGGTCATCAATCTGTGGGTGCTATGACCGTTCGTGAGTTACTGGGCGGCAGGTTAGCTGTTCCCATTAATTTGTCGCCCTGTCTCAATGCGATCAATCAATGCCCCGAAGCTCAGCTGGTTAATTTCCGCTTCCGCGACGTCGAATACGGAAACAGAGCGCAGGCTGAGTTTCTTCAAGCCGGGGGATTGATATTGGGTTTTTCTGGCTCTTCTCTCGCATCAGATGGGTCGGAAGTGAGCGAGTACTCTATTGAAGGCTCGCATGACGTAGCCTTGCCCATCTACTTTTGCTATCGACAAAATGCCTGGACCGATCGACACCAGACGGTATTTCTTCACCTATTGCGTCATCTTGCTTCGTGAGGCCATTTGGCCTCGTGTCGTCAAGTGAATGTTGACGCCTTGTAACACATGACTGACGGCTTTGCCCTCATGCTTTTCCAAGATTCCGATTTAGATTGTTGACTCTTGGAGGGCGGAGCATGAAAAACCGTACGGTTTTGCTTTATATGACGTTTGTTTTTCTGTCGAACTTCAGCACCATTTTGTATTTTCTGACGGTTTACCTTGAATTCGTCGGATTCTCGATGGTGGCGATTTCTAGCATGATGATTGCATATCAAGTGAGCAAGTTCATCCTTGAAGTTCCCACTGGCTATATTGCCGATAGGTTTGGACGAAAGACAAGTGGTCTCGTTGGCGTCGTGGGGATGCTTGGATACTACGCTGCCCTACTCCTCGTCCGTTCTCCTCTGCTTTTAATCGGCGCGTTTGCTCTCAAAGGTTTTGCCGCTGCATGTGTGAGCGGATCCATGGAAGCGATTTACATTGACAGCGTTTCTCAGGACCAGCTCGTAAGACTTAATGTCGTTGAGCGATTTGTTTTCTATGCCTCTTTTGCCATCTCCGCTTGCGTGGGCGGTTTCATTTCGTCTGTCGGTGCATATCTCATTGGTCTTTCGGCAGATATCATCGCAATGGTGTTGACGTTGGTTGTCGTTGTCTGCATTCCTGAGATGCGAAGAGGGGGCACTGCGGGGACACCTGAGCGTGGAATTAGCCCGAAGATGATCGGTGCCGCTATTGCGTGTAACGGCATTCTTCGTTCAGCGTTCATCATGGACTGTTCTCAAGCATTTGCTTTTGTCGCCCTGGAAGACTTTTTCTCACTGTTGCTTGCGGGTCGCGGAATGAATGCCGTCGCTTCGGGTGTGATCATTGCGGTCCAGCTCCTTGCCTCGGCCTCCATGGGGCTTATTGTGCCCAGTGTGATTGCTCATGTCGACAAGGGCCGTTTTGCGCGTATTTGCGGCATCGTGCGCCTTTCCCTGACTGCTCTATTTTTGATTCCCTTTACTCCGGTCTATTTGCTGCCCGTGTTCTATGTGTTGCAGACGGTCGCCTACTCGTTATTTGCTCCAATTAAATACTCAATTTTTCAAAATGCTGTCGATTCATCGATGCGCTGTTCACTGATTTCGGTTCAAAGCCAGATGGTGGCGGTGGGTGCTGTTCTTTTCTATCTGCTCAACTCTGTGCTGAGTAGCGTTGCGGGCATTCGAGTCGTATTGCTTGTTGCGCTCGGGATTTCTTCCCTGGTGTATATCCCCGCGCTATTTCGTCTTACAAGTCAAAGGCCATGAGTATTTAGGCACCGATAACTTATATATCAACGCAATAAACCCGAGCGCGAGGGCGTTTGGGTTTATTATTGAAGCGTATGTAACCTGGCGGCGCCACACCGCCTGTTAGTAGGGAGACACATGAACGTTCTGGTCGTCAACGCAGGATCTTCGACGCTTAAGTATCAGGTCATCGATACCAAGTCCCACAAGGTGTCCGCAAAGGGCTCCTGCGAGCGCGTCTGCTTTACCGGCGGTACCTTCACCCACGCTGCCAACGGTTCCAAGAAGGTGACCGAGAACATCGAGTTCCCCGACCACAAGGTCGCCATCGAGGTCGTCCTGAAGGACCTTGAGGCCAACGGCGTCAAGATCGAGGGCATTGGTCACCGTATCGTTCAGGGCGGCTGGTACTTCGGCGATTCCTCCCTCGTCGACGAGGACGTCCTCGCCAAGATCCGCGAGGTCGCTCCGCTGGCGCCGCTGCACAACAACCCCGAGGCCAACGTTATCGAGTACTGCCTGGAGCAGTATCCCGACCTGCCCAACGTCACGGTCTACGACACCGCTTTCCACTTCAACATGCCCGAGGTCGCCAAGACTTACGCCCTGCCCAAGGACGTCTGCGACAAGCTGCACATCCGTAAGTACGGCGCCCACGGCACCAGCTACCGTTACATCTCCAAGAAGGTCGCCGAGATGACCAACGGCGAGGCTCGCAAGGTCGTCGTGTGCCATATCGGCTCCGGCGCTTCCCTGTGCGCCATCGAGGACGGCAAGTGCATGGACACCACCATGGGCCTCACCCCGCTCGACGGCGTCATGATGGGCACCCGCTGCGGCTCCATCGACCCGGCTACCGTGTGCTACCTGCAGCGCGAGGGCGGCTACACCTTCGACGAGGTCGACGAGATGATGAACAAGAAGTCCGGCCTTTTGGCTGTGACCGGCGGCAAGACCAACGACTGCCGCAACGTCGAGGAGCTCGCCGCCGCTGGTGACCCCGAGGCTCAGCTCGCCTTCGACATGTTTGTCTACAAGATTGCCGCCAAGGCTGCCGAGATGGCTACTTCTATGTGCGGTATGGACACCCTGGTCTTTACTGCCGGCATCGGCGAGCACGCTCCGGCTGTCCGCGCTGGCGTGGCCGACCGTCTGGCCTTTATGGGCGTCAAGATGGATCATGCCCGCAACGCCCTGCGTGGCGACGGCGCTTGGTGCCTGTCCGCCAAGGATTCTAAGGTCAAGATTTTCGTCATCCCCACGGACGAGGAGTTCATGATCGCCTCCGACGTTGAGCGCATCGTCAACGGCAAGTAATTGCAAGAGGGGAGGGGCTGGACGATCGAGCGCCGTTCGGCCCCTCTTTTGCGCTCGTTGGGCGATATGACTGATAGCTATTTATCAAGTTGTGATAACTTCTTATTAAAATGCGGCCGCCTTAAGGGGTCTGCGTCGACCGTATTGCACTGCAAAGGAGTCTCATGAACGTACTTGTTGTCAACGCCGGCAGCTCAAGCCTTAAATATCAGCTTTTGGATACCGATACCCGCGAGGTTTTCGCCAAGGGCAACTGCGAACGCATCGGTTCGGACATGGGCATCTTTGGTCACTCCGAGAACGGTGGCGCCAAGCAGACCGAGGAGGTCCCTTTCCCCGATCATCGCTCTGCTATCGCTCGCGTGCTCGAGGAGCTCGAGAAGACCGACTTTACGATTGATGGCATTGGACATCGCATCGTTCAGGGCGGCTGGCACTTCGATGATTCCGCAGTTGTCGACGACGAGGTTATGGCCAAGATTCTTGAGGTGGCCCCGCTCGCTCCGCTGCACAATTACGGCGAGGCCGCGGCAATCGAATATTGCCGCGAGAAGTATCCGGAGCTGCCCAACGTCGCCGTCTTCGACACCTCGTTCCACATGACCATGCCCGAGGTCGCCTACACCTACGCGCTGCCCAAGGACGTGTGCGACAAGTACCACGTGCGCAAGTACGGCGCCCACGGCACGAGCCACCGCTATGAGTGGATGATGGCCAAGGAGATCCTGGGCTCGCGCTGTCACCGTCTGCTTTCGTGCCATCTGGGCAACGGTGCTTCGCTCGCCGCCATCGAGGACGGCGTGTGCCGCGATACCACGATGGGCCTCACGCCGCTCGACGGCCTGATGATGGGTACCCGTTGCGGCTCCATCGACCCGGCTACCGTGTGCTACCTGCAGCGCGAGGGCGGCTACAGCTATCAGGAAGTCGATGACATGATGAACAAGCAGTCTGGTCTGCTTGCCATCTCGGGTATCTCCAACGACGCCCGCGACATCCGCACGCGCGCCTCCGAGGGCGACGAGCGCTGCCTGCTCGCCTTCGATATGTTCGCCTACAAGGCCATGCAGCAGGCCGGCTCTATGATTGCTTCCATGGCGGGCGTGGACACCATCACCTTTACCGCCGGCATCGGCGAGAACGACTGGTCGATCCGCAAGGCCTTCTGTGACTGCTTTGAGTGGCTGGGCGTGCGCATCGACAATAACAAGAACCGCGAGGCCGTGGGCAACGGCCCGCAGGTCATCAGTGCCGCCGGTTCCGCCGTCACGGTCATGGTCATCCCCACCGACGAGGAATACATGATCGCCCACGACGTCGAGCGTCTGACCAAGAACAACTAACGCGCGCATTTGCAAGTAAACGAAAGGCCTCCAGAGCAACAGCTCCGGAGGCCTTTTTGCTAGCAGGTGGAAATTCCTGTCCCGAGGGGATACGTCAGCTACTCAGCCATCTGAGCTTGGACGGCGGTGATGGCCACGACACCCACGATGTCGTCAGCAGAGCAGCCGCGCGACAGATCGTTGACCGGCTTGGCGATGCCCTGCAGGATGGGGCCGTAGGCGTCAGCACCGGCGAAGCGCTGGACCAGCTTGTAGCCGATGTTGCCGGCCTCGAGGTCGGGGAACACGAGCACGTTGGCCTTGCCGGCAACGGAGGAGCCGGGGGCCTTGAGCTGGGCGACGGTGGGGACGATGGCGGCATCGAGCTGCAGCTCGCCATCGATGGCGAGCTCGGGAGCCTTCTCCTTGCAGAACTTCACGGCCTCTTGGACCTTCTTGGCGACCTCGCCACCGGCGGAGCCCATGGTGGAGTAGGAGAGCATGGCCACGTGCGGCTCAACGTTGCCCATGAAGGTGGACCAGGAGTGAGCGGAGGCGATGGCGATCTCGGAGAGCTCGTCGGAGGACGGGTTGATGTTGAGGCCGCAGTCGGCGAAGATCAGCGTGCCGTCGGTGCCGAACTGCGGGGTGTCGGTGCACATCACGAAGAAGGCCGAGACCAGCTTGGTGCCCGGGGCAGTCTTGAGGATCTGAAGCGCGGGGCGCAGGGTGTCGGCGGTGGAGTGGCAGGCGCCGGAGACCAGGCCGTCGGCATCGCCCATCTTGACCATCATGGTGCCAAAGTAGGTGGCGTCCATCACCTGGGCGCGAGCCTGCTCGATGGTAACGCCCTTCTTGGCGCGGAGCTCGGCAAACTTCTGTGCGTACTCCTCGTGCTTCTCGGCATTGTGCGGGTCGATGACGGTAGCGCCGGGAACGTTGATCTCGTCGGGGTTGCCCAGGATGACGATCTTTGCCAGGCCCTCCTCGATGATTTTGGTGGCCGCGACGATAGTGCGCGGATCCTCGCCCTCGGGCAGGACGATCGTCTTAAGGTCGGCCTTGGCGGCAGACTTCATACGGTTTAGGAAATCGCTCATGTTACTCCTTACAAGCGTTTCGCTAAGCTCCAGGCGCCCGGCTGTTCACGAATAAACCCGCTGCTAGCGGGTTTACCTTTCAATTATGTTCGCCGCGGTGCTTGAGCTTTCCTTGTGTGGCAAGCTCATTATAGGACGCATTAGCGCTATAATCGCTCTGATAAATGTGTCTCGAAGAATGTTCGAGAAAAGCCCAGCTAACGAGCCCGTGGCTTTTGACAAGGAGTATCGATGCAGATTACCTCAGGCCTGCCTGAAGGCTTTAATGCCGGCGCGTACGACATGATTGTCGTCGGTGCTGGATATGCCGGTGCCGTTTGTGCCCGCCGTCTCGCCGAGACCATCGGCTACCGTGTTGCCGTTTTGGAGCGCCGTAGCCACATTGCGGGCAATGCCTATGACTGCACTGACGAGGCCGGAATCCTGATCCACGAGTACGGTCCGCATATCTATCACACCTTTAACGAGCGCGTGCACAATTTCCTGTCGCGCTTTACCAAGTGGACGGATTATCAGCACAAGGTGCTCGCCAACATCAACGGTACCCTTATTCCCGTGCCCTTCAACCATGCGAGTCTCAGGCTCGCCTTTGGTGACGAGCGCGGCGAGGAGCTGTATCAGAAGCTCGTGGAGACCTTTGGCAAGGATGTCAAGGTGCCCATTATGGAGTTGCGTAAGAAGAACGACCCCGACTTGGCCGAGGTCGCCGATTACGTCTACGAGAACGTCTTTTTGCATTACACCATGAAGCAGTGGGGCCAGACGCCCGATCAGATCGACCCCTCGATCACCGGCCGCGTTCCCGTCTTTGTGGGCGATGATGACCGCTACTTCCCGCAAGCTCCCTTCCAGGGCATGCCGCAGGAGGGCTACACGGCGCTCTTTGAGCACATGCTCGACCACGACCTGATCGACGTGTTCTGCGACGTGGACGCCCGTGACCTCTTTGAAATCGACGAGACTACCGTCAAGATCGACGGCAAGGTCTATGGTGGCGAGATCGTCTACACCGGTCCACTCGACGAGCTGTTCAACCTCGACTTGGGTGCGTTGCCGTACCGCACGCTCGATATGAAGTTCGAGACGCTCGATATGGACCAGTTCCAGCCCGTGGGCACTGTCAACTACACCACGAGCGAGGACTACACGCGCATCACCGAGTTCAAGAACATGACCGGTCAGGTCCTGCCCGGCAAGACCACCATCATGAAGGAGTACTCCAAGGCCTATACGCCCGGCTCGGGCGAGACGCCGTACTACGCCATTCTTGAGCCCGAGAACCGTGAGCTCTATGAGCGCTATCTTGAGCGCGTCCAGAACCTGACGAACTTCCACCCGGTGGGTCGTCTGGCCGAGTATCGTTACTACGATATGGACGCCGTGACCAATTCTGCCCTCGATCTTTCGGATGAGATTATCGCCTGCCATGCATAAAGTCATAACATTCGGTATTCCCTCGTATAACGCCGCCAAGGACATGGACCATTGCATCACCTCCATCTTGGAGGGGAGCAATTACGCTACCGATATCGAGATTATCGTGGTGGACGACGGCTCCAAGGACGAGACGGCCGATAAGGCCGATGAGTGGGAGGCACGTTATCCTGGAATCATCCGCGCGGTGCACCAGGAGAATGGCGGTCACGGTATTGCCGTCCTTTCGGGTCTGCGCGAGGCGCAGGGCACCTACTACAAGGTTGTCGACTCGGACGACTGGCTTGACGGCGCTGCCCTTTCGACCATGCTGTCGATTCTGCGTGGCTTTGAGGAGCGCGACCAGCGCGTTGACCTGTTTATCTCGAACTACGTGTACGAGAAGGTTTACGAGGGCACGCATACCGCTATTGGCTACAAATTTGCCCTGCCGCGCAAAAAGATCTTTTCCTGGGATCAGATCGGTCATTTCCGCCTGGACCAGAACCTACTCATGCACAGCCTGTGCTATCGCACGGATGTGCTGCGCGAGTCCAACCTTCCCATGCCGCCGCACACGTTCTATGTGGACAACATCTACGCCTACGTGCCGCTGCCGCGTTGCAAGACTATGTACTACGCCGACATCGACCTCTACCGCTACTTTATCGGTCGCGAAGGCCAGAGCGTCAACGAGGCCACGATGGTCAAGCGTCTGGACCAGCAGTTCCGTGTGACGCGCATCATGATGGAGTCGTACCACCTGTACAGCGATGTTGAGTCGTCGCGTCTGCGCTCGTACATGATGAGCTATTTCACCATGATGATGGCGATCTGCTCGGTGCTCACCAAGCTTTCCGAGGAAGATTGCGCCGACGAGCGCCTAAAGACGCTGTGGAATGATTTGAAGGCCTACGACGAGCGCATGTATCGTCGTGCCCGCTACGGCGTGGTCGGGTTCTTCACCAATCTGCGCGGACGGGCCGGAGACAAAACCACACTCGGCCTATACCGTCTTGCCTCAAAGATCTTCAAATTCAACTAGCTGCTGAGTAATCGCTGCTGATAGGTTGACTGGGCCCCTTGGCCTTTAGTTTGCTACTGCGAACAGTCCTGCTCGCACGGAAAGCACATTAAGTGCTTTCCGGCTCGTGCGGAACTTGTATCAAACTAAAGGCCAAGGGGCCTCTGCTATAAGAATCGATTGTCAGGCTGCCTGAATTTGAAGATCTTCGACGCGCGGTACACAGGGGCCTGGGCTGAAAAGAATCTGGTTGGTAGGTTGCCCGGTGGGGCTTGGTTATGTTTGTCGCGAGTTCCGCACGAGCCGAAGAGCACTTAATGTGCTCTTCGTGCGAGCCAGGACTGTAGAGCAGCAAACATAACCAAGCCCCACCGGGCAACCGGTCAGGTTAGGCTACTTCGCGGCGCCGGGGATGCCGTGGGAGGTTTTGGCGGTTTTGGCTCCGTTTACGATGGCGGTTTCCAAGGCCCTTACGGCGAGCATGCCCAGCAGGTCTAGGGGAACGGCGGCGCTTGCCTGGGCGCCCAGTTTGCCGCTGGCGAGGGTGTAGATGGTGTCGCCGTCGTTGGTGGTGTGTGTGGGGCGGATGGCGTGCGCGTAGGCGTCTGCTGCCATCTGGGAGACCTTGGTGGCCTGGGCCTTAGTGAGCTCCACGTTGGTGACGATGCAGCTGATGGTGGTGTTGGTGCGGTCGAGCGGCATCTGCATAGATCCGGCGGCGGCAAAGGCGGCGAGCTCCATGTCGACAATCTGGTCGCTATCGGCTGCGGCGCGCATGCCGGCAACCCACTCGCCGGTGGTCGGGTCGACGACGTTACCGCAGGCGTTGACCGAGACCACGGCGCCCACCTTGATGGGGCCGAGTGCCACGGCGGCAGCGCCAAGGCCGGCCTTCATGCAGGTGGCAGGTCCCATGAGCTTGCCTACAGTGGCGCCGGTACCGGCGCCCACGTTGCCTTGCTCGAGCGTGGCAGGGGTGTGGTCGAGCGCCTCGCGCACGGCGGCGATACCGGCCTCAATGTCGGGGCGCACGGTGGGATCGCCAAAGGCAAGGTCGAAGATACAGCTGGAGCACACGATGGGCACCTGCGTGGGGCCGACGGGCAGACCGATGCCGCGGCTCTCGAGTTCGCGGGCCACGCCGCTTGCGGCTTCGAGGCCAAAGGCCGATCCGCCCGAAAGACACACGGCGTGGACCTTATCGACGGTGTTCTCGGGACGCAGCAGGTCGGTCTCGCGCGAAGCGGGAGCGCCGCCGCGCACATCAACGCCACCGGTGGCACCCTCGGGCGCCACGATTACGGTGCAGCCAGTGCCGGCCTCCTTGTCCGTATAGTTGCCAAAGCAAAAGCCATCGACATTGCAAACATCGATGGCTTCGAGCAGTGTGTCCATATTTTCTCCTATCGGTTTTCCGCCGGGCCTTATGCCCGGTCGGGATCCGTACGGTACGGCAAAATTGTAGGCGCTGGGGGATACCCAGCGCCAGATGCAATTACGAGAGTTTTTGAATCGCGCGTGCTACGCGAGCGATGGGCAAGCCCACCACGTTGTAGAAGTCGCCCGAAATATCGTGCACGAGCATGCGTCCGCCTGTGCCCTGAATGCCGTAGGCTCCGGCCTTGTCCATGGGCTCGCCGGAGGCAACATAGTGCTCGATCTGCTCCTCGGTAAGCTCATAGAACGTCACGGCGGTCACATCGACAAACGACAGGCTCTCGGCGGCATGCGGGGCTGCAGCGTCGCCGGCTTTAACGATGCAGACGCCGGTCGCCACCTGGTGCGTGCGGCCCGAAAGCTCGCGGAGCATGGTGTGCGCCTCGTCCTCGTTAGCCGGCTTACCTAAAATTTGGCCGTCAAAGGTGACGATGGTATCGGCTGCGACGGTCAGCTCATTGGGCTCGGCATACTCGGCAGCAACGGCAGCCGCCTTGGCGCGTGCCAAGCGCTCGACAAGCGTGAGCGGGGCCTCGCCATCAAAGGGCGTTTCGTCGATATCCGCGGGAATCACGCGAATATTATAGCCTGCCTCGCGCATCAGCTCAATGCGGCGCGGTGATTGCGAAGCCAAAATCATAGCTGAATGCCCTCGGCGACCTTCTCGACGGCCTTCTCGCCGGCGAGCGTGCGCAGCAGCTCCAAGGCAAAGGGGAGCGACTGTGCCATGCCACTGGCAGTGATGATGTTGCCGTCTTGCGTGACTTTCTCGCCGGTGTAAGCGCCCTCGGGGAAGCTCTTCTCAAATCCGGGGAAGCATGTGGCGCGGCGTCCCTTGAGTAGACCAAGCTCGCCCAGGATAAACGGGGCAGCGCAGATGGCGGCAACGTGCTTGGTTGCGGCGAAATCGCAGACTACGTTGCAGACGCGCTGGTCGGCGCGCAAGTTGGTGGCACCGGGCAGGCCGCCGGGCAGCACGACGCAGTCATACTCGTCAAAGTTGATCTCGTCAAAGAGCGCGTCGCAGGTCACGGGAATCTGCAACGAGCTCACGACCTCGCGTGTGGGCATAATCGAGACGAGCGTGGCGCGCACGCCGCCGCGACGCATGACGTCGACCATGGTCAGGCATTCAATAGTTTCAAAGCCATCGGCGGCGAGAACGGCAACGCTGGGCATGTGAGTTCCTTTCGTAAGGCGGCATACAATTAGCCGTCTTATACCCCGAAGACATACGCTTGCCACGCTCGATTTCCCAATGTTTAAAAAGGGACGGGGACTAAATAATCATTCGGTATAAATTGATTATTTAGTCCCCGTCCTAGAAAAATCATCGGGCGTGGTCTTGGGCAAACAGTCTAGTTGCGCTTGAGGTGGACGACCGTTTCGCAGTGGAAGGTTTGCGGGAATAGGTCGACCGGCGTGATCTTGACGGGGGAGAAGGTGCCTTCCTCGACAAAGCGCTTAAGATCGCGCGCCAGGGTGGCCGGATCGCAGCTCACATAGGCGACATCGCGAGCGCTTGTGCTGGCGATGAGGTCGATAGCCTCGGGCGCCAGACCTGCACGCGGCGGGTCGACTACCAGGACGTCGGCGTCCTGGTCGGGGAACTCGCGCACGGCATCGCCGCCGATGACGTCGACGTTGTCGAGCTTGTTGATCTCGAGGTTACGGCGTAGATCGCGCACGGCGGGGCCGTAGGCCTCTACGGCGGCGACGTAGTCGCAGCGGCGGGCGAGCGGCAGGGTAAAGGTGCCGGCACCGCAGTACAGGTCCACGGCAAGCTCGTCTTCCTGCGGGTCGAGCGCTTCCATAACGAGCTCAATCAAAATCTCGGCGCCCTTGGTATTGACCTGGAAAAACGACGGGGCAGATAAGCGCATCTGGCTTTCGGCGATATTCTCGGTCCACGAGCCCTCGCCGGCGAGCATCTCGACTTTGGAGACACGGCGGGCTTTCTTTCCGCCCTTGCTCATGACGCGCACGACGCTCGTGGGGTGTGCGGCGTCTGTCAGTACGCGTGAGACCTGTGAGCGCGGGAAGGAACCTGTGGGTGTCCAAAGTGCGACCTCGAGTGCTTTGGTGCGACGCGAAGCGCGAATGCCCACGCGCTCGAGGCCCAGGTCGTGGCTGCCGCTCAGATAGTTGAGCGCGCCGACGATCGATTTGAGCGCCTTGGGAAAACGCTTATCGAACAGCGGGCACGAATCGACGGTCACGATCTTGCTGGGATCGACGCCGTGCATGCCAAGGCGAACGCGGCCGTTAACGACGGTCGGCTCCAGCTCAATCTTATTGCGGTAACCCCAGTCGTCCTTGGTGTAGCGGATGGGCTGGACAAGATCGTCGACCTGCTCGGGGGTGAACTTGCCAATGCGCTCGAGCGTGGAGCGCAGGTTTTGCTCTTTGGCGGCAAGCTGGGCGGTGCGCGAGAGATTGCCCCACGAACAACCGCCGCAGATGCCCACGAAGGGGCAGGAGGGCTGAATGCGATCGAAGCTCGGCTCCAGAATCTCGGTCGTGCGGGCGCGCATAAACGACTTGCCGTCCTGCACGACCTCGGCCTCGACGGTGTCGCCTGCCACGGCGCCCTGTACAAAGACGGCCTTGCCGTTGTCGGCGTGCGCCAGTCCGTCGGCGCCGTAGGTCATCGATTCTATAGTGAGCTTCATATTCCTGCCTGTCATTCGCGGTTTTGTCCGCAACCATGGTAGCAGGGAAAAGCGCCCCGTATCTGGGGCATTCCTCAAATACGGGGCGCTTCTACAAACGTCTATTTTGTCTTGCCGGTAATGAGCGTCTTAAGCCCTAGGCCGATCAGACCCAGTCCCATGCGCACGCGACCGGGGCGATGGCGCTCGATGGCCTTGGTCTTGCCAACGGGCTTCTCGCGGCGAGCGCTCTTCTCGGACGCGGGCTTGGCCGCCTGCGATTGGGGCCGAGGAGCAGGTTCGGACTCAGGCTCGATAACGGTCGCTCGGACCTTCTGGACCTCGGGTGCGGCCGGCTGAGGCTCGGGCTCAGGCTGGGATGCGAGCGCGGGTTCTGCCTCGGTGGCGGCCTCGGCGTTGCGATACGCACGCTCCAGCAGGGCTTCCTGCGAGTTGAAGGGCTTCTCGTCCTCTTTGCGCTTCACGGGAACCCAGGTGCCGTCACTCGTCAGGCTGCGTGCCTTCACGTTGTCGCGCAGCTGCATGCCCATGTACTCGTGCACCAGGGCGCGGCAGGTGGGGTCGAGCACGGGGAAGGCGATCTCCACGCGGTGCTCAGTGTTGCGCGTCATCATGTCTGCCGAGCTCAGGTAGATCATGTCCGAGTCCACGCCAAAGGCATAGACGCGCGCATGCTCCAGAAAGCGTCCGACGATGGAGCGCACGTGCACGTTCTCGGTCTTGCCCGGAATACCAGGCTTGAGGCACGAGATACCGCGGATGATCATGTCCACGCGCACGCCGGCACACGATGCCTCGGCAATCTTGTCGATGACCTCGCGGTCGGTAAGCGAGTTGAGCTTAAAGAACACGCGGGCGGGCTCACCGACAAGGGCGCGCTGGATCTCGCGGTCCAGGCCACGCATGATGAGCGGCTTGAGGCCCACGGGCGCCACGCCCAGGAAGCGGTAGTCGCCGCGCAGGTTGCCCAGCGACAGATTGCGGAAGAACAGGTTGGCGTCCTCGCCGATGCCGGGGTGGGCGGTCATGAGCATAAAGTCGCTGTAGAGCTTGGCCGTCTTCTCGTTAAAGTTACCGGTTCCCAAAAGCGTGAGTCGGGTGAGCGCCATGCCCTCGCGATAGGTGAGCTGGCAGATCTTTGAGTGGCATTTAAAGCCCTCGGAACCATAGATGACGGTGCAGCCGGCCTCTTCCAGGCGCTCGGCCCACTCGATGTTGTTCTGCTCGTCAAAGCGGGCACGAAGTTCCATGAGCACCGTGACCTCTTTGCCGTTCTCGGCAGCATCGATCAGCGACTCGCACAGGCGGCTCTGCTTGGCCACGCGGTAGAGCGTGATGCGCAGCGAGATGCACTCGGGGTCGTAGGCGGCCTCGTGCACCAGATCCAGGAAGGGGTTCATGGCCTCGTAGGGATAAAAGAGCAGCTTGTCGTGCTGCAGCACCTGCTCGCGGATGGAGCGGGTCATGTCGATGGTGGGATTGGGCTGCGGCCTAAACGGCGTAAAGAGCAGCTCGTTGCGCAGGTGCTCGGGAATCTTGCCCTCAATGCCAAAGACGTAGCCCAGGTTGAGCGGGATATCGCAGGTAAAGACAGAGCGGCGCGAAAGCTCGAGCGCCTTGCGGATGGTCTTGAGCGTTGCCTTCTCGAGCGACCCCGAGACCGCGAGCACTACCGGCTGCAGACGCAGGCGCTTCTTGAGGATGCGCTTCATGTGCTGGCGGTAGTCCTCTTCCTCTTCGACGCCCTCGCCGTCCGGATCGATGTCGGCGTTGCGGGTGACGCGGATCAGCGCACGATCCAGCGGCTTATAGGAGCCAAAGCAGCTGTCCAGGCAGGCGAGGATGACGTCCTCGAGCAAGATGTAGGAGTAGGTGCCGGTGGGCGAGGGGATCTCGATCACGCGGTTCATCGAGGCGGGAATCTCGATAAGGCCCAGCAGGCTCTCCTCGTCGGTGGCGCCGTCCAGACCGCAGGCCAGATAGAGCGCGCCATTGCGTAGGTTGGGGAAGGGGTGGCGAGGATCGATGACCAGCGGCGAGATGACCGGCGACACGTAGGCCTGGAAGTAGCGGGTTACAAAGGTGCGCTCCTCGGGCGTAAGCGAATCGATGCGGGCGCGGTGAACGCCCAAGGTGTCGAGTTTGCCCTCGATGCTCTTAAAGATGGACTCCCAACGGGTAAGGAGCCCGGGCATTTCGGCCATGACAGCATCGACCTGTTCGGAGGCGGTCATATTGCTCTTGTTGTCGACAGGTTGCTTTTTGAGCTCTGCCAGATCGGACAGGCCGCCCACGCGCACCATGAGAAACTCGTCGAGGTTAGACTCGAAAATCGAGACGAACTTTAGACGCTCGAACAGCGGAACGGTCTCATCGAAGGCTTCGTCAAGCACGCGGTTGTCAAAGCGCAGCCAGCTAAGCTCTCGGTTTTGCGTGTACGAGAAGTCGCGCGGCGGTTTGCGCAGCTTTGCGGCGGCTTGCTTCTTTTCGATTTTGCTCGGCATATGCATCTGTCCGTTCAGTCCCCACAGGGGACGGTAGCCTAACACTATTCACTATTGTCTCAATTTAGTCGACCTGTGGCACGGACGTATCGCGTGAACGGTATCTTTACCTACTTCTTACGCTGCCAAGGCATGCAACTAACTGCCCAACTCGTTTGGAAACAATCTATATCCATACTCAATTGGTGAGGATGTATGAATAAGAATGATTGCGAGCTGAATATAATCGAATCCAAATTGAATCATGAACAAACGACATATATATGCAGAAAACCGTTTTAGCTATGCAATTCCTAAACATGAAAATATTTGTGCAATCTAGCTTAATTCCTTAGAAAAAAGAACATTTACCTTTGAAAACCTGCTTTAGAGAACCGAAGTGCATCATGGGGGAATCATATGAGATATACCGTTCATCGCACTTTGCTGACCGTTCGGGGGCGAGGTGGAATTGCAGGTGGTTTTTGGATATAACTAGAGCTGTCAGCAAGCAGCGTCCCATACGGAGGGGCGCTGATACATTCGGCCAGTAAGGCCCGAAAGAAAGGTAGGAGGCCATGACGAAAGGTCTGCACGTGCCTTCCGAGATCGGCAAGCTCAGGAAGGTCTGCCTGCACCGTCCCGGCGACGAGCTCCTCAACCTGCCGCCCGACGAGCTCGAGCGACTCCTGTTCGACGACGTCCCGTTCCTGGAGGTCGCGCAGCAGGAGCACGACACCTTCGCCCAGATCCTGAGGGACCAGGGTGTGGAGGTCCTCTATCTCGAGAACCTCGTCGCCGAGGTGTTCGACCAGGTCCCCGGCGCCCGCGCCGAGTTCACCGACCAGTACATCGCCGAGGCGGGCATCCGCGGCCAGCACATGCCGCAGATCGTCCGCGAGAAGCTGGACTCCATCGAGGACAACCTCGAGTTCGTCAAGAAGACCATGGCCGGCATGACCAAGTCCGAGATCGACATGCCCCTCACGGCGTCCACGACCCTCGACTCCCTGGTCAACTCCGAGTCCGAGTCCGACCTGATCATCGACCCGATGCCCAACCTCTACTTCACCCGCGACCCGTTCGCGGTCGTCGGCGAGGGCGTCAACCTCAACCGCATGTACTCGGTCACCCGCAACCGCGAGACCCTGTACGGCAAGTACGTCTTCAAGTACCACCCCGACTACAAGGACGTCTCGCTGTACTTCCGCCGCGACTGCCAGTTCCACACCGAGGGCGGCGACGTGCTGAACATCAACGAGAAGACCCTCGCCGTCGGCATCTCCCAGCGCACCCAGGCCGCCGCGATCGACGTCATGGCCCAGAACATCTTCTGGAACTCCGACTCCAAGGTCGAGCGCATCCTGGCCTTCGACATCCCGGTCTCGCGCGCCTTCATGCACCTCGACACGGTCTTCACCCAGATCGACGTCGATAAGTTCACGATCCACCCCGCCATCATGGGCACCCTGCGCGTCTACGAGCTGACCGCCGGCAAGAACCCGGGCGACGTGAACATCCGCCTGATCGAGGACACCCTCGAGCACGTCCTGGAGGACGCCACCGGCGTCGACCAGGTCAAGCTGATCCCCTGCGGCGGCGGCGACCCGATCGCGGCCTCCCGCGAGCAGTGGAACGACGGCTCCAACACCCTGTGCGTCGAGCCCGGCAAGATCTGCGTCTACGCCCGCAACACCGTCACCAACGACGTGCTGTACAAGGAGGGCCTGGACCTTCTCGTCGTGCCCTCCGCCGAGCTCTCCCGCGGCCGCGGCGGCCCGCGCTGCATGAGCATGCCCTTCTGGCGCGAGGACCTCTAAGGTCTTCAAGGACCCGTACAGGTCATAATACATACATCTAGCTGCCATTAGATGTCTCCCATTGGGGCGGTGCGGGTTTTCGCACCGCCCCAATCTTGTATGAGGAACGTCAACACGATTGGATGACTGCTTTTGTAAGGAGCTTGGCCATGGACATCAAGACGATTGGCGTTGAGGAATGGCTCAACGTTTGGGAGAAGAGCGCCACGTGGGACATCGCCCAGTCGACGATCTCGTCGCTCACCATGGGCGAGCTGCGCGCGCTCGATGAACAGGACGGCGCCACGTTCTACGAGCGCCTGGACCGCGAGAAGATGAACTACGGCTGGATCGAGGGCTCGCCGGAGTTTAAGGCCGAGGTTGCCAAGCTGTATCGTCGGGAGGTCAATCCCGATCACATTCTGCAGACCAATGGCTGCACGGGCGCTAACCTCAACGCCATCATGGCTGTGGTCGAGCCCGGCGACCATGTTATCGCCGAGTGGCCCACCTACGCGCCGCTCTACGAGATTCCGCGCACGCTGGGCGCCGAGGTCGAGTATTGGGAGCTTCGCGAGGAACTCGGCTGGAAGCCCGATATCGAGGAACTCAAGCGCTTGGTGCGTCCCAGCACCAAGCTTATCTGCATAAACAACGCATCTAACCCCATCGGTACGGTGCTCGATGCCGATATGCTCGGCCAGATTGCCGAGATCGCCCGCTCGGTGGGCGCCTACGTGCTGTGCGACGAGGTATATCTGCCGCTCGAAAACACTGAGTCCTTTATGTCGATGGTCGACGTGTACGAGAGGGCCATTGTCACCAACTCGTTGTCGAAGACCTATTCGACACCTGCGGCCCGCGTGGGCTGGGTCCTGGCCGACAAAGAGGTGTCCAACCGCATCCGTACCTATCGCGATTACACCATGATCTGCGGCGGCGTGTTCAACGATGCTCTGGCGACCTATGTGCTTGAGCACAAGGATAAGATTCTCGAGCGCAATCGCAAGATCGTGTTTGGCAACCGCGATATCGCGCAGGCTTGGATCGATACGCAGCATCGCGTTTCCTGGACGGCCCCGCAGGGCGTGTCCACCTCGTTTATCCAGCTGGATATTCCCGAGGATGACGAGGAGTTCTGCAGGCGCCTGCTGTCCGAGAGGGGAGTGCTGCTGGTCCCCGGTAGCCGTTTTGAGCTTCCCTGCGGCGCACGCCTGGGCTACTGCGCGAGCGAGGACGTTCTGCGCGAGGGCCTGAGGCTTTTGGGCGAGGCACTGGCGGAGTTCGATCGCTAGGATTCCGATGGTCTTCGGGGGCCTTATCCAAATTAGCCGAAGATAATCGAAAACGGACCCGTTTCCCTAGGGGAAGCGGGTCCGTTTTTCTATACCGAGAAGTCAAGTTGTTACAAATGGGGCCGTAAAGCGAGGCGGTATCCGCTGGGCCTTATACTGAGTTTCCGGTGAACGGTATCAAGCGTCTGGTAAACGGTAATTTATTTATCAGAAATGAATAGGACAAACTTTTTTCTGAATAAAAATGAAAATGGTTGAGACGCGGTGTGAACCGCTAATTCTATTCATAGCTTTATTGGAAATATGCAATTTGAGGATGGTTTAACAAAGTTTAGTTCCATTTGATTTTAGGATTAAAACGCGTTTAAGCACGTAAATACGCTTTATTAAGATGAAGTGTGCCATGCGTGAAGTATATGTGTATGCCGTTCACCCCCTATAAAAAACCGTTCGGGGGCAAGGTGGAAGTATGAGCTGATTTTGGATATAAATATGTCGTCAGCAATAACGCCTCACACGGAGGGGCGCTAACGAATCGGCCCTGACAAGGGCCCGAAAGAAAGGTAGGAGGCCATGACGAAAGGTCTGCACGTGCCTTCCGAGATCGGCAAGCTCAGGAAGGTCTGCCTGCACCGTCCCGGCGACGAGCTCCTCAACCTGCCGCCCGACGAGCTCGAGCGACTCCTGTTCGACGACGTCCCGTTCCTGGAGGTCGCGCAGCAGGAGCACGACACCTTCGCCCAGATCCTGAGGGACCAGGGTGTGGAGGTCCTCTATCTCGAGAACCTCGTCGCCGAGGTGTTCGACCAGGTCCCCGGCGCCCGCGCCGAGTTCACCGACCAGTACATCGCCGAGGCGGGCATCCGCGGCCAGCACATGCCGCAGATCGTCCGCGAGAAGCTGGACTCCATCGAGGACAACCTCGAGTTCGTCAAGAAGACCATGGCCGGCATGACCAAGTCCGAGATCGACATGCCCCTCACGGCGTCCACGACCCTCGACTCCCTGGTCAACTCCGAGTCCGAGTCCGACCTGATCATCGACCCGATGCCCAACCTCTACTTCACCCGCGACCCGTTCGCGGTCGTCGGCGAGGGCGTCAACCTCAACCGCATGTACTCGGTCACCCGCAACCGCGAGACCCTGTACGGCAAGTACGTCTTCAAGTACCACCCCGACTACAAGGACGTCTCGCTGTACTTCCGCCGCGACTGCCAGTTCCACACCGAGGGCGGCGACGTGCTGAACATCAACGAGAAGACCCTCGCCGTCGGCATCTCCCAGCGCACCCAGGCCGCCGCGATCGACGTCATGGCCCAGAACATCTTCTGGAACTC
The DNA here is from genome assembly GCA_958427145.1 of uncultured Collinsella sp. Taxonomy (GTDB): domain Bacteria; phylum Actinomycetota; class Coriobacteriia; order Coriobacteriales; family Coriobacteriaceae; genus Collinsella. The sequence goes on from CAUAAZ010000008.1 coordinate 75,450, forward strand.
CGACTCCAAGGTCGAGCGCATCCTGGCCTTCGACATCCCGGTCTCGCGCGCCTTCATGCACCTCGACACGGTCTTCACCCAGATCGACGTCGATAAGTTCACGATCCACCCCGCCATCATGGGCACCCTGCGCGTCTACGAGCTGACCGCCGGCAAGAACCCGGGCGACGTGAACATCCGCCTGATCGAGGACACCCTCGAGCACGTCCTGGAGGACGCCACCGGCGTCGACCAGGTCAAGCTGATCCCCTGCGGCGGCGGCGACCCGATCGCGGCCTCCCGCGAGCAGTGGAACGACGGCTCCAACACCCTGTGCGTCGAGCCCGGCAAGATCTGCGTCTACGCCCGCAACACCGTCACCAACGACGTGCTGTACAAGGAGGGCCTGGACCTTCTCGTCGTGCCCTCCGCCGAGCTCTCCCGCGGCCGCGGCGGCCCGCGCTGCATGAGCATGCCCTTCTGGCGCGAGGACCTCTAAGTCTTTCCGTTTCCGGTGCGGTCCCCCTACAACCGCACCGGCTTCGCCCGTTAAACGGGCACCACTAATACTTACGTAATTCATTTCTTCGAAAGGAATCAAACCATGGGTGTTAACCTTTCCGGCCGTAGCTTCCTCAAGCTTCTCGACCTCACCACCGAGGAGATCGAGTACCTGCTCAAGCTCTCCAAGAACTTCAAGGATATGAAGCGCGCTGGCGTTCCGCACCGCTATCTCGAGGGCAAGAACATCGTTCTGCTCTTCCAGAAGACCTCTACTCGTACCCGCTGCGCCTTCGAGGTCGGCGGCATGGATCTGGGCATGGGCGTCACCTACCTCGATCCGGGTTCGTCGCAGATGGGCAAGAAGGAGTCCATCGAGGACACTGCCCGCGTTCTCGGCCGCATGTATGACGGCATCGAGTTCCGTGGCTTTGCCCAGGACGACGTCGAGGAGCTCGCTGCTAAGTCCGGCGTGCCCGTGTGGAACGGCCTGACCACCGAGTGGCACCCCACCCAGATGCTCGCCGACATCCTGACCGTCCAGGAGAACTTCAACTACGACATCAAGGGCAAGACCCTCGTCTTCATGGGCGACTGCAAGAACAATGTCGCTCGCTCCCTCATGGTCGTCTGCTCCAAGCTCGGCATGAACTTCGTGGCCTGCGGCCCCGAGGAGTGCATGCCCGCTGACGACGTCATCGAGGCCTGCAAGCCCATCGCCAAGGCTAACGGCTGCACCATCAAGCTGACCACCGACGTCAAGGACGGCGTCACCGGTGCCGACGTTATCTACACCGACGTGTGGGTCTCCATGGGCGAGCCCGACGAGGTCTGGGCCGAGCGCATCGCTCAGCTCACCCCGTATCGTGTCACCTCCGAGGTCATGGCTATGGCCAACCCGGGTGCCATCTTCCTGCACTGCCTGCCCAGCTTCCACGACACCAACACCACCATTGGCGCCGAGAAGTGCGAGCAGTTCGGCATCACCGAGCAGGAGGTCACCGACGAGGTCTTCGAGAGCCCCGCTTCCAAGGTCTTCGACGAGGCCGAGAACCGCATGCACACCATCAAGGCTGTCATGTACGCCACGCTCAAGTAAGAGCATCTAGCATCTCGCTCGGGGTGTATTGCTGCACACCCCGAGCGGTTTTATCTGGTAATAATCTCGCATCAAGCGGCAGGCACGGCACGGAAGAGCCGCTTCTGGCGAGATCAGTAAATGATTTATGAAGGGGGGATGAGAACTATGACTGAGACCGCTAAGAAAAAGCGCGGTATGCCTTCATCGTTCACCATTCTTCTTGCTCTGCTGGCAATTGTCGCAGTGATTACCGTTATCGTCTCCGGCACGTCCGGCGGCGCGGTTACTGCCGCCCGTCTGAGCGATTTCTGCACCGCCCCGATTAAGGGCTTCGCTGACGCTCTGCCCGTCTGCCTCTTCGTTATGATCCTGGGCGGCTTCCTCGGTATGATGACCGAGACCGGCGCCCTGGACAACGGCATCGCCGTTCTGGTGCAGAAGCTTAAGGGCAACGAGATTATGCTCATTCCCGTGCTGATGCTCATCTTCTCCCTCGGTGGTACCACCTATGGTATGTGCGAGGAGACCGTTCCCTTCTACGCCCTGCTTGCCGCTACCATGATGGCCGCTGGCTTCGACCCCATGGTCGGTGCCGCTACCGTCCTGCTCGGCGCTGGCTGCGGCTGCCTGGGCTCCACGGTTAACCCGTTCGCCGTCGGCGCTGCCGTCGACGCTCTGACCGGCGTTGGCATTGAGGTCAACCAGTCCATCATCATCGGCCTCGGTGCCGTCCTGTGGATTGTCACTACCGCTATGTCCATCTTCTTCGTGATGAGCTACGCCAAGAAGGTCAAGGCTGACAAGGGTTCCACCATCCTGTCGATGCAGGAGCTCAAGGACGCCGAAGAGGCTCACGGCAAGGCTGCTTCCGAGGTCCACAAGGAGGTCAAGCTCACCGGTCGTCAGAAGGGTGTTCTGATTGCCTTCGCCTTCACCTTCGTCGTCATGATCGTCGGCTTCATTCCGCTGGCCGACCTCAACGAGGGCGTCGCTAACTTCTTCGACGCTGGCGCTGTCTACGACGCCGACGGTAACGCCGTCGTCCAGGGCTGGTCTGCCCTGATCACCGGCCTGCCCATTGGCCAGTGGTACTTCGACGAGGCTTCCACCTGGTTCTTCCTCATGGCCGTCCTGATCGGTATCATCGGTGGCCTGTCCGAGAAGCAGATCGTTAACACCTTTATCACCGGCGCTGCCGACATGATGTCCGTTGTTCTCGTCATCGCCCTCGCCCGTGGTATCTCCGTCCTCATGGCTAACACCGGCCTCGACGTCTTCGTCCTCGACGCTGCCGCCAATGCTCTGGCTGGCCTGTCCGGCGTGATCTTCGCTCCCATGAGCTTCCTGGTCTACTTCGGCCTGTCCTTCCTGATCCCCTCGACCTCTGGTATGGCTACCGTCTCCATGCCCATCATGGGACCGCTGGCTGTTAAGCTCGGCTTCTCGCCCGAGGTCATGGTCATGATCTTCTCCGCCGCCATCGGTGTCGTGAACCTGTTCACCCCGACCTCCGGCGCCATCATGGGCGGTCTCGCCCTGGCCAAGATCGAGTGGACGACCTGGCTCAAGTTTGCCCTTAAGCTCATCGTCGCTCTCTCCGTCGTCTGCGCCGTCATCCTGACCGTCGCCTGCGTGCTGCTCTAAGTACCCAACGGGTACCCCACGGAAACCTTGACGATCCTGTAGAGGATCACCTGGTCATCGTCTGTCCGGTGGGGTAAACCCACCGGTAGACTCCTACCTTTAGCCCCCTTCCGTTCCGTGCGCGGGAGGGGGCGCTCTTGTGTTCCGGCTTTTTACCAAACGCCGGAACCACTCGACGCTGCGCGCCGTCCAGAACGACAATTTGTCATTCAAAAGGCAAGGCATGACCAAAAGGTCTATGCCTTGCCTTTTTCATGCCAACTTGTACGTTCTGGACGGCGCTCGCTGTCCGTCCTCTGCCTGCGGTGCTTTCCATTGTTGATGCAGAGGGCGCTTTGCCTACTCTGGTGCCCGTTCGCTCATATGACCCAATCCGCTGTCAAGAGCCACAATGGCCCCGCCGACCGCTTGCAATCGGTCGGCGGGGCCTGCCGTTGAACCCGTCCCGGTCCGCCCCCGGCATGTCGTCGACGCCCTCGGCTCAGTCTCATATCCGCGGATACCGCTCCGGCGGCCCGCAATCCTCTCCTTCGGCGGGGCTCCCCAAGTCTGACTACGCGCATGCGGCCGCTGCCGCGCGCCCAGCGAAAGCGGGGGTATCCCCGAAGGCTGCCCGGCTCGCCGGGACGGGGGCTATGTCTATTCGGTTGCCTCCCGGCACATCGCGCCGAGGGCCCACAGCCACCTCACGAGCTCGGCGGCGGTGGCGGCGTTCGCCTTCGCCTGGGACATGCCCCTGGCGAGCATCTCCTCGCGGCGCCGGAGCAGGCGCTCGGAACCCTTCCTCCCGTGCATCCTCACCTCGAGCGGGACGCCGCTGCCCTTGGGCATCAGCTTCGGTTGGTGGCTCGCCTGGACGTAGCACCAGGACCCCTCGACTGCCAACCTCCTGACGAGGGCGTTGCCGGCCCCGCTGATCCCGCCGAGGCGCACGGAGTCCGCGCTCGACCTCTGCTTCGGGGCGAGGCCGAAGTAGGCCGTCACCTGCCTGCCGGAGCGGAACCTCGAGAAGTCGCCGACCTCGGACGCGAAGGCGGCGGCGAGCGCGAGCCCGCACCCCTTGATCGACTGGAGCGCCTCGACCTCCGCCGAGAGGGGGCCCGCCGCGACGGCGGCCCTGTACTCGGCGAGGAGGTCGTCGCGCGTCTCGGCGGCCGCCTCGACCTCGTTCCTCAGCGCCGCAAGCGCCCGGATGCCGCCGTCGTCGGCGGGGTGTATGCCGTCGAGCCACCTGAGGAAGTCGTACGTCCAGTACCTCCGGGGGTTTCCGGCCGGCGTCGTGCCGCCGTAGGCGTAGCCGCGGCGGGCCAGGAACGCCAGGAGCCGCTGCTTTGTTAGCGTCAATGTAATTTTCACCATTTCCACCAACGCATTTTCGCCAATCGCG
>CAUAAZ010000009.1 GCA_958427145.1 uncultured Collinsella sp.
CATGCGAACCTCCAGTCCGGACCGCCCCGCGGTCCAACTTTCTGTCCGCACCCCCTAGAAGCCGCTATTCAATCCCTATTTCACCGCAACTTAGTAGTTACTTGTGGACCAGTCTGGCGCAGAAGTGGCCGTCGTAGGAGTCGGCGTTTACCGGCACGCTTTGAAAGAGGCCTCGATCGTTCTGGCGTACGGATACGAGCTTCTTAGCCTGATCGAACTCGGGGAGTTGCAGAATCTGTGCCTCGGAAAGCGGTGCCACGCTAAAGCCGGCACCCTCGGGAGAAGCAAGGAACGCGTCCACGACCTGCGTGTTCTCCTCGTCGAAGACCGAGCACGTTGCATAGATGAGCTCACCGCCGGCAGCCACGCGCGCAGAAGCCTCCTTAAGCATCGTCAGCTGAAGCTTGGGTAACTCGGCCGTCACATCATTCTCGGTTAGGCGCCACGGAATCTCGGGATGACGACGCATGGTTCCGGTGCCAGAGCACGGCGCATCGATAAAGACCGTGTCGAACTTAACCGGCTCGCCAAGCATGGCATCAAACGATGTGAGCACCTCATCAAGCTCGCAGGCATCACCCGAAACCGTACGAACGCCCTGAATACCCGCCTTGTGAAGGCGCGCGAGATTTAGGTCGCACTTGCGATCATGCAGATCGAGCGCCGTATGCTGACGCTCATAGCCGGCGCGCTTGGCCTGGCACATCATCACATAGGTCTTGGTACCGCGACCGGCACCAATCTCAAGGCAGCTTCCAGGGCGCGTGGCAGCTGTGGCGATAAGCTGCGCGTTGAGATCAGATGCTACCGCGGCAGCACGCTCAAACACACCAGAAGCAACGGTAACCTGGGCATCAACCGGGGCATGGCAGCCCGGGAAGACAGGCGCGACGAGCTGCGAGATATGCGGATCGAGCTTAGTCGCAAAGGCGTTCTCATGCAGGGCCAGCGGCGCAGGGGCCAGATTACCGGCAAAGCTAAGCGCGCCCTCCGGTGTGTCAAACGAAGCCATAATACGAGCGCACAGCCAACGCGGCAGACCCATCAGGCGCGACAGACGAACCAAGCGTCGCTCAGACTCGTCTACATCGGACGCAGTGGCAAAGTCCTCAACGTTGTCCGCGACCTTATGCAGCACGGCATTGGCCAAACCGGCGGCAGACTTAGCGCCGCAGCGCACCAGCTCAACGCCCTGACTCACCGCAACGCGGCCAGGCGTATGCAGATAGAGCATCTCGAAGGCCGAGATACGAAGTGCCATGCGAACACGCGGCGCAACCTTTTTAGGCTTATCGAGAAACTGATCGAGCAGCTCGTCCAAAATGCCCCGCGTAGCGGCCACACCCAGCGCCAAGCGGGCGGCAAAAGCGGAATCGCGCTGGTCAATAGCCTTGGCCGATGCGCGAGAGGACAGCACGTCGCGCGCATACATGCCGCGGCGATCGGCCTCCATCAGCACATCGAGCGCAAGCTTGCGCGCGGGAGACAGTTTGCTCATGACAGAACACCCCAGATAAGATCGGCGCCTTGCAGCCCAGCAGCCCAAGCAGAAGCGGCCATAGCGCGCTTGCCATCGGGCTTAACCTCGAGCAGTTCAACCGCACCATCGGAAAGGCCAAGGAAAACACGCTTATTCTTAACGTCAACGCCGCCCTTGCCAAGCGAAACATCGGCCAGCGCAGCATCGAGCACACGCACGGTCTTGCCGGCAATCACGCAACGAGCAGGCGCGGTATCGGACGAAGCGAGCACATGACGCACGCAATCGAGCGCAGCCATCTGCGGATCCAGACGCATCTCCAGCTTGGAAATCTTGGCAGCATGAGTGACGAGCGACTCATCCTGCTCAGTCCACACGGCGGTGCCATCGGCAAGAGAAGGAAGCGTATCGGCAAGCAGTTTGCCGCCAAGCTCACCAAGCTCCATGGTCAGCGCCTCAGCATGCTTACCGGCAACCGACGTGGAAGCCTGAGCACAATAAGCACCAGTATCCACGCCATGTCCAATGCGCATAATGGAAACGCCAGCAACCTCATCACCAGCAAGAATCGCACGCTGAATAGGAGCGGCGCCACGCCAACGAGGCAGCAAAGACGCATGAACATTCACAATACCAAGCGGCGCCATGTGAAGAACCTCATCGGGCAAAATGCAACCATAAGCAGCCACACAGAAAATATCGGCTTGCGCAGCTTGGAGAGCCTCAACAACCTCGGCCGTCATACGATTAGCCTCAATAACCGGCAACTCTAGCTCAAGTGCCTTAGCCTTAACAGGAGACGGCTCCAACTTTTTACCACGCCCACGAACAGCATCGGGACGAGTAACAACAAGCGCAATCTCGTTTCCAGCCTCGACAAGCGAAACCAGCGAAGGCACAGCAAAATCAGGCGTACCCATAAAAACAATACGCATAAAGAACGTCTCCCCTCAACCAAAGCCGAGACGGCTACAAATTAACAGCGGAAAGCCGAGTCACCAGCCCATCCGCAATAACAATTCAACAAAGACAAATATACCCAAAACCAAAGAAAGAGCCGCAATAAAAGCAGCTCTTTCAGCAAAGCAATTATCAGCGAAGACGCCCCTCCCTGGCCCAACGGCACCCGGGCGAACCGAGCCAGAACAACGCAGTCCCCGGTGCTGAGCGCCCACATATCGTCCCGCGCGCAGTTTCGCAGCAAAGCGAGAATGTTTGAGCACGGGATGATATGTGGGCGCTCAGCACCGGGGACGGTGGGACCTACTCCGTCTCGCCCGGTCGAGCGCCGCGGGCCAGGGCGTCCTGGTACTCCTTGACTGCCTTGATCCTCTGCATCGGCTTCAGTCGCTCGAACATGGTGTTGCCGTGCAGGTGATCGATCTCGTGCTGCAGGCACACGCAGAACAGATCGCCCGTGGCCTCATAGCGAATCAGTTTAGCGTCCAAGTCGTACGCCTCGACGACGACATGGTCGGGACGCTCGATCTCGCAGCTAATGCCAGGAATGGAAAGGCAGCCCTCGCTAAACGGAACGAGATGGTCGCTTTGCTCGACAATCACGGGATTGATGAGCACGTACGGATCGTAGTCGTTCTTGTCACTGTAGTCGCAGTCGATGGTGACAAGCTGAATGAGCTCGCCGATCTGCGGAGCAGCCAGGCCGCAGCCGCCGTTCTCGAACATCATCTTCTTCATCTTCTCGGCAAGCGCCTCGATCGCCGGGGTGATCTCCTCGATGACGGCGCACTCCTGGCGCAGACGAGGGTCGGGCGACAGTACGATTCCGTTGGCTTCCATGGCCATCCTTTCAGTTTTTACATCAAATCATAGGCGTCGACGTCAACGCTCACGCTCACGCCGCGCACAGAGCCCGCCTCTTTGAGGCAGGCGTCGATATCATCAGAGACATGGTACCCCACGGGCGACTTCACAAGCAGATGGAAGCGGTAACGGTCCTTGGCTCTCTCGATTACACACGAAGCCGGGCCCAGCACCTGCGGCACGGAACTCCCCGCCCGCAAAAAGTCGGGCGCGGCGGCATGCCAGCGGCGCTTAAGAAGCTTTGCAATGCGCCCGATGTAGTCTTGCGCGTCGTCTCGGTTAGCCGACCACGCCAAGATGTTGACCAGGCGAACAAACGGCGGGTACAGCGCATCGCGGCGCTGATCCAGGTCGTAGTCGGTAAAGATCGAACGGTCATGCTCAGCGACGGCGCGAATGACCGCGTCCTCGGGCAGGTATGTCTGGATGATGACCTCGCCGGGGCGATCACCACGACCGGCACGGCCGGCGACTTGCTCCAGTAGATCGTAGGCGCGCTCCCCTGCGCGGAAGTCCGGCAGCTTGAGGGCGAAGTCGGCATTGACCACGCCCACGAGCGTGACCTCGGGAAAGTCGAGGCCCTTTGCGATCATTTGGGTGCCCAGCAGCACCGCGCAATCAGCGGCATCGAACTGCTCGAGCAGCTTTTTGTGCGCGTCCTTTCCGCGCGTGGAATCGGCATCCATGCGAATAATGGCGACATCCTCGGGAAGCATCTGATGCAGTGCGTCCTCGATCTGCTGCGTACCCAGACCCATTTTTGCCAGGTAGCGACTGCCACATTTGGGGCAACGGCTCGTGGGCGCGGGATACGGCTTCACGCGCCAAGACGAACCGCAGGTGTGACATTGCAGCGTGTGCGTGCGCTCGTGATATGTAAGCGCGGTGGAGCAGTGATTGCAGGTGGGGACGCAGCCGCACTCGCGGCACATAAGGAACGGCGCAAAGCCACGGCGGTTATGCAGCAGCACGGCCTTCTCGCGGCGTTCGACTACGCGCTCGAGGCCTTCCATCAGCGGTTTTGAGAACATGGAGCGGCTGCCGTGCGAGAACTCGCGGCGCAGGTCGGCAATGCGAACCGTGGGCAGCACGGCGTGTCCCGGGCGCTCGGGCATCTCGACGCGCGTCCAGGTGGCACCGTTATACGTGCCACGGCGGCAGCGATCGAGGGCCTCGGCCGAGGGCGTGGCGGAGCCCAACACGAGCGGGCAGCGGTAGCGGCGCGCCATCTCGGCCGCCACCTCGCGCGCGTGGTAACGCGGGCTGGAGCCCTGCTTGTAACTGGTCTCGTGCTCCTCGTCGATGATGATGAGGCCCAAGTCGCTGAGCGGGCAAAAGAGCGCCGAGCGGGCGCCGACGACCACGCGGGCCGCACCGCTGGCGACCATATCCCACTGGTCCAGACGCTCGCCGGCCGAAAGGCGCGAATGGAACACGGCAACCGTCTCGCCAAAGCGCGAGCGAAAGCGGCCGACGGTCTGGGCCGTCAGCGAGATCTCAGGCACGAGCACGCAGACTGAACGGCCGGCCGCGAGTACGCGCTCGATGGCGGAGAGGTAGACCTCAGTTTTACCGGACCCGGTGACGCCGTCTACGAGCACAACGTCGCCATGAGCGTCCAGACGGGCGCGCTCAATCTGCGCGAGCGCCTGCTGCTGGCCGTTCGTGAGCGCGACTGGTGCCTTGCCGCTTGCCGAGGACAGCGTGGTCTGCTCGCTGCAGCCACGCCAGGCGCGACGCTCCTCCACCACCACGACGCCGCGCTTTTCGAGCGCCTTGATGGTCGCCGACATGTTGTTGTAGAGCAGGTTGAGATCGCGCGTCGTGACCGGGCCGCATTGGAGCGCCTCGATGAGCTGACGCTGGCGAACCGCGGTCTTGGTCGGCGTGTAGTCGAAACCCTCGGGCGTGAGCATGACCCAGCGATTTTGGATAGGCTTGACGGCGGGGCGCTCAACCGTCCACACGCCGTCATCGCCCTTGACCACGCGCGGACTTCCACCCGGGGGCAAGAACAAACGCAGGCACTCGGAAAGCGTCGCGACATACTCGCGGCTCATCCAGCGTGCGATACGGGCAGCCTCGACAGTAAAGAGCGGTTTGCTGAGGATAGCCTCGATGGGCTTGATGCGTGCGGGGTCGAGGGCGATGTTGCCTTGTAGGTCGCCCAGCTCAGGCGCAATGTCGACAATATAGCCCGCGGCGGCACGGTTACCAAAGTGGACCAGGACGGTGGAGCCGATCTGCGCGTCGTTAGCAAGGGGGCGGGGGATGCCGTAGGCGAATGGCTCAGACAGCGCACGCGTCGGGATGTCGAGGACCACGCTCGCATAGGCGGTGACGGGTTCGGGTACAGGCTTAGGCTGAGCCGAGGCAGCGGCAGGCACAGGCTTCACCGGAGCCCGCTCGGGTTCAGGCGAACCAAACAGCGAAAGTTGTTCAGCCATGGCCCCAGCACCTCCTATCCCATACGTCTACAGAAACAAGAGCCCCGCTCTGAGTGAACGGGGCTCGGATACAAACGTTTGCGCAGCGATTACAGCGCCATCGTGCGGGCGCGGTCGATGCGCGCCAGGCAGTCGTCGCGGCCGACGAGCGCCATGGTCTCGCCCAGCGGAGGGCTCACCATGTTGCCGCAAACGGCGACGCGCACGGCCTGGAACACCACGCGCTTCTTAAGGTCCATCTGCTCGGGCAGCGGCTCAAGCGCAGCGTCGATGTTCGCGGCCGTCCACTTGTCCACGCCCTCGAGCGCGGCCTTGGCGGCATCCAGAATGGCACCCATGCCCTCCTTGGCCAGGCCCTTGTTGACGGACTTCTCGTCATACTCGAGCGTCTCGGCCGTAGCGAAGATGGGAGCGGCGACGGTCACGGCGTCGGCCGGCATCTTGGTGCGCGGCTTAACGATGGCGGCAAGCGCGTCGATCCAATCCTCGCTGTACTCGACATTACCCTCGATGAGACCCGCCTCGTGCAGCTCGGGAACCATGATCTCGTCGGCAAACTGAGCATCGGACATGCCATTGATGTACTCGGCGTTGACCCAGTCGAGCTTCTTGGGGTCGAAGGTCGCCGGGTTCTTGGAGATGCGGTCGAGCGAGAACTTGCTGGCCAGGACATCGCGCGGGATGATCGTGGTCTCGCCGTCGAGCGACCAGCCGAGCAGCGCCAGGTAGTTGACGAAGGCGTCGGACAGGTAGCCGGCGTCGCGGTACTCCTCCACCGAGGTGGCGCCGTGGCGCTTGGAGAGCTTCTTGCCGTCGGCGCCTAGGATCATGGAGATGTGGGCGAACGTGGGCACGGGCGCGCCGAGGGCCTCGTAGACCATGACCTGACGCGGGGTGTTGGACAGGTGGTCGTCGCCGCGGATGACATGGGTGATCTTCATCATGGCGTCGTCGACAACGGTCGCGAAGTTGTACGTGGGCGTGCCATCGGAGCGGAAGATGACAAAGTCGTCGAGCTCCTTGGCGTCGAAGGTCACCTCGCCGTGGACGGCGTCATGGATGACGACGTCGCCGCGGTCCTCGGGCACCTTGATGCGCAGGACGTAGGACTCCCCGGCCTCGATGCGGCGGCGGGCCTCCTCGGGATCAAGATCGCGGCAACGGCGCTGATAGCCCTGGAAGGGGTCCTTGCGCTCCTGCGCGGCCTTGCGGTCGGCGTCGAGCTGCTCCTTGGTGCAGAAGCAAGGATAGGCCTTGCCCTCGTCCCAAAGCTTCTGGGCGGCCTGCTTGTACAGGTCCAGGCGCTCGGTCTGGGCGTAGGGGCCATAGTCGCCGCCCACCTCGGGACCCTCGTCCCAGTCCAGGCCTAGCCAACGCATGGCGCGCAGGATGATCTGCGTGTTCTCGTCGGTGGAGCGGGTGGGGTCGGTGTCGTCGATGCGCAGGATGAACGTGCCGCCGTTTGCACGGGCGAAAGCCCAGTTATAGATAGCGGTGCGGGCGCCGCCGATGTGCAGCTTGCCCGTCGGTGAGGGTGCAAAGCGGACGCGAACGTCTGATGCCATGGAAATCTCCTCGATTGCAGGATGGATGTCTAACCGCACCAGTATAAAGCAACAATGCCCACCTCCGCACAAAGGGCACCGACCTAGTCATTGGGGACAGACTTAAATGACCAGTCGGAGCTGGCTGACAAGGAGTGTCCCAACCTGCCGGCACTTGGGGACGTTTCTAAACTGCCGGCAGATAAGGAACGTCCCCAAGTGCCGCCTAAGGCTGGTCATTTAAGTCTGTCCCCAATGAGTAGGTGCGGAAAGGGTGTGAATGTTTGATTTACGCGCTATGATGTGCCCTTGCATAGAGAGCCCGGCGGAATGGTAACGGTCGCCGGGACACGTTTTTGAAAGGACGATCATGTCAGAAGAACTTCGTTCCATCCCGCCCCAACACGGGTCCTTTGTTTTTACGTCGGAGTCGGTGACCGAAGGTCATCCCGATAAGATCGCTGACCAGATCAGCGATGCCGTCCTCGACGCAATCCTCGCCAAAGAAATAGAGCTGCAGGAGCAGGGCTACATCGCCCCCAACGGCATGCCCGCCAACGTTGAGAACGTCCGCTGCGCCTGCGAGACCCTCGTGACCACCGGCACCGTCATCGTCGCCGGCGAGATTCGCACGCAGGCCTACGTCGACGTTCAGGAAATCGCCCGCGGCGTTATCCGCCGCATTGGCTACAACCGTGCCAAGTTCGGTTTTGACTGCGACACCTGCGGCGTTATGAGCCTCATCCACGAGCAGTCGCCCGATATCGCCCAGGGCGTTGACGAGTCCTTCGAGACCCAAACCGGAGCTACCACCGACCCGATCGACCTGATCGGCGCCGGCGACCAGGGTATGATGTTCGGTTATGCCTCCAACGAGACCAAGACCCTCATGCCCATGCCACACTACCTGGCAAGCCGCCTGGCCGAGCGCCTGGCCGCTGTGCGTCACGACGGTACCCTCGCCTATCTTCGTCCCGACGGCAAGACCCAGGTCACCGTGCGCTACGAGGAAGGCAAGCCCGTCGAGGTCACGACCATCGTCATCTCCACGCAGCACGCCGCCGAGATCGAGGACATGGGCAAGATCAAGGCCGACCTCATCGAGCACGTCATCACCCCGGTCATGGCCGCCGAGAACATGCCGTGGGACAATGCAGACATCTACGTGAACCCCACCGGTCGCTTTGTCGTGGGCGGCCCCATGGGCGACACGGGCCTGACCGGCCGCAAGATCATCGTCGACACCTACGGCGGCTACGGCCGTCACGGCGGCGGTGCCTTTAGCGGCAAGGACTGCACCAAGGTTGACCGCTCCGCTGCGTATGCCACGCGCTGGGTCGCCAAGAACGTGGTCGCCGCCGGCCTAGCCGACCGCTGCGAAGTCGAGCTTGCCTACGCCATCGGCGTTTCCAAGCCCCTCTCAATCATGGTCGACACTTTCGGTACCGCACATGTTGCCGAGGACAAGATCGTCGAGGCCGTAGAGAAGACCTTCGACCTGCGCCCGGGCGCCATCATCCGCGACCTAGACCTGCGTCGCCCCATCTACGAAAAGACGGCAGCCTACGGTCACTTCGGCCGCGAAGACCCCGACTTCACCTGGGAGAAAACCGATCGAGTCGAAGAACTCAAAGCAGCCTGCGGCCTGTAAGCCAGCAGCAAATGCTGCAACCAAATATCGACGCACCAAAAGAAGTACCGGCCCCAACCGGTACTTCTTTTTTATTTAAAGGTGGTGAAGATGAGCCTACCTGGGACATGGAATAGGTCACAGGCCGATAAATTTTGCAGCAGAGCGACTCCAACCATGTATCCTAAGTTCCGAGGGCTTTGGTATTTGGTCGATCGCGAGTTCCGCACGAGCCGGAGGCCACTTAATGTGGCCTCCGTGCGAGCAGGACTGTCCGAGCAGGCGACCAAATACTAAAGCCCTCGGAACGGCGGGACAGAGTATGCCCCGCCCCTCGGGACGACGGGATAGATAAGGAGCATCCATGGCAGGCAAGCCGCAAACACTAGCTACGACCTCGGCATTCGAGATCTTGGGCCCCGTCATGGTCGGCCCCAGCTCATCACACACCGCCGGCGCCCTGCGCTGCGCCCAAGTTGCCGCCAGCCTGCTAGAAGGCCGCATTACCAAGGTCACCTTTGGCCTGTGGAACTCCTTCGCCCACACCTACCGCGGCCACGGCACCGACCGTGCGCTCGTCGCGGGCATTCTGGGCCTCGACACCGATGACGAGAACATCAAGCAGGCCTTCAACCTCGCAAGCGAGCAGGGCCTCGAATATCACTTTGACATCAAGGGCGACGACGCGTCCATCCACCCCAACACCGTCGACATCGACATGGTCGACAACACGGGCGCTACGGCACAGGTCCGCGGCGAGAGCCTGGGCGGCGGCAAGATGCGCATCAGCCGCATTAACGGCGTCGGCGTCGACATCTCGGGCATGTACTCCACACTCTTCGTGGCGCACTACGACGTCCCCGGCGTACTCGCCGCGCTCACCAACCTGCTCGCCTACGCCCACGTGAACATCGCCTTCTGCCGCACCTACCGCACCGAAGTGGGCGGCCAGGCCTACTCCGTCTTTGAGACCGACGGCACACCCGACGACACCGTTATCCCGATGCTACGCAAGCTCGACAATGTTGATTACGCGACCTTTATCGAGCTCCCCGGTTCTGCCTCGTCGCTCTCCCCCGGCGTCTCGGCCAAGGAAATCTTCGACGACGGCGAGCAGCTGCTCGATGCGTGTGAGGAACTGGGGCTCAGCATCGGCGCCGTCATGGCCGTTCGCGAGGCGCGTCTGACCGGCGAGGCCCACGCCGTCGCCGCCATGCGCCGCGTGCTCGACGTCATGCGCGAGGAGACCACGGCCCCACTCGCAAATCCGCTGCGCTCACTCGGCGGGCTTATCGGCGGCGAGGCCAAGCTCGTCGAAGCCACCGGCCGCAACGATTTGAGTGCAAACCTGATGGGCCCCGTTCAGACCGACGCCGTGGCCCGCGCCATGGCCGTGCTCGAGCGCTCCGCCACCATGGGCGTGATCGTCGCCGCCCCCACGGCAGGCTCAGCGGGTGTTGTGCCCGGCTGCGTGCTTGCGCTCGCCGAGCGCCTGCAGCTCGACGACGAACAGGTCATGGACGCGCTCTACTGCGCAGCCGCCATCGGCCTCAACCTCACCACAAGCGCCTGCGTTGCCGGCGCCGAGGGCGGCTGCCAGGCCGAAGTCGGAAGCGCCGCCGCCATGGCAGCCGCCGCGCTGGTGCAGATGCTCGGCGGCACGCCCGATCAGGCGCTCGACGCCAGCTCCATCGCGCTAAGTAACCTGCTGGGTCTCGTTTGTGACCCCGTCGGTGGCCTCGTGGAAGTGCCCTGCCAAAACCGCAACGCCATCGGCGTGGCAGCGGCCTTTAGCTCGGCACAACTCGCCCTCGCAGGCATTAAGAGCCTGGTGCCGTTTGACCAGATGGCACATGTCATGCTCTCGGTGGGTCACGCGTTGCCGGCAACGCTGCGCGAGACGGCAAAGGGCGGCATCGCGCAGGCTCCGGCCGCACTTTCGGCCTGTGCAAAATGCGGTGTGTGCGGGTAGTGACCCTGAACGACTCGATAGTGGGACATTTGTCCCAGCTCTTTCGAATGCCACCGTTTCCGTACCACAAACAGTAGGGCAATCCCTATAATGCAAGCCCAGTAAAAACACGATGAACCGCAAGGCGAAAATCGAAGGATATGCATACGATGTCGCAAAACGATCGAACTCAACTGATTCCCGATCCGCAGCAGCCGAGCAGGCACACCGGCGGCGTTCAGTCGCCGCGTCCTATCGCGCCGAGACACGGTCAGCAGCGTAGTGCAGCAAACGCTTCCCAACGCCCGAACCAACAGCGACAGCAGCGTCAACAACGTCAGCAGCGCCAGGCAAACGGCAATGCGCCCAAGCAGCCCCCCACGCACGCTCGAGGCGATCGCGGCCCCGCGCGCAAGCCCGCCGAGAACAATAAGTCGGGCAAAAGGACGACGCTCTTTGTCGTCCTTGGTCTAATCGTCATTGTCTATATCGTAGGCGTCGTAGCGTTTTCGCAGGTAGCCTACCCCAACACCACCATCGCCGGCGTCGACGTCTCGTTCTCCAACGCTTCGTCTGCCGCCACCAAGGTCAATTCGGCATGGAAGCACTATAAGCTCGCCGTGACAGGCGATGACTTTAGCTGGACCTATCAGCCCGAGTCCGATGAGCCCATCGTCGACGGCGAAGCTGCCGCAAAAGAAATCATCAGCCACAACGAAGCCTTTATATGGCCGGTCCGTCTTGTGGAATCCTTAAGCGGCAAGACCAAAACAACCGCTACCTCCAACGAAGTCGATCTTGATCAAGACGTCGACCTGTCCATGCTCTCCGACACCTTTGACCAAAAGCAGTTTGAGGAGGATCTGGGCGCCGCCATCGACGAGTTTAACGAGGGCCGTTCGGGCACGTTCGAGGCCAATAGCTCCTATGACGAGCAGGCCGGCAAGTTTACCGTCGAGAAGGCGCGCTCCAACGAAAAGCTCAACCGCGAGCATGTCATTAAGTACGCCGAGCTCGAGCTTGCCTCGCTGACCGAGACCGTAGATCTTTCCAAGCTCGGCAACGATGCCTATGAGCCGCTTAATGGAACGCTGACCGATGATCAGATTCAGGCCGCATGCGATGCCGCCAACAACTTCCTGGGCGTCAACGTGACCCTCAAGCTCAACGGGGAGGATGCCGGCAAGGTTGATGGCAGCTCCGTGTTGCAGTGGATCAGCTTTGCCGATCCGGCCAACCCCACGCTCGATACGTCGCAGATCAGCAGCTGGGCAGCCGAACTCGCCAACGGCTTTAATACCGTGGGCTCCACTCGTTGGTGGACGCGCGCCGATGGCAAGCAGTGCGCCGTCGAAGGCGGCGACTTTGGTTGGTCCATCGACAGCAGCTCGCTCGCCAAGCAGGTCGAGGACGCCATTAACAACAAGCAGACCGGCGAGATCGAGATCAAGTACTCCCAGAAGGCCGACACCTTTACCGCAAAGGGAGAGCCCGACTGGAAGGCGTATATCGACGTCGACCTGTCCGAGCAGCACGCGCGCTACTATGACGAGAGCGGCAATATCGTGTGGGAGGCCAACTTTATTTCCGGCAAACCGGGCGAAGACGCCACCCCCGAGGGTGTGTGGCAAATCAACAGCAACGACGGCGGCAGCACCCTAATCGGAGCCAAGGACCCCGAGACCGGTAAACCCAAATATGAGAGCCCGGTGAGCTACTGGATGCCGTTTGAGGGCAAAATGATCGGCTTCCACGACGCCACCTGGCAAAACGACAAGAGCTTCGATAACGCCGAGTCGTACAAGTGGTGCGGCAGCCACGGTTGCATCAACCTGCGCCTGGCCGACGCCAAGGCACTGCACGATTGCATCAAAGTCGGCCTGTGCGTGGTTGTCCACTCGTAGTGCAACGCGCGCATTCCTACAACGTGGAACCGCTGCGACCAATCTAACAGTTCCGAAAGAAACCGTCCCATGCGCCCGCCCCAACCGGTGGGCGCATATACTTATCGAGGTACTTTCTATAAAGGAGACGCTATGCCGAATGTCCCCACGACCACCCCGGGCCCGGATGATACCGAGCACACGCTCGAAGATGTCACCGAAACGATTCCTCTGATTACAAACGTACATGCCGATAAGCAGAGCGGACGCGCGAACGATGCGACCGAGATTTCCGATGAAGAGGCATATGCCAAGCTCAAGGCAAAACGTGCCGAACGTCGACGCAAAAAGCTCATCCGACGCGGCATTGCGGCCGGCGTCGTGGCCGCCATTGTGCTCATCGCCGTTGTCGTGACCTTAGCCATCAACGCACGGCCCGCAGGCAACAACGGGCCGGTGACCGACATGGTGACCGAGGGCACGTTTACCACAACGGTCGAGGCGAAAGGCCAGCTCAAACCCATTTCGTCCTCAGTGGTCTCCCCTTCTGTCGACGGTACGGTCGATTCGATCAACGTGCAGGCGGGCCAATCCGTCAACGAGGGCGACGTGCTTATGACCATTAAAAACGACGAGCTCGATCGCAACGTTGCCGAGGCGCAGCGTGCAGTTGCTGCCGCTCAGGAAGACCTCGCCAACGCACAGAAAGCCGCAGCTGCCGCGCAGGCCACCCCAACGACGGACGTCGATGGAGCTTCCGCAGCGGCTGGCGTCTCCGACGCATCAGCGGACACGAACGCCGTATCGGCCGCGCAGCGCAGCCTCGCTTCGGCCCAGGCTAACCTCGATCAGGCGAACGCCAAGGCCGCCAGCCGTACGGTCACGGCCCCGAGCTCGGGCAGCATCGTGGAGCTCAACGCCAAGGTGGGCGCCACGGTAACAGGCGGCATGATCATGGGCGAAAGCGATACGAGCGGTGGCAAGCAGTGCATGCAGATCGCCGACCTATCCAAGATGAAGGTGACCGTGCAGGTGGGCGAAAAGGACATCGCCAAGATCGCCGTTGAGCAGAGCGCCAACGTCACGTATCCCGCGTTTCCCGATATCGTGAGCCAGGGCACCGTCACGGCTATCGCGTCGGTGGCAAACTCCGACGCCGCTAACGGTGGCGGCGGCAGCGTAACCTTTAACGTCGACATCCTCATCGAGTCGCCCGACGCGCGCCTCAAGCCGGGCATGACGGCCGAGGTCTCGGTGGTGACCGAGCGGCTCGACGACGTAGTGATGGTTCCGACGATGGCGCTCATGACCGAAGACGGCGAACACTATTACGTCAACGTGGCGACTGATGAAGAGGGCAAGCAAACCCGTCGCGTGAAGGTGACCGTCGTGACACAAAACGACAACGAAGCCGTAGTCGGCAAGACACAGGTCAAGCGCGACGACCAGGGCAACGAGATCAACCCCAACGTGCCGGTTACCAAGCTGCGCGATGGCGACACCCTCGTCATGGACACCGGAGCGGACGCAACGGCTGACGGCGGCTACGGCGCGGATTCGGGCAGTATGTCTGCCGACGAGGGCATGTAATGCGTCCCGTTATCGACATCCGCAACGTGCACCGCATCTTTGAGAGCGAGGCAGGTTGTGCCCACATCCTGCATAACGTGAGCCTGGCGGTAGATCCCGGCGAGTTCGTCGCCATTACCGGCCCTTCGGGCTCGGGCAAATCAACGCTCATGAACATCCTAGGCTGCCTGGATAAGCCGACGGCGGGCGACTACTACCTGCAAGGGCTCAACGTGGCCGAGCTTGACGATGACGAGCTCACCGAAGTTCGCGCCCTGAGCATTGGCTTTGTCTTTCAGAGCTTCAACCTGCTGCCGCGCCTGTCGGTTATCGAAAACGTCATGCTGCCGCTGGCCTACACCAATGTGCCCCGTAGCCAGCGCGAAATGCGCGCCGTGCACGCGCTGCAGGCTGTCACGCTGCCCGTCGACCACTGGGACCACCGCATATCCGAGCTCTCGGGCGGCCAGATGCAGCGCGTCGCCATCGCACGCGCCCTCGTCAATGACCCGCCCATCATTCTGGCCGACGAGCCGACGGGAAACCTGGACTCCGCTACCGGAGCGCTTGTGATGGAGACCTTCCATAAGCTCCAGAAGCGCGGCAAAACCATCGTGCTTATCACACACGACCCCGGCATCGCCGCCGAGGCCGACCGTGCCGTGACCATCCGCGACGGTCGCATTCACGACGGCGCGTATATTCCACATGCACCGCGGACCCTGCGCAGGGCCGTAGATAGCCTGCCCATGATTTCCGCCTCCGCCAACCCGCCGAAAGGAGTGGTGGCATGAGCGCCCGCGATCTCATCCAGGAAGCCCTTCACTCACTCGAAGCCAACAAGGGGCGCAGCCTGCTCACCATCCTGGGCATTGTCATCGGCATCGCCTCGGTAATCGCCATGACTTCGCTCATCGGCGGCATCCAAAACAGCCTGGTCAACAGTCTGGGTCTTAATGCGGCACGCATGGTGCAAATCTATTCGTCGCAAGAACTCACCGAGTCGGACATCGAGAAGCTTCAAAAACTGGTGCCGCAGATAGAGCAGATCGGCATTGTCGACAGCGCGTATACCGAGTACAAGACCGGCGATAAAAGCTATACCGTCATGGCACAAGGTGTCGATAGCGACATGCTCGACGCCGTGGGGGCCAACAAGCTCGTTGCGGGGCGCACCTATTCCCAGGCCGAGTCCCAGTCAGGTTCGCGCGTGGCGCTCATCAGCCGCGGCGGCGCAGATCAGCTGTACAGCAACGAACAGGATGCGCTGGGGAAAACCATCAAGGTGTCCAACGGCGAGGTGCAGATTGTCGGCGTGATTGATGGCAGCAGCGACTCCATGGGCTCGCTCACGCTGTATATGCCACGCGAAACCATCTCAGGCCTGTTTGGCGACGAGAATCCCTCATTCCCCAGCGTAACGGCACTTGCCGCCGAGGGCACGGACATGGATGAGCTTTGTAAGACCATCGAGTCCAAGGTGCGCGCGATGAAGGGCATCGTGGAGGATGATGAGTACGACAGTGTATCGGCGACCTCCATGAAAAGCGCCATCGATGCGCTCAACTCCTTTATGGGCGCGTTCTCGCTCATCATGGGCGCTGTCGCCAGCATCTCGCTGCTTGTCGGCGGTATCGGCATTATGAATATGATGCTCACCAACGTAACGGAGCGCATCCGCGAGATCGGTATTCGCCGTGCCTTGGGCGCCAGTCGTCGCGATATCACCGCGCAGTTTTTGGCCGAGTCTTCGGCATTGTGCATCACCGGCGGTCTGCTGGGTGTCCTGATTGGCTATCTGCTGGCCTGGGGCCTCGCGATGTTTGCCTCCGAATCTGGGATTCTTGGCGAGCTCGGTGCCAGCGGGCAAATCACACCGAGCTTTTCAATCGCCACGGTGCTGCTGGCCTTCGCCGTCTCCGTCGGCATCGGCGTAATCTTTGGTTTCTACCCCGCTCGACGCGCGGCAAAGCTCGATCCGGTGGAGTGCCTACGCTACCAGTAAGCCACCACCAACAAGTTGCGGTGAATTGGGGACTGAATATGCTATCTAGCAGCAAAAACAGACACTATTTTACCGCAACTCATTGAAGGGCTGTTTGCGCCAGTTCCGGGCGTCGTCCTCGAGCTATTGGTGGATGACGGGCTTGTACGGGTCGAGCTTGCTCGGGGCGTTCCTCCTCGCGGGCGGGATGGCGCGTAGGCGCGGCGAGCGCCTAGCGCGCGAACTCCCGTAAAAGCGCGTCTTCCACTTCCCGAAGCGAAAGGCCCCCGCCTCCCTCGGCGGGACGGGCGACCACGATACAGCGCGCTCCCGCGTCGCGCGCGGCGGCGAGCTTCTCGGCCGTGCCGCCTACGGTTCCCGAGTCCTTGGTCACAAGCCACTGGGCGCCCACCTGCCGAAGCATCGCCTCATTGAGCTCGCGGGTGAAGGGCCCCTGCATGCCGATGACGTGCGACGGCGAAAACCCCGCGTCGAGGCACTTCGTTATAGCACCGGGCAGCGGGAGCACACGCACGAAGAAGCGCTCCGCGAAATCGGAGACGCGCGTGTAGGGAGCAAGCTCCTTGCTCCCCGTCGTGAGAAGCGCGCGACCCGGGTTCTCGGAGAGAAAGCGCGCCGCGCAGGCGATCGACTCGACCGACACGACGCCTTTGGGCAGCGCCTCGACCGGGCGCGCAAGGCGCAGGCATCGTGCACCCACGGCGAGCGAAGCGGCCCGGATGTTGCCGCTTGCGAGCGTAGCGAAGGGATGCGTGGCGTCGACGACGATGCGCGCGCCGGAAAGCTCGCGCTCCATGTCGGCCTCGTCGAGCCTGCCCGCAAGCACCTCGATGCCCGAATGCTCGCCCAAAAGCTCGCCTCCGTACTCGGTTGCCGCGTAGGCACGGGCGGGGATGCCCACCCCGCTCGCCCATTCGCACAGAAGGCGGCCTTCGGTGGTGCCGGCGAAGATGCGCAGCGCCGGCGCGGATGCGGGCGCCGTCACTTCGGGCCGCCTGGGCGCGTGATCTGGTAGAGCAGCGCGTTCATAATGGCGGCCGCCACGGTCGAACCGCCCTTGCGACCCCTCGCGACGATGGCCGGCACGCGTCGCGCGAGTAGCTCCTCTTTCGCCTCGACCACGTTCACAAACCCGACCGGCACCCCAACGACGAGCGCGGGCGCGATCTTCCCCGCGTCCATGAGCTCGGCGAGGCGCAGAAGTGCTGTGGGAGCGTTGCCGACGGCCACGATGAGCGGACCCTCGATGCCGCAAGCTTTGTCCATGCTCGCAACGGCGCGAGTCGTGCCCGCGGCGCGCGCGGCCGCGGCGACATCAGGGTCGGCCATGTAGCACACGGCCTTGCAGCCGATCTTCGCGAGCGCGGGCTTGCTTATGCCTGCGAGCGCCATGTTCGTGTCGGTGAGCACCGTGGCCCCTGCACGCAGTGCGTCGAGCGCACAGTGCGCGGCGTCATGGGTGAACACGAGGGAATCGGCGTACGAGAAGTCAGCAGTGGTGTGGATGACGCGCTTCACGACGGGCTCTTCGAGCGGCGGGAACGTGCGGCCGCCGAGCTCTTCGGTGATGATCTCAAAGCTGCGCCGCTCGATGTCGCCGGGCGCCATCTCCTTGGAATCCATCTAGTACTCCACTCCTTCCCTTGCACATATCCCCTGCTCGTAGGGGTGTTTCTCGCACCGCATCTCGGTTATGTAGTCGGCCTTCTCCACGATCTTGCGGGAAGGCGCGCGCCCGGTGAGCGCTACTTCGACGCCGCGCGCGGACATATCGAGCGCGCGGTCCACGAGCGCCTCGTCGACAAGCCCCTTCGAAAGCGCATCGAGCGCCTCGTCGAGCACGAGCAGCCCCTCCTGCGCGCCCTTGAGCTCGGCGAGCGCGGAGGCGAGGTTCCCATTGTGCAGCTCGCGCGTCGCGGCAAGTTCTTCCGACGTCATCGACCAGGTAAACTTGTCCGACGCCTTCCCCGCGAACACGGGCACGCCGAAATGCTCGGCGAGCAGGCGCGCCTCCCCGCTTTCGCCGTCTTTCAGGAACTGCACGACGACGACACGGCGGCCTGCGGCGAGCATGCGAAGGGCGAGGCCCATCGCCGCCGTGGTCTTGCCTTTGCCGTCGCCATGATACACGTGGATCATACGCCCTCCTCGATAATGCTATAGACATACTCCATGTCGAGCGCCCCGCGCACGACGTCGGCCAGGCGGTCGAACTCGCGCGCACGGTGATCGGCCGCGGACGCCGCGCCCGCGGCACCCACGACGCTCTCGGGCAGGCCGCGCATGCGCGCGAGCGAGCGCGCGAGGGCGAGCGCCACCCCCGGTTCGTCGAACAGGCCGTGGAGATAGGTTCCGAACACGTTTCCGCAGGCCGCGCCTTCTGGTTTGCCGCCAATCGTGCCCGCAGGGGCGCAGGAGACGGTCGTTTCGCCGTCGTGAATCTCGTACCCGCGCGCCGTGATGCCGTTCCACACCGAGAACGCGCCTTGTGCGCCCGTGATGCGCAGCTCCGACTGGGCGAGGCGCTTTTCCTCCTTGAACACCGTACTTGCAGGGATGAGCCCGAGCCCGCGCGCGGTGCCAGCGCCTTGCCTGCTGTGCGGGTCGGAAAGCTCGTCTCCCAAAAGCTGGTAGCCTCCGCATATGCCGAGCACCGGCGTGCCCGCGCCCGAAAGCGCGCGTACACAGGCTCCGATGCCGCTAGCCGCAAGCCAGCGCGCGTCGTCGAGCGTGGTCTTCGAGCCGGGGAGCACCACCAGGTCGGGTCGGCCCAGATCAGTCGTCGAGGAAACGTAGCGCACGCCCACGCCGGGCACGCGCGAAAGCGGGTCGAAGTCGGTGAAGTTCGACAGATGCGGAAGGCGCACGACGGCGACGTCGATGACGCCGCGCGCCTCGCGGGCAGATAGGCGCGGCGCGAGCGAGTCCTCGTCGTCCAGGTCGAGCGTAAGATACGGCACGACCCCCACGACGGGAACCCCGCACATCTTCTCGAGCGGGGCCAAACCCGGGCGCAGGATTTCCACATCGCCGCGGAACTTGTTCACCACAAGCCCCCGCAAAAGAGCGCGATCCTCGGGCGCAAAGAGCGCGACCGTGCCGTAGAGCTGGGCAAACACCCCGCCTGGGTCGATGTCGCCCGCGAGCAGCACGGGGGAGGACAAGGCGCGCGCGAGCCCCATGTTGACGATGTCGTTTTCGGCAAGGTTGATTTCGACGGGGCTGCCGGCGCCCTCGATGACGATGACGTCGTTTTCCTCCGCGAGCGAATCGAACGCCTCCAAAATCTGCGGCATGAGCGCCTTCTTTCGCGCGAAGTAGTCCCTCGCAGCGAAGGCTCCCTGCGCCTTGCCGGCCACGATGAGCTGGCTTCGGTGGTCGCTTTCGGGCTTGAGCAGGATGGGGTTCATGCGCACGTCGGGCGCGATGCCGCACGCCTCGGCCTGCATGATCTGGGCGCGCCCCATCTCGAGCCCATCGGCCGTGACACCGCTGTTGAGCGCCATGTTCTGGCTCTTGAAGGGAGCCACGCGCAGGCCGTCCTGCGAAAGCACATGGCACAGCCCCGCCGCAAGAAGGCTCTTCCCCGCGTTCGACATGGTGCCCTGGATCATGATGGGCTTCGCCCTACCCACGGGTATCGACCTCCTTCGCCGAGCCTCGGCCATCCGCGACCGCCATAGCGCCGCTGCAAGAAGCGCCGCCCCGTTCGTCGGGTTCGCCTTCGCCCGATGTGCCTTCCGCCCGAAGCGCGCGGCTGAACGCCATCGCAAGCCGGGCGTTCTCCTTGCGCGTGCGCACCGCGACGCGGCACCAGAAACGGGACAGTACCGAAAACGAGTCGCACGTGCGGACCAAAACCCCCTGTTTATACAGGCGCTCGGGGATGTCTTTCGCCGGCGTGCGGACTAAAAGGAAGTTCGCATCCGACGGCACGACGGAAAGCCCAAGCGAGGAGAGCTCGTGGGAAAGCCACGCTCGCTCGCCCGCCAATACATCGCGCGTGCGCGAGACGTATTCGATGTCTTCCAGGGCGGCTATGCCAGCGGCCTCGGCGACCGAGGAGACGGGCCACGCCTGCCCCGCCCGGCGAATCCCCTCGATGAGTTGGGCGTTTCCGCTGATCAGATATCCCAACCGCAACCCCGCCATTCCGTAGAGCTTGGTGAACGCGGAGAGCACGGCCACATGGCGCGAACACGCGGCGCGTGCGGCCACACTCCTTTCGCGGGCGTCGGGCGCAAATCCGAGGAAGCACTCGTCCACGACGAGCAGGGCGCCCACCTGCTCGCAGCGGCAAGCCGCGGCATCGATCACGCGGGGGTCGACGAGGCGCCCCGTCGGGTTGTTCGGATTGCAGAGGTACGCCACGTCTCTCGGCCCCTCGATCGCGCGGGCGAAGGAGGCGGGCACGTCGAAGTCGTCCGCTTCGGAGAGCGGGAACTCCTGCACGCAAGCGCCGTAGTACGATGCCGCCTCCGCATATTCAGAGAACGTCGGCGCGCACACGACGATGCGTTTCGGGCGCACCGCCGCGGCGAGCCGCCAGATGATGTCGGACGCGCCCGCGCCGCAGACGATAGTATCTTCGGGAATGCCCTGGGCGCGCGCTAGGGCGCGAACGAGGGCGCGGCTTTCCCTATCGGGGTATGCGTCGATTCGAGAAAGTGCCTTGCAAGCTGCGGCGACGGCCCGCGGGGATGGGCCTGCCGGATTCACGTTCACCGAGAAGTCGATGAGGTCGGAGGCGCCCCCTTCGCAAGCGATGCCGAGCGATTGCCAGCTGCCCCCATGCGCACGGGCGCGCAGGATTCCCCCGGCAGCCCGGGACGCGGCGTGGTCTTCCCTCATACCATCGCCCCCACGACGAGCACGACCGCCGCGCGCGCGGCGCCGAAGACGACGAGCGCGCATACGGACGCGGCGAGCATGAGCCTAGTCGCCCGGGCGATGTCGCCCCACTCGATTTCGCGGGACGCGTCGCCTATCGTCGGTTTCTCAACGAGCTTGCCGAAATACACCGCGGGTCCTGCCAGGCGCAACCCAAGCGCGCCCGCGCACGCTGACTCGGTCTGCGCCGCGTTCGGGCTCGCATGGCGACGCCTGTCGCGGCGCCAGATGCGCGCCGCCCCACGCGCGTCGAGCCCGACGATCGGGCACACGGCGATCATGATCAAGGCCGATAAGCGCGAGGGAATCCAGTTCACCGCATCGTCGAGGCGCGCCGAGGCGCAGCCGAAGTCGATGTAGCGCTCGTTTTTGTAGCCCACCATGCTGTCGAGCGTGTTCACCGCCTTGTACGCCATGCCCAAGGGCGCACCCCCGATCAAAAGGTAGAAAAGCGGCGCGATGACGCCGTCGCTCGCGTTCTCCGCCACCGTTTCCACGGCGGCGCGCACGACGCCCTGCTCGTCGAGAACAGACGTGTCGCGTCCCACGATGAGCCCGACGGCTTCGCGCGCCGCGACAAGGCCGCCCTTCGAGAACGCGCGGGCCACGGCCAGGCTCTGGCGGCGCAGCTCGCATGTCGCGAGAATCTGATAGCTCGCCCATGCCTCGGCCACGAAGCGCAAGCCGGAGTGAACCATGCCGCAAAGATGTAGGATACCCAAGGTCAAAAGCCCACACGCAAGCGGAAGCGCCACGGCGAGCACAAGCCCTGCGGCACGCGTGCCCGCGGACGTTTGCGGGAATGCGCCCCGCAGGCGGCCTTCGGCCCACGTGATCGCGCGCCCCATGGCGACGACGGGATGGGGAAGCCAGCGCGGGTCGCCGAAGGCAAGGTCGGCCGCGAACCCGGCGGCGACGGCAAGAATGGTCATCACCGGACATCGCCCCCCGAAGCGGGGCGAACGTCGCGAAGGCAGCGCCCATCCCAGGTGGCGGCCCATGCGCCGCCCGGCTCGGTATGCACGTCGAAGTATCCCATTTTCGGGACAGCTAGCTCGGAGAGCAGCGCTTTCACGGTACCCGCGTGAACGACGAAGACGGCGCGCCCACTCCCCTGGGCGCGCTCCGATTCGCACGCCTCCCGAAACGCCGCGACGACGCGGCGGGTGAAATCGCTCTTGCCCTCGCCATGCGGGCAGCGCGTCTCGCACCAGGAGTCTACCCAGGCGCGGTAGCGCACATTCTCTTTAAGCTCGGCAGCGCTTCGCCCCTCGAAGTCACCGAAATCCATCTCGCGCAGACCGGGGCACGCCATAAGCTCCGCGTTCGGGAAGAGGATGCGCGCCGTCTGGTCGGTGCGGGCCATGCCGCTCGTGATAACACGGAACACGTCACGATCGCACGCGAGGTCGCGCAAAGCGCGCTCGCCCGCGCTCGACAGGGGCTCGTCGGTGCCCGCCCCGCTGTAGCGATGGTCTTCCGTGCCCGCCGTGGCACCATGGCGCACGAAGACGACTTCCAAAGGCGCGCCCACGCCCTGCGTCCCTCGAGGCGCATCGGCAAGGTTTCCTTTGATGACCTGGGGAATCCCGCACGTCATGCGCACGACGACGTCGGCGCGCGCAGCGAGCGCGCATCCCAGGCGCCCCGCGCGCTCGCGCCATTGGGCGTCTTCCGCACGCATAGGGACGACCCCCGAGCCGACCAAGGTCAGAATCACTGCGTCGAAGCCGATCAGCCACTCGAGCGCCCGGTCAGCGTCGAGCGCGCGTACGAGTTCCTCAGCACGGTACGCGACGCGGCCGGCAAAAGCCGCGGGCACGCCGCCCTCCGCTAGCTGCGCTGCGTCGACGAAATCGTCCGCCGCGAACCCGAGCTTTTCGCGCACGAAGGTCCTCTTCCCCGAATGCGCGCCACCTACCACGAGCATCATAGGAGCATGCCCCCCGCCACCAGCATGGCAAGCATCGCGAGCTCGGCCCATTGCAGAAACCATCCAGCCAAATCCCCCGTCACCCCGCCGAAGCGGGACAGGGCAACATGGCGGTACCACGCGAGCGCCAAAAACCCCGCCACCGCCATAAGGGCGCCGACGGCCTGAGCGCACGCGACCATCCCTGCAGCCGAAGCCGCAGCGAAAGCGCAAAGCGGCACGGCGATCGCCGCGCGCTTCTTCGAAGGCGAGAGCCCCGCGGCCATGCCGTCCGCCCGCGCGGCAGGCCAGCATTCAACGGCGAGCCCCGAAAGCGCGCGGGAGAACACGAGCGAGCACAGAAGCGCGAGGAACGCCCCCGCCGTAAGCGGCAGCGCGGTGAACAGGGAAAACTGCAGAATAAGGTACACAACAACACCGATGACCCCGAAGGCGCCCGCCCGCGGGTCGTGCATGATCTCGAGCTTTCGCTCGCGCGGGGCCCAACTTGCAAGCGCATCGGAGGTGTCGCAGAGCCCGTCTAGGTGGATGCCTCCCGTCACCGCCACAGGCAGCGCCACGAGCACGGCCGCGACGATGGTCGCGGGCACGCTGAGAAGGTTCGCCACGTGCCCCCACGCCGTCATGAGGAAGCCTTCCGCAAGGCCCACCAGGGGAAACGCGGCAAGCGCATGGGTTGACCCGAAATCGGTCCAGGCCGATTTCGGGACGGGGATGCGCGAGAACGTTCCGAACGCCGCGCCGATTGCCTCTGCTATCTTCACCTTGTAGGTCCTTCGCCTTTCATCCACACGGGAATCCCGCATACCACTTCGACTGCGCGGTCGGCCAGCACCGCCACGCCCGCGTTCACGCGCGCGAGCGCGCGCCTCCATACCTCGGTCCCCTCATCGTAGCGCATCCCATCGGCGAACACGTCGACGGTGACCACCACCGTATACGCAGCGGCCTGAGCGAGCCGTTCAATGCCTCCGAGCACCTTGCGCGCCACAGCGTCGGGGTCACGTGGGGACAAGCCGCCTTCCGCGAAAAGCTCGTTCGCAACCAGGTTGCCCACGTCCTCCAAAAGAAGCGTGCAGCCGCGCGGAAGCCCGGGCACTGCGGCGCCCACGTCACGCGTGCGCTCGAGGGTGGAAAACCCCTTGCCCTCGCGCAGCGCCCGATGGCGCGCGATGCGGCGGGCGCCCTCTTCCCCGAAGGGCTCCATCGTTGCCAGGTACACGCGGGGGCCGTCGTGCCCGAGGCACAGGGACTCGGCATAGGCGCTCTTGCCGCTCGCGGCGGCGCCGATGACGAGTGTCACCGTCATTTCCCGGCCTCGAAATGCTCGTAAGCAGCCATACCAGTCGCCGTGAACGTCTTCCCATCCCGGTACACGCGCAGCGCCGAATCCAGAAGGGGCAGATACGCCATGGCGCCCGCGCCCTCGCCCAAGTGCATGCCTGCGTCGAGGGGTGCCTTTATGCCGAGCTCGCGAAGGAGCTCCTGGCTTGCGGGTTCACTTGATGCGTGGGTGCCCACGAGGTAGCCCAAGGCGTTGGGGCACAGGCGCGCCGCGCACAGGGCCGCCGTGCAGGATATGACCCCGTCGAGGAGCGCCGGCGCCTTCGAGGCCGCGGCCCCCAGGTAGAAGCCGCACATCGCCGCGATGTCGAAGCCGCCCACCTTCGAGAGCACGTCGATCGGGTCGGCGGGATCGGGCGAGTTCGCGTCGATAGCGCGCTCGACCACGTCGCGCTTGCGCGCGAGCGAGGCGTCCGAGAGCCCCGCGCCGCGCCCGACGAGGCTCCGCGCGTCCGCCCGGATGAGCACTGCGGCCACCGCCGCCGAGGTGGTCGTGTTGCCGATGCCCATCTCGCCCGCGGCGAGAAGGCGCACGCCGGCGCGGACAAGCCCGCACGCGACGGCGATTCCGACATCGATCGCGCGCACGGCCTCATCGCGAGACATAGCGGAGCCGTGCGCGATGTTGCCGCTCCCCCGCCGTACGTTCGCGCGCACCATGCGCGCGTCTTCTATGCCCCGGGCCATACCCACGTCGACGGGCACGACCTCGGCACCCGCGAACGCCGCCATGCGACAGGCGCTCGTGGCCCCCTCGCACATGTTGCGCGCGACGGCTCGCGTCACGTCTTGCCCGCTTTGCGACACGCCTTCGGCAACGACCCCGTTGTCGGAGAAGAATACCGCGAGCGCACGGGGAAACTCGGCAACCTCGGCGCTCCCCTGAGCTGCGGCGATACACGCGACGGCGTCTTCAAAGTCGCCCAATCCCCCCAAGGGGTGCGCGATGGAGTCCCACGCGGCGTACGCGGCGGCGCGGGCGCACTCGTCTGCGGGCGCGATGCGGGAGAGCGCGGCTTCGAGCACGGCGCCCGGCGCCGACGAGAACGCGCGCTCGACTTCCTCGCGGATGCTGGCAAGCGCGGTTTCGGTTGCTTCAGCCATGCCGTCTCCTCTCTGCGAACGACGCTGCGGCAGACGCGAACGCGCGCGCAACGTCGGGGTTCGCAGGATAGTACACATGCGGGAAGCCCGCAACCAGGGACGGGGTGGTCGTCATGCACGGCCAGCCCTTGTCGCGCCGGGGCTTCTGCGCCCAGAAGTCGCCGCCCGGGCAGGTGGACTGCCAGTAGTGGAACTCGTGCGCGCGGATGCGTGTGCCGCACGGCCCGTAGAGCCCGTCGCGTTGGGAGTTGAGCTCCACGTACCCGAAATGGGACAGCCTTCCCCCGTTCTCGCTTGCGCCCTCAAGGGCGCCCGCAACAGGCCAGAGCCGCCCCTCGCTATCGGAGATTTCGCGCTGCAGGTACAGAAACCCACCGCATTCGGCGACCGTCGGCATGCCGGATTCAACCGCGCGCCGCATCGCCTCGCGCATCGGCGCGTTCTCGGAGAGCTGCCGCGCATGGAGCTCCGGGTAGCCGCCCCCCAGATAGAGGGCGCTTGTCCCCCGGGGCAACTCGCTATCACACAGGGGGCTGAAAAAGGCCAGCTCGCAGTCCAGGTCCTCGAGCGCGCGCAGGTTCTCCTCGTAGTAGAACGAGAACGCCTCGTCACGCGCGACGGCGACGATGGGCCGCGCTCCCGCGATCGGCTCCAACCGGTAAGGTTCCTCGCGGATATCGGGTGCCGTCGCCGCTATTTCGAGCAAGCGGTCGACGTCGACGCTCTTTTCCACCAGCTCGGCCATCTTGTCGATGCGCGCGGAGAGCTGCTCGACCTCGTCGGCGGTCACAAGCCCCAGATGCCGGCTTTCGAGCGAGAACGCCTCGTCGGCGGGGATATTCCCCAAAACCGCGACGCCCGTGTGCTTTTCGATCGCAGGTGCCGCGTAGGCGCAGGCAGCGGCGCTCGTCTTATTCAGCACGACGCCGCGCACGTTCGCACAAGGCAGGAACTCGGCGATGCCGCGGATTACGGCGGCGAGCGATAAAGACGCCCCGCGCCCGTTCACCACTAAAACGACCGGCGTTTCCGTGTCGCGCGCAACCTGGTAGCTGCTCGCGTCGGCCACGCCGGGCGCCATGCCGTCGTAGAAGCCCATGACCCCCTCGAGCACCGCGACATCCGCGCCCGCGGCGCCGCGTGCGAGCAGGGCGCGCAGCGTCGGGGCGTCGGTGAAGAAGCCGTCTAAGTTGCCCGAGCGAGCACCCACAACGCGGCGATGAAAGAGCGGGTCAATGTAGTCGGGGCCGCATTTGAAGGCCGCGCATGCAAGGCCGCGGCGCGCGAGCGCGCGCAGGAGCGCGCACGTTACGACCGTCTTGCCGCTCCCGCTCGAGGGCGCAGCGACCATGAAGCGCGGGATGGACGTGCTCACCGGGCACCGCCTTCCCCACCTGCGGCGTTGCAGTTAGCAAGCGAGACCACCTCAACGGATGGGTTCCCCTCGGCAGAGGGGTCCTCCCCGACAGGCGACTCAGCAAGCGCCCCGACATCGGCAAGCTCCTCGGCATTCGCGCCCGCACCACGCGCGCTGACGAGGAACACGGGGTTTTGCGCCTTCATAAGATGGTACGAGCCTACAGCCTCGGCGCGGGCGACCGACACCTGGCACGCCTCGAACCCCTTAAAGCGCGAACCCGAAAGGAGCGCGCACGCCTCGGTGAGCGTCTCAACGGTGACGCATGGCACGCACAGGCGAACCTGCGAGTTCTTCTCGAGCGCCGCCTCCACGATGGAGGGAAGCTCGCCCGCGCTCCCGCCGACGAACACGGCGTCGGGGACGGGCAGTTTCGCGAGCGCTTCGGGGGCGACACCGGGGACCGCATGCACGTTGCCGCACCCGAATGCATCCGCGTTCTCTCGGATGAGCCGCACGCCGGCCGCGTTGCGCTCGACCGCCCATACTGACCCCGCTCGCGCGACAAGCGCCGCCTCGATCGACACGCTCCCCGTGCCGGCGCCGACGTCCCACACGGTGTCGGTCGCGGTAAGGCGCAGCTTCGCGAGCGCGACGGCTCGCACCTCCTGCTTGGTCATGGGAACGTCACCGCGGATGAAGAGCTCGTCGGGAATGCCCGAGGAAGCGTACGGCCAGCGGAAGCTCGCGGCGCGGGATGCGCTAGAGCCCACAGGCGACCCGGCGCCGCCTGCGAACTCGATAAACATCACGTTCAAGTCGTCAAACATCTGACCTGCGATTTCACTTGCGGTCGCACAGGTGATGCGCTCGTCGGGATACGACAGGCGCTCGGCAACCGTCACGAGCACGTCCCCGAAGCCCGCCTGCACAAGCTCGCCGGAAAGCCGCGAGGGGTCTTCCCCGCCCGACGTGACGAGGAAGAGCTCACCTGCGCGCTCGGCCTCGACCACGATGTCGCACGCCACGCCGTGAGCGCTCGCAAAGCGCCAATCCTGCCATGGACGCGCGAGGCGCGCGGCGAGATACGACGCTGAGCTTATGCCGGGAATGACGCGCACGTCCACCTGCGCGTTGCCGGAGAGCGCCTCCACCAGGCGGCGCGCGCCGCTGAACAGCCCCACATCGCCCGTCATCACGACCACGGCGCGCTGCCACGACGCCGCATCGGTGAGCGCGGCGACGATGTCCGCCGTCTTCACGAGCTCGCAACTCACCACGTCGGGCGGCACGTCGATGCCGGCAAGCGCGCGATGAGCGCCGATGACCACGTCGGCGATGTCGATCGCGTCGAGCGCCGCGCGCGAGAGCAAGTCGGGGTTTCCGGGCCCCGCCCCGATGATCGTTACCTTTCGCATGGAATCTCCCGATACCCGCGCGGCGTGACCATACGGCCGCCTACGAGCTTCGTGTCCGCGTTGCCGACGAACACGGTGGTGAACATGTCGGCGTCGATCTCCCCCAGCTCGGAGAGCCTGCACATGCCCGACTGCTGCCCCTCGCGCCCGATGTTGCGTACCCAGCCGCAGAGCGTGTCGGGGGCCTTCCATTCGAGCATAATCTTCGCCGCGCGTGAGAGCCTGTCGGCGCGCTTTCTGCTGCGCGGGTTGTACAAACAGATGCAGAAGTCGGCACTCGCGACGGCGGCGAGCCTGCGCTCGATGACCTCCCATGGCGTGAGCAGGTCGGAGAGCGACACGACCGCGAAGTCGTGGGCAAGCGGGGCGCCGAGCACCGCCGACCCGCTCTGAGCCGCGGTGGCCCCGGCGATAACTTCCACGTCTACATCGGGGTAGTCCTCCGCAAGCTCCAGCACGGGGCTCGCCATGCCGTACACGCCCGCGTCACCGCTGCACACGAGCGCCACGGCTTCTCCACTCTGCGCGCGCGAAAGCGCAAGGCGGCACCGTTCGACCTCGTGCATCATCGGCGTCGCGAGATGTGCCGCGTCGGGCACAGCGGCGAGCGCGAGCTCCACGTATTTCGTGTAACCCACAACGATGTCGGACGCCTCGAGCGCACGCCGAGCCGCAATCGTCATGCCGTCGGGGCCGCCCGGGCCGATCCCCACCACGAAGAGCTTTCCCATCACCGCTCCTTAAACGAAAGTTCGATAGTTACCTTGGAAAACGCGACGGTCACGCCGCCGTGAGCGAGCTTCGGGAAGATAAGTTTGCCCCCGTCCGCGAGCGCCGCGCGCTCGCACACGTTGTCGACCCCCACCGTCGCGCGCACGAAATCAGATGGCGAAACGCTGCCTTCGACCTGCGACAACTCCTCTGCGGAATACGTCGCAAGCGGGATATTGCGCGCGCGGCAGAAGGCGAGCAGACCCTCCTCGTGCGCCTTCACGTCGATCGTCGCCGCCTCGCGCACGGCCGAAGGCGAGATGCCCGCCTGCCCGCACGCGAGAAGAAACGCCTCCCCGATCGCTTCGGCGCACGCACCGCGACGGCATCCTATGCCCGCAACGACGCAGGGCACGACAAGGCGAAGCGGCTCGGGCGCAGGCGCCTGCGCCCGCACGCCCGCCGGCTTCCCCGTCTCACCGGCGGGCACGACCTCGCCCGTTGTCTCCGCCACGCGATCGGACGCACCTGCATTCGCGCCAGCGAACGGCGACACGACGATATCGGCCCGAGCGCGGTCGGACGCAATGTCAACCCCCTCAGGCGGCTGTCCCGAAATCGGCATGTCGGAATAGAGCGCCACGCGCCCGCCAGAAAGCAGCCGCGCCGACACTCGCTTGATGGCCTCGGGATTCGAAACGGGGAGCCCCGCACAGCGCGCCCACGTATCCACCGCCCACACACCGCGGACGTCGGTCGCCGTGGTGATGACGGGGATGGCCCCTGCCGCGCGTGCCACAGTTTGCGCAAGCTCGTTCGCACCGCCCAAATGCCCCGACAAAAGCGGGACGGCAAAGCGCCCCGCCTCGTCGATCGCCACAACCGCGGGATCATTTGCCTTCGAGGCGACATGCGGCGCGATCGCCCGCACGGCGATGCCCGCCGCGCCCACGAACAGAAGCGCATCCGACGCTTCCCACGCGAGCGCCGTCCATGCGCGCAGGTCGGCCTTCCCCTCGCCGAAACCGCGCGAAACGGAAACGTCCCAGCCAGGGTCATCTTCACCTGTCTGCGCGCAATCGGAAAGCGCGCGTGCGGTGCGCTCCGCCAACGCATACCCCCTCTCAGTGAACGCTATGCAGAAAACCCTCATCTAGCGCACCACCATCGTCGAGAAGTAGCTGCCCCGATCGGGCACATCGTCGAGCGAGCGGTACACGCGCTCGCCCGGAAGCCCACAGTCCTCTACGAGCTCGGCACCGTCGAAGGCGCCCTCCTCGCGAAGAATGCGCTTCGTGTCCGCAAGCGAGCGGCGCGCCTTCATGACCACCTTCGTCCCCGGCCAGCCGATTGCGCGGCGCACCCCGTACAGAACGCCTTTACTCATACGTCGCCCCCAATTCCCCGATGACTGCATCGGCGCCCGACGTGCGGAAAAGCTCGCGGCGCTCGGCGTCGAACACGACCGCGGCGATGTCGCATGCGCCCGCCGCGCGGCGGCGCAACCTGTCCTCGATTGCCGCGGCGAGCGAGGCGCGCGCAGCGTCCCCCACGCCGGCGGCCTCGATTACCTCGAGCGCCGCCGTGGTCGTGACCGACGACATGATCTCGCGCACGGTCTTCGCGCCCGCGCCGACCAAGGCCGCGTGGGCGGCCAGAATCTCCGCGCGGCAGTCGGCGGTACGCGAATGGGTGTCCATGATGCCGCCAGCGACCTTCACCAGCTTGCCGATGTGTCCCACAAGAAGGACATTGGTAAATCCTTCGCGAATGCAGCAATCAATCGCGTCGCCCACAAAGTTGGAGATGAAGACCACCGGCGCACCGTTTAGGTGGAAATGCCCCGAGATGAACTGCCCGCCGTAGTTGCCGGGCGTGAGCACGACTCCGCGCCGCCCCATAGCCGCATGCTGCCGAATCTCGAGCTCGATGCTGTCACGCAAGGCAGCGAGGCTGCGCGGCTCGACGATGCCCGCCGTTCCCAGGATGGAGATGCCGTCCTCTATCCCCAGGTGCGGGTTGAAGGTCTTTTCGGCAAGGGCCACACCCTCGGGTACCGAAATCGTCACAGCAATGTTTCCAGAAAAGCCGTGCGCGGCGCACACCTCACGCACCGCCGAAGTAATCATCGCGCGCGGCGTCGCGTTGATGGCGGCCGCCCCCACCGGCTGCTCGAGCCCGGGCAACGTCACGCGCCCCACGCCCACGCCGCCATCGACGGAAACTTCCGATTCGTGCGCGGGCACGTCCTTGCTGCCCGCAGTACCCGTGCCCGACCCCGCATGTTCCACGCGCGCGTACACGAGCACGCCGTCGGTCACATCGGCGTCGTCGCCTGCGTCCTTTCGCACGGCGCACTGGGCGCACCCCTCGCCGATGTATGCATCGACCACGTCCGTCTCGACGGGCAGCCCGCCGGGGGTGACGATCGACACGCGGCCGACGGGCTTTCGTGACAAGAGCATCTCGCAGGCCGCCTTCGCCGCGAGCGCGGCGCAGCTCCCCGTGGTATAGCCGCAGCGCAGGCGGGTCGTCCCGGTATATATGTAGTGCTCGAAGGCCACGCTAGCTGCTCGCCTTCCGATACCCCGTGGCAAACGAAGGGTCGTAAAGCTTGCTGCGCTCGTACGACTCCGCTTGCGCGCCGTCGTGCGCAAGCCCGCCGCGAGCTCCGAGCACGCGGCCCACCACCACGAGCGCCGTGCGGTCGATGCCCTCTCGCGCGCCCGCGTCGGCGAGCGTGCCCACTGTGCATCGCACCACGCGCTCCTCAGGCCAGGTCGCCTTGTACACGAGCGCCGCCGGCTCGTCGGAGCTGCGGCCCGCGGCCAAAAGCTCGGCGGAAAGCTCGGCGAGCATACCCGAGCTCAGGAAGATGACCATAGTCGAGCCGCTTTCCGCCATGGTGCGCATGCCCTCGCCCGCGGGCATGGGGGTGCGCCCGGAAAGCCGCGTGATCACGACCGACTGGCTGATTCCCGGCAGCGTGTATTCCTGGCGAAGCGCCGCCGCGGCACCGCAAAAGCTCGACACGCCGGGCACCACCTCGTAGTCCACGCCGCGCGCGTCGAGTGCGTCCATCTGCTCCTGGATGGCGCCGTATAGGCACGGGTCACCCGTGTGCAGGCGCACCACTTCCTCGCCCCGCGCATCCGCCGCACACATCACGTCGAGCACTTCCTCCAAGGTCATGTGCGCGCTGTCGTAGACGACGCACGATTCCTTGCAATCGGCGAGCAGCTCGGGGTTCACAAGGCTCCCCGCCCAAACGACCACGTCGGCCGCGCGCAGAAGGCGCGCCCCGCGCAGCGTGATAAGGTCGGCGGCGCCCGAGCCTGCGCCAACGATATGAATCATCCGAGCCTTCCCTTCCCGTTTCTCATCGCAACCGTTTACGCCGCCCTTCGCACAGCGGGCAAAACACGGCGCCCGCAGCGGCAATCGGCGCAAATACGCAGGCAGGAGGCGCAATGCCGCCCGCCCTGGCTTTGACACGTTCACAAGTGCCCACTATCATAGTAAAAGTTTCGGCAACGAGCATATGACAATCGGATAAAAGGAAATGACCGGCGCGGCGCCCGCACAGCCCGCGCTGGCTTGCGGAGGGAACCAGGTGGGAATCCTGGGCAAGGGACATTACTGTATAGGACGCGCGGGCGAACTGCCTCGCGCCCCAAGCCAGACTGCTTCGCCTTTTCCTCACGGCATCGCCGTGGCGTTAGCTCCTTGTGAACCCCGAGGGGTGCGCTTTTCTTTCGCTTGTGCCGACAAGCAACTGTCGCCGGGGGACCGGCAAACCGAGGAAAGGAAAAACCATGTCCGACCAGATGTCACGCCGCGGCTTCATGGGCGCCGCAGCAACCGGAGCCGTCGCGCTCGCCGGATTCGCGCTCGCGGGCTGCTCCAGCACCTCCGCGAGTTCCGAGAAATCGAGCGAAAAGGAGAAGGCCGTGAAGCCGGTCATCCTCGTCACGAGCTTCGGCACGAGCTACAACGACTCGCGCCACATCACCATCGGCGCCATCGAAGACGCTATCCGCGAGAAGTACTGGCAGGACTACGACATCCGCCGCGCCTTCACCGCGCAGATCATCATCGATAAGCTGAAGAAGCGCGACGGCATCACGATCGACAACATGACCGAGGCGCTCGACCGCTGCGTGGAAGACGGCGTGAAGGAAATCGTCGTGCAGCCGACGCATCTCATGGGTGGCCTGGAATACACCGACGTGAAAGACGAGCTCGACAAGTACGCCGACAAGTTCGACAAAATCTCGCTCGGCGACCCGCTGCTCACCTCAGACGACGACTACAAGAAGGTGGCCGCAGCCATTAAGGAGAACATGGCGTCCTTCGACGACGGCAAGACGGCGCTGTGCCTCATGGGCCACGGCACCGAAGCCGATTCCAACGCCGACTATGCCAAGATGCAGGAAGTGTTTAAGAACGAGGGCTTGACGCAGTTCTTCGTCGGCACCGTCGAGGCTGAACCGACCTGCGAGGATGTTATCGCCGCCGCGAGCGCCGCAGGCTACAAGAAGGCCGTGCTCGCGCCGTTCATGGTGGTCGCGGGCGACCACGCGAACAACGACATGGCAGACGAGACCGACCCCGACAGCTGGGCCGCGAAGTTCGTGGCCGCCGGCTTCGAAGTGACGTGCCTGCTCCAGGGTCTGGGACAGAACGTCGCGGTCGACGACATCTACGTCTCGCACGTGGACGACGCCATCGCCAAGCTGTAAACTCGCCGCGCACGGGGGCGCCGGTCGCGTCCCCGTGCAACGGGCATGCGCCTTCCCCGACTGACGGCGCATGCCCGTTGCATTCGCATCCCGCCCGCCCACCGCACGGCGCGGGCGGTCGAAGCGATTGAAAGGAACCCCTCCATGTTGAAGAAAACCCTCGCCTTCGCCCTGTCGGCGGCGCTTTTCGCTTTCTCGCTCGCCGGCTGCGGCGGAAATTCAGTCGACAGCGCAAAGGCAAGCGATGCCGATTCCCAGGAAAAGACCGAACAGGCGGCCGATGCGCCCGAGGGCGCAAGCGCTGCCCCCATAACCGCCGACAAGGTGGCCGACGGCACCTATCCGATCACCGTAGATTCCAGCTCGAACATGTTCAGGATTGTGGACGCACAGCTCATCGTGGAAAACGGCTCCATGCACTGCGTGATGACACTTTCCGGCACGGGCTACGGCAAGCTCTTCATGGGCACGGGCGACGAGGCTGCCGCCGCAAGCGAGGCCGACTTCATCCCCTATGTGGAAAATGCGGAAGGCAAGTACACCTACGACGTGCCCGTTGATGCGCTCGACGAGGACACCGCCTGCGCCGCGTGGAGCATTAAAAGGGAGCGGTGGTACGACCGCACGCTCGTATTCGAATCCGCCGGCGTCGATCTGCGCGCCGACGCACTGAAGTAACGCCATGCGGTCGATTCTTCCCAAGGGGGAAAACAGGAAGCGCCGCAGCATCGCGGCGCGCGCGATCGCCTGCGTTCTCGTCGCCCTGCTCGCGCTTCCCTTCGCGGGGTGCAGTGCGAGCCCGAACGCGACCGGTGGCACGGCAGGCTCTCAGGAATACACTGTGAGCGTCTCGCTCTCCGGTGGGTCAGGGCGCGCAAGCATCGCCTCACCCACCACAATTGTGAAGGATGGCGACACCTACACCGCGACCATCACCTGGTCGAGTTCGAACTACGACAAAATGACCGTCAACGGCGTGGACTACGCGCCCGTAAACGACGGCGGCAACTCCACGTTCGAGATACCCGTCACACTCGACGAGGACATCGCCGTGTCGGCCGAGACCGTCGCCATGTCGACGCCGCACACCATCGACTACACGCTCCACTTCGACTCATCCACCATGAAGGAGAAATCGGGCAACGATGCAAGCGGCGGCTCCCCTGCGGGAACGGCTTCAAGCGCCGCGGCCGACTTCCACAACGCCGATTTGGGCTGCGGCTGGGAGCCGACGGGGGCGCTTCAGCTTGAATACGCCAAGCACTTCACTGTCGACGAGTACGAAGGCGGCCTGCGGCTTATCTGCATTTCGAACGGGGAGCGCTTCCTCGTGGTGCCGCAAGATGCGAAGGTACCTGATGGGTTGAGCTCCGACATCGCGGTCATAAGGCGCCCCGCCGACAAGGTGTACCTCGTGTCGTCGGCGACGATGTGCCTAGTCGACGCGCTCGATGCGAACGACAATATCTTAATGTCGGGCACGAAGGCCGACGATTGCTCGGTCGCAGGCTTCAAAAGCGCGCTCGAACGTGGGGCGATCGCCTACGGCGGCAAGTACAGCGCGCCCGATTACGAGCGAATATCGGCCTCGGGCTGCACGCTCGCCATCGAGAACACCATGATCAACCACACGCCCGATGTGAAGGATAAGCTGCAGAAGCTCGGGCTCGTCGTGCTCACCGAACAGTCGTCGAGCGAGCCCGAAGCACTCGGGCGCGTCGAGTGGATTAAGCTTTTCGGCGTCCTGTTCGACAAGGAAGACGAGGCCACGCACCTGTTCAACGAGCAGAAGGCCCGCGTCGAGCAAACGTCGGGGCTCGCGTCGTCAGACAAAACCGTGGCGTATTTCTACATTAACTCGAACGGGGCCGCCGTCACGCGGCGGGCGGGCGACTACGTGGCGCAGATGATCGAGCTTGCAGGCGGCAGCTACGCGCTCGATGACGCGCAGACGGCGTCGACGTCAGGTTCGTCAGTAACGCTCGAAATGGAGCGCTTCTACGCGACGGCGAAGGATGCCGACATCATCGTCTACAACGGCACCATCGACGAATCGGTTGCCACCTTGAACGACTTCGTAGGCAAAAACGCGCTATTGTCGCAGTTCAAAGCCGTGAAGAACGGCAACGTCTGGGTCACAAGCGCCGACATGTACCAGCAGATGACTTCTACCGCCGACATTATCGACGAGCTGCACGGGGCGTTCGCCGGCGATGACGCGAGCGACTTCCATTATCTGAGGAAGCTCGGCTAGCACCATGAGAAGCCGACTTTCCATGGCATACGACGAATCGGGGCGCGCCGCGCGGTGTCGCGTCGTGACGGCGCTGCTCGCTGTTGCCCTCATCGTGCTCGTCGGGACCAACCTGTGCATCGGGAGCGTGCTCGTGCCCGCAGACCACATCCCCGGCATCCTTTCGGGCGGCGCGGCCAATTCCATGGAAAGCCAGGTCATCTGGGAGATTCGCCTGCCGCGCGTGCTTTCAGCCGTGCTTCTCGGCGGGGCACTTTCGCTCTCCGGGTTCCTGCTGCAGACGTTTTTCAACAACCCCATCGCCGACCCGTTCATCTTGGGCGTCTCCTCAGGCGCAAAGTTCGTCGTCGCGCTTACGATGATCGTACTTCTGGGCGCGAACCAGGCCATGTCCTCGCCGGCCATGGTGGCCGCAGCATTTCTGGGCTCGCTTATCACCATCGGCTTCGTGCTCCTCATAGCACGGCGCATAAGCTCTATGGCCATGCTCATCGTGGCGGGCGTCATGGTGGGATACATCTGCTCGGCGGCGACGAACTTCCTCATCGCCTTCGCCGACGACCAGTCCATCGTGAACCTGCACAACTGGTCCTTGGGTAGCTTCTCGGGTTCGAGCTGGGACGACGTCGCGGTCATCGCGGTCGTGGTGATCACCGTGAGCGCATGCGTATTCGCGATATCGAAGCCCCTTTCCGCCTTCCAGCTGGGAGAAGCCTACGCGAAAAGCGTCGGCGTGAACGTCTCATGCTTCCGCGTGGTGCTCGTCCTTCTAGCGAGCATG
The DNA here is from genome assembly GCA_958427145.1 of uncultured Collinsella sp. Taxonomy (GTDB): domain Bacteria; phylum Actinomycetota; class Coriobacteriia; order Coriobacteriales; family Coriobacteriaceae; genus Collinsella. The sequence goes on from CAUAAZ010000009.1 coordinate 36,868, forward strand.
CTCTCCGCCTGCGTGACCGCGTTCGCTGGTCCGGTGTCGTTCGTAGGCATCGCGGTTCCGCATCTCGTTAAGTCGGCGCTAAAGTCGTCGAAGCCCATCCGCGTGATTCCTGCGTGCTTCTTGGGAGGCGCCATCTTCTGCGCGGGCTGCGATTTGATCGCGCGCACGCTGTTCTCCCCCGTCGAGCTTTCCATCAGCGCCGTCACCGCCATCTTCGGCGCGCCGGTGGTTATCGCGCTCATGTTGAAGAAGCGGGTGAGGTAGATGGGGAAATTTGTGCCGCGGCCCAAAACGCTCCGAGCGGAGTCGAACCTCGAAACCCCGGTCGAAACGCAGGCTGACGGAGCGCCGCTTTTCCGCATAAGCGACCTGTCGGCGGGCTACGACAAGAAGGTCGTAGTCGAAGGCGTCGATCTGGAGGTTCGCGCGGGCGACGTCGTGGCGCTCATCGGGCCGAACGGCTCGGGCAAGTCGACCATCTTGAAAACCATCACACGCCATCTGGCACCGCTTGCCGGCGCGGTCGAGCTCGACGGGCGGGAGATTTCCAGATGGAAGACGGCGGAGTTCGCAAGGAACCTTGCCGTTATGCTGACAGATCGCCCCCGGACCGAGCTCCTCACCTGCCGCGATATCGTAGAGGCGGGAAGGCATCCCTACACCGGGCGAATGGGTACACTCTCGCCCGACGACCATAGTCGGGTCGATGAGGCCATGAATACCGCACATGTGGAAGAGCTCGCCGAGCGCGACTTCATGCAGATAAGCGACGGGCAACGCCAGCGCGTCATGCTCGCACGCGCCATCGCGCAGGATCCGCGTGTGCTCGTGCTCGACGAGCCCACATCATATCTCGATATCCGCTACCAGATCGACCTGCTGCGAATACTTCGCCACCTTGCGAAATCGCAGAATGTGGCTGTCATCATGTCCATCCACGAACTCGAGCTCGCGCAGAAAAGCGCCGACAAGGTGATTTGCGTGAAGGACGGCCGGGTCTTCCGCGCCGGCGCACCCGAGGACATATTCACGCGCGAGACGATTGGCGAGCTCTACGGCCTGCAACATGGCACCTTCAACGAGCGCTTCGGCAGCGTGGAAATTGGGCGCCCGCACGGCGATGCGCACACGTTCGTCATCGCCGGCGCAGGTACGGGGTCGGCTGTGTTTCGCCAGCTCATCCGGCAGGGCAAGGCGTTCTACGCGGGCGTTCTGCACGAAGGGGACATCGACTGCGAGCTCGCGCGCGACCTGGCGACGGAATGCGTGGCCGAGCGCGCCTTCGAGCCGATCGGGGATAAAACCATAGCCCGCGCCAAAGAGCTCCTCGTCCACTGCACGCGCCTTATCGTGTGCCCCGCCGCCTTCGGCACCATAAACGCCCGCAACACAGAGCTCGTCGAGTTCGCACGCTCGCATGGTATCGAGGTCATGCGAGCGTGCGAAGGCGCATCGGAGGATTCCAATGGATACGCCTAGGCGCGGTCCAAGAAATCGTCCGCATCCCCATCTGACACTATTTCACCGCAACTTAGAAGGTGTCGGTGTATAACGCTTCACCCCAAATTAAATTGATTCGTTGAATAGACACACTACAAATCTTTAGACTTCGTTTAATCCACAAGTGGGTATTATCACACATTAAGCACACGTGAAAGGATATACCCATGTCGCTTACACAGTCAGCAGAGCGTACAGCGCTCAACAAGCTCATCGATTATCTCGACGACAACCCGCAAGAAAACATCGACAAAATCATGGACCTCGTGAACAAGCTGGTCCCCAATCGCGTATTTCCTGTACAGCGAGAGGCATTCACCAATGTCATCAAGAGCCGCGGCAATTGGTATGACCTGATTATGCGTGTGTTCAGCCTTAATCCCCAGATGCGAACCAAACTGCTTAAGACCCTCATTGTCGACGCCAACCTGCTTGCTTGGCCAGAGCAGGAAAAGAACCGCGAAAAGTACCAGTGCAACGTTCCGTGGGCCATCCTGCTCGATCCCACGAGCGCTTGCAACCTGCATTGCACGGGCTGCTGGGCCGCCGAGTACGGCTACAAGCAGAATCTCTCGTTCGAAGACATCGACTCTATCGTTACGCAGGGCAAAGAGCTCGGTACGCATATCTACATCTATACCGGCGGCGAGCCGCTCGTCCGCAAGCACGACCTGATCAGAATTTGCGAAAAACATCAGGACTGCGTGTTTCTCTGCTTTACCAACTCCACGCTGATCGACGAGGCCTTCTGCGACGATATGATTCGCGTAGGTAATTTTGTCCCCGCCATCAGCGCCGAGGGCAATGAGCACACCACCGACGCCCGTCGCGGCGAGGGTACCTACGCAAAGATCGAGCACGCAATGAAACTCCTGCGCGAGCGCGACTTGCCATTTGGTATCTCCACCTGTTGGACCAGCGCCAATGCCGATACGGTTGCTACCGAGGAGAACATGGACTGGATGATCGACGAGGGAGCACTCTTCTGCTGGTACTTCCACTTTATGCCGGTTGGCCGCAATGCAACCTCCGAGCTCATGCCCACGCCCGAGCAGCGCGAGCACATGTATCACTTTATCCGCGAAATGCGTGAGAAGAAGCCGCTGTTTACGCTCGACTTCCAAAACGACGGCGAGTTTGTAGGCGGATGCATCGCCGGCGGCCGCCGCTACCTGCACATCAACGCCGCCGGAGACGTGGAGCCGTGCGTGTTCATCCACTACTCAAACGCCAACATCCACGATGTGAGCTTACTCGACGCGCTGCGCTCTCCCCTCTTTATGAAGTACTACGAAAACATGCCGTTCAACGACAACTACCTCAAACCATGCCCCATGCTCGAGAATCCCGACGTGCTGCCCAAAATGGTTGCCGAGAGTGGCGCAATGAGCACCGATCTTATCGAGAAGGAGTCACCCGAGCAGCTGCGCGAAAAGACCCAGGCTGCCGCCGAGGCATGGTCACCTGTCGCCGACCGCATCTGGAACGACTCCGACGATCCGCTATACGCCAAGCGTCACGAGGATAAGTCACAGGGTATGGCCGATAGCGACATGCACAAGTTCGAAAAGCAGGGCCGAACGCTCAAAAACGGCGATTAATGCTGTTCTACACGGCAAACGCTCAGAAATGAAGCGGAGCAGTCTCGAGGCTCATCTTCGAGGCTGCTCCGCCTTACCATCAAAACAGTTTTACTAAGTTGCGGTGAAATAGGGACTAGATCGGCCTTCCAATAACCAAAACAATCCCTATTCCACCGCAACTTCTTTAAGTTGTTGAATTATCGATGCTATTCGAAGCGAGATTCCAGACTCGACAGACCGTTGAGAGTCAGGTCGTTGGCGACCTCAGAGACGCGCTCGATAGGAACCGAGCCGTCAGACAGCGCCCACGTGCGATAGATACCGATAATACCCGATAGCAAAAACGCCAAATAGTAGTCGAACATTTCGTCCTTGAGACCTTGAGGCAGAAGATCGCGCTCGGCAATCTCGTGTTCGAGCGGCGCACGAAGACGAGCCATAAAAACATCGAGCGGAATGTTCTCGATCAGCTGGCGATTGAGCACCAAGTTGTTGCACAGTGCCTCGTTAACGGTTTTAAAGAAGGTCGCCGCCGCGCCAAGAGCGCGCTCGTTGGTGTCGCCGTCCATGGAAGCAAGCGTTTTCTCGACCGAGTCGACAATCATCTCCACCACATCGACGGCAATGGCATCGAGCAGGCCGTCAACCGTGCCAAAGTGCACGTAGAAGGTCTTGCGGTCGACATTGGCCTCGCGCGCGATGGCACTCACCGTAATGTCTGCCAGCGGCTTTTCCATGAGCAGGCGCTCGAAAGCGGAAAGGATGGCATTACGGCTGCGAACGATGCGGCGGTCAAGACGCGGTTTGCTGGTTGCCATGGAAGTGTCCCTTCGATATGCGAGCATTCATCAACAGATGAGAGATAATCTACGTAAGAGGATTATCCCCCATACAGCACAAATATGCCCCGCATCATGAAGAACGCACGACTGCCCTACTGCGACTTAGGGTGCTTCTTCTTATTGAGTGCCGACGGAGATACGCGAATACCGTCGCCTGTCTGGCGCACATAGGCTTTATGAGCCGGCTTAGCGGTCCCAGAAGCCTTCTGAGCCTGCTTCTTGGGATCAACGGTAACAGCATTCGCGGGGTGCGGCCTAGTGGGCGCAGAGGGCGTCTGAGGCGTGCGGCCGAGCTTGCGCATCACGCGATCCCAGCGCGCATGGATGCTCTCGTTGTGGGCGCTCTTAAGGCCCAGCAGGGGCGCAGCCAAAATGGTCGGCGCAATAAACGTAATGAGGCGCCACAGCAGATAGCCAGCGGTCGAAGCCGACCCAAAGAAATGACCCAAGAACAATGCAAAGCCGCCCTCAGCGCCACCAGTTCCACCGGGCAGGGGAACCGCAGAGCTCAGCAGCTGGACAAAGGCGCTCGCGGCCATGACCGAGAAAAAGTCGACCTCGTGATGGCCAAAGGCAAGCATCAGGAAATACGGAACCAGATAGAAAAACGCGAGCTGGAGCATGGTGATAAACACGGTGAGCAGCATGGAAGAAAAATGTCCGGCCGAAAGCTTGAACTTCTCGGAGAAGGAGTAGATCTCGCCATCGACAAACGTGCGCCATCCCTCGATCCTTGTGGCCGAGACACCAATGCGCTCAAGCCAATTGATGATGCAATGGGCGACGCGCGTGACGGTCTTAGGCATGAGCGCGACGGCGAAGATGCCCAGCAAGATGCAGCAGTGCCCACCAAAGCTAAAGACACACAGCAGCGTCATGTCGCCATAGCGCTCGGCAAAAAACGGCATGCGAGCAAGCAGTAGGATAGCGCCCCAGGCAACGAGGCCAAACTGATACACGATAAAGCGCGTGAACTGCGTGGCGCCAGCCTCGCCGACATTTTGGCCCGCCTTGGTCAGGCGGTAGATCTGGGCGGGAGTCGAGCCCATCATCATGGGCGTCAGGTTGCCAAAGAAAATGCCGCTCGCCTCGACCGAAATCAGGTCGCGGATGCCGACGGGTGAATATGGGTCGAGCCAGACGGCGATCGCATAGGCCACAATGCCAAAGAACAGATACATGAACATGCAAAGACACGCGACAACGAGCCATGGCGCCTGGACGCTCGACATTGCGGCCCAGAACTGCCCCATCTGCCCGGTTACCACCAGATAGACGATATAACCCACCAGCACGACGCCGATAAAGATGGCGCCGCGGCGTGCGCTCTTATTGTCATCTCCGCCCGAGGCCTCAACCTCGACCTGGGGCTTAGACGTATGCCGAGAGGACTCCGTCATGAGACTCCTTCTAACAGTCAAAATATCTTGGATATTGTACCCGTAAGGGCCATAGGCAGAACGCAAAGCTCTGGTTCAAACGGGAATTGCAGACGGTTGTTTGATAACAAAAAACCCAGACTTCCATGGGAAGTCCGGGTATCAGATGCGTGGTAGCCCGTACCAGATTCGAACTGGTGATCTCCGCCTTGAGAGGGCGGCGTCCTAAACCGCTAGACGAACGGGCCATAAGCCTCAGCAGAAAAGAAGTGGTAGCCCGTACCAGATTCGAACTGGTGATCTCCGCCTTGAGAGGGCGGCGTCCTAAACCGCTAGACGAACGGGCCACATGACATCTGCACTGCCGTGCTGCGTGGAAATATATTACGGGACAAAAAACGTCAGCGCAAGAAGAAATTCCAAATTGCCGAAAAATTGTCGGCAGGTTATGGAACACGCAGGTAAACTGGGTAGCTAATTCAAGTTGAGATGGACCAAAAGAGCTTCGCGATCGTTGGGAATGTTGTCTTCGATCACGGCGTCGAGGGCGGAGTTGAGAAGCTGACCCAGTTCCGGCCCAGGCTTGACTCCGACACGGATCAGGTCGCCGCCGTTGATGGCGAGCATCTTGAGCGTATAGGGCTCCCCTGCCTTCAGCAGCTCGTGCGCCATCGCGCGCATCTCCTCAATCGTCTCAACGTAATAGAAGCACGATGGGGCCTTGCCAAGCGTGTCAGCACGCTTGAGGTCCATGAGCTCGTCAATCAGGCGGGCCGTGTCGACGCCCTCACCCGAAAGCGCGCGCATCATATTGAGCAGGCAGGAGCGCTCGGGGCGCAGCGGCTTATCGTGATATTTGATGAGCAGGCAAACGTCGCGCACCAGGTCGTGCGAGAGTGCCAGGCGATCCATAATGACGCGCGCTTTCTTGGCGCCGAGCTCGGGATGACCGTAGAAGTGTCCGCTGCCGGCGTGATCGACCGTAAAGCACTCGGGCTTGGAGACATCGTGCAAAAACGCCGCCCACATAAGGCTCGACGATGGCGCGACGCCGTCGCACAGCGCCAGCTCCCCTGCCACCGTCAGCACACGGGCGATATGCTCGTAGACGTTAAACGCATGGTAGACACTTCGCTGATCAAACCCGCGACCCGCTGCCAACTCGGGCACAGCGGCACAGATGAGCTCGGGATAGCGAAGCATCGCGTCTCCCCCATGACCGGTCGAAAGAATGCCCTCGAGCTCAATACCCACACGCTCGCGCGCCACGGCATCGAGCAGCGGCGCGCACTCGGCAAGCGCACGCTTAGTCTCGGGCTCAATCATAAAGTCCAGACGGCAGGCAAAGCGCACCGCACGCAGCATGCGCAGGGCGTCCTCGTTAAAGCGACGCTTGGGATCACCGACGGCACGAATCAGCTTGCGGTCCAGGTCGCCCTGGCCGTCGTAGCGGTCAACCAGGCCGCGCTCGGGATGCCACGCCATGCCATTGACGGTAAAGTCGCGGCGCGCCAAATCGTCCTCAAGCGAAGCGGCACGCTCCACACTCTGGGGATGACGACCGTCGGTATAGAAGCCGTCCAGACGGTAGGTGGTGACCTCAATGCGCTCGCCATCGCAAATAGCCGTGATTCCGCCAAATTTAATGCCCGACTCCACAACCGCGATGCCGGCGGCCTCGAGCGCCGCTTTGGACTCCTGCCACAGGCCGCTACAGCACATATCAACATCGTGGCTGGGGCGCCCCATCAGGGCGTCGCGCACCCAACCGCCTACGTACCAAGCCTCAAGACCGGCTGCTTCGAGCGAACGCAGGACACGCAGGGAGGCATCGGACGGTTGAGTACCGTTGAGCGAAACATTGCACATGCCTATGGCCTCCTGCACTTTTGAGCGTTAATCGAGGGTTCTCAAGAAGTCTAACAAGAAACGAGAAAGTGCGCACACGCAATCGCGTCATCGATTCGATAAAACGAGACAGCGACGCCATATGCGTTCAGTGCACAAAAAAACACCCGCCTCGGAAATCCAAAGCGGGTGTTCGGCAACGAAGTATCGATGCGGCTAGCAGACCTGGCGAACCTCGATGTGCTTCTTATATTCGTCCACCTTGGCAAAATCACCCAAACCAGGGCACTCGACCACGTTGGCGCCAGTGGCCATCGAAAGGCGCAGGGCGTCCTCGACGCGCTCGGGGGCGTCGTGCCACACGGACAGGAAGGCAGCGAGCGAGGAATCGCCGGCACACACCGTCGACAGCAGCTTGACGTCGAAGGTGCGGTTAGCAAACCAGATGTGCTTGCCGTTGGAGAAGTACGCACCGGCACCGCCGAGGGTCAGCAGCACGTTCTTGGCGCCCTTGGCATGAAGCTCAGCCATTGCGCCCTTGACGGACTCATCGTCGCCACCGCTCACCTTAATGCCAAAGATGTCAAGCAGCTCGTCGTCATTGGGCTTGATCAGCAGCGGCTCCATGGCAATGAGGTCTGCCAGCTGATGGCTCGAGATGTCTAGGACGAACTCGGCCCCCTTGGCCTTGACGCGGCGAAGGACCTCGGCCAGGAAGCCCTCGGAAGTGTTGGGAGGCAGCGAGCCGCTGATGACCAGGCAGGTCATGTCATCGAGCGAATCGATGAGCTCAAACATCTCCTGCTCGTTGGCCTCGTTGATGGCGGCACCGGCGTTGACCATGTTGTACTCCGTGTCGGGGCCGGCATTGAGGAACACGTTGACGCGCGTGATGCCGTCGGTCCACACGGGCTTGACGGGCACGCCCAGGGCCTCGGCGCCCTTAACGATAAACTCGCCCGAGAAGCCGGCGAAGAAACCCAGGATCGTGGTGTCGACACCGTAGTGGTCAAGCGTAAACGAGACATTGAGGCCCTTGCCGTTGGGCGTGTAGACGGCGTTGCGGGTACGCGTGACGGTGTTGGCAGCAAGACCGTCACAGGCGATGTTGTAGTCAATGGCGGGATTTGCAGTGAGCGTGTAAATCATGAATGTTCCTTTCACGAAGCAACGTGTTAATGAAAGTGTATTCCACGCATCGGTAAAAGGCTAGGGCAACTCGGTGAACGGTGTGGAAGCGATGAAGTACGGCGGGACACCTCTCCCCCGTGGCGGAACAAAAAGGCGCCCCGGCCGAAACCGGGGCGCCGCATGCGCACGAATATGTCGCGTTTCGATTACTGACGATCGAGCTTGCGGACGGCAACGCGCTTGCTGTACTCGTCGACGTGACCGAAGTCGCCGATGCCGACGGACTCGGCAACGTTGGCGCCGGTGGCCATAGCGAGCTTCATGGCCTCCTCGACGTTGTCGCGATCCCTGTACCACTTGTGCAGGAACGCAGCGAGGGTGCAGTCGCCGGCGCAGACAGAAGAAACCAGCTTGATGTTGAACTCACGCTTGGCGTACCAGATGTCCTCGCCGTTGGAGAAGTAAGCGTCGCCGCGGCTACCACGGGTGAGCAGCACGTTCTGAACGCCGGCGTCGTGAGCCATCTTCATGGCAACGCGGACCTCGTCGTCGGTGTCGACCGGCACGCCGAAGATAGCCTTCATCTCGTGATGGTTCGGCTTGATGAGCAGCGGCTTCTTGTGAGCGAGCTCCTTGAGCTTATCGGAGGACAGGTCCAGGACGACGTCGGCGCCACGGGCCTGAGCGTGCTCCATGACCTTAGCCAGGAAGTCAGGCGTAGCTTTGGGAGGCACGGAGCCGGAAACGATCAGGCACTCGAGATCGCCCGCGGTGTCCAGGATGTTGTAGAGCTCCTCCTGGTGCTGCGGCGTAATAGGAGCACCGGGGTTGAGGATGCCGTACTCGTGCTGGCCATCGTTGACGTAGGTGTTGATGCGCGTGATACCGTCGGTCCAGACCGGGCGGCAGAGGCAACCCAGGTTCATGACCTCCTCGACGATGAACTTGCCCGTGAAGCCGGCGAAGAAGCCGAGCGCGACGGTGTCGACGCCCATCTTCTTAAAGGCGAAGGACACGTCGAGGCCCTTGCCGTTAGCCGTGTAGCTGGCCGAGCCGGTGCGGACGTTCTCGTCGGGCTCGAGCGGAGAGCTCGAAACCGTCATGTCGACAGCCGGGTTAGCGGTTAGCGTGTAGAACATTTACAGTACCCCCTGTATATGTGAGGGCCGCGTGGCCGGCCCATTCCAACCACGCGGTTACCTCTGATACCAAATTAGCGAGCTGCGGACTCGAGCAGTGCCTTGACCTCGGCGGCGGTGTTGCAGGCGAGTGCCTTCTCGGCGAGCTCGTCGCACTCGGCCTTGGTCCACTGGCTGATAGTCTTGCGGGCGCGCAGGATCGACGGAGCGCTCATCGAGAACTCCTCCAGGCCCCAGCTGATCAGCAGCGGCTCGAGCAGCGGATCGGCAGCGGCCTCGCCGCACATACCGACCATGATGCCGGCCTTCACGCCGCTCTCGATGATGTTCTTGAGCGAGCGGAGCACGGCGGGATAGTAAACCTGGTACAGGTTGGAGATGGTGTCGTTACCACGGTCGGCGCACATGGTGTAGCCGATCAGGTCGTTGGAGCCGATGGAGAAGAAGTCGGCGACCTCGGCAAGACGGTCTGCGAGCAGCGAGGCGGCAGGCGTCTCGACCATGATGCCGACCTCGATGTTCTCGTTGAACTTGCGCCCCTCTTCGGTCAGCTCGGCCTTGCACTGCTCGACGAGCTCCTTGACAGCCAAGACCTCCTCGACGCAGGTGACGAGCGGGATCATGATCTTGACGTCACCGAAGGCGCTAGCGCGCAGCAGAGCGCGGAGCTGGACCTTGTACTGGTCGGGATTGGCCAAGCAGTAACGCACGGCGCGGAAGCCCATGAAGGGGTTGTCTTCCTTGACCATATGCAGATACGGAATCTCCTTGTCGCCACCCACATCGAGCGTGCGGATGATGACCGGAGCACCCTTGAGCGCGCTGGCGACCTTACGGTAGGCGTTGAACTGCTCCTCCTCGGAAGGAAGCTCAGCAGAGTCCATGAACAGGAACTCGGAGCGGAACAGACCGATAGCCTCGGCGTCGTGATCGAGCGCGTTGGGCACGTCATCGGGGTTACCGATGTTGCAGGCGATGATCTTCTTGATGCCATCAGCAGTCACGGACGGCTTGCCACGGAAGGCCTCGAGGGCTGCCTTCTCGGCAGCGAAGGCCTCGGCCTTGGCGGTGTAGGCAGCGAGCGTCTCCTCGTCGGGATCGGCCTCAACGATACCCTTGCCACCGTCGACGACAACGGTCATACCGTTGCGCAGCGCGGTGCAGCTGTTGGAAACCGAAAGGACAGCCGGGATCTCGAGGGCGCGCGCAATGATCGCGGAGTGCGACGTGCGGCCACCGGTCTCGGTGACGATACCGGCAACGTGGGCCTTATCGATCGTGGCGGTCATAGACGGCGTGAGGTCGTGCACGACAACGACGGTGTTCTCGGGCAGGACGGAGAGGTCGACGACCTCCTTGCCCAGCAGCTCGGCCAGAATACCGGTGCGGATGTCGGCGATGTCGGCCGCGCGCAGACGGAACATCTCGTCGTCCATGGACAGGAACATGTTCTCGAACATGGTCGAGGTGTCCATGAGCGCCTGCTCGGCGCAGGTGCCGCCGTCAATGGCGGCGTTGATGGCGTCAGTCATGCCCGGGTCCTGAGCCAGGACAATGTGTCCGCTCATGATCTCGGCCTCGGCCTCGCCCACCGTCTCCTTCATGTGGTCGGCCTGAGCCTGGGTCTTCTCGCAGAAGACCGAAAGAGCGGACTGATAGCGCTCCTTCTCTGCTGCCGAATCAGCAACCTCGTGCGGCTCAAATGTCAAGTCGGGATCGACGGCGACCATGACGGTGCCGATACCGATGCCCTCGGAAGCGTTGACTCCCTGATACATTCCCATTCCTCTCTCCGTGTCATGTGATAAAGCGTTTTGCCATATCCATGACAAAAGAGCGCAGCTACCTTACAACAGGTCACTGCGCCCCCAAATATGAACTTAGTTGTTCAACATGCGACCCGTTTGAGTTCTACTCGCCAAGACCGCTCTTGATGAGCTCGATGGCAGCAGCCAGAGCCTCGGCCTCGTCAGCGCCGTCGCACTTGACCTCGACCTCGGTACCGCAGGGGATACCAGCAGCCATGAGGGCCATCGGGGACTTGCCGTTGACCTCCTTCTCGGGGGTGACGACCGTCACGTCACAGGCGTACTTGCCCATGGTGGAGGCGAACAGACCAGCCGGACGCATGTGCAGACCCTGAGGATTAACGAGGGTAGCCTTCTCAGAAACCATAATTGACTCCTTTTTGTGTTTAACCCCTGTCATGCATGTGGCAGGAGTCAGATTCACGACGTTGTTTATATTAACTCACATCAAACGGTTTTTCATTGTGTTTCAGACGAATTATTGGACAGATGTGTTTGTCGTCCGCTTGCTCGCCCACAGAGGGCCGGGCGCGGCCTGTGAGATTTCCTGCTCTACAGTCCTGCTCGCACGAAGAGCACATTAAGTGCTCTTCGGCTCGTGCGGAACTCGCGATAAATCTCACAGGCCGCGCACGGGCCCCTGTGGGCGAGCAAGCTGCGGAAACCCAGTCGGTCCAAAGTAATGTCGGCTGAAAGGAATTCTGGCTGATGATCTGTTCGCGACAAAGACTCGATAGGCAGTTCCCTCTATGCCCTTTTGTAAGTTGCGGTGAAATAGGGACTGAATTTGGGGTTGAATCGTTTAAACAGCCCCTATTTCACCGCAACTTATGGGAGGGATAGAAAAAGGCGGGGGCTCCTGGTGGAGTCCTCGCCTTTTGTACAGAGGGCGATGTTATTCGCGTACCGTGGAATTAGACCAAGCGGGCGTTGATCGTCTTGGCGATCTCGGCGGCGTCGGTGGAACCCTTGACGGTGGCACGGAAGTCCTCGTCCATGAGCGCCTCGGCGACCTTGGACAGGATCTTGAGGTGCGTGGTGCCGGCCTGTGCACCGGGGATGAGCAGGGCAATAGCCACGTTGACGGGAGCGCCGTCCATGGTGTCCCAACCGGTCACACCGGACTCGTCCTTGACGACGATGACGGCAGCCTCGGTAATGGCGTCGGACTTGGCATGCGGGATGGCGAAGCCCTCCATCATGCCCGTGGTGCCCTCGGCCTCGCGGGCCAGGAAGGCGTTCATCACGGCGTCGGCGTCGCTGGCGATACCGGCCTTGACAGCCTGGTTGGAAACGAAGCTCAGAGCCTCGTCACGAGAAGCGAAGTCCTCGGCGACAAAGACATTCTCGACCTTCACGAAGTCGGCAGCCTCGGCCTTGGGGGCCTCGACGGCAGCGGCCTTGGGAGCCTCAACCGGCTTGGCTGCAGGAGCGGCCTTCTGATTCTTCTCGAAGTCGTACTTCTTGAAGGCCACGAACAGGATGCCACCGACCACAGCGCCGATGAGGATAGCGAGGACCCAAAGCGGACCGTTCTCGACAACGGGCAGGACCAGGAAGCCACCGTGAGGCGCCGGATCGTGAACGTTGAACATAATGGTCAGGATCGAAGCGATAGAGGAACCGAACATCATGATGGGCATGACGGGCCAGATGTTCTTGGTCATGAACGGAATGGCGCCCTCGGTGATGTGGGTGCAACCAAGGATGAGGTTGACGACACCGGCGTCGTGATCCTCCTGGCTGAAGTACTTCTTGCCGACAACGACGGCAAAGGTGGTGATCAGCGGCGGAACGATGCAGGCGGCGGAGACGGCAGCCATGAAGTTGGTGCCGAAGTTGTAGGTATCGGTGCCAACACCAGCAGCCAGAGCCTCGGTGAGCATAGCGGTACCGGTGACATAAGCAGCCTTGTTGACCGGGCCGCCCATGTCAAAGGCGCACATGCAGCCAATGGCAAGACCCAGGACAACGGCGCCAGAGGCGGACAGGCCCTTGAGGAAGTCCATCATGGCGGTGTTGATGGCAGCCATGGGGCCGGAAATGCCGAGCATGACCAGGCCGACGATAGCCGTCGAGAACAGCGGGTACAGGAAGATAGCCTTGAGGCCGTCCAGGTTCTTGGGCAGACCGGCAAAGACCTTCTCGAGCAGCAGGATGACATAGCCGGCGAGGAAGCCACCGACGATGCCGCCCAGGAAGCCGAAGCCCACGCCGGCGCCACCGGCGTCGATCATGCCAGTCTCGGCGTTAACAGGCAGGCCCTGGATGGCGATCATACCGGCAACAAAACCGGGGACGAGCGCCGGGCGCTTGCCGATGGACTCGGCAATATAGGCGGAAAGCACCGGAACCATGAGGTTCATGGCGATGCCGCCGATGATCTTGAGCATCGCAGCAAAGCTGTTGTAGTCAGACGCCGTCGAATCGAAGGACGTAATGCCCCACAGGAACGAAACGGCGGTCAGAACACCACCGGCAACAACGAAGACCAGCATATGGCTGACGCCGTTCATGAGGTGCTTGTAGATGACGTGGCCGATGGACTCCTTCTCCTCGACCTCATCCTCGACATCGGCAGCGGCTGCAACCGTGCTGTCGCCCTTGGCGGCGAGCGCGCGGTCAATCAGCTTACCGGCGGCCTCAGCGGACAGGGCCTTGGAAACACCAACGGAAACCATGGGCTTACCGGCGAAACGCTCAGCCTGGACATCCTTGTCGGCTGCGACGACGACGGCCTTGGCACCAGCGATCTCACTCTTGGTGAGCTCGTTCTCGACACCGACCTGGCCATGAGTCTCGACCTTAATGGTCAGACCGCGCTCGGCAGCTGCCTTCTCCAGCGCCTCCTTCGCCATGAAGGTGTGCGCAATGCCGGTCGGGCAACCGGTCGCGGCGATGATGTCAAACTTAGCCATGTGTCCCTCCTTCTTGAGTACAGCGCCCGCGGGCGCTCCCCTACACGCGCTTCGATGCGCGTTTTTCCACATTTAAAAGATACCAACCTACCGTCAGTGTGAGAAGAGACAAGACGCAATTCTCCGGTGAAAGGTTCTTTCATAACCGTAAACGGTAAGTGAAAGTTTACCATCAACACTTGAAACGGCAAGGTGTATCTTGTAATTGAAAATGCCCGTATACTATGGCATTGCAAATCAAGCTAGATTTTCATGCCAACCAGGAGCCATCCATGACCGATAGTAGCAAGAGCGCACTTTCCCTCATTAGCACCCATCAGGGATACAGCGAGTCCGAGCAGCGCATTGTCGACTATATATTGGAGCACCAGTCCGAGGCGCCACGCCTCACGGCCGCTCAGCTCTCGCGCGCCGCTGCCACGTCCGAGGCGACCGTTTCGCGCTTCTGCCGCAAGCTTGGGTTTGGCAGCTTCCGCAGCTTTCAGTTTTCGTTGGCGAGGGATTTGGAAAGCCAGCGCAACGAGGGCCTGACCGACGAGGTCTCGCTCGACAATATGGAGCAGAGCCTCAAGAACATCCTGGCTGCCAAGGTGAGCGAGCTTAATGCGACTATCGACGGGATCGACCACGATACGCTGGCGGCTGTTGTGCATGCCCTTAAGCATGCAGGGGTTATTGAGTTTGCGGCTGTGGGCAATACGAACGCGGTCGCGCTCGATGCGACGTTTAAGTTTTCGCAGCTGGGCCTGCGCTGCATGGCGAGCACCATTAGCGAGACATCAATCGGCTTTGCGCTCACGTTGCGCCCGGGTGACGTTATCGTGCTAATCTCAAACTCTGGCAAATCGCGCCGACTGAATCGCATGGCAAAAGCGGCTCGCGACTGCGGCGCAACCGTGGTCGTCATCAGCAGCGATAGCAAGTCTCCACTTGCGCGCCTCGCCGACTACACCTTTAATACCGTCAATCACGAAGCGTTGCTGACAACGGGTGACTTCGCGTTCTCCAAGATCAGCGCCACGATGATCATCGAAGTCATCTACAACTTCCTGCTGCCCGAGATTAAAGACGCGCGTGAGCATATCAGCTACTACGAGGAGCTCATCCAGCCGGATAAGGTTGTTGAGTAAAACGCGTAGTGGGACAAAAATTTCAGTCTATTTTGTCCCACCAACACCGATGATACGACCTAGCCTCGAGCTTCTTCGAGCATCTGTTTTGCGTGCGCCAGGCTTGCCTCGGACTGATCGCCGCTCAACATGCGGGCGATCTCGGCGGTACGCGCTTCGCCGGTTACCTCGTCCAAATGAGTCTGGGGAACATCGCCTGGTTCCTTGCTGACAACATAATGCTTGTCGGCCATGACGGCGACCTGCGCCAAGTGGGTTACGACAATCACCTGATGCGTAGAGGCGAGATCTGCCAGCACGCCCGCGAGCGCACGCGCCGTGGAGCCACCGACACCAGCATCGACCTCGTCAAACACCAGCGTATCGACACCGTCCGCGTTACCGAGGACAACCTTACTTGCCAGCATGACGCGGCTGAGCTCGCCGCCCGACGCAATGCGGCGCAGGGGGCGCGGCGTCAATCCGGCACCGCTGCGATATAAAAGCTCATAGCTCGAAGGGCCCGCCGGCGTCCACTCGGCACGCGGAAGATCGCGCGACTCCCAAACGAGCTCGGAGCCGCCCATCTCCAGGCGCGCCATCTGACGGCCAACCTCATGGCAAAAGCGCGGAGCTGCCGTATTCCGCGCGCGTTTAAGCGCCTTGGCAGCAGCAAAAAGCTCGCGTTCGGCGCTCCCAAGCGCCTCGCGCGCCTTCTTGATCTGCTCATCACCATCATCGACCAGAGAGAGCAGTTCTTGTGAGCGGTCGCGCATGGCAAAGACATCGTCCATGGTGGGACCCCACTGACGCAGCAGGCCCTTGAGGTCGGAATACCGCTCGCGCATGCGAGCGAGCTCGCGAGGGTCAAACGCAACGCCATCGCGATAAGCACGCAGCTCATTGGCGCAATCCTCGAGCGAGATGCAGGCATCCGAAAGCGCATCGGCAATGTCGCCCAGCTTTCGATCGACAGTAGCCATGCGGGAAAGCTCCGCCACGGCACTGTTCACGGCATCGAGCGCTCCCCCTTCAGCTGCAAGCGATGCATGGGCATCGTTGGCCGTGGCCACCAACACCTCGGCATGCTCGGAGCGCGGCAACAGCTCCTCGAGCTCCTCATACTCACCCGGCTTGGGGTCGACCTCGGCGATACGCTCGAGGGCAAAACGCGCTTCCTCGACGCGACTCCCCTGCGCGCGTGAGGCTTCCTCCACACGGCGAAGCTCCTTGGCGGCGGCACGCGAAGCCTTAAAGCAGGTGCGATACTTCTCGAGCGCCTCAAGCGCCGCGCGCCCAGCCCAAGCATCGACCATGGCAACGTGGTGCGCCGGGTCGAGCAGGCGCTGGTGCTCGTGCTGACCGCAAAGATCCATCATCACACCGACGCGCTCCGAAAGTTCGCGCACGCTGGCGATGCGACCGTCAATTTTTACACGGCTGCGGCCCTCGGCAGAAAGGCTGCGCTGCACGGTGAAGCCCTCCGTGTCGTGCGGGCCATCAAACAGGCGCGCCTCGACGCTGGCAAGTGCCTCGCCCTCGCGCACCGTCGACGAATCCGCGCGCTCGCCCAAAATGAGCTTGAGTGCCGAGAGCAGCGCGGTCTTACCGGCGCCGGTTTCTCCGGTCAAAACCGTAAGGCCCGTGCTCGGAACCAACGTCGCCTCGCGAATGAGCGCAATGTTGGAAACCTGCAGCTCATCGATCATGACGCACTCCGTAGAACACGCGGCTCACCGAGTTATAGAAACTCTCGGGACCATAATCCAGCAGCAGCACATCGCCGGGACCACGGCGCACAGCCACGCTCTCGACCGTGCCATCGCAGGTAATAAACTGTCCATCGATGGCGATCGCCGGAACGCTCGGGCGATCATCGGACATAAAGATCTCCACGACATCGCTCGGCGAGGTCAAAAAGGCGCGAGCCTGAATGGTATGCGGGGCGATGGGCACGCATACCATTCCCGTGTAATCGGGGCTGACGATAGGGCCGCCGGCGGAAAGCGCGTAGCCGGTGGAGCCGGTCGCCGTCGATACGACCACGCCGTCGCCGCGCAGGCGGTCGATATGATGGCCGGACACCGTGATATCGAACTCGACCATATCGGACAGGGGCCCGCGCGTAAGCGCCATATCGTTGAGAGCAAACGTGCGCACAACATCCTTCGTACCGTCTTCGCGAACCGAAACGATATCGGCGGCGATGGTAGCGCGACGGCTCACATGCAGCTCGCCGGACAGGGCGTCGCTCACGACCTGCAGAATGTCGCGCTCCTCGGGACTCGCAGCAGTTAAAAAGCCCAGGTGACCATAGGAAAGACCGAGGATAGGAATCTCGCGATGGTTGAGGATGCGGGCAGCGCGCAGCAACGTACCGTCGCCGCCGAGCGTAATGACCAGATCGGAGCCGTCAATATCAGGCGTGCTTTGAATCTTCGATCGCTGATCGGCCGCCCATGCGACCTCGTAGCCCTGGCGCGTCAGCCAAAGCTCGAGCATCAGGCCGCTCTCGACCGCCTCTTGCTTGTAGTAATTGGGAACCAGAAAGACCTTCATAGCGTTGCAGCTTTCTCGCTCATAACCGATACCTGGGATTGCAGCTCGCCTTGCGAACGGTCGCCGGGGACTAACCTCTTGCCGTACAGGAAAAACTCAACGTTGCCCTTGGCACCATGAATGGGTGACACGCACACATCGACCGGGAACAGGCCCTTGGCAGCAAAGAGTTCAACCGCCGCCACGAGTGTATCGCGGCGCACGGCGGGATCGGTCACAATGCCGCCCTCGCCCACCAGCGCCGCCGGAGCCTCAAACTGCGGCTTTACGAGCGTGCAGAATGCACCCGTAGGAGCCAGGCACGCCAGTACCGCATCGATAATGTTCGCGATGCTGGTAAACGAGACGTCACACACAGCCAGGTCGATGGCGCCGGCATAGCCAAGCTCAGGCAGCTGCGTCACGTTTGTGCGCTCATGCAGCGTCACGCGATCGTCCTGACGCAACGACCAATCGAACTGGGCGCGACCCACGTCCACCGAGACAACGGTCGCAGCTCCACGCTTGAGCAGGCAATCGGTAAAACCGCCGGTAGAGCAGCCCACATCCAGACAAGCAAGGCCCGTCGGATTGATGCCAAACGCATCAAGCGCGCCTTCGAGCTTAAGACCGCCGCGGCCAACATAGGGAATGCGCCCCTTCACGTGCAGCGGCAGCCCCGGGATCACCTTAAGGCCCGGCGAAGTCAAGCGCTCACCGCCACTCGAGACCAAGCCGGCCATAAGAGTGCGAAGGGCATCCGCGCGATCGGCGCAGATGCCCTGTGAAATCAGTTCGTCATCAAGACGCACGCGTTTCATGAATGCCATCAACCATTCGTATCCGGAGATGCGGCCTAGCTATCCTGGGATTCGTTTGCCGCATCCTCATCATATTCCTGCTCGAGCTTGTCGGCCTCACGCGGCGTCAACTCAAACTTGTCGACCATATCGACCGCGCGGGAGCCCAGCTCAATCGCCTCGTCAAACAAATCGAGCGAACGCTCCAAGGAGGTATCCTTGGAGCGAACGGTGGCGATGATCTGATCCAGACGGTCCGAGATCTCGTCGAAGTTGCGGACGGAACCCTCTGGCATGGCTACTCCTCGACGGAGTCTACAACAGCCTCGGCGGCGTCCGTATCCTCGGCCAGCACGCCAGCCTCAGCCTGGGCAACCGCAACCTTGGCGGCAGCCTCGGCAGCCCGTGCCTCCTCGCGAGCGCGATCTTCGGCCAGCAGCTCTTGGTACAGGTCCTCGCCCGGCAGCTCCTCGCTGCGAGCGATCTTGCCCAGCACGCCGTTGACGAACGAAGCGGACTGGTCGGTGCCATAGGCCTTGGCGAGCTCGACGGCCTCGTTGATTACGATGGCGTCCGAGACCTCCTCATCGGTGAGGAAACGCATCTCGTAAACGGCGATACGCAGCAGATTGCGGTCGGCGCCGGGCATGCGCATAAGATCCCAGTTCTTGGCAACGGAGCGCAGAGCGCAGTCGATGCGATCGATATGCTCGTAGGCACCACGGCAAAGCTCAAGCGCATAGGGGTCGAGGGGGCCCTTCGAGATCAGGAAATCGCCCTCGAGGACGCGCTCAAGCGGGCTGTCCGTGGCCTCGGCCTGGAACAGCAGCTGCAGCGCCTGACTGCGGGCAAGCGTGCGCCCGCGATAAACCTTAAGGCTCAAAGGTTACTCCTTGGGGAAAACGAGGCCGTCAATGCAAACGTCAACGCGCTCGACCTCGACGCCCACCTGAGCATCGATGGCGGCGACCACGGCGGCGCGAACGGCCTCGGCGAGTTTCTTGAACGGATAGCCAAAGAACACCACGACACGCACGGTGAGTGCGAGCTTGTCGCCAACGACCTCGGCCTCGACCGCCGGCTCGGAAGCCGGGGCCTTGGACGAGAGCATCATGGAGACAAGATTAGTGGCAAGGTCCTTGACGCCAACGGAGGCGATGCCCTCGACATCGGACACGGCGCGCGAGACGATGGCGGTCAGAACATCGGGCGAAATGCCGATGCCGTCAATCTTGATTTCCTGGGGCATGAGTCCTCCTAGAAAAGTTGGTTGCTAGACGCGGGAGACGAACTTGCCGTCGCGGGTGTCAACCTTGATGACCTCGCCCTCGTTGAGGTACATGGGGACCTGGATGACAGCGCCGGTGTCGATCGTGGCCGGCTTGGTGGAACCCTGGACGGTGTCGCCCTTAAAGCCCGGGTCAGTTTGGACAATGGTGGTCTCGATGAACATCGGCGGGGTCACGCCCATGAGCTCATCGTCGGCGAAGAGCAGCTGGCAGATGTCGTTCTCGCGCAGCCACTTGGAGTTCTCGCCCACCATGTCCTCGGGAACGGGAACCTGCTCATAGGACTCGTTGTCCATGAAGATGTAGTCGGTGCCATCGTTGTAGAGGTACTGGAACTCACGGGTGGTGAGCATGACGCTCTCGAACTTGGTGCCGGCGTTGCAGGTGTTCTCGACGACGCGGCCGCTCTTGATGTCGCGGGTCTTGTAGCGCACAAACGCGCCGCCCTTGCCCGGCTTGACATGCTGGAACTCGACGATGGTGTAGACCTTGTCCTTAATGCGGAGACCGAGGCCGTTCTTGAAGTCGGCGGTAGAAATGGTAGGCATAGCGACCTTTCTTGTTATGGGCAGAACGCACAAGCGTCCAAATTACATACGTTAAAAATTATACACTTGCAGGCGGCGCCTGAGGCGAGCGCATAAAAAGAGAACGCGGGGCGTCCTAATCGATCCGGACGCCCCGCCCCCAAACTATCTACCGAAGTAGACTAGCAGTCGATAATGTGCAGGTCGTGCGGGGTCTTGGTGAAGGGCTCATATCCGTTCTCGGTGACGACGCCGTAGTCCTCCAGGCGCACGCCGCCCACACCGGGCAGATACACGCCGGGCTCCATGGTGATAACCGAGCCGACCTCAATGATGTTCTTGCTACGGTTGAAGTTGGGCAGCTCGTGGATGTCGATACCGACGCCGTGGCCCAGGCCATGGTTGTAGTAATCGCCATAACCGGCATCGCCGATGATCTTCTTGGAAAGCTTGAAAATGTCGTTGCCCTCGACGCCCGGATGGATGGCGGCGACGCACTCCTCGTGCGTACGGCGCACAAGCGCATACAGGTCAAGCTGCTCCTGCGTGGGCTCGCCCATCACGACAGTGCGTGTCATGTCGGAGCGATAATCGCAGTAGCCCGCGCCGTAATCCATGAGGACAAAGTCGCCCTTCTCGATCACGCGGTCGCTCGGCACGGCATGCGGGTTGGCGGTGTTGGGACCACTCGCCACGATGGAGCCGAAGGCAAGACTGTCGGCGCCGTTGGCGAACATAAAGTTCTCGAGCTCGTTGCGAACCTGCTTCTCGGTCATACCAGGCTTAATAAACCCGAGCATGTGCTGGAAGGCGGCGTCGGTGATCGACTGTGCGTGGCGCATGAGCTCGATCTCCTCGGCATCCTTGATGGCGCGCATCTTGCGAATGTCGTCGTGCATCAACGGCAGCATGCAGGCGACAGAGCGGTCCTCCAGGCCGCGCTGAATGCCTTGGTAGAAGTTGATCTGCATATCGTCCTCGACAGCGCAGACGCGGCACTTGTTGGCTGCAATCTTGCCGGCGACCCAACCGGGGATGGTGCCCTCTTCCATGTCGTAGACCCAGGGGCTTCCGGCGGGCGTGTTCTCCTCAAAGCTGTTGAGGTAGCGCGAGTCGGTATGGAACAGGCACTGGTCAGCCGTAATAAACGCCGCGTGCGGGAACTCGAAGGTGTAGTCGAAGACGCCCTTCACGCCCGTGAGCCAACGAAGATTGGCCTCGTCGCGTACCACGATAGCGTCGTAGCCGCGCTCGACCATCAGGGCACGGACACGTTCGATACGACCGGCAGGACCGGCAGCAAACTCAGACATGCAGATTCCTTTCTTGTTGTCTCTATATAGACGGGACGGGTCTCAACCGGACGACGGAATCGCATGCGATTCGCAACCGATTGAAAACCCGCCCCTCAACATGATACGAAAGACAATGGATGTCAATAAATCTTAGAGAAGTTCTTTGCGAGAAGCCAAATAGGCGTGAGCATGACGCTCAAGAACCTCGTCCTCGACGCTCGTTAGGCGAATGGCACCGAGTGCTGCGGGCAGCGGCAGCATGCTGCGATTCGAGCGAGCGAACTGCTGCTTGCGGAACTCCTCGATATATGCGGCAGGCTCCAGGTCGAAGGCAAGCTCCTCGATACCAAAGTCCTCCAGACAGTCATCGACCTCAAAGACGTAATCGATATCGAAGTCGCAGGCGTCGTGGGCAAGGCGCGCCTCAAAGCGCATGCCCTCGGATAACAGCTGATAGGCAGGGACCTGCGAAGCGGCATCGCCCAAGCAGGCGCGCAGGGTACGCTCCCCCGTCTTGCCAAAATCGAGCGCATGGCGAGCGCTCGGGTTCGTGGCCATCAGTACGTCCTTGCGGGCAGTCTGAGACCATTGAACGGCATTGACGAGCGCGACCTCCTCGCCCGCGAGAATCTCGGGGACGGTCTCAGTAAACTGATTCCAGCGGGACTTACTGCTCGAAAGCATGGTGCCAACAAGCACCACAAAGCCGAGCTTGAGGTCCTCGGGATCCGCCTCACGAACAAGGTCGAGGTCACACACGACCAAGCCCGGTTCGGGACGGAACGCGATAGCGGGAAGCGCATTGGCCGACGAGGCGACGAGCGGCTTCATGGTCGTCGCGACCGTGAGCATGGCGTCGAAGGTCGTCGGCAACAGCGCGCACTCGGTTCGGCCGCACCACTGGTTGGCGCACCAGCTAACAACCGAGCAGGTTGCGGCATCGCCAACAGCAACAACCAAGTCATCGCAGGTAATACCGTTAGCCGACAGTGCGCCAAAGACAGTATCGGCGTCAGCCAAGGTCGCGCCATCAGGCGAAACCTCAAGCGAAAGCTCCGACACAGCAAAGCCGGCATCAACCAGAGCGTGCTCAACGATCTCGCCAAAGCGATCGGACACAGCGCTGTTCCAGACAACCATCGCGCGCTTGGGCTTGCCCACGGCCGAGGCAAACATACGCGACAGTTCATCGAACGCACCCAATCCGACACGGACATCGACGCTGCGGTTTTGGAAATTGATCAGTTGACGGCGAATCATAGCAGCCCACGCTCCAAAAGCATCTCGGCACAAAGGTAGGAAACGTCCTCGAAGGACTTGTTGCGAATATCAAGGGTAAGGTCGGCGGCCTGGCGATACAGCGGACGGCGATGCTCAAACAGGCGCGCGGCATGCTCGGGCGAACGGAAATCGGGGCGCGTGTCGGACCGACGAATCTGGCGAATCGAATCCTCGAAGTCGCCCTCGAGGTACACGCGCGTACCCATTTCGTGCATCAGCTCAATATTCACCGGCGTCTCGACGATACCGCCCCCGCACGAAACCAACAGGCTGCGCTCGCTTTGGAGCGAACGGAGCGCCGAGGTCTCGAGCTCACGAAAACGATCCTCGCCCTCGGTCTCAAAAATCTCGGTTACCGACTTACCGCAACGGCGCACGACCAGTCGGTCGGTATCGATAAAACGCCGCTTGAACATAGTGCCGACGTTGCGCGCGAGCGTCGATTTGCCCGCGCCCAAAAAGCCGATAAAGAAGATATGGTCGCAGCCGTGTTTGGTGTGCTGGGACATAGCGAGACCTATTCCTCGCAGTGAAGGTCGCGCAGGGCCCGGCGCTCAAAGATACGGAAGATCTGCGTATACCACAGGTCCTGCGTCGCCTGCGGCTTTACCAGGATGGTATCGACGCCGGCGAAATTGCCGCTCCACACGTCAGTGTAGAGCTGATCACCGATCAGCACCGCCTCGTCGGCCGAGGCGCCGAGGCGCTTAAGACCCGCCTTGAGGGCAAACGGCGCCGGCTTCATGGCGTGGCTGATGGCCTCGAGTCCCAGCTCGCGTGCAGAGCTCATGACCTGGTCGCGATGCCAGTTGTTGGACACCATGCACAGCTTAAAACCTTTGGCGCGGGCGGCGTCGAGCCAAGCGGAAACCGCGGCGGGAACCTGCTCGGTGTCGCGCGGCACCAGGGTGTTATCGCGATCGAGCAGAATGGCGCGTTTGCCGTCGGCCCACAGGGTATCGAGGTCGATGCGATCGACCGAGGCAACGTATCGTTTGGGGCTAAAAATCCTCATGCTAATTCCAAGACTGTTGATGCTCTTCGTAGGTTTGCGAGAAGTACTCCTCGTCCTGCGTAATGTAGAAATACAGGTCATCGGAGTCGGTCGGCTCAAGCGTGGCCTTGAGTGCCTCGAGCGACGGAGAGCAGATGGGCGTGGGCGGTAGGCCCTCGTGCTTATAGGTGTTATACGGACTATCGCTCTGCAGGTCGTCGGCGGTAACCTCGCCACCGGTGACATACATCATGGTCGCATCGCTGTTGAGATAGCGCAGACCGTCGAGTTTGCCGGCAAGGCGGTTGTAGAAGACCGAGGCCACGTGCGCACGTTGATCGGCGTTGAGGCCCTCGCGCTCAACGATAGAGGCCAAGTTGACGATGTCGTAGTCGGACATCTCCACACCGTAGCGTTCCTTGATCTTGGCTTCGCAGCTCGCAAAGTCAAGCGACTTGTACTCGGTCTTAAACTGATCGAGCATGGCGCGAATCACGTCATCGGCCGTCGGCAAATCGCCCAGCGAATAGGTCTTGGGGAACAAGAAACCCTCGAGCGAATCGTTGGCGGCGCCCTTAAGGAAGCTATAGTCGTCAACGTAGTTGGAGGCCTTGGCCTGGTTGAGGAAGTCTTCCTTAGAGATGCTGTCGTAGGCCTGGGCCACACGGTCGGCGACTTGATCGACCGTTAGGCCCTCAGGGATAGTCAGCGCATTGGAGCCCGCGTTGGGGCCTTCCATGAGCTGCTGAACAACCTTGGTCGCATCCATGAGTGTGGTGAACGAATAATCACCAGGCTTGAGCGACATATCGGCGTTGAGCTTTTTCACCGCCGCATAATAATCCTTGGGATTTTCGACGATATGATTCTCGGAGAGAATCGAAGCGATGCTGTCACCCGAGGCACCATCGGGAATCGTGATAGTAACCTGCTGGCCTGCAACGACTTTCGCACCCTCACCGCCAAAGAAGCCCTTGGCGGCTGGCACGACAAAGAAAACGATCGCGACAAGCGCAAGCACGGCAACAACGCCACCGATAATCATAGGCACCGGGGAGCTTTTCTTTTGAGCACCGCGACGAGCATGCGTGTTGTAGCTCGAGCGGGTCGCCGGAGCAACGCCATGCGAACCACGAGCGTGATGCGAATGCGATTGGGGGGCCAGCGTTCGCTGGGTAGGTGCCTGCTGCTTAAAGCGGGTGCCGCCTGCAGGCTGGGCCGTACGAGCAGTGGGCTGCTGAGCCGCGTGAGAAGCCGAATGCTGAACCGAACGAGCAGAAGGCTGTTGACCCGTCCGTTGAACAGGTTGGGCCGAACGAGAGAAGGACTGCGCCGGGTGCGCGGCAGGCTGAGCTGCGCGCTGCGTCGGCTGTGCCGGACGCTGGCCAGGCTGGGCAGGGCGCGACGCCGGCTGCTGTGTACGATTCGGCTGGCGCGGATCGGAAGCACTAGGCATGCGAAACCTCCTCGTTTTTACGATCGAGCCACGTCTGCAAAAACAGGCTGGCGGCAATCATGTCGATCTTGCCCCTCATCTGCTTTTCGTTGAGTCCCTGCTCGCGCAGGATACGCTTGGCCTCTTGCGAGGACAGACGCTCGTCCTCAAACTCCAACTGAAGATCGAGCTCGTCGGCAATCTTTTGCGCCACAGCGGCAACGCGCTCGGCCTGAGGGCCGGGCTCACCGGCCATGGTCAGGGGACGTCCGCTCACCAGGATGTCGGGCTCATAGTCCTCAACCAGGTAGCGGAACGTCTTGGCCATACCGGTGACCTCGGCAGCCGGAAGCACCTTGACAGGCATCGCCATCTTGCCATCACGGCTCGAGACGGCGATGCCAATCCTGGTCTCCCCTATGTCCAGCGCGAGCGCAACCACAGCGACTTCTTAGATTCTTAGGCGCCGAGCGCGGTCTTAGCGGCCGCGAGGGCATCGGCGATGCCGGCAGCATTCTTGCCACCGGCCTGGGCCATGTTGGGACGGCCGCCACCGCGACCGTCGACCAGGCCCGCGATCTGCTTAATCACGTTACCGGCGTGGAAACCGGCCTTCACGGCGTCATCGGAGCCGGCGGCGAGCAGGGCCGGGGTGCCCTTCTCGGTCACGCTGGCAACGACGCAGGCGACGGGGCCGGCAACCTTCTGGTGCACGGTATCCCAGACGTTGCGCAGGTCAGCAGCCTCAAGACCCTGGAGCTCAGCGACGACGAGCTTGTAGCCATCGAGCTCGACGGCGCCCTCGATAGCACTGGAGATAGCATCGGAGGAGCCACCGGTCAGCGCCTTCTTGAGCTTGTTAGATGTCTCGCGCAGCTCTGCCTGCAGGTTCTCCACACGAGCGGGAACCTCGTCGACACGGCACTTGAGTGCAGCGGCAGCGGCGTCAACAAGTGCCAGGCGGTCGGCCATGTAGTCGAGGGCGCCCTTAGAGGTCACGGCCTCGATACGGCGGACGTTCGAGCCCGTGGAGGACTCGGAAATGATCTTGAACAGGCCGATCTCGGCGGTGTTGGCGGCATGGGTGCCACCGCAGAGCTCACGGGAGAACGGCTGGTCCTCGGCACCCACGGAGACGACGCGCACGACGTCGCCGTACTTCTCGCCAAACAGGGCGACGGCGCCGGCGGCCTTGGCCTCATCGATGCCCATGACGCGAGTCACGACCGGCTTGGAGGCAAAGATCTGCTGGTTGACCAGGTCCTCGACAGCCTTGAGCTGCTCGGAGGACAGGGCCTCAAAGTGTGTGAAGTCAAAACGCAGGTGCTCGGGCGTCACCAGCGAGCCGGCCTGGGAGACATGCTCGCCCAGGACCTGCTTAAGCGCGGCGTCGAGCAGGTGCGTGGCGGTGTGGTTGCGGCGCAAGAAGCCACGGCGCTCGGCGTCGAGTGTGGCGGTCACGGTTGAACCGACGGTCAGCGTGCCCTCGACAATGTGGGCGAGGTGGGCATACAGGCCGTTGTGGTTCTTTGTATCGGAAACGACCAGCGAAACGCCCTCGGCGGAAAGCTCACCGGCGTCGCCCTGCTGGCCACCCATCTCGGCGTAGAACGGAGTGCGGTCAAGCACGACCTCGACATCCTCGCCCGCGGCAGCGGACTCGACGGACTCGCCATTGCGAACGATGGCGACAACCTTGGCGCCCTCGATCGCATCATTGTCATAGCCGTCGAAATCGGTCGCGGCAACCTTGTCCGAAAGCTCGACCCACACGTCGTTAAAGCTACCCCAGGCGTCGCCCTTGGCGTTGGAGCGAGCGCGGGCCTTCTGGTCCTCCATGCAAGCGGTGAAGCCGTCCATATCGACGTCGTGACCGGCGGTGCCGGCGATCTCGACAGTCAGATCGATGGGGAAACCAAAGGTGTCGTGCAGCTTAAAGGCAACGTCGCCCGGAAGGACAGCGCCGTCGGCGAGCGCGGCCAGGGCCTCGTCCAGGTAAACGCGACCGTTGTCGAGCGTCGTGGAGAAACGCTCCTCCTCGGAGGCAACGATGCCCTTAACGAGTGCGACGTTCTTGAGCAGCTCGGGATAGGCCTCGCCCATCTGGGCGTTGACCTCGTCGATAAACTTGGTCAGGAAGGCGCCCTCGATGCCCAGCAGACGACCGTGGAACACGGCGCGGCGGAGCAGGCGGCGAAGGACGTACTCGCGGCCCTCGTTACCGGGCAGGATGCCGTCCGAGATCATAAAGTCGACGGCACGGGAGTGGTCGGCGATGATACGCAGGGAGCGGCTGGCGCCGGAGTAATCGTCGGCGTCATAGGTCTTGCCGCTGATCTTCTCACCGAGCTTGATGAGGTGCTGCATCAGATCGCCGTCGTAGTTGGCGGTCTTGTGCTGCATGATGGCGGCCATGCGCTCCAGACCCATGCCCGTATCGAGGTTGCGGTGCGGCAGCTCCGGCATGGAGCCGTCCTCCTGGCGGTCGTACTGGGTAAACACGAGGTTCCAGAACTCAAGGAAGCGGTCACAGTCGCAGCCGGGCTTGCAGTCGGGGCTACCGCAGCCGACCTCCTCGCCCATGTCAAAGTAGATCTCGGAGCACGGACCGCAGGGACCGGTGGGGCCAGCGGCCCAGAAGTTGTCGTCCTCGCCAAGGCGCGAGATGTGATCCTCGGCAACGCCCAGGGAGCGCCACACGTCGTGGGTCTCGTCGTCCTCGGTAAAGACGGTGAAGTACAGGCGGTCGAGCGGCAGCTTGAACTCCTTGGTGATAAGCTCGAAGGCCCAAGCGCAAGCCTGCTGCTTGGAGACGCCGCCAAAGGAGAAGTCGCCGAGCATCTCAAAGAACGAGAGGTGACGGCCGTCCTCGCCGATGCAGTCGATGTCGTTGGTGCGGACGCACTTCTGGCAGGAGATCGCGCCGATCTCCTTCATGGTCTTCTTGCCCTGGTAGTACTCCTTAAACTGGTTCATGCCGGCGTTGGCAAGCAGCAGCGAGGGATCGTCGGGAACAAGGGACGAAGAAGGATAGAGCTTAAGACCGCGCTCCTCAAAGAAGTTAAGGAACTTAGAGCGGATCTCGGCCGTAGTCATTGACGGGTAGTCAGCACTCATAGAGGGAATCTCCTCGGTTTCACATCGAAACAGTTCAAACGTAACGATATTACCATCCAACCGCCCCCATGCAAAAAAGAGGGCCGACATAAAGCCGACCCTACAGCGAAAGTGCACGTTATGTAGGACTGTGCGATCCTTTGAAAAAACTAATGTAGAATTACATATAAGATTCATACGGAAGGAGCGATCGATGAAAAGCAAACGATTTGTCCTGAATGCACTTCTGGTTGTAGCACTTTTAGCGCTCTTGGCCTTCTCCTGCTGGTACGCAAACCAACCAGCATTTGGCTATGTATTGTATGCAGTAATGTCCGGTGATAAGGCTTATTTCACTCTACGCGCAATTGACGTTCTCTTTTTCTATGTAGCCGGCCCCTTATCAATCGCTTTGCTAGCGTTTCTTGTCATTTACAACTTAAAGAAACGCTAGCGGTGCCTATTTGGAATCCGAATCGTCCATGGAGCCGTCGATGCCGGTTTTGGTGTCGTCGTCCGTATTGGAATCGTCATCCTTGGCGAAGGGGTTCTTGAAAAAGCCCGTCGCGTCGGGCTGCAGGCCCGAGAGCTTAATCCAAGGATTTTCAAGCTCGGGTTTGGGCATGGCCTGGGCCTTGGGCGCAGTCTCGTTACCGATGAGCTCGGACTCATAGATGAACGTATCGTCTCCAAGCGCGTCATAGGCGGCGACCGGGTTACCCTCGGCATCGCGATACGGGGTGCCCTTAAACACAGCACCGTCGTAGGCCACGAGCTGACGGCCGGTCTCGTTCTCGAAGTAGTACACGAAGATACCCTTCAGAGCCGCGCACAGCGGGATGGCGACCACCATGCCGATGGCGCCCATAAGCGCCGAACCGATAACGAGCGCCGTCAGGCTCATGACAGGATGCACCTGGACCGAGCTCTGCATGACCTTAGGCGAAATGACGTTGTCGGTGACGTTTTGAGCCACCATGGTCACGACAAGCGTCCACAATGCCAGCATAGGGCTGAACATAAAGCCGAGCACCGTGGCGATCGCCGCGCTCACCCAGGGACCGACAACCGGGACCAAGTGCATAATGCCGGTAAATATGGCCATGAGCGCTGCATATGGATGGCCAATGAGCGTAAAGCCGATAAAAGCGAGGATACCACCGCAGATGGACGTCACGACCATGCCACGCATATAACCGCCGACCGAGCGTGAAAGGATGGCGACCATAAAGCGGTACGAAGTCTCCTTTTCCTGACCAATGATGGTGCAGACTTCATGGTGCATACGGGGGTAATCGCAGGCAAGCCAGTAGGCAAGCACCAGACCGAGGAAGATGACGAACAGCTGGGAGGCCGTATTGGTAATAAGCGGGAATACACCGCGACCAAGCTCGGCAGCGATTTGTGAGACATACTTAGACGCCACAGTGACAAGCGAAGAAAGATTATCATCCAGATACTCTTTGAGCGGCGTGTTGTTGAGCGTCTTGAAATGCGAGACCATCTCGTTGAGATCGCCGCCCGCAACACGAAGCTGCTCAGGCAGGCGGCTCAGGACTTCCATAATCTGACCGAGCAAAATAGGCGACAGGATGCAAACGACACCAACAAGCACGGCAACAACCACAATGAGGGCGATGAGCGAACCGATGCCACGACCGACGCCGTGATGCTCAAGCCAGTTGGTGATCGGCGACATCACAAAAGCGATGATGGAGCCGACGGCTAGAAACTCGATAACCGGCGCCAGGATGCCCATAAGGTTAAAGATGACGGCGGCGATGACGATGCAGCCAACGACGGACCAAATGCGAAGCGTCAGAATACGGGTATCGCGCAGCGTGCGGTCGGTTTGTTGGGGGTGCTCACTCATGAACGAACCATCACTCCATCGGGGTCGATCTTGTCCTGAATCTTCTTAAGGGTACGACGCAGCAGGCGCGAGACCTGCACCTGCGAGATTCCCAGCTTCTTGGCGATCTCGATCTGGGTCATGCCCTTTACGAAGCGCAGCTCGATAACCTCGCGCTCGCGCGGCGAGAAATCGCGGATGGCTTCCTCGATTACCAGTCGGTCATCGGTAAAGTCGAGCTCATTGTCGTCATCGGCATAGCGGTCGAGAATCGAGGGCGCATCGTCAGAATCGGACGCGCCGGGAGCCTCGATGGGCACCGAGGTGTAAGCCGAGGACGATTCCATGGCTTCGAGTACCTCGTCGACAGTCACGTCCAAGTATTCGGCGATTTCCTCAACCTTGGGCGAACGCTGTAGCTCGTTGGTGAGCTTATCGGTAGCCTGATTGACCTTGGCAGAAAGCTCCTGCAGACGACGCGGCACGCGCACGCTCCAGCCCTTGTCGCGGAAGTGACGCTTGATCTCACCCAGGATGGTGGGCGTGGCAAACGTGGTGAACTCGAGTCCGCGCTCGGGATCAAAGCGGTCGATTGCCTTGAGTAGACCCAGGTATCCGACCTGCATCAGATCGTCGAGCGGCTCACCGCGGTTTTTAAATTTGTTGGCAAGAAACCTTACCAGGTTCATATGGGACATGACGAGCTGCTCGCGTGCGTCCGGATCACCAGTCTCTTTATAGCGACGAAACAGCTCGCGGGTTTTCTCCTTGTCCCAAGCGGTCTTACCGCTCCGGGAACGTTCGGTCATATTAGATATCCGCCTTGAGGTCGAGGGAAAGCGTCAGGGGCGCCTCAGTCTTTTCGTAGGAATCGCACACGCTCGCCAGAATGAGCTCGGCATACACGGCAGCCTGATCATCCTCATCGACAGTCGCCTGGTCACCAAAGGTAAAGGTCATGCCCACGTGCGATTCGTCGACGTCGAATTTGATCGAGATGTCGTCGGAATCAACAGCCGTGCAGCCAAAGATAAAGGCCTCCTCGGCAGCCATACGAATGTCCTCGATGCGATCGACGGACATGGAGCACAGCGCGCCGACGTTGGCCGCCGTCATACGCACGAGGCGTGCCAGACGCGGATCCCCGGCAACAGTCAGCGTAATAGGGCAGGTTGCTTCGCTACTCATCGCAGGACTCCTCGGAGGTCTCGGCGGGCGTATAGGTGTAATACTGAGCAGGCTTGGCTGCGGGCTTCTGAGCCGCATCCGCACCATCGGCGGCCTCGTCCTCAGCCTCACCAATCAGAACGCGCTCGGTAGGCTGCTCGGCCACGGCGGCGGCAGCGGAAAGCTTGCGCTCGGCTTCAGCTGCAGGAGCCTTCACCTTATTGAAGAGCTTCTGCACAGCACCGGCGGCAGAGTCGGTCACGCTCGACACAGCATTGCTGGCCTCGGCCATGCTGCCCGTAACCTCGGAAATGTCGCGAACCACGGCTTCAACCTCTACGAGATTGGAGGTAAGGGCATCAACTGCCGTCTTGCTCGACTTAAGCAGCGGCTCCATCTGGGCAAGCGCCGGCGTAAGCTCATCGACAGCGCCATCGAGCTTTGCCACCACAGGCTGAGCCTCGGCGATGGTGTTGTTGAGGTCGTTCACGGTCTTATCGAGCGAGTCGACAACATTGCGGGTCTTGCGCAGGGTAAGCGCGAGCTCAGCGATGGCCCACACGCCGGCAACGGCGAGCAGCAGCAGGGCGATTTGAATGGGACTCATACAAGCCTCCCGGAAGAATCGAAATACAGACGCTTTTCATGGTACCCCAAAGGGGACCGAACATGCCAAGAGCAGCAACGTGGGACAAAATTATCAGCAGCTACTTCGGTGCATTCCCGCTGCGGTCGCGTTCGCTTTGCTCTACGCGCCACTCTTCCCAGCCGCGCCCGGCAGGCTGCCAGAACGCACCGCGCTCCAGCCCCTCGGGCAAATAGCGCTGATCGACCCAGCCTTCGGGATAATCGTGCGGGTATTTATACACACCGTAGTCGTCGCTGCCTGGGCGATGGCGATCGCGCAGATAACTCGGCACCTCGCGAAGCCCACTAGAGTGGATATCGGCAAGCGCCGCATCGATCGAAGCCTCACACGCGTTGGATTTTGGCGCCAAGCACACATAGAGTGCAGCCTGAGCCAGGTTAATGCGGCACTCGGGATAGCCAATGACCTCGGCAGACTTAAACGCGGCATGTGCCACCAAAAGCGCCTGTGGGTCGGCGTTGCCAACATCCTCAGAAGCATGAATCATAATGCGACGGGCGATAAACTTAGGATCCTCCCCCGCATCGATCATGCGCGCAAGCCAGTAGACCGTGGCATCGGGATCGCTACCACGCATGGACTTAATGAACGCACTGATGATGTCGTAGTGCATGTCACCGTTTTTGTCATACGTAAAACCGCGACGCGGATTGGCAATCTTTACGTCATCCACGGTGATGGGATAACGCTCCCCCGCCGCCGGCGCTGGCGTTCCCTCGGTATCGGGACGCGTGACGGCAATCTCGCTCGCAAGTTCGAGCGTCGTGAGCGCCGAGCGAGCGTCACCCGCTGCCAGCGTGCAGATGGTCTTAACCGTATCCTCATCGGCCGAGAACTTGCCGTTCAAACCCTGCGGAGCCTCGAGTGCACGCTCGATCAGCGTGGCAATGTCCTCGTCTTTAAGATGCTCAAGCTCCACCACGCGACCGCGCGAGAGCAATGCCGAGTTGACCTCGAAGTACGGATTCTCCGTCGTGGCGCCAATCATAATAACGGTACGGTTCTCAACCGCATGCAGCAATGCATCCTGTTGTGACTTCGAAAAGCGATGAATCTCGTCGATAAACAGGATGGTGCGACGGTCGTACGTATTCAGACGCGTCTTGGCCTCGTCAATCACGCGGCGAAGATCCTTTACGGTGCCCGTCACGGCGCTGACTTCGACAAACTCACTCTTGGTATGGTTGGCGATAATGTGGGCCAGCGTCGTCTTGCCCGTACCGGCCGGCCCGTACAGTATCACGCTCGAAAGCACATCGTGCTCGATCGCGGCACGCAACCATGAGCCCTTACCGACGGCCTTTTGCTGGCCCACATACTCGTCGAGCGAATTGGGGCGCATGCGAACCGCAAGCGGCGCATTCTGAAAGGAACGCTCGCGCGTCGAAGCAGAAAAAAGGTCGTCCATAGCCATCCCGTGCATCAATCAAAAACGTTTTCCACTAACAGTATACCGAATTTATACGAACTACCGTTCGTTAATATAGGTACGGTGCGGAAACTCCAGACCAGGGAACAGCTTGCTCGTGAGCTCACAGAAATAGCCATCCGTCATGCTCGCGATATAATCCACCACGGCTTGATCCTTGTCGTCCTGCCAGGCATAGGTGCGATCGTAGTAGGAAAGTTGCTGCTCAATGCGCGAAATATGGTGCTTAAAGATGTAAGAGGACTCGTCGCCACTGTTTAGATCCCGCAGACAACGGTCGTAGAGCTTTACGAACGCCTCGCGCAGCTCCGCCTCGGAATCGCCCTCGATACCGCCCTTGCTATAGATCCTCTCGTAGTTCTCCCGCTTGGCACGGCGAATTTCCTCAAACAGGTCCTCGCTCATCTCGATGCGCAGCTTACCATAGCTGTGCTCAACGATATCGATGGAGGCATGCGTGAGGATCCAGCTGTTGTAGGCACCGCCACGACCATCGTCAAACGCGTCGGGCGACAGCAGACCCGCCGCAATGGCGTCTTGGCGATCGCGTCCAACATAGGCAAGGATATCCGAGATGCGGACCACACAGCCCTCGAGCGTCATGGGACGTAGGTGCTCAATTGCGCCATATCCCTTGGCAATGCATTCCTCGACGGTTCGGTCGAACTGGTCAAAGGAGCCCATGTCCGAGAGCTCAAACACGCGTTGCTCGTACTCGCCGTTATGGCACAGCACGCCATCAAGCGTCTGGAGCGACACGTTGCGGCCATACAGCGCGTCGAGCACGCGGACCGACTGCACGTTATGGAAAAAGTAGCGACCCGTGCGCTCGTGGTAAATATTGTTGAGGAAGCGCTCGCCGGCATGGCCGAAAGGCGTGTGTCCCAAGTCGTGGCCGAGGCCAATCGCTTCGATCAGATCGCAGTTAAGCCCAAGAGCGCGTCCGATATCGCGCGCAATGCGCGAGACAAGCTGCACGTGCAAACCGCGGCGCGACAGATCATCATTGCTACGGAAACTAAAGACCTGCGTTTTGCCTGCATAACGCGTGTATGCCGGAAGATGAAGAATCTTTTCGGTATCGCGCATAAACGCCGGACGCATAAGCGTGCCTTTGTCGGCAGCGCGATCAATACGACGAATGACCTGGTCGTCGTTGCAACGATACGGGTTGACGGCACCCGAAGCACGATCGGCAGAAATGCGCTCGACCAGCTCGGGCGACAACGCCGAAGGAATACGGTCCATGCGCGCCTTAATGACGGCCGTTTCTTGATTAGTTGCCATGGCATGCTCCTTAAGAAGGATGCGCAATCGGTTACAATGTGCAGCCCACGACCTCGATTATGGCAAAAATCGGCACCAAAAACGGGAGCAATGGCAGGGAGCGCGATTTTGTGATGAGACAGGCGATGGCAAGGACCAGGAGTGCGACGGCAAATGCCACGATGCCGCCCAGAGGGTCGAGCGTGCAAAGCGCGAAGAGCGCCTTGACGTCCCCCATGCCGATGCCGGGGGCGTGGCGAAGGTGCCGCCAGAGCGACTCGGTGAGCACAAGGGCAAGGTAGACGATGACCGCAAGACCGGCGTGGTCAAGCGCCGTATTAACACCTTTGTCGAGCCAAACGCCTGCCAACGACACCACCGCACACACGCCGGCAAGCTCATTGGGAAACCGTCGCTCACGGGCATCAAACAACGCACCGGCAAAGATGCAAATCCAAAATGGGATGTAGGACATCGTGCACCTCCTTGGGCAGCTACTCGAAAGTAAAAACCACCACAAAGGTGCCTGTCCCCTTTGTGGTGGTTTTGGTGGTGGTTATTTGGCGCCTTGCATGACCTCGTCGAGGGTAACGTTGACGGCATGCTGCGTCGGGACCCAGTCGACCTTTAGGAACAGAGCGGCCACCGTGATGGGGATATAGCTGAACATAAAGATCGGGAAGGTAAACAGGTTGGTCACCAAACGCCACTTTTGCGCACAATGAATATGCTTGTACTCAAAGATGGTAGTGAGCAGCGCCAGGATAAAGAAGGTCTGGTACATCATCACGAAGGTCATAATGAGCGAGGCGGCACAAGCCTGCATCTCGACCTCGGTGGCCAAGAAGCCGTGCGAAAGCCCGCCCACGATGAGGAAGGTCGCGTTGGCAAGCATGGAGATCAGGGACAGCAGCATGCCCGGAGCGATGGTCATAAACATGTCATATGCGGCAAAGCGATGATAGCGAAACGTCGATTTGACAAGATGCTTGCCATAGGTAAAAAAGACCTGGTAGAAGCCCTTGGTCCAACGCATGCGCTGTTTCCAGGACGCCTTAAACGTCACGGGCTGCTCGTCAAAGAACTCCGCCGGCGCATAACCGATGCGAATGCCGTGAATAGCGCAGAACGTGGTGAACTGGATGTCCTCGGTCAGTGTATGGAACTGCCAGCCGTGCATGCCCTCGATAACACTGGCGGAGATGAGGTAACCCGAACCCGAGACAGCGCAGGACGTCTTGCAGATATTGCGCGCGTTGTTGAGAAAGCGCGCCTCACGCAGATACCAGGTGGCGTTGGCCGCAGAGATCCACGAGCTGCCAAAGTTCTTAGAGTTGCGATAGCTCGTGACCACATGGAAACCCTGGTCAAAGGCATCATTCATCTTGGAGACGTAATCGCGGGAGATAACGTTGTCGGCATCGAAGATGAAGTAGCCCTCAAACGTGTCGGGATACTCGTTGAGAATGCGATCGAAACCAAAGTCCATGACCCAGCTCTTGCCCTTGCGGGCCAGGTCGTTGCGCTCGTAAACAATGGCACCGGCCTCGCGCGCGAGCTGCGCGGTGTTGTCGGTGCAGGCATCGGCGACCACGAAGACCTCGATGAGCTCGGACGGATAGTCCTGGTCCTTGATGGAGCGAACGAGGTTGGCAATCACGGCCTCCTCGTTATGCGCAGCGATAAAGAAGGCATAGCGGTGGAGTTTTTTGGCCTTGGGAGGCGCGACCTCGCCACGAAGAGCGCCGATGACAAAGAAGACCACCTGGTACAGGAAGCAGACCGTGAGCAGCGTGACGACAATCTGGTTGAAGATCACGATGGGTGTGTTGGTTTGTAAAAAGGCGAGCATGCAGGCTCCCAGGAACGCGTTACGTAAACAATTGTATATCTTACCGCAGGCTTACCGAGTTCAAGAAACCACCTAATACCGGCTAGGCTTCGAGCCTTGATTATCGACTTTATCCGAACACCTCCCACATTCATCCGCACATGTGC
>CAUAAZ010000010.1 GCA_958427145.1 uncultured Collinsella sp.
CATTATCGTCCCAAATCGGAAAAATGCTATATGTCAATTTTGGTCTAACAGAGCCAACAAAAATGCAGATGGAACCATCGTGCACGACTCCGAGCAGACGCCTTTTTCACGCGTGATTGGCGTCGTTTCTTTTTGTGTCCCTTACCTGGGCTTCGTTAACGCATATTGCACGACGATGCCCGGTTTGCTTGTTGTGGTGGCCGTTCTGGCGCTGCTGGTCGTGGCGTCGATGGTGCTCGATCGGATGGTTTCCGACGAGCCTGCGGGCAAGCATACCCGCGCGCATGCGAGGGAGCGGCGTTCATAGCGGCAGGGAGAAGTGTTGGCGGCGGTAAAGGTCGTTGCCGGGGAAGACGATTCTCGAAAGGAAGAGAACTATGGAAAACAAGAAGAAAAAGCGCTACGGCATCGTTGCCGCCTTGCTGCTGCTGGTGCTGGCCGCCGGCGTGGGCACCTACGCCTGGCTGACGGCTACGCAGTCGCTGAAGAACGAATTTACGGTTGGCAGCATCGGCAAGCCCGAAGTGAAGCCCGACCCCGATCATCCGGACAAGCCCGGCACTGATCCCACGGACCCCTCAGTGGATGGTTACCTGTTTGAGACCAAGTGGGTGAAGGACTCCAAGATGATTCCCGACACCAACATCGATAAGAACCCCAACGTCGGTATCGGCAAGGATTCCGATAGCTCCTATGTGTTCGTCTACGTGAAGAACGCCATCGTGAAGGACGGTGAAGGCGCGCTTGCCAAGACCCCGTACTTCAACCTTAACAATGGCTGGAAGCCGGTTGCTACTGACCAGGTGAAGACCAACGGCAACGAAGGCCAGTACGTGAGCGGTCTGTTCATGTATACCGCTGACGGAACCGACGCTCCTGCAAAGCTTACCCCCGCTAATGGCAAGGCTGCTTACACCGGCGAGCTGTTCAGCACCGTGCATATCCCGGCTGCCATGAACAGCACGGATGTCGTTGAAAATCCTGCTATGACGGTCTCCTGCTACATCTTCGGCGCTGACCAGAAGGGCGACAAGGCTGACGCTGCCGCCAACGCTGTCGAGCAGGCCAAGGCTTGGGCTAAGACTCAGGCTCAGGCTTAACCCCTCCCCACCGAGATCCCGGCCCGCTCCCCATCCCCATTTTCGGGTCGGGATTTCGGTCCCCCTTTAATCGACGATTGGCGAACGTAATGCTCAACAATCTTTCCGACAATCAGAAACGCACCTTGGCGCTTGCCGCGATGGCGCTGTTGGCCCTGGCGTGCCTGTGTGGCGCGCTGGCTTTTACCGTTGATATGGTTCCGGCGAACAACGTTCTATCGTTTGGCAGCGTGAAGGTACGAGTCTGCGAATACACCCTCAACGAGCAGGGCGAGGAGATTCCGTTTGAGGCTGACGAGCACGGGGACTACCCCGACACCAAGGCCGGGGGCTCTGACATTAGCCGCATTGTGCGCGTGGAGAACGCCGGCGCGCAGCCTGAGTACGTTCGCGCTCGTCTGCGCATGACGTCAGTGGCACCCGACGGTTCGAGTGCGGATGCCTCGGGCAACGTTGCCTTTAACGTGAACGCGGGCGAGGGGTCCCCGTGGATCGATGGCGGCGATGGGTGGTACTACTACCGCGGATTGGCTGGCCGTGGCGGCATGCTCGACCCCGGCGCCACGACGGAGAGTCTCATGGACTCGCTGCGCTTCGTGGGCGACTACAACGATGCCGCGCGCGGTGGCTCATTCAAACTTGATATCGACGTCCAGGCCGTGCAGGCCAAAAATCAGCAGGCAAACGATACCGTCCTCGACGTGCTCGACGTCGTGGGCTGGCCGGAGGCGAACTAGCCTATGAAGCTCAAGAACAGAAATCGAGGTGTGCTCAGCAGGCTGATTGCCGTCGCGGCGATTGCCCTTTGCTGCGTTATGGTGCTGCCGGCGGTGGCGCATGCCGAGGGTAAAACCGAATTCCACATCAAAAACGAGGCTGACTTTTTGTCGTGCGTGGCGCTTTCGCGCGAGCGCGACACGCGCGATTGGCACGTCTATCTCGATAACGATATTGAGCTCGATGGTGAGGACATGAAGACCATCGTCTCAAACACGGTCAAGCACCTCTCCTTTGGCAATAAGGAGCATCCCTTTAGGGGCGTTTTCGATGGCCAGAACCACACCGTTAAAGGTCTGGACTACGCCAACAATATGTTGGATCCCGAGCGCGATACGGGCTTTTTTGCCGAGACCGATGGCGCTACCATCAAGAACTTCCTGGTCAAGGATGCCAACATTTGGGCTGACTTTCGCGGCGGCATTATCGTGGGCAAGGCTGTCAACACCCGCTTCGAAAACGTCATGGTCATGGAGAGTACCCTGCACGTTACGTGCGCCAACAACATGCTCAACGTTATTACTAACGCAGGCTTTGAGGGTGGATTGATTGCCGGCGAGCTCGATGGTTGCACCCTCTACGACTGCGAGGTCCGTGGTGG
Organism: uncultured Collinsella sp.; assembly: GCA_958427145.1. GTDB lineage: Bacteria > Actinomycetota > Coriobacteriia > Coriobacteriales > Coriobacteriaceae > Collinsella. The sequence goes on from CAUAAZ010000010.1 coordinate 2,479, forward strand.
CCGCGCCGTTAACAGCACGACTTCGGGCGTACAAGCAATCGGTGGCGAGGGCCTGTATATGGCGGCGTTTGCCGGCTACGTTAAAAACTCGACTATCGAGTATTGCCGCGTGACGCCTACGCGCAACCAGGATGGCTCGATTGCCGAGAAGGGCATGACCGACGTCACCAATAAATACGATGTTGCCGTTGGCGCCCTGGGCGGCAACAACGTGTACGCCTCGGGTTTTGTGGGCTGCATGGCTGGTGGTGCCAAGGTCATCGACTGCTTCTCGACGGCACAATGCTACAGCTATGCCGCGTCGTACGTGGGCGTCATTTCCGTGACGCGTGCGTGGACGGGTGGCCTGGCGGGCCGTATTTTAACTGAAGAGGGCAACGAGCTCGTTCGAAGCCACTTTGCGGGCGATTTGAGCTCGCGTCAGTACAATCCCATCGCCGTGATTCCCATTATTCAAAACGACGTGAACTTGGGCGGTATTGCTGCGCGCGCCAACAAGGGCGATGCCACGGTTACCGAGTGCTACTTTAAGCCGAGCGTGAGCCTAAAAGGCAGCAGCCAGGGTACTGCGGCTAAGAAAAAGATACCTTCGTTTGGCGGTGACGGCACCACCAAGGGCGACAGCTACGGTCCGTGGGATGACGAGCGTTACATCACGCGCGAGCTGTGGGAACAGCACGACTACGACTTCTGTGCCGGCACCATGCGCTCGACCGCCAACGACGATGCCCTGGGCGGTTCGCATGCCAACGAGTGGGCGATGGACTACAGGCTGAATATTCCCGTGCATGGCCAGAGCGTTAAGGCGACGATTGATTTTCCCGGTGCGGGTACGGCAACAATCGAGAAGACCAAACTTGGCAAAGACCAGGCGACCACGGACCCGTACACCTTTGCGGTGAGCGCCGTGCTGGCGGGAACTGCTCAGGGCTTGGCCCAGGGCGATACCTCGGTGACGTTCAGGCAGGATACCTCCGCAAAGCCTGCGGGGCTGAGCGAAGCGAACGGCGGCTACCGCTTTATGGGCTGGTTCCGCGAGCGCGATGTGCGTGCGAATCGAATTGGACAAGACAACAGCTGGTTTGCCGGCAAGACCGATGACGCTGCGGTGAAGGATGGCAAGCGCGTTCAGGACAACACGAAGCACGAGGCGACGTCTATCTACACTGCCGACAACGGCAAGGATCATTCCGAGAGTGAGGGCTTCAAGGGCAATGACCTCTTTATCGCTTCATACGAGGCGCAGGTGCTGTTCTATAACGTTAAGGGCGAGATGCTCAATTGGAAAGACGGCAAGGCGCACGATCAGTCTACGGACTGGTACCGCTATGGCGTCGGTTTGACGCCCGCTGCCCCCGCGGATCGCGGCGGCTTGTCGAAAACCGCGATGTTTATCGGCTGGACCACGCAGCCGAACGACGATAAGAGCATGAACGGCGCCTATGCCGCCATTACCTCTCCTCAGCTGGCAGATCTTAAAAATCAGGGAGCTTTTTATCCTGCGGGTAGCGAGATCACCGTGGTCGGTCCCACCGATTTCTATCCCGTGTACAGCGACTACGTTTCGAACATCATGACGGTGTTCGAAGGCAATGAGCAGGATGAACTCGGTGATGTGACCCAGCGCGTTGACGTGGGCAATACTCATGTGGACGTGCAGCCGGGCGAGAATGGAACGAGCTCCTATACCGTGCAGGTACGCGATGTGAACAATAAGCCTCTATCCGATGGCGGCACCCTGCCCGACGGCTACCGCTTCTTGGGTTGGTATGAAAACAAGGGGACCGAGGATGCCCCGCTCGAGGTGCGCGTAAGCCGCGACCCCAGCTATACGCTCCCTGCCGATGTCGATCTAACCGTGCCGCACACCTACATCGCCCGCTTTGAGTACCGCGTGGATTATTACGTCCGCGCGTACGCGAACGATGAATACACGAAGTCGGAACTCCTTTGCTCTGTATGGAACGAGTACAATACACCGTTTAACGATCAGGTTGGCACAAGTTATGTTCGAGAGAACGTGGTGCACTGGGGTTCCGAGCACGTTAATCATGGCGATAAGAATGCCTATAGGGGCGAGTGTGCAGAGGGGTACTACGACAGCAATAAGCGAATCGTGGCCCCCATGAGCGCATATTCGCATAACGTGAGAAACGATACGGGGGCGGATACCCTAAAGAATGTCCTTGTGGATACAGATTTCCCAGGTTCTGGAACGATTGACGATGAAAAGGTTATTAATGCGTTGAAGTACACTTTTACGCCATCTAACGATCGTTATAGCTTGAAGTTTTGGACGCTTGAGAGAAGCGGCGGCCGATGGACGTATCTTAATAATCCCGTAAAGGCTTCAATCGATTACACTTCGAAATACCGCATGCGTGCAATGGTGACGACGCGTGTCGATTTTTATAAGAAAGATGGCACGGTCTACAAGGAAACGACGCGTCGCTACGAGAGCAATTTGCTCCAAAAGAAGAGTGGCGAAGAGGATCCTCATTACACGTACAAGTATCCATTCATCTATACGAATGATACGGTTGATAAGAATTCCGGAGGGGACAGCGACAACATTACAGATCCTAAACTGACCCTCGAGTCCTCTCCGACCGATGTGGAGATGGCGGTGCCGGGCTATAAGTTCTTGGGCTGGATTTCTACGGCTGAGGTCGAGAAGGGCTCTCCCGTCTGGAACTATATCTACGATGTCGCCAACGACCCCTATGTGACGAGCGATCCGGAAAAGGCGGCGCCATACTTGGCGACGGATGACTCCAAGGTCACCCAGTGGCAGGATGCCTATCCCGTCTACGCAAAGTACGACGTCAGCTATACCACCAACCTGCATCGTGCCGGTTTTGAGGGCACTTCTGAAGTCAATGTGCCCAAGTACGATATCGTCCCTGTTATCAATGCGGACACTGATCCCGCCACGGCAACGGTGACTCCTGATATTGCGACGCCTGTTTATAAATCCGGTGGCGAGCTATACAAGCTAAATAAGGTCGAAATCGAACTCCCGAATGGTGAGGTCAAGAAGCTCGATTCTGCCGACGGCAGCTCCTACTCCTATCCGGTGGAGCCGGGCAAACCCTATACGTTTGTGGCCTACTACGCGCCCATCGCGGTGGTGTACCACCTGAACGGCACCGATATCGATGGCAAGCTCGCGCAGGAGGGCGATACGCTCGGCAGCCTTAAGGATGGCATCCCGCTGCCAACGTATAACGTTGGCGACATCGATGCTGCAACGAACGCATACAATGCTTTCGTAGGCTGGACGGAAACTAAACCGGCATCCGGCAACGGTTATGTCGTTTGGTCGGACGGCCTTCCCATGGTGAATACAAACACTGTGGTTAACGCCCCCATGGAGCTGTACCCGGTCTACCGTGCCAGCGCGGTAATTGTCCAATCGAATATCGATGCCAATCTGGATAACCCCGATTCCGTGCGTTCTCTTTCGCGCACCGACTCTGGCGATCAAATTTCGCTGGAAGTAAGAGCTACAGCTGAGGTTGTCGGCAAGGATGGCACCAAGTACGACTTTGTCGGCTGGTCGCGTGACTATGAATCCGATAGTAAATACACTCTGATGACCGAAGACGATAAGTATCCCCTCGAGGGTAGTGAACCCTTTAAGGGCGCGACGTATACCGCGGTGTACAAGGTCACGCCGCATAAGGTGCGCTATCACAGCGTCGACGGGGCGGTCATCTTTACGGCGACGGTCGACTCGGGCGACGAGCGAGCGACGGGTGCTGGCTTCGTCCATAACGTCGATGTTCCCAAGATGGATGAGAGCGGCAACCCGGTCTACGACAAAAACGGCAATCCCGAGATGGAGAAAAAGTCCGTGGCATACGACCCGGACGCCCACTCCAAGATCGTCGCGCTGCTCGATGAAAAGATGGCTACTAGCGGTGACGTACGTGAGCTCTTCCTGGAGTGGCGATATGTGCCTGCCGTTGGCGCTCCGAAGTCTTGGAATGAGTTTAAGGGCGAGCCGGTCAAGGGAGACATGGACCTGTATCCCGTGACGTATCGAGTGGCCGCCAATGATACGTCCGATACCGAGAAACCCGTAGCAATGACCGCGCAGCTTAAGTGGTTGCTCGATCCCACCGCTGACAACACAGTCGACAACAACGCCGACGAGGCGTCGTTTAAGGCCTGCTTCGCCAAGCCGTTTATGGGGACGCAGCTGACTGTTACGGTTAAGCAGGCGAGCTACGGCCCTGGTACATCCATGACGGAGGAGCCCGTAAACGACAAATATGTCTCGCTTTATAGCTTGGGCTCGGGTAACGGTTCGTTTGACTTGGCCAACCGCCTGGAGTCCAAGAAGACGGGCGAAGGGGAGCAGGGCCCCGGCAATGCCGTGTTCAACTTCGCCAAGACCCATGCGCTGACAATTGTTAAAAAGACCACCGATACAAGTGCTATGGGGCAGACGTTCCGCTTTAAGGTGACGAAGACGGCAGAGGGAGCCTCTTCCGAGACGCGCATGGTCGAGGTGAAAGTCGATAAAACCCAGCAGGAAAACGGTGAAACCTGGTATGTCGGCAGCGTGCAGCTTGCCGCTCCGGCGGGTGACTATACCGTCGTGGAAGACACGGCTTGGGCATGGCGCTACCAGGGTGAGCTGAGCACGCCGGGTAAGGTGCCCGGTAAATCTGCCGAACTAGTCATCTCGTCCGCTTCGAGTGCGGGCGACACCGTGGTGACGTGCGTCAACACGCGTGCGAAGGACAAATGGGTCGATGGTGGCTCGCGTGCCAAGAATGTTTGGGAAAACGGCACGCTGAGGAGGGAGGACTAGGATGACTAAGCGCAAGCGGATCGTCGCCCTCCTTGTCGGCGTTCTCCTTTTGGCCGGCGCTGCCGGCACCTTTGCGTGGCTTTCGGTTACGGGCGTGCTGGTCAACGAGTTTGGCTTTGGCTCGGTGTCGCCTTCGGTGAACGAGAAGCTCGACAATAATGTAAAGAGCGACGTTGCGGTTAAAAATAGCGGCTCAGCGCCGGCGTACCTGCGTGTTGCGGTGGATATCTACTGGCAGGACCAGGATGGCGCACGCTTGTGGGATGAGCCGGTTGCTGGCAAAGATTACGTCATTGAGTGGGACAAGGTGTCCAACGCCTCCACTACAAACAGCGCCAGGTCTTGGGTTGTCGCTTCCGATGGGTTCTACTACTGGACGTCTCCCGTTGCGCCGATGGGCGAAACCGGCGTGCTCATCAGGAGCGTGGACGAGAAGAAGACGGATGGCAAGAACCTGGTCGTTGACATTTCGACCCAGGCAATTCAATCAACGCCCGATGATGCGGTTAAAGAGGCATGGGGTTGCAAGGTCAATGATGGCGTGCTGGTGCCGCCGCATGGAGGTGCGTAAGTATGGCATTCCCAATTCGCAAAGGCGTTGCGCGCTCCTTGCGTTGCGTGGTCGCGGCCATTTTCTGCGTGGTCGCGCTTGCCACTCCTGCCCGTGCATTCGCCGATACTCCCGCGATTGCGTATGACGGAAATGCGCGCCAGCTGACGGTCTCGGGAACGACGGCCTCCTTGGGGGGGCCCGATCTGTTTCCAGCCTTTAAAGATCTAATGCCCGGCGATGTGCGCGAGCAGCAGATCGAGGTTCGTGCCACGGGCGTAAAGTCCCAGGTACGCGTGTTTGTGCGGGCCGTTGTCGATCACGAGACGGCACGCTTGCTGTCGCCCATTACCTTAACGGCGTCGGCGAGCGATGCGTCTGCCGGTTGGCTCCAGACGGGAACGCCGGGCAGCGTGTTCGCATATCCCACGCAGGTCGCAACGTTTACGAGTGATGGCAGTACGGTGCTCAATTTGCAACTAAGTGTCCCGACGTCGGTGGGCAACGAGCTTGCCGACGCAAGCAAGACCATTCGCTGGGAGATTACCGCCGAGGATGATGGCGAGAAGATTCCCGTACGCCCAGCTGGCAGTAAGAGCCCCGGCCTGTTTGGCCTGGCGGCAACCGGCGACAGCACGCTCACATTGCTCTTGGTGTTGCTGACGCTTGCGATCATCGCTTTTATGGCCGCGCTGCTTTTGTCTCAAAGGAATAAGCGCTAGGTCCATCTTCTAAACGCAACGCCCTCCCGGGCGGCGGGCACGAAGTTCTCTGCTCTACAGTCCTGCACAAGACGAAGGCCACATTAAGTGGCCTTCTTTGCGTGCGTAACTCGCGATGAACTTCGTGCCCGCCGCCCGGGAGGGCGCCCCTTTATTGATGGAAGGCCTAATAAGCTGATATTCCATGCCCGGATGTGTTCAGAGTGGGACGGGCTTTCCGGATGGGCGGGCTCTCGGAAAATGCGTCCCGGAATCAAGACTTGGAATGGGATGCGGTTTCCGGTTGAGGGCTCTGGCGGAAAATGCGACCCGGAATTTGCGTCCGGAGTGGGATGGAGCTTCCCGACGGAGCCACAAGCGGAAACTGCATCCCACTCCAGACGTGAATTCTGGGGCATGGTTTCCGGATGTAAAAAAGGCCACATGACGTGGCCTTCAACTTTTATATGTTCAGCAGATTCCCCCATGACAAGCCGCGCTTCAACACCGAGGCGTCTGCCCGGCCGGCGCGGAATGTAAGGTTCATCGCGAGTTCCGCACGAGCCGGAGAGCACTTAATGTGCTCTCCGTGCGAGCAGGACTGCCCGAGCAGGGAATCTTACATTCCGCGCCGGGCGGGCAGACGAACCGGGATACAGGCCCGCTACTTGATCTTGGTCGTGCCCGGCGCCAGGTTGGGGTCGGTTTCGTTGGCCTCGGTCTGGAAGTGCTCGGTGTACACGTTCTTGCCGTCGCGGAACATCTCATAGTACTGCATCTTGGCGTAATCTTCGCGCGCCTTGGTGGCGGCTGCTGCGGCGTCGTCGTCGCCGGTGACGTTGGAGGAGAGCGCCCAGCGCAGACTGGCGTCCTCGTAGCCCACGGAGTTGATAGCGGGCAGCGACTCGCGCAGCGTCATGTGCGCTTTCTGGTAGTCGGTCAGCGGTGCGCCGATCAGCTGCATAAGCTGCGTGGACAGGTAGTTGGTGGACAGGTCGTCGACCTCGCTCGTCTGGTCGCAGCCGGCAACGTCGTAGTTGGCCCAGATGATGTAGTCGGTCTGCCACAGACGTTCCTGGTGCGTGGCATCGTCCTCGCCGGTAAACCACTTGTCGTTGAACTTGGACGGGAAGAACGGCTGGTGGTCGCCCCAGAACACCACGACTACCTTACGGTCGAGCTTGCTCAGGGCGTTGAGGAAGTAGCGAAGCGCCTGGTCGGACTGCTCGATGCACGAGACATACTCGTCGACATCGGAGAGCGTGCCGTCCTCGACGGTCTTGGCGTCCAGATCGGTCGTGTCGATGTTCAGGTGCATCTGCTTGTCGACCGGCAGCAGGCCCGTGTCGTAGCCCGAGTGGTTCTGCATGGTCACGTCGAAGATAAACTGCGGATCGGCGTTCTGGTCGAGCAGCTCAAGAATCTTGTCATAGGTCGCCTGGTCGGTCACCATACCGCGCAGAGTGTCGGCTCCCTGGAAGTCGTTGATGGACAGGAACCGGTCAAAGCCAAAGTCCTTGTACACGTTCTCGCGGTTCCAGTTGGTGGCGTGGTTGGGGTGCATGGCCGTGGTGGAATATCCGAGCGACTTGAACTGCTCTGCCAGGTTCCCGGTCGTTTCCATGTTGTAGATGGTGTAGGGGTACACGCCCGAGCCCAGGTTGGCCATGGAGTTGCCGGTCATAAACTCAAACTCGGTATTGGCGGTACCGCCGCCGTAGGCGCTCACGTAGAGCTTGCCGCGGCTGAGGCAGTTGGACAGGTTCTTAAAGTACTGCGGGCCCTCGTAGCCGGCGCGCATGTTCTGGTAGATCGACAGATCCGAGAAGGTCTCGTTCATGATGGCGATGACCGTGGGCTTCTCGCTGTCGAACTGCTCCTTTGCGGCGGCGCGCTCATCGCTCTTAGCCGCGTCGGATTTGTCATAGGCCTTGGCGTACTTTTTGAGCGTGGCCTTGGCATCGTCGACGGAGTAGTCGGCGGGTTTGGGCGGCTTGATGGACTGCGCTGCGCTAATGAAAGCGGGCAGGTAGCCCTCGCGCCAGTAGCTCTCGAGCGGGCGCCAGGTGTAGACGGTGATGCCGAGGGTGTTGTAGTAGTCGATGAGCGTGACGTGTGCGGTCACACCGCCCAGGCACAGCACGGCGACGAGCAGGTTGGTGAGCAGCATGCGCTTGGCGTTGGCGGCGCCCTTCTGACGGTGCGGTGCCACCAGGCCGGCGTACTCGCACAGCAGCATGGCGATGGCGGTAAAGCCCATGGACAGCACGCAGAACAGCGAGATCGAGAAGGTGTAGCCGGTGCCGGCGACCGCGGCGGCGGTGGAGATGGCCGAAAGGTCGCCCGGCTGGATGGGCATGGATTTAAACGTGATGACGAAGAACTCGGCAATGCCCAGGACAAAGAGGGCAAAGGCCAGGACCGCGGGAGCTGCGCCGTGGCGCTGGAACAGGAAGAACAAGCCGATCATGAGCACGGTGATGATGGCCCACTCGAGCAGGATGCACAGGGGGTAGACCCAGGTAAAGTCGTGGTTGGACGAGACCTCCATGCCCAGCAGCGCAAAGACGCCGGCGAGCAGCAGGCACAGGACGGCGGCGACGAGTGGTTTGCCCACAAAGGCGCCGCGCAGGCGGGCGAGCTTGCCGGTGGGGGCGGGGGCGTCGGGCTTGGCGAACGCAAAGACGCGCGGGGCGATGCGATCGCGGGCGATGCTGGCCCAGGCGCATCCGGTGAGGATGGCGTTGGTCAGGATGAGCATCACAAAGGCGAGCGGCTCGTTTTGGGCGACGAGGCCAATGGCGCCCCAAATAGTCAAAAAGACCTGGAACAGGCCGAAGACGACGCTCCACCCAAGAGCGCTTTTGGCAACGGTGCCCGACTGAGCGCGAATGGCCTTGGCCTCGCGCAAGACAAGGTAGACGGTCGCCGCAAGACCGACGAGCGAGATGGCGGCAGCGAACATGCTGAGACTCCTCACAAACTAAAACGTACGAAAGCGGGGGTTTACCCGATTGTTACCAAGATATGCGCTGCAATTGGTGGCTGCGCACAACAACCAGCCATATTAACGCGCACGTGCGGCGGTGTGGCGCAATGTAGTGGCGGCCTGCGCGATAATGGACGGGAATTACACGGAAACGTAAAGGCTTCTTAAAGAATTAGCGAGGATAGAGCTATGGGCGAGCAGGTTTGCACCAAGGCCGTGGATACGTGCGGCTATCCGGTCGAGACTACGTGCAATGCGGTGCTGGACACGTTGGAGCACCGTTCCTCCACGCGTGCCTTCGCGCGTGATGATGACGACCGCCCCGTGGCGGTGACCGACGAGCAGCGGGCGGCGATCTTGCATGCGGCGAGCCGCGCGCCGTCGGCGGGCGCCATGATGATGTATTCCATCGTGAGCATCCGCGAGCAGGCTACGCTGGACCGCCTCGCCGACCTGTGCGATCACCAGCCCATGATCGCCAAGGCGCCCTGGGCACTAATATTTGTGGTCGATTATGCCAAGTGGATCGATCTGTTTGAGCACGTGGGCTGCTTTGAGCCCGAGTTTGTCGAGCGTACGGGTAAGGCGCCCCGCCGCGCGCCGGGTCTGGGTGACTTTGCCATCGCGGCCCAGGACGCCGTGATCGCCGCGCAAAACGCTGTGGTTGCCGCCGAGGCCCTGGGGCTGGGGAGCTGCTACATCGGTGATATCGTCGAGAACGCCGAGGAAGTTGCCGAGCTGCTCGATCTGCCGCCCTATACCATGCCGCTATCGATGCTCATCATCGGCACGCCCCGCAAGGAGCGTCCGGCGATTGCGCATCCTGTGGTGAACCTGGTGCACGAGGAACGCTACCGCCGTGCGGACGCTGCGACTATGGATGCGCAGGTGGCCGAGATGGATGCGATGTTCCGTCCGCATGCTCGCGAGGTGGGGGAGCGCGTCGTGGATATCTACACCCGCAAGCACACGAGCCCCTTTATGGCCGAGATGAGCCGATCCATGGAGTGGTGGTTCAAAAACTGGCTCGGAAAATGACGGATGTGACAAAGGGACAGCCCCTTTGTCACATTCCATATCGCCGCGGTGGCCTAAAGGCCGTATAAATGTTTATTTAGCTGGGAAAACAGCGCCATTCAAACATGGGCCGATTACCTATAATTCCTTCGAACATTAAAGTTGGGAGGAAACCGGCTTATGGAACAGAAGGCCAAGGAGGCAGCCTCGCACGCTGCGATTCCTGTGAGCATCTCGGCGATGCTCGTCACGCTGGGCGTGGTGTACGGCGATATCGGCACCAGCCCTATGTATGTAACCAAGGCGCTCGTTGCCGGCAACGGCGGCATCGGAAGCGTCACGGAGGAGTTCGTGCTCGGCGCGCTCTCCCTTGTCGTGTGGACGGTCACGTTGCTGACCACCATCAAGTATGTGCTCATCTCGCTGCGCGCCGATAACCATGGCGAGGGCGGCATCTTTGCCCTGTACAGCCTGGTCAAGCGCTGCGGCAAGTGGCTTATCATCCCCGCCATGCTGGGTGGCGCCGCGCTGCTCGCCGACGGCATCCTGACGCCGGCCGTTACCGTTACCACGGCCATCGAGGGCCTGCGCACCATCCCGGCGGTCCATGCCGTGCTGGGCGATGACCAGGGCCGCGTCGTCGCCATTACGCTCGCCATCATCATCGTGCTCTTCTTGGTACAGCGCATCGGTACGGCCAAGATCGGTCACGCCTTTGGCCCCATCATGACGCTGTGGTTCCTGTTCCTGGGCGGCACGGGTCTGTTCTTTGTCTTCCAGCACCCCGCCGTGCTGCTGTGCCTCAACCCGGTGCGCGGCATCGCCTTTTTGCTGAGTCCCAACAACCACGCGGGCATCATGATTCTGGGCAGCTGCTTCCTCGCCACCACCGGTGCCGAGGCGCTCTACTCCGACATGGGCCACGTCGGCCGCGGCAACATCTACGCCACCTGGCCGTTCGTTAAGTGCTGCCTGCTGCTTTCCTATATGGGCCAGGGCGCTTGGCTTATGAACAACGCTGCCAACCCCGAGCTCATGGGCATTGCCGACCTCAACCCGTTCTACCAGATGCTCGCCCCGGGACTGCGCCCGTTTGCCGTCGGCCTTTCCACCGTCGCTGCCATCATTGCCTCGCAGGCGCTCATCACCGGCGCATTTTCGCTGGTGTCCGAGGCCAGCCGTCTGGACCTCATGCCGCACATGCAGGTCTTCTACCCTGCCGAGACCAAAGGCCAGCTCTACATCCCCATGGTCAACAACGTCATGCTTGTGGGCTGCGTCATCGTGGTGCTGCTGTTCCAGAACTCGGCGCATATGGAAGCCGCCTACGGCCTGGCCATTACGCTGACTATGATGTGTACCACGCTGCTGCTCTTCTTCTACCTGCACGAGGAGCGCAAGCTCAAGGTTGCTCCGTGGATCTTCGCGGCCTTCTTCCTTTTGCTCGAAGGCTTCTTCTTCGTGAGCTCGCTCACCAAGTTCTTCCACGGCGGCTATTTCACCATCCTCATGGCCGCGCTCATCATGGGCATTATGGTGTGCTGGTACAACGGCACGGCGGTCGAGCAGCGCCAGTTTACGCTGCTGCCGCTGCGCAGCTACCTGCCGCAGCTCAAGCGCCTGCGCGACGACGACCGTTACGAGCGCATGAGCGACAACGTCGTGTACCTGACCAAGGACACCCATACCGACTACATCGACCGCGATATCGTCTATTCGATCTTGGACAAGCATCCCAAGCGCGCCCGCGCCTGGTGGTTCGTGAATGTCGAGACCATGGACGAGCCGCATACCTTTGCCTATTCGGTCGAGACGTTCGGCACCGACTACGTGTTCCGCGTGCATCTGTACCTGGGCTACAAGATCAACCAGCGCGTCAATGCCTACCTGCGTCAGGTTGTTCAGGACCTGGCTGCCACCGGCGAGCTGCCGCCGCAGACGCATGACTACTCGGTCTACAAGGATCCGGGTAACATCGGCACGTTCAAGTTCGTCCTGATCCGTAAGCTTCTGGCGCCCGAAAGCGATGTGGAGCCCAGCGAGCGTACGGCCATTACGCTCAAGTACATCATCCGCCGCGCCGCCGGCACGCCCGCGCGTTGGTACGGCCTGGAGAACTCCAACGTGAGCTTTGAGTACGTGCCGCTGTTCACCAAGTTCAAGGCCGTGAACAAGATGCAGCGCTTGGCCCCCAACGAGCGGCCGTAGGCGCCGACAGGTTGCATGGAGCTGGTTTTCGATGGACAAGATTGAGACCGGGGAGGCAAACATGGATGCAAAGGCGCTCGATGGCCGCGAGGCGCTTGCCGAAGTGGTGCGCGAGGCACGCGCCGATGCCGCCGAAGATCGGTTCTTTACGAATCGGGCCAACATGGATATGGCCGACCGTGTGATCTCGATTGTGGCACTGGTATTTGGAGCAGTGTGCGTGTGTGCCCTGCTCGCGCACGTGCTGTTTGTCTAGCGACCGCCGGTTGCAAAGGCTATACACTTGGAACCACCACAAGGGAAACCACCACAAAGGTGCCTGTCCCTTTGTGGTGGTTTTTGTTTTTGAGAGAGGGGCGGGGCGCTGATGGACGTCCGTACGGACGGCGATATTGCCGATAGCTTTTGGTGGCGGCGCACAACGCTGACGCGCCGCACTCCTCTGTATGACGCCTGCGTGTCGGTGGGGCTGTTGGTCGCGGCGACGATTGTGGGCGCGCTGCTCGACCATCCGGGTCTCGCGCCGAGCATCATGATCGTCTATGTGTTCGCCGTGCAGCTGTGCGCATTCTTTACCTGGAGTCGCCTGTATTGCTTGTTGAGCTCGGCTGCCGCCGTGGCGCTCTACAACTTCTTGTTTGTCGACCCGCGCTACTCGCTGTCGCTTATCGACCGCGGCTATCCCGGCATGTTCTTCATCATGTTTGTGGTCTCGCTTGTATCGAGCTCGATTGCGTTAGCCCTGCGCCGGGCCTTGGCGCAGGCTGCCGCCAGCGACCGTCGCACGCATATGGTGCTCGAGACCAACCGCATGCTGCAGCGCTGCGCCGACGAGCAGCAGATCGTTCACGCCATGGCCACGCAGCTGGCGCGTCTTTCGGGCTGTCCGGTCGTGTGGTACAGCGCCGACGCCGAGGGCGATGACCTGCTGCCGCGCGCGACTTACACGGCCGTGGGCGATGCTGCACCGGTGCACGAACTGGCGCCGCAGATGCCGCCGCGGCTCTCGGCGTCCGCCTATGTGGGAACGCCGCTCGACGCCACGTTTGGCGGCTCGGCGTTTTATGGCATCTACCTGACGGTTCGCACAGGCGACGGCTTCGCGCGCTCGGGCGACCCCGCCTCGGTGGTGGGCGTGCTGGCTATCGTTGCCGAGCCCGACGTGCTGACGCACGAGGAGCGAACACTTGCCGATGCCATCGTGAGCGAAGGCGAGCTGGCACTTGATCGCGCTCGCGCCATGGAGGCCCGCGAGGAGGCGGCGGTGCTTGCAAAAAACGAGCAGCTGCGCGCCAACCTGCTGCGCTCCATCTCGCACGATCTGCGTACGCCGCTCACCAGTATTTCGGGCAATGCCGACGTGCTGCTCGATCAGGGCTCGACCGGCACCGCAGTGCTCGATGCCCAGACGCGCCGCGGCCTGCTTCTATCCATTCGCTCGGATGCGCTGTGGCTCAACGCCACTGTCGAGAATCTGCTTGCCATCACCAAGCTCGAGGGCGGCGGCATGCATCTGTCGACTACGCTCGAGCTCATGGACGATATCGTCGAGGAGGCGCTGCGCCACGTAAGTCCGGCCGTGCGCGAGCACGATCTTAAGGTGGTGGCGTGCGATGAGCCGGCGCTCGTCAACGTCGATGCGCGCCTGATGGTGCAGCTGGTGGTCAATCTGGTGAACAACGCCATCACCTATACGCCCGCAGGCTCGCATATCGTGATTTCGATTGGCGTCGACGATGGACGCGTGGCGTGCTCGGTGGCCGATGACGGCCCGGGCATTGCGCCTGAGGACCGCGAGCGAATCTTTGAGTCGTTCTACACCGCCAACCACGGTTTGGCCGACAGCCACCGTAGCGTGGGCCTGGGACTTTCGCTCTGCCGCTCCATTGCGCTGGCGCATGGCGGTAGCATAGAGGTTGCCGCGGCGGACCCGCACGGCTCGGTCTTTACGATTGAGCTTCCCGTCGCCGACGTTTCGTTTGATAAGGAGTAGCGCTGTGCCGAACTCTGCCGTAAAACCGCTCATCTTGGTCGTTGAGGACGACCCCGCCGTTCGCAATCTTATTGTTGCCGCGCTCGAGGCGCACGGCTTGCGTCATATGGCCGTGGAGACCGCCCATGCCGCCATCGCCGCCGCCTCATCGCAGGCACCGAGCATTGTGCTGCTCGACCTGGGTCTGCCCGATATGGACGGCGTCAAGGTGGTGGAGTCGGTGCGCGCATGGTCGGGCATGCCGATCATCGTGGTCTCGGCGCGCAGTGAGGATGCGGACAAGATTCGCGCGCTCGATGCTGGCGCCGACGACTACCTGACCAAGCCGTTTTCGGTCGAGGAGCTGCTCGCGCGCATTCGCACGACGCTCAGGCGCCTCTCGTATGCGCAAACGGGCGGTGTTGCCTCCGAGGGCTCGTTCGATACCGGTGAGCTGCATATCGATTTTGATGCCGGCATCGCCACGATGGATGGCGAGGAGCTGCATCTGACGCCGATTGAGTACAAGCTCCTGTGCCTGCTGGCGCATAACGCCGACAAGGTGCTGACGCACCAGTCTATCCTGCACGAGATTTGGGGCACGGCAACCAAGAGCGACCTGGCGAGCCTGCGCGTCTTTATGGGCACGTTGCGTAAGAAGATCGAGTCCGACCCCGCGCACCCGCGCTATATCCAAACGCACGTGGGTATCGGCTATCGCCTGGTCACCCAAGGCTAGATCGCCAACCACCATCCCAATATGAGTTGCGGTGAAATACGGTCTAAATTTGCCTAATTCTAGGCAAAGCAGTCCGTATTCCACCGCAACTTTGTTTATTTGCCCTTGGGCTTGCTGGCGTAGAACTTCTTCTTTTTGGGCTTACCTGCGCAGGCAGTCTTGCCGTCGCCGCGCGGCCCTCGGTCGCCGGTCTGCGCGTGCGCGGGCGCCGTTGCGCGAGGCTTGCGGGCCTCGGGGTTACGCAGTTCCTCGACGCGCTCGGCAATTTCCTCGGCGCTAAAGCCGACCTCGGCCATGGCGTCCTCGATGGGCAGGCGGCGCACGATATAGCAATGATGCACCTTCTGGTTGCGCGCGAAATCCTCGGGGATGGTCTGCGCCGTAATGTCCTGTAGCACCACGCCCGCACGCGCGAGCTTGCGCGTTTCGGGGCGGAAGCCGCGCAGGTTGCAGCTAAAGATGGCATGTCCGCCCTGTGCGAGCAGGCGCGACACGCCGGCCAAAAGCTCAACATGGTCGCGCTGGACATCCCAGGTACGGCGGCCCATCTTTGACGAGTTCGAGAACGTGGGCGGGTCGACAAAGATCAGGTCCCAGCGGTTGCGCGTCTGGCGCTGGTCGCGAATCCAGGCGAGCACGTCGTCGCGCACAAAATGATGCTGCGGACCAACAAAGCCGTTCTGGCGCATATTGCGCTCGGCCCAGTCCAGGTAGGTGTTGGAAAGGTCGACTGTCACGGTTTCCTCGACGCCGCCGTCGGCCGCATAGCAGGTGGCGGTGCCGGTGTAGGCGAACAGGTTGAGGAAGCGGCGCGCCTGTTTGGCGTGCTCGCGCACCAGGTTGCGGGTGACGCGATGATCCAGGAAGATGCCCACATCCAAATAGTCGTCAAAGTTGACGGCAAAGGTAAGGCCGCCCTCTTCGATGAGCGGCAGACGACGGCGCGCGATGTTGGCGCGCTCGCCCGAGCCACCCTTGCCGGCGCCCTGTTTGCCGTACTGCGAGCCGCCGCGCGAACGCATGCGGGCCTTGGCGTGCACGTGCTCGGCCGGAACATCAAGAATACGCGGCGCGATGGCCAAGATGTCGAGCATGCGGGCCTGGGCAAGCGCGGGGTCGATGGTCTTGGGTGCGGCGTATTCGGCAATGACGAGCCAGCGGCCCGGCGTCTGCGGGCAGCCCTCGTACAGGTCGATGGCGGCGGAGTAGTCGGGCAGGTCGGCATCGTAGACGCGGTAGCAGCTCACGCCCTCGCGCTTGGCCCACTTGCGGCGCAGGCGGGCATTCTTGCGCAGGCGGTTGGCGAACTGCTCAGACTCGGGAATGAGCACGGGCAGCGGCTTGCCGTCGCCCAGGTCGAGCGTGGCGGCAGGTTCGGGCGTGGGAGTATCGGCGGCTTCGTCATGAGCGTCTGCGGTCTGTTCCTCGGCATCTGCGCTGATCGCTGCTTCAAATGCCGCGGCGGCGTGGTCGAGCGAGGGCCAAATCTCAATAGCCGCCTCCTCGTTGTTGGGCATGACGGCGATCGAGCGCTTGGGCTCGGCGTGGAGCGCGCGGGCCAGCAATCCGTCGCGGGTGAGCGCGGCGACCGGCGCCGAAGCGAGCTCGGGGGCGCGGCGCAGCTCGCCGATGAGCGTCATGGCATCGTGCATGAGTGAAAGCGGTGTCTCGGTCGTATCCGCGACGAGGGCGGCACCGGCGACAGTGCCCGCGTGGTCCAGCACGGTGGCGGACTTAGCGGCGCAAAAATCGACAAAGCGCTTGTAGCCGGCACACTTGACCATGCGCTCGGCGGTCTTGCGGGCGGTGGGGTCAATGTCCATGGCCACGATGCGCGCCTGGCGCTCGCGCGCTGCCGCCTCGCGCTCGCGCGCCTCGGCAAGCAGCTGCTCCCACAGAGCGGCGTCGTGTAGCTGCCAGCCCTCAAAGCCCCAGCGCTCGCGTGCGGCGCCCGGGGCGCGGTCGGTCAGAATGTTCACGGCTTCCAGCAACAGGCCGCCGCCGGCGCACGAGGCATCGATTAGCGTGGGAAGGGCTTCATTCTCGTAATCGTCGGCCGTCAACTCGCGCTCGCACAGTGCGGTCCAGCCGACCTGCGCCAGCACCAGGGCGGCGTAGTCGGGGCGCAACACGTGCGCGCCCTCGCCGGCACGGGTCGCCGCGGGCGGCAGGCGCTTGAACAGTGGGTCGCCCGAAAGGTCCAGGCTGATGCTCGCGCGGCGCTGGCGCAGCGAAAGCAACAGGTGAACGTCGGGATCGGCAGCGTCGACATCGGCGCGACGGCCCGTGGTCTCGGCCAGACGGTCGCACAGCGCGTCCTTGGCGCGCAGGGCTGAGAAGCGCGTGTTGCGCAGCTGCTCGGTCACGCCGCGGGCGGTGATGGCAATGGTGGCGCCGGGGCGGACGATGTTCTCCCAGGCGATGTCGTAAACGCTATCGTACAGCTCATCGGCATCCTGTGCCTCAAAGCGCCCGAGCACCGCAAACACGCGGCTCGCTAGGCGCGACCACAGACAGGCGCGGTAGCCTTCTTCGAGCTCGCCCTCAAACGTGGCGCGGCCCTTCAGCCGGCGAACATGCGAAAGCCCGAGGCGTTTAAGCTCATCGGCGAGTGCGGACTCAAAGCCTTCGGGGCAGCTTGCGTAAAATTCCATGGGTGACCTCTCTGGTTGCGTCGCTCCATTATATGATGGATGCTTCGTTTGCCCTTATCCTCGAAAGGAACCCATATGATTGATGCGTGCCCCGATTCCGCCGTGCTCTTTTTTGACGTGGACGGCACGCTGACGTCGTTCGATCCCGACAACATGACCGACAAGGACTTTTCGGCGGTTCGCCCCTCGCAGGCGGTCGTCGAGGCGTTTCATCGTCTGCGCGACGCGGGACACAAGGCGTTTATCTGCACGGGTCGCCCCCTGTGGCTCATCGCCGATAGCTTGCGTGCGCTCGACCCCGCGGGCGTCGTTGCCATGGCGGGCGCCACGCTCGAGGTCGAGGGCCGCGTGGTGTATGAGGACTGCTTTGACGAAGACATTGTTGAGGAGCTTGCACGCCGTATGGCCGCGGCAGGGATTGAAGCCTTTTTCGAGACCAACGTGGCTACTTTTGCCCTGGAACCCGCGGGTGTTGAGCAGTCGTCTCTGATCGGCACTTCTGTGGTGCACAGCACCGAGGAAATGCGCGTCGACGGCCGTCTGCGCGTGGGCAAGGTAGGCATCGTCGCGAGCGACCTGGCTCGCGTAGCCAACGATGATGGCTTTATCGATCGCGAGTTTGAGCTGTGCAACACCGGTGGTCAGAATCGCGAGCTGAGCCCCAAGGGCATCGACAAGGGCGTAGGCGTGGCGCGAGCGCTGGAATACCTGGGTCGCACCGGCAACGCGCGCACCTTTGGCTTCGGCGATTCGGGTAACGACCTGGGCATGCTCGCTGCGGTCGAGACGGCTGTCGCCATGGGCAACGCCATGCCCGAAGTCAAAGCGCTCGCCGACTACGTGACCGACGACGTCGCGCACGATGGCACCGTCACAGCGATGCAGCATTTCGGCCTCATCTAATGAATCCCGCGTTCTGACGTTTGCTCAAACTGCGACTCTTTGCTTTTGCATGCTCAATCGGTTTATCAATCCAAACACTGAAGCGTTTATACCGTTCGCCGAGAAGATAAAAAACCGCAGTTCACGCCTTGATAAACCTAGGTAAAGTGTTTAGCAGTTTAACGCCCATGTGCAAGCGAAAGGAATCAGGCAGATGGCAATCAAGGTGTTCGCTGACGGTGCAAACCTCGAGGGCATGCTCGACATGTACGAGAACGGCAACGTTCAGGGTTTCACGACTAACCCGTCCCTTATGAAGAAGGGCGGCGTGACGGATTACCGCGCGTTTGCCAAGGAGGTCCTGGCCCACATCACCGATGTGTCCGTGTCGTTTGAGGTCTTTGCCGATGACGTCGAGACCATGGAGGTCGAGGCCCGTGAGATCGCTACCTGGGCCGACAACGTCTACGTCAAGATTCCGTGCGTGACCACCAAGGGCGAGTCCACCGCCGAGCTGGTCCGCAAGCTTTCGGCTGACGACATCAAGGTTAACGTCACTACTATCTTTACCCCCGAGCAGGTTGACGAGATGGTCGAGGCCGTTGACGCCGAGACACCGTCCATCATCTCGCTCTTTGCCGGCCGCATCGCCGACACCGGTGTCGATCCCATTCCGTTTATGACGGAGTCGGTCAAGAAGGCCGCCGCCAAGCCCAACTGCGAGGTCCTGTGGGCGTCCACACGCGAGCTCATCAATATTTACCAGGCCGAGGCCTGCGGTTGCCAGATCATCACGGTGCCCAACAGCATCCTGGCCAAACGCAAGAACATCGGCCGTGACCCGTACGAGGTCTCGCTCGACACCGTCCGCGGCTTTGCCAAGGATATCGCCGCTTTGGGCTTCCATATTCTGCCGTAACGCGAACACTGGCTACGCCGCGGGCTGTTCGCCCCGGCCTTTCCTTTCCCTATCGCTCACGCGCTACGCGAGGGTCGCGCTAGGCAAAGGAAAGGCCGGGGCTGCCGACACGAGCTTGCCAGTAGGTTGGTGATTGGCTTCTATATCCTGCCGCGGACTAAGGTACCCCCGCCTGCGCCGTGCAAAATTGAGAGTATTCAGCAAGGTAAAGGCTTTTACCAGTTAACCGAAGCACGGAATAGCCCCCGTTTTGGCTCTGAGGACGCTAAAACGGGGGCTGTTTTTTGCTTTTTCGTCTCTGAGGGGCGTCCGGAACGGCAGAAATTGCAGAATACTCGCGATTTTGCACATCGCGAGAGGGGGGACCCTTGCTTTAGGCGGTTTACTTCCCCTGTACCATGGTGAGCGAGATCTTCTTGCGGTCGCGATTGACCTTTTCGACCCACACCTTGACCGTGTCGCCGACGCGTACCACGTCGCTCGGGTGCTTGACAAAGCGGTTGGCCAGCTTGGAGATGTGTACCAGGCCGTCCTGGTGCACGCCCACGTCGACGAAGGCGCCAAAGTCCACAACGTTGCGCACCGTGCCCTTGAGCTCCATGCCGGGCTCCAGATCGTCGATGGAAAGCGCCGAGCGGCTAAAGACTACCTCGGGCGCGTCGTCGCGCGGGTCGCGGCCGGGCTTTTTGAGCTCGTTGACGATGTCGATGAGCGTGAGGGTGCCGCAGTCCAGGTCGCTTGCCAGCGTCGAGATGCTGCCCAGACGGCGCTCGATGTCGGGCACGCCGCCGCGGCTGAGCTCGCTGGCTTTAACGCCTGCGCGCTCCAGGACGGACGTGGCCACCTCGTAGCTCTCCGGGTGGACGCTTGTCGCGTCGAGCGGGTTCTTGCCGCCGCTGATGCGCAGGAAGCCCGCGGCGTTGAGGTATGCCTTGGGTCCCAGCTTGGGGACCTTCTTGAGCTGGCGGCGATCGGTAAAGGCGCCGTTTTCCTCGCGGTAAGCCACGATATTCTTGGCCACGCTCGGTGTGATGCCCGATACGTATCCCAGCAGGCTCGCGCTCGCGGTGTTGACGTCGACGCCCACGCGGTTAACGACGTCTTCCACCACGTGACCCAGCGTGCGCGAAAGCTCGGCCTGGTCAAGGTCGTGCTGGTACTGGCCAACGCCGATGGACTGGGGCGGAATCTTGACGAGCTCTGCCAGCGGGTCCTGCAGGCGGCGACCCAGGCTCATGGCGCCGCGCACGGTGACGTCCAGGTCGGGGTATTCCTGGCTGGCGAGTTCGGAGGCGGAGTACACCGAGGCGCCGGCCTCGTTGACGATGGTATAGCGAAGACTGGGCGCCTGCTCGGCAATGAACTCCGAGACGACTTCCTCGGTCTCGCGGCTGGCGGTGCCGTTGCCGATGACGATGGTGTTGACGCCGTCCTTCTTGACGAGGCGGGCGAGCTCGCGCTTGGTGCCGGCGACGTCGTGGCGCGGCTTGGTGGGGTAGACCACGCCGTGGTCGAGTAGCTTGCCGGTCTCGTCCATGACGGCGACCTTGCAGCCGGTGCGGTAGCCCGGATCGAGTGCGAGCACGCGGGCACCGCGCACGGGGCGCGCCGAGAGCAAGCCCTCGAGATTCTTGGCAAAGACGTTGATGGCCTCGGTCTGGGCGCGGACGGTGAGCTTGGCGCGGGCCTCGCGCTCCAGCGAGGGGGCCATCAGGCGCTTGTAACCGTCAGCGATGGCGGCATCGAAGATGGGGGCAAACACGCCCTGGCGTCGGGGCCAACGGCTGCCGAGGCGTGCCGTGGCGGCAGCGCCGTCGACGTTCACGCGCACGCGGAGTTTGCCCTCGCGCTCACCGCGATCGATAGCCAGCACGCGGTGGTTGGGTATACGGCGCAGCGGCTCATCATAGTTGTAGTAGGGCTCGTAGGGAGTCTTTTCGGCGGGGTCGGTGGCCTCGACGACGATATCGGCGGTGTTTTGCGTAAAGGCGCGCAGGTCGGCGACGTTCTCGGGGTCTTCGGCCACCGTCTCGGCCACGATGTCTGCCGCGCCGGCGAGCGCCTTCCCGGGCGTGTCGAAGCCGGCTTCCTCGTTGACGTAGGCCGCGGCGGTGTCGAGCGCGCTGCCCTTGGCGGATGCCTGCATGATGATCATGTTGGCGAGCGGCTCCAGGCCGGCCTCGCGGGCCTTCTGCGCGCGGGTCATGCGCTTTTTGCGGTAGGGCTTGTAGAGGTCCTCGACACGCTGGAGCTGTGTGGCCTCGCGAATCTGCTGCTCGAGTTCGGGCGTGAGTTTGCCCTGGGCGTCGATGAGCAGAATGACGTCCTCTTTACGCTGCTCAAGATTGCGCAGGTAGGACAGGCGCTCGTCGAGTGCGCGCAGGGCGACGTCATACATGCCGCCCGTGGCTTCCTTGCGGTAGCGCGAGATAAAGGGGATGGTGTTGCCCTCGTCGATGAGCTTGACGGCCGCCTCGACGTTGGCGGCCTTAAGGTTGAGCTCGCGGGCGAGCTGGGCGATAAGATCCATGAAACTCCTTGCGTTTGAGGTGCGTTTGCGGCACAGGGCTACCAAGGATACCACCCGTCCCAAAAGACTGTTTTGGGGCCGCGCCATGAAAACGGCCTATCTACTACGTTTAACCCGTATGGGTCGACCATCCCCCGGTTTTCCGAGAATACGCAAGTCGTCTACCTGCGGTTTTTATTTCGCGAAATTTGGCATGGTTAAGGGCGATCGGTTAAACGTAGTAGATAGGCCCATTTCGTGGCGAACGAATCAGACTGAGGCGCAAAATGGCCCCCGCCCCAGAAAAATCGTCGGCAAGGTAGCAAAATGCCCCGCGGGCAGGAGGCTGCTCGCGGGGTAAAGAAGAGGGGCTTGTTGGCGGCGGGCCAAGGCGCTCGGCGGGGAGTCTGCCGCGGCTCGCCCTAAAGCATTACAGCTCGACGAGCTGGCCGGTCTCGGCGGCCTCCTTGATAGCGTTAAGCAGCGTGAGCGTCTTGACGTTATCGGCGGGGGTCACGACGGGCTCGACCTCGCGGCGGACAACCTTCACAAAGTGCTTGAGCTGCATCTTGTGCGGCAGTGCCGGGTCGACGGCCGGAATCTCCATCTGCAGCGGCTTGTGCCAGTTGGAGGCGCCGTCGTAAGAGAACTGGTGCAGGCGGGGCAGCGACAGGGCGCCCTTAGTGCCGCCGATAAAGTAGGCGTCGGCGTCGAAGGGGCGGTACTGCGGATCCTCGCGAGCGGTTGCCTCCCAGTTCCAGGGGCTGGCGGTGGCGTCGGAGATGGTCATGCTTGCGAGCGCGCCATCGGCAAAACGGACGTTGACCACGGCGGAGTCCTCGGTCTCAAAACCGCGGGCGGCGCTGGACTGCATACCCTGGACGGCAACGGGCTCGCCCAGCAGGTAGCGGAGCAGGTCGACGTCGTGAACCAGGTTGACCAGGATCGGGCCGGCACCCTTCTTACGGCGCCACTCGACGTCGAAGTACTCGTCATTCTTATAGATCATGTAGTGGAAGCTCGACACGGTGAGCTTGCCCAGCTCGCCGGACTCGATGATCTCCTTGGCCTTGTTGACGAAGGGGTTGTGGCGACGGTGCTGGCCCACGAGCACGGGCACGCCGGCGGTCTCGGCCTCGGCAGCGAAAGCCTGGGCATCCTCCAGGTCGTTGGAGATCGGCTTTTCGACCAACGGCACGATATTGCGCTTCACAGCCTCGCGAGCAACGCCCAGGTGCAGGTCGTTGGGGGTGGCGATAATGACGGCCTCGGGCTTGACCTCGTCCATCATCTGGGCGGGATCGGTGTAAAACGGCACGCCGGCGGCCTCGGCCGTGGCGCGGGCGCCCTCAAAGGCGTCGGCGATGGCGACGAGCTCGGCCTCGGGCTCCTCGGTGACAAAGCGGATGTGGTTGCGGCCCATGGCGCCGGCGCCGATAACGGCAATGCGGACGGGGTTGAGCTCAGACATTTCGACTCCTTAAATACTGGTGACCGGTGGAATGCGACAAAGGGGCCGTCCCTTTGTCGCATCGGTAAAACTAGGCGGACTTCTTCTTGCTGTCGGAGACCATCATGTAGACGGTGAGCACGACGGCGATGGCGGCGATCACAATGGCGCCGTA
The DNA here is from genome assembly GCA_958427145.1 of uncultured Collinsella sp. Taxonomy (GTDB): domain Bacteria; phylum Actinomycetota; class Coriobacteriia; order Coriobacteriales; family Coriobacteriaceae; genus Collinsella. The sequence continues at coordinate 26,066 of CAUAAZ010000010.1, forward strand.
GAAGGACTGCTGGTAGGCGGCGCTGCCGGCCTCGGCGTGATACAGCACGGCGGTGATGGGCTGGCTGATCCAGGTGGAAGCGGCATAGCCCAAAAACATGATGCCGTAGTTGACACCGATGTTGCTGGTACCAAAGGCGCCACCGGTGAGCGGCGGGTAGATGACGAGCAGGGCGCCAAAGCTAAAGCCGAGCAGGGCGAGCGCAACAAAGAACATGGCCTGCGTAAAGCTCATCGACATGATGACGAGTGCGACGATGGTGACGACAAGGCTGATGAGCAGCGACTTATAGGCGCCGAGCTTGTCGATGATCTGGCCAAAGGACAGACGGCCAACCAGGTTGGCGCAGGTGTTGACGGAGACCACCACACCGCCGAGGGCGACGGCCGCGGCGCTCGTGGGGTCGGCGAAGAGCTGGACGGCGGCGATGGAGGCAACCTTGCCCACGAGCAGGGTGCCCGCGGTGGCGGCAAAGGCGAAGGTGACGATGAGGACCCAGAAGCGCGGGGTCTTGACCATCTCGCCCGGGGTGAGGTCGCCGAAGGTGCCGGCATGCGCGCCGCCCTTGGGGGCCTCGAAGCCCTCGGGCAGCCAACCGGCCTCGGGGGCCTTCAGGAACAGGGCGGAGGCGGCGATCATCACAAAGAAGATGACGCCGAGCGCCTTAAGGGCGCCAAAGATGCCCAGGCTCGGGATGAGCAGCGAGGCGAGCACTGGGGACAGCACGGCGGGGCCGGCGGTCGAAGCGGCCAGGGTGATGCCGGAGGCGAGGCCCTTCTTGTCGATGAACCACTTTTGGCCGGTGGTGAGCGCCGGGTTGTAGCCCAGGCCGTTGCCGACAGCGGCGACGAGCGAGAACCACAGGTAGAACTGCCACGGCTCGGTGACGGTGCCGGACATGAACCAGCCCAGGCCGTAGCACACGGCGGCGGCGATCACGACGTTGCGCGGGCCGATCTTATCGGAGATGCGGCCGGCGAAGATACCCGTCACGGCCATGATGGTCTGAAAGACCGGGAAGGCCCAGGTAAGGGCGCTCGACCACTCGGGGTAGACGGCGAGCAGGTTCTTGCTCACGACGGAATACAGCGCGATGGAGCTGATGAAGAACATGGTGACGCACGCGGCGGAAAGCACGACGGCGCGACCCTTGTTGGAGTTGGTGGAAGCCATTGGACTCTTTCTGATCGATACTGGGGAGGAGCGGGCGTGTCCGCGGGACCTCCCTGTCAGGTTGGTTTACTGGTCAGTCGGCTTGGCGACGCCGGACTCATCGGACCAGAGCTCGACACCCTTGTTCTTAAGGTAGTTGTCGGCATAGGCGCGACGGCCGCCGGGCTTGGCGGTGAGGTCGCCCATCATGTTGGAGAAGCCGCCGTCGACCTTGATGGCGTCGCCGGTGGTGAAGTCCGAGCGCGTGGACGCCAGGAACATGACGGCGTTGGCGATATCGCTGACCTCGCCGATGCGGCGCGTGGCGATCAGACGGCTGCGGCTCTTTTCGACCTCGGGGTCGGCGTAGAAGTTGGCCGACATCGGGGTCTTAACGAAGCAGGGTTCGACGCAGTTGGAGCGGACGCCGTAGGGGCCCCACTCGGCGGCGAGCATCTTGGACATCATGTTCACGCCGGCCTTGGTGGAGCTGTACACGCCCGAGAACGTCTCGGGGGAGTGGCTGGCGACGGTCGAGATGTGCACCAGGCGACCCTGGCCGGCCTTGATCATCTCGCGACCAAAGCGCTGCGAGGTGATGAAGTAACCGGTGAGGTTGACGTTGAGCACCTGCTCCCAGTCGCTCAACGGCAGGTCTTCCATGGCTGCGAAGCGCAGGATGCCGGCGGTGTTGACGAGAACGTCGACGCGGCCGAAGTTGGCGATGGTGGCATCGACGGCGGCCTGAACCTCGGCCTCGTCGGTGGCGTTCATCTTGTAGCCCTCGGCGTGGATGCCAAACTCGGCGGCGAGGTCGGCGGCTGCGGCCTTGACCTTTTCCTCGTCCAGGTCGAGCATGACGACGTTGGCGCCATTGCGGGCGAACTCGCGGCAGATCTCGGCGCCCATACCGCCGAGCGCGCCAGTCACGGCGCAGACATCGCCCTCGAGCTTAAGCCAATTGCTCATAGGAACTTCCCTTCTTGTGCCTCCCGGTGGGTCGCTCCCATTAACCGACCCACGTGGTTTTCGCTGGTTATCGTATGCTTTGCATTTGCGCAGGTGAATTGCATATTTGTTAGAATGGCGTTAACCGTAGGTTTACGCTGTGTGATGCAGTTTTTTCTCAATTGAGCGCGTGACCTGCCAAAACGACCCCTTCGGCAGTTCATTGCCATGCGTCTGGAAACGGGAGATTGACGTGTACGATCGACGACTCGAGGCCATATCGGCCGCCGCGGAGCTGGGAAGCTTCTCACGTGCGGCGGCAAAATTGCGCGTGTCGACCCCGGCGCTCGTCAAGCAGGTGTCGGGCTTCGAGGCCGAGTTCGGCATCACACTGTTTGAACGCTCGCACTCAGGCGTCAAGGTGACGCCGGCCGGCGCGCTGCTGGTGGACGACGCGCGCTCGATCATGCGGCAGTCCGAGGACGCGCTGCGCCGCGCCCGACGCGCGGCGGGCGATGGCGGTGCCGTGCGCCTGGGCGTGTCGATGATGTGCCCGGGGCGCCAAACGCTGTCGATGTGGTCGAGCATCCACGATCTGGAACCGTCGCTTCGATTTGAGATCGTGCCGGTAAGCGACCTCTACGACGAACGCGAATCCGTCATGCGCAGCCTCGGTCGCGAGGTGGATGTGGTGCAGTCGAGTTTTTCGACCCCGCGCTGGGGTGACGCCTGCCAAAAGCTCCGCATCGTCAACGTACCGTTTTATATCGACCTGCCGCGCACGAGCCCGCTGGCGCGCAAGACACGCATTACGGTTGCCGACCTGGAGGGTATGCGTCTGCGCGTACTGCGCCACGGCAACGACGCCATGGACAGCCTGCGCATCGACCTTTTGGCCGACGGCGGCGTGGACGTGATCGATGTGGATAGCTTCGACTTTGCGCTCTTTAACGAAGCCGAGGAAAAGGGCGACGCGGTGCTCACCTGCGGCGCATGGTCGGGGGTGCACCCGGCCTTTGTGGGCGTACCGTTCCTGTGCGGGCGAGAGGTGCCGGTCTTTTTGCACTACCCGCTCGAGCCAACCCTCCAAGTCCAGAAATTCGTCAACGCCATGGCCCAACTCCTCAACTAGCTCATCTGGGACGGGACTTTTTGACTACTTTTGCCGCCCTTACAAAACGAGGCCCTGGCCAAACGGCCAGGGCCTCACCAACTTTTATTCTGTTTTAATGACGGGTTGATTGCGCGCAGGAGGTCTCCCAGGCGGGCCGGGGTGTAACTTCCGCGCGCAGTTTCGCAGCGAAGCGAGAATGTTTGAGCACGGAGGTTACACCCCGGCCCGCCTGGGAGACCTCCGTGGAACAAACCTACCTACTCCAGCTCAAACGCTCCGGTATAGAGCTGGTAGTAATATCCGCGCTTGGCGATCAGCTCGTCGTGGTTGCCGCGCTCGATAATGCGGCCGTGGTCCAGGCAGATGATCGCGTCGGAGTTGCGCACGGTGGACAGGCGGTGTGCGATGACAAACGTCGTGCGGCCCTCCATGAGCTTGTCCATGCCCGCTTGCACGATGGCCTCGGTGCGAGTGTCGATGGAGCTCGTGGCCTCGTCCAGGATCATTGCCGGCGGATCGGCGACGGCAGCGCGTGCGATCGAAATCAGCTGGCGCTGGCCCTGCGACAGCTGCGCGCCGTTGCCGGTGAGCATGGTGTCATAGCCGTCGGGCAGGCGGGTGATAAAGTCGTCCGCACCCGCGAGCTTGGCCGCCGCGATGCACTCCTCGTCGGTGGCGTCCAGGTTGCCGTAGCGGATGTTATCCATCACGGTGCCGGTGAACAGGTTCACGTCCTGCAGCACCACGCCCAGCGAGCGGCGCAGATCGGCCTTGCGGATCTTGTTGACGTTGATGCCGTCGTAGCGGATCTTGCCGTCGGCGATGTCATAGAAGCGGTTGATGAGGTTGGTGATGGTCGTCTTGCCGGCACCGGTGGCGCCGACAAACGCGACCTTCTGGCCCGGCTTGGCAAACACGGACACGCCGTGCAGCACCTCGTGGTCGGGCGTGTAGCCAAAGTCGACGTTGTCCATGACCAGGTCGCCGCGCAGCGGTACGTACTCGATCTCGCCGGTTGCGCGGTGCGGATGTTTCCACGCCCACATGCCGGTGTGGTGGTCGGCCTCCTCGAGCTGCCAGGTGTCGGGGTTCACCTGAGCGTTGACGAGCGTCACATAGCCTTCGTCGGCTTCGGGCTCCTCGTCGATGAGCTCAAAGATACGGTCGGCGCCGGCGAGGCCCATGACTACGGCGTTGATCTGCTGCGAGATCTGGCCGATCTGTCCGCAGAACTGCTTGGTCATGTTGAGGAACGGCACCACGACGGCGATGGACAGCGCCATGCCCGAGATGCTCAGGTTGGGCACGCCCAGCGCCAGGAAAATGCCGCCTGCCAGTGCGACCAGCACGTAGAGCAGGTTTCCCAGGTTCATAAGGATGGGCATGAGGATGTTGGCGTACATGTTGGCCTTCTGCGAGACCTCGAAGAGCTTTTCGTTGCGCTCGTCAAAATCGGCCTCGGCGGCAGACTCGTGGCAGAATGCCTTGACGACCTTCTGGCCGTTCATGACTTCCTCGATATGGCCCTCGACAACGCCGAGCTCGGTCTGCTGCGCAATAAAGAAGCGCGCGGAGTTGGAGCCGAGCAGCTTGGTCATAAAGGTCATAAAGGCGACGCCTGCCACAATGACCAGGCACATCCAAACGCTGTAGTACAGCATGATAAAGAACACCGTGACGATGACGATGGTCGTCATGAGCAGGTTGGGCAGCGACTGGCTGATCATCTGGCGCAGCGTGTCGATGTCATTGGTGTAGTGGCTCATGATGTCGCCGCGCTGGTGCGTGTCGAAGTAGCGGATCGGCAGGTCCTGCATGCGGTTGAACATCTTCTCGCGCAACTTCTCCAGCGAGCCCTGCGTGACGATGGCCATGGCGCGGTTCCAGAAGAGCGAGGACAGGATGCCGATGCCGTAGATGCAGGCGAGGGTGGTCACGAGCTGTGCGATCTTGGGCTGCGCGGCTCCCCAATCGCCCGACTGCCACGATTCGCTAATAATCTGCAGGGCGCTCTGAAGGAAGGTCGCGCCGATGGAGTTGATGATGGCGCAGAGCACCACGCCGACGACGACGAGGGGCAAAAGCACGGGGTAGAAGCCAAAGAGCGTCTTGATGAGGCGCGACATGGTGCCACCCTTGCGGTTGAGCGCGCGCTCGGCGGTCGTTGCCTTACTCATGTGCCTCGCCTCCTTCCTGGGTCTGAGCTTGTGTTGCGGATGCCTCGGTGTCGGCTTCGACGGCCTCTTCGCCCTCGGCAGACATCTTGTTCTGCGAGGTAAAGGTCTCGCGGTAGATCTCGCTCGTCTTGAGCAGCTCATCGTGGTTGCCGATCTGCGCGATGCGGCCGCCCTCCATGACGATGATGCGGTCTGCATCCTGCACGGAGCTAATGCGCTGGGCGATGATGAGCTTGGTCGTGTTGGGCAGATAGCTTGCCAGCCCTGCGCGGATCTTGGCGTCGGTCTTGGTGTCGACGGCGCTGGTGGAGTCGTCCAGGATCAAGATCTTGGGGCGACGCAGCAGGGCACGCGCAATGCACAGGCGCTGCTTCTGACCGCCCGAGACATTGGAGCCGCCCTGCTCGATCCAGGTGTCATAGCCCTTGGGGAAGCCATCGACAAACTCGTCGGCGCAGGCCAGATGTGCCGCCTCGCGGACCTCTTCGTCGGTGGCGTTCGGGTCGCCCCAACGCAGGTTCTCGGCAATCGTGCCGCTAAACAGCACGTTTTTCTGCAATACCATGGCCACTTGGTGGCGCAGAGCGTCCAAGTCGTAGTCGCGCACATCCACGCCGCCCACGCGCACGGTGCCCTCGGTGGCGTCGTACAGGCGGGCGATGAGGTTTACAAGCGTGGACTTGGCCGAGCCGGTGCCGCCGATGATGCCGATGGTCTCGCCGCTCTTAATGCGCAGGTCGATATCGTCGAGCGCCTGGCGCTTCGCATGCGCGGAATACTTAAAGCTCACGTGGTCAAAGTCGATGGAGCCATCGGCGACCTCGAGCACGGGCTCGGCGGGATCGGCGATCGTGGGCTCGGCGGCCAGCACCTCGGTGATGCGGTGCGCCGATTCGTCGGCCATGGTCACCATGACAAAGATCATCGACAGCTGCATCAGACTCATGAGGATCTGGAAGCCATAGGTAAAGATCGAGGAGAGCTGGCCCACGTCGAACAGCGTACCCTGGCTCGTGATAATGAGCTTGGAGCCCAGGTAGATGATGACGACAAACGCGCCGTTGACGCAGATGTTCATCATGGGGTTGTTAAAGGCGAGCAGCTTCTCGGCGCGGGTGAAGTCCATCTGGACGTCGCGCGCGGCGGTCGCGAACTTCTCCTTCTCAAAGTCTTCGCGCACGTAGCTCTTAACCACGCGCATGCCGGTGACGTTTTCCTCGACGGACTCGTTAAGGGCGTCGTACTTGTGGAACACGCGCGAGAAGATGGGACGCACCTTAAAGATGATAAAGAACAGCCCAAAGCCCAGCAGCGGAATGATGGCCAGGTAGACCATGGCGACGCTGCCGCCCATGATAAATGCCATGGTAAAGGCGAAGATCAATACCAGCGGCGCGCGCACGGCGATACGGATGATCATCATAAAGGCCTGCTGCACGTTGTTGATATCGGTGGTCAGGCGCGTGACGAGCGAGGAGCTCGAGAACTCATCGATGTTGGCAAAGCTGAACGTCTGGATCTTGTAGAACAGGTCGTGACGCAGGTTCTTAGCGAAGCCGCAACTCGCATGGCTGCAGGTGACGCCGGCAGCGGCGCCAAAAGCAAGCGACGTCAGCGCGATGAGCACCAAAAAGCCCGCGGTGGGAAGCATCTCGGCTACGGTGGTGCCATCTTTGATGGCGTCGATCAGGTTGGCGGTGATAAATGGAATCAGCATCTCGCAGAGCACCTCGCCAAGCACGAGCAACGGCGTGGCAACGGTGACTTTTATATAGTCGCGGATGCTGCCCATGAGGGTTTTAATCATCCAGTTCCTCCCAGGTTACACGGATTTTCTCGAGCATTTCGGCGAGCTGCTCGCGCTCGTCGTGGGTGAGGGCACCAAAGGCCTGCTCTCTAAAGCGAATGCGGGCTGCCTGGTCGATGCGGGCGTTTTCCCGGCCGGTTTCGGTCAGGCGAATGGTGAGCTGCCGTCGATCCTTGGGGTTACGGCTGCGCTCGATGAGGCCGTTGAGCTCGAGTTTGGACAGGATCTCGGAAAGCGACCCCGGCTTGAGGTCAAAGTGCATGCCGAGTTCCTGCTGCGACATCTCGCCGCCGGGTTGCTTGGCCAGCAGGCAGATGATGGGCGCCTTGCCGGACACGCCTCCGCCATGAAAATGCATGTAATGGCCGCAAAAGCCCAGGCCATTGAGGATGCGCTTGGCAAGCTTGTCTTCTGAGCTAACCGCTTCGGGTGCATCCGCCGGCTGTGACGGGTCGCCGCCGCGCTCGTGCGAACAAAGGTTAAGAGGTTCATCGCACATGAATTAGTGTTGCTCCTTTCTTTAGTTAGGTAGTGGAATTGTTTTGTGCCTAACCAATTTAGGAGCGCATAGATTGATTGTCAAGGTACCAAACTTATTATGTTCAAGCGGCACTTAGGGACGTTCCTTATGTGCCGGCACTTGGGGACACTCCTTGTGCTGATAGTCGTTGGGGACGTTCTTGTTTGCCTAGTCATTTAAGAACGTCCCCAACGACTAACTTAAAAACTATGCCGGATTACGGGGCTGAACGACGGATTGCCGACCATGCCGAAATTGGTAAAAAGAAAACCGCAGGTAGAAGGCTCGCTATGATTTGAAAATAGGGGGTGTGGTTGGCTCATTCAGGTTCAGCCCCGTAATCCGGCATAGTTTTGAAATGGCACTGAATAAGTGGCGGCAAATGAGCCGCAATGAAGCAAGCTAGCCCCTCGTTTCCGAAACCTTTCCGCAACAATTTGCCCTTCGTGCCGCTCGACTCCGCTCACAACGTCCCCTGCGTTACACTTAGTCGCACTGTGGCGCTGCCGCGCCGCGCCCGAACCAAGGGAGACACTCATGAAGAACACTCAGCTGCTGCTGATCAACGATATGTGCGGCTACGGCAAGGTCGCGCTTTCCGCCATGCTGCCGGTGCTGTCGCACATGGGCTACCGTATCCATAACCTGCCGACGGCGCTCGTTTCCGACACGCTCAACTACCCCAAGTTCTACATCCACGACACCACCGAGTACGTGCGCCAAAGCCTCGCTATCTGGGAGGAGCTCGGCTTTGAGTTCGACGCCATCTCGACCGGCTTTATCGTGACCGAGGAAGAGACGCGCATCATCTCGGACTTTTGCCACCGCCGTGCGCAAAAGGGCACCAAGGTGTTCGTCGACCCCATCATGGGCGACAACGGCAAGCTCTATGCGGGCGTGCCCGAGTCTACGATTGGCCTTATGCGGCACCTGCTGGAGTGCGCAGACTACGCGGTACCCAACTATACCGAGGCGTGCCTGCTTGCCGATAGGCCTATTGCCGAGCAAATTACGCCCGATGAGGCCCGCGTCCTTGTGGACGCCGTGCGCGAGCTGGGTGCCAAGTCTGTGGTCATTACGAGCGCCGTGGTCAATGGCATGAACGCGGTTATCGGTTACGACCATGTGGCGGGGGAGTACTTCACGATTCCCTTTGAGCTCATTCCGGTCTATTTCCCGGGCACGGGCGACACGTTCTCGGCGGTGCTCGTCGGCCGCGTTATGGCAGGTTGGAGCCTGCAGCGTGCGACGTCCGATGCCATGCGTGTGGTGGCTGAGCTTATCGAGCGCAATGCCGACCAAGAGGACAAGTCGGCCGGCCTGCCCATCGAGGCCTGCCTGGACGTGATCGACCATGAGTAACGCTGGCGAGGGCGGCGTCAGGCCTGCGGGCGAGAACAAGCCGCTCGGCGCGCCGCGTGGCAAGCGTCCACGTATCCGCGTGAGCTGCGTGGACCAGCTGGGTGCGTGCCGCTGCCACCATGGTCACAAGCCGGGTGACGTTTTTGACTTCGACCGAGACCGCGGCAAGATGTGCGCAATGGCCTGCCATGTGGGCTTTCCCTATATCGATATCCTGCGCTATGGCGGAACCGTGCCTGGCAACGAGCCCGGTGCGGCAAAGTTCTGCTGCCCCGAGGTCGATACGCTGAACGTCTGGCTCGCCGAGATCGTCGACGAGTAACCGAGCGTGGATAATCTCCCAACGAGATAATGAGCGTGGATTTTCTCTCGTTTAGGGCGCCCTTGAACGCTCAAAGCGGGAGATTTTCCACGCTCATTTCTTCATGTAGGAGATTATCCACGTTCATTTCGCGCCGAAGGCGTGGCCCACGACCTCGCTTGCCTACAGCTGCTCGAGCATCGCCGTGCAGCCGGCGAGCACGTCGCGGTAGGTGGCGTCGAAATTGCCGGTGTACCAGGGGTCGGCCACGTCGCCGGGGTGCTCGGTCCAATCGAGCAAGCGCGTAATCTTGCCATCGGGGTCCTTCCCAAAAATTCGGTACAGGCCGCGGGCGTTCTCGTCGTCCATATAGACAATGTGGTCCCAGTCGCCATACTCCGCGCGACGCACCTGACGGGCACGGTGTGCAACGACGGGAATCCCGACTTCGCGCAGCTTGGCGACCGTGCCATGATGCGGCGGGTTGCCGATCTCCTCAGTTGAGGTCGCTGCGGAATCGATGACAAACTCCGCCTCGCGCCCAGCGCGGCGCACGAGCTCGGTAAACACCGACTCGGCCATCGTCGAGCGGCAGATGTTCCCATGGCAGATAAAGAGAACGCGGTGGACGGGCTTTGGGCTATTCATGACCAGCTCTCTCCAAACGAAGCCAAGTACGACGCATTATCGAACGGCGTCCCTAGGCCCTGACGATGCCAGCGAGCGCGACAGGTTCATGCTGGGAACCTCGATGATGCGCCAGAAGGCAACGGAGACGAGCATGCTTGCGGGCAGCGAGACCGCGGCAATCGCGAGCGGGTCGACAATCCCGAGCCTGGGCAGCAGGGCAGCGAGCGCACCGATGACAATGGCGTGGGTAAGGTAGAGGCTGTACGACACCTTTCCCAAAAAGACCATGGGGGCCGCAGAGAGCGCGCGGCGCGTGAACCCGTCGGCGATCGCGACGACAACCACCACCAGGCAGGCCGCGTTCATGGCGGTGGACTCCAACGCCTCAAGGACCCCGCCGGGATGCCACACGAGCGAGAGCTCGATAACGCCAACGGAGGCCACAAGCAGCGCCAGCTCGGCCAGGATTGAAAGCTTGACGGCCTTGATTTTGTCGAATTGCCGGGCCGCCATGACGCCAAGCCAGAACATCAGGCAAAGGCGCAGCGGAAAGTAGCCCGTCCAGTACGAGACAAGCACCGCAATAAAGGCCGCAACAACCGCCAGACCCGTCCGGCGAATCCTTGATATGCACCAGATGGCCAGCGGAAGCGTCAGGCTAAACCAGAGCTCCCAGCTCATGGACCAGACGGGAGAGTCAACGCGGACGAGCTGCGCGCCAAAGAGGTTGTTGAGGCCATTGGACACGTTGAACAGCACGTCGAACTGCATGAGGATGTCATGAACCGCAGTGGGAAGGCCCGCGTCGTAGGCGACGGCAAGCGCGGAGCGCGACGTGGACCCCAGGCGCCATGCCACGTAGCCCGCAGGAAGGGCCAGTGCAATCGCCGCAAACAGCGGCACGCAAAGGCGGACGACCCTTCTTGGGTAATAGCCAAGCCAGTCGTACCCGCCGTTTCCCATGTGCTTAAGGGGAACAAGAGACAGCACTATGCCAGACAGGATGAAGAACACCATAACCGACGCGGTGCCAGGGAAGAGGCTCGGACCCCCCGCGCCAAACGGCTTGACCATGATGTCGACGTGATACAGGAACACTATCAGCGCCCCGAGCTCTCGCAGGCCGTCAAGCGACAAGACACGCTTCTCGTGAGCAGGCATCGTCACCCCTTCCTTCGTGCATTCGAGCAGAGCGTCACATTATATACCCTCATGGATTTAGCGTACATTTTGACGAGAAAGACCCCCGAATCGGGCGGATTCGGAGGTCTGGCTCATCTTTATGTACGCTGTCTGGAGCCGAGACCGCCGGCAGCAAGGGCGCCGGCACCCGCCCTACTCGGCCTCGTGCTCCTTGCCACCGGCCTCCGGGGGGTCGTCCTTCTCGACCTCGTCCTCGCGGATGCCCATCTCGAGACTCTTCTGGCGCATCTTCTGCACCAGCGCCGGCTCCTTGACCAGAAGGTCGTACACCACGGCAGACACCAGCACAAAGGCGGCCTGCAGCAGGAAGAGCGGCAGGTAGTCGGGGCGCTCCACGTTGGGGACCATGACCGAGATGGCAACCAGCATGACGCCCGTGTCGGCGTAGCTCACGATCTTCTGCACGGAGTCGGCCTTGGTGCGCAGCGGGCGCGGCGTGATGTCAGCCACGATGGCCACCGTCATGGTGCGGTACACGCAGATGGCAAGCAGCGTGATCAGGATGGCGCAGATAAGCAGCGGCAGGCTTCCCGCGTTGTTTGCGATTGCGATGAGCGGCAGATGTTGCCATGACAGATAAACAGTACGCGTTGCATATGCGGTTTCCTTTCGATCGTCATCATCGAGCTCGAGTATCGCATCTACGCCTACGCTTACGCCTACGCCCTCGCCCGCTTGCGCTCCCAACGAGCCAGCTTAATCGTCACCAGCGTAAGCGCCCAGGCGACAAGCGAGAACGCGGCGCCCACTGCGCCCACGTACGCAATGCCAACGCTGCTTACCACGGTGCCGCCCACTGCGGTACCAAACGAGATGCCGACGTTAAACGCCATGGGCTCAACCGAGCTTGCGAGTACCATCGACTTGGGATGGCGGCGGCGTGCCACGTCCATGAAGTGCGTGATGCATGACACCGAGAACAGGTACATGAGCAGTGCCAAGCTAAAGACAAAGACCAGTGCGAGCGGCATGGTGCCGCCCACAACAAACAGCCCGAGTAACGCCGCAGCCTGCAGCGCAAACGTCACAAGCAGCGCCTTCATGCCAAAGCGCGCATCGATCCATCCGCCCAGGATGTCCGAGATCAGGCAGAACACGCCGTAGGCCATGAGCGTGGTGCTCGCTTGAACGGTGCCCATACCCAGCACTTGCTCAAGATAAGGCGTCACGTAGCCGTAGAATACGTAGACCGAGCCCACGCCAAACAAAAAGATGAGCATGCCGGTGATGACGCTCGGCTCGCGTAGCAACCCCGCCTGTTCGCGGAAGGTGGCGGGCTCGTCGGTCTGTCCGGCGCGCGGCATAAACGCCACGAGCGCTCCGCAGATCAAAATGGCGAAGGCCAGCGTGCCGTACATGGCCACGTGCCAATCGAGTGTGTCGGCCACAAACTTGCCAATCGAGGTCACAAAGACCATCGCCACGGAAAACGCACCATATACCACCGAGATGGCAAGCGAAGTTTGCTGCGGGGACAGAAGCTCGGGGATGTACGTTACGCCCACGGCAAGCAGCGCACCCGAGACAGAGCCCAGGATGATGCGCGAGATGAACAGCACCTGGAAGTTGGGCGCCACCGCCATGACCAGGTTGCCGAGCACAAAGACGATGCTATAGCACACGAGCAGCTGGTAGCGGCGAAAACGCCCCGTGCTGAGCGCGAGCACCGGCGTCGCGATGGCGTAGACAAGCGCAAACACGCTGATGAGCTGGCCCGCAGTGGCAAGCGATACGCTGAGTTCCGTCGCCAGGTCACTTTCGATGCCGATGACCACGAACTCGGAGCAACCGAGCGAGAATCCCAACAGCGTGAGCAGCGCCAGGCAGAGCTTGGTGCGCGCGGGGGAGAGCGCGGCGGCGGTTGACTTATTTTTAGGCGTGGTTGCGGCGGTCAAGGTTGTCACTCCAATGTCGCATGAATAAGCGGGATTCAATCCCTGCAACTCTAACAGAATGTGACAAAGGGACCGTCCCTTTGTCACATGGTGAGCTTGCCTGTATAGTCGCAATACAGGTGAAGATGGTCTCAGGTACATCGCGGCGACAGGAGATCCCATGGGTATGCACACGACAAAGGTTGCAGTGGGCGAGGGCAAGTTTGCGCTCGAAGACGCCGCAGGCCGCATCCTGCGCGCCGGCTGGGATGAGGGCGGCGCAGGCGCCGAGGTCGTGGCGGTCGATGCCGCGAGCGGCGAAGCGCTCGGCCCTGTCGACCGCATCGATGCCCATACCGGCGAGGGCATCCTGCATCAGGCATTTCTGACGCTTTTGGTTGGGGGCCGGGGCGAAGACGCGCGCCTGCTGCTCTGTCGCCGCAGTCCGCTCAAGCGCCTGTGGGGCGGGGTGCTGGCCGATAGCTGCGCCGGCCATCCGCTCCCTGGGGAAGACGTCGCGGCCGCCACGGCGCGTCGCATCAACGAAGAACTCGGCATTACGCGCGAGCCCGATCAGCTCGAGCACCTCGGACACGTGGTGTACCGCGAGGACCACGGCGACGGTCGCTGCGAGTGCGAATGGTGCGAGGTCTACCTTGCCCATATTGAGCCGGGCGAGCTGCATATCAACCAAGAGGAAATCTCGGAGGTGCGCCGCGTGGCCCCGTCCGAATTCGACGGCTACCTGCAGGGTCACCCCGAGCAGCTGGCCCCCTGGCTCCGCGAGGCCCTCAGCGACCCATCCATTCGAACAGTCCTCGCTATGTGACATCGGACAGCCCCTTTGTCACATCCAAACCGTCACAACATTCGGCGAAAATCTCAAAAATGAGGAAAAGCGTCGAATGTTGTGATGGTTTTTGGCCAGAGGGCTGCTTTCCATCCAAAAATCTCGCTTGACTGTATTGCCACAACACAACGCAACGTAAGGGGTGTCCGATAACGGGCACCCCTTTTAAGCGACAACGCTTTCGATTTTTGCTACTTGGACACCACGAGCTACGACGAGTCCCACCAAGAGGACTTCTGCTGCATCCAAATTCCCGTTGTCCTCGCGATGTGACATAATTTGCCAAGGTATGTGACGGGGCTAGCCACTTGTCTTTTTGCATGGCGAGGGGGCTTGCCACGGTCTTTGTTTTATTGGTACGAGGGGAGTCTTGCAATGGTCGTTGACAAGGCAAACAGGAAAAAGATGTCCAGGGTGGCGGCAACCGCGGCGCTCGCCGGCGTTCTTGCCATCGGCGCGGGCGGCTGCGCGGCTGCAAAGCCTGCGGGGTCGAGTTCTGGTAGCGCACCGGTGCACAAAGAGCAGGCCAAGAAGACTCCCGCACAGCTGGCGGCCGCGGCATACCGCGAGGTCCTCGAAGACCCGCAGGGCTACTTTGGACGTAATGACGGGCTCGATGAGCAGTTCGTTGCCGATGCGGAGTACACCTACGCTTTGGTAAACATGTCGACAGACGAGCTTCCACAGCTGCTCGTCTGCGCAACGGGCTCGAATGACGCGTGGAATGGCATGGAATCCGTGCAGGTATTTTCCTTTGACGCGAAGAGCGGCTCGCTTGTCGCGCCGACGGGGGATCTTGCGACGGGCGTTGCCGGTGCCGGCGGGTTCCGTGGTGGTCTGTCGTATTCGGCGGCCGGAAACGGCCTGCTATATTCCACGCTTTCGTCTGGAACGGGCATGGGCTCTATTGTGCGCATCACGCTCGACGGTGACCAGCTTTCCCAGACGTTTGCCGCGCCCGTCGACCTCTCGTCCGATTCGGAGCTTTCTTCTGTCGTGAGTTCTGAGGGCAGGGAGATCACGTGGACAGATGTTGCCGACGACTCGGCTCTGAAGGATCTTGAAAGCGGAAGCTGGAAGAGCACTGTCGAGAAGGGCTCGGGTGCGGCCGATGCCGCGCGGGCTGCCGGTTTGGCGGCGTTTACGGGCACGGTGCGCATTCTTGACGACGCCGGTGTGTGCGACCTGCAGGGAGTGGCGAACCCCAACCCGGATTACCCGAGCGGCCACAGCTATGTCGTGCTCGATTTGGGAAGCGAGCAGCAGGCGACGTGTCTCAGCGGTGATGGCCGCGGGCTGCGCGATGGAAACACCTCGCTGCTTTTGCTCGACACCACCGATTCCGGAAACTCGTGGAGCGCCCTCGATGGCAAGACCGTCACGGTCGCCGTCGATACGCCCCAGTGCTTTTGGCCGTCGGATACCGGCTTGCCGCTGGGCTCGCCGCGGTGTGCCGGCCATGTTGCTGTCATCGGCTAGATTGCATAATGCGGAAAAGGACTTGTTTCTTTTCCGCATTTTTATGCTCCGTACCTGCGGTGATGGGTATACATATACCAATTATGAGTAGGGTGGAGGTGCAATATGGCTGTCGGCGAGCACGGGTTTTATCCCGATTTTGAATGGTGGTATAGCGAGGGCGAGGCTCCGGACGAGGCGTGGGACGAGCCCGCGCCGCGTGATGTGTCGAGCGGCGAGGACGAGACCGGCAACGATGCCGCTGTCGAGCCTGACGCCGCCTCCGATGCCGCCGAACCCCTAACCTTTGAACAGGCTTGGGCCCAAGCCGAGGCCGATGAGGCTAAGGCCGATGCCACGGCTACACTCGGTGAGCCGGCGGACATGTCCGTCTCGCCGGCAAAGACCCCGCAGCCGCGTCACACTATCGACCCCGACAGTACGGCATCCTTCAGCATTCTCGACGTGCCCTCGCAGGGCGCTCAGGCGCCCGCGCCCACGCATCGTCCCGACTTGGCTCGCGAGGAAGATGCTGGCCGCCGCTCGCCGCTCGGCCCCATCCTCATCGCCTTCATGGCCGGCGTCATCGCTTGCTCGGCGATCGGAAATGTCTGGAGCCATGTGGAGCAACAGCGCAAAGACGCCGCCAAGGTCGAGATGTCTGTCGAGCAATCGCTCAGCCGCACGCGCTCGGTACATGTGTCGGTCGAGGTCAAGGACGGCGCGATGTGGGACACCGCGCGTGGCGACAGCCAAATGCTCATCCACATCGTGGGGCGTACGCTCAAAGGGCAGACGATTGACGAGTATCAATACGTCAATTCTGCTGGTGACGGCATCGAGCTCAAGCCCGGCGACTACGAGCTCACCGTCGACGAACCGCCCGTCGCCACCGACGGCACGCGCTTCCGCGCCTCAAAGCGCATGGTTCCCGTGAGCTTTAACTCGCAGGCGCCCGATACGGTCGATAGCACTCCGCAGGGCGGGTTTGACCTTTACGCTATTGCTCAATAACTGCGCCTGTCGCTCAACCCCGCCGCCAAGAGTGGGACAATAGCCCTCGACACTATTGTTTACTTTTGGAGGAAGTAGCATGTCTACCGTCACTACCATCAAGCGCGGCGGCCTCACCGCGGCCATCGATTCCATGGGCGCCCAGCTCACGAGCCTTGCCCTCAACGGCAACGAGTATCTGTGGCAGGGCGACCCGGCCTTTTGGGGCAAGCACGCGCCCATCCTGTTCCCTATTGTGGGCTCGCTGCGCAACAACACGGCAACGTCTGCGGCCGGCACCTGCGAGATGCCGCGCCACGGACTCGCGCGCATCGTCGAGCACAAGCTGGTCGAGGTTTCGGAGGACGGCTCTTCGGTAACGTACGAGATCACCGACACGCCTGAGTCGCTCAAGGCTTTCCCCTTCCACTTTAAGCTCAACATGACCTATGCCCTAACCGGCGACGCCACGCTCACGCAGACCTTTGCCGTCACCAACACCGGCGACGTGGACCTGCCGTTCTCGGTGGGCGGTCACCCCGCGTTTAACGTACCCGCCCCCGGTGCCGAGGACGAGACGTTCGAGGACTACGAGCTGGCATTTACCGAGGCTTGGACCAACGAGGCCCCCATCATCACGCCCGATGGCCTCATGACGTTCGAGGGTAGCTACAAGGCTCCCGATAACTCGGACGTGCTGCCCATCACGCACCGCAGCTTCGATAACGATGCCATCATGTTCACCGATACCCCGGGCTCCACGCTCACACTGCGCGGCCGCAAGTCGGGCCACGGCGTCAAGATCGACTTTGAGGGCTTTAAGTACATTGGCGTGTGGTCTGCCGCCAACGACGCTCCGTTTGTGGCGCTCGAGCCCTGGACCGGTCACACCACCATGGACACCGAGGACGACGTCTTTGAGCACAAGGTCAACACCATCACCCTGGCCCCGGGCGAGACGGACAAGCGCAGTTTTAGCGTTACCTTGCTCTAGAGGTTCCGCCGCTCGGTCGATGCTGCGCGTCGTCCAGAGCGACAAGTTGTCATTCAAAAGGCAAGGCATAGACCTTCTGGTCATGCCTTGCCTTTTTCATGCCACTTGTTCGCTCTGGACGTTGCTCGCCGGCATTGCCAAAACATCGGCGTCCCCAATGACTACCGCGTGTCTATTAATTTTTCGAGCTTGTGCTGCGCTGCTGGTTGCTGGCGTATATCCTGTTAAGTCGTCAGCATACGATTCAACAGGGAAGGCAGATTATGCATTCTCCCCATCAACGCGACGCGCATCCACAGCCGGTGTGCAGTCGTCGTATCTTCTTAGGCAGTGCGCTTGCTGCGAGCGCTTCTGCTGTCGCCGGCGCACTTGCCGGTTGCCAGCGCCCCTCCACGCTGGAAGTAGTTCAGCCCACGACGGGCGGCGGTCGCGACGACCTGTCCGATTCCGTGATCGGCAAGGACAAGATCCGCATTGGCATGGAGGCGGCCTACGCCCCGTACAACTGGCAGGTTTCCGAAGCCAGTGAGTACACCATCCCCATCGACAACGTGCAGGGCGCCTATGCCGATGGCTACGACGTACAGATCGCCAAAATCGTCTGCAAGGCCCTCGGCGGCGAGCCCGTCGCCGTTAAGCAGAGCTTCTCGGGCCTTATCGATTCGCTCAACAACGGCCAGATCGACCTCATCATCGCCGGCATGAGCGCCACGCCCGAGCGCGAGGAGTCGGTCGGCTTTTCCGACCCTTACTTCATCGGCTACTTTGGCCTGTTCGTAAAAGAGGGTTCGCCCTACCAAAACGCCACCAAGCTCAGCGATTTTAGCGGCGCCACGGTCCTCGGCCAAAAAGACACCATGCTCGATACCGTCATCGACGAGATCCCGGGCGTCGTGCATAAAAACCCGGTCGATTCCGTCCCTACGGTGTTCTCGAACCTGCTGCAGGGCACCTGCGACGCCGTGACGTACAACACCGAGAACGAGAAGGGCTATATGGCCCAAAATCCCGGTATCGTTCCCATTCATTTTGCCGAAGGCGAGGGCTTTAAGCAGGAGGTCACGGCAAACGTCGGCTGCCGCAAGGGCTCAAAGAAGCTCCTCAAGCTTATCGACAAGGCCCTCAAGGGCATCAGCCAGGAGGAACGCGACCAGATGTGGGACGCGTGCCTCGACCGTCAGCCGGCATAGGGAGGCAGCATGAAGACCGTCAATCGCCTGGCCTCCTTTATCAAGGCCGACCACCGTTATGTGTACCTGGGCACGAGTGTCATCGCGGCGCTTGGCCTGGCGTTTAGCCAGCGCAACCCCACGCCGCTGAGCTTCTTGGCGCCCACCGGTATCTTCCAGGATTGCCTTTGGGCAATCCTTTGGGCCTGGCTCGTCGTGTCGGCGGCGGCGCTCGTCACCAAACTCATGCACTGGAATGACTATCGCGAAACGTCGCCGTTCGCATCCGAGCGCTTCCGTCGTGGCGCACGCTTGGGCAGCTATGTCGTGGTTGCCATCGCGGCGATCTTTTTCGTGGACCGCTGCGTCATGTCGTTTATCGACCTGGTACAGGTGAGCATCGTCTCGGACTCCAACCCCAGCGACTTTTTGTCGAGCCTGGTCTACATGACCTACAAGAGCGGCGACTTCTTCATCCGCGGCATCGAGATCACCATCGCGCTTGCCACCTTCGGCACCGTCATCGCATTCTTCCTGGCGCTGCTCTTTGTGTTCCTGCGTATTCAGACCTTCGACCGCGTGGACAACGACCTGGTGCGCTTCTTTAAGAGTATCGGCCGCGGCTTTGCGACCATCTATTCCACCATCGTGCGCGGTACGCCCATGATGGTCCAGGGCCTACTCATCTATTACGCGGGCTTCACCGTTTTGCGCGGCATGGGCTTCGAGACCGCCCAGGCCAACCAGATCTGGAGTACCTTCACCGCCGGCCTCGTCACCATCTCGCTCAACTCCACCGCCTACATGATGGAGGTCCTGCGCGGCGGCATCGAGTCCATCGATCCCGGCCAAGCCGAGGCGGCGCGATCGCTGGGCCTGTCGCAGTGGCAGGCCATGCGCAAAGTCGTGTTCCCCCAGGGCATTAAAAATGCGATTCCGGCGCTCACCAACGAGCTCATCATCAACATCAAGGATTCGTCGGTGCTCTCGGTCATCGGCGTGTTCGACCTTATGTACGCTACTACCACGGTCGCTGGCGTGTACTACCGCCAGATGGAGGTCTACTGCGTGGCGCTCGTGGTCTACCTGATCCTGACGCTCGTGGCGAGCCGCCTGCTCGAGGCCTTTGGCAAAAAGCTCGGCGCCGAGGCTCCTGCCACGCTGCCCAGCTCTAACTAGGCTTAAGACGAGGAGAATCATCATGGCAGATACCGCCATTACCGGCGTTGCGGCCGCCGCACAGATCAATGAGCCGCTCATCCGCGTCGAGGGCCTGCGCAAGAGCTTCGGCTCGCTCGAGGTGCTCAAGGGCATCGACCTGTCCGTTAACCCCGGCGAGGTCGTCACCATTATCGGCGCCTCGGGCTCGGGCAAGTCGACCTTCCTGCGCTGCCTTAACCTGCTCGAGACCCCGGACGCGGGCCACATCTGGTTCCACGGTCAGGACCTTACGGCCGAGCGCTGCAATATCAATAAGCTGCGCGAGGACATCGGCATGGTGTTTCAGGGCTTTAACCTGTTCAACAACATGGACGTGCTCGACAACTGCACGCTCGCGCCCGTCACGCTCAAAAAGATGAGCAAGGCCGAGGCTGAAAAAATTGCGATGGAGCATCTGACGAGCGTGGGGCTCGAAAAGTTCGCGCACGCCGCTGTGGGTCGCCTGTCCGGTGGCCAAAAGCAGCGCGTGGCCATCGCCCGCGCCCTGTGCATGAATCCGCAGATCATGCTGTTCGACGAGCCGACTTCGGCACTCGACCCCGAGATCGTGGGAGAGGTGCTCGAGGTCATGCGCAAGCTCGCCGCCGACGGCATGACCATGGTCGTCGTTACGCACGAGATGGCCTTTGCCCGCACGGTGTCCGACCGTGTGGTCTTTATGGACAAGGGCGTGGTGCTCGAGGATGCCGCGCCGGCCGAGCTCTTCGGCAACCCCAAGCACCAACGTGCCCGCGAGTTCCTCTCGCGCTATCTCGAGGACAAGTAACCGACCGCAAACGCTTACGTGGCAGGGCCGCTCCGGTGGGGCGGCCCTTGTCGTCACAATCGAAAGGATGCCATGGCCGAGGTTTGGCGCTTTTTTGCGCATGAGGATGATTTTGCCGATATAGACGAGGCTGGTGCGTGCGAGCGCCTGGGCCGTGTGCTGTCGTTTCCGACCATTTCGAGTATGGATGCCGAGGCGGTGAACTGGCAGCCGTTCGACGACCTGCGCGCGTATATGCAGCAGGCTTGGCCGCACGTATTTACGGCGGGTAAGGTCGAGCTTATCGACCATTCGCTATTGGTGACGCTTGGCGGTTCCGACCCTGCCCTCAAGCCCATTATGCTCATGGGCCACATGGACGTGGTTCCCGTGGTACCCGGCACCGAGGCTGACTGGACGCATGCCCCCTTTAGCGGACATGTGGACGACACCTACATTTGGGGCCGCGGCGCCATCGATATGAAAGACCAGGTCGCAGGCATTCTCGAGGCGGTTGAGTATGCGCTCGCGCACGGCTGGGAGCACAAGCGTACCCTGCTGCTCGCCTTTGGCCAGGACGAGGAAACCACGCAGTACGGCGCGGGGGCGATCGGTCGTGTGCTCGAGGAGCGTGGCGTTGAACTTGAATATCTGATCGACGAGGGTGACTACCGTATTGTTTCGGCTGCCGAGTATGGCGCGGGCGAGGGCTGGCTTATGCATGCCGACCTCGCGGAGAAGGGTTACGCCGATATCATACTCAAGACGAAGAGTGAGGGCGGGCATTCGTCCAACCCCTACGGCGGCACATCGCTCGAGGTGCTCAGCCGTGCCATCACCGCAATCTGCGATATCGAGTGGCCGACGCGCGTGACCGACTTGCTTGCCGCTCAACTCGTCGAGTTGGGGCTCTACACGGCCGATGAAATTGCCGCCAACGGGGATGCCATTGTCCGCGATTGCCTCGCCAGCAAAAAGCTCTATCCGCTGGTGACGACCACCTGCGCGCCCACGCAGATCGAGGGTGGTAGCACCGGCGCCAACGTAATGCCGCAGGATATGTGGGCCAACATTAACTTCCGCATGCTCGAGGACACGAGCGTGGCCGACGTTGTGGCGCGCTGCCGCGAGGTCGTTGCCGCGGCGGGCCTCGCCGGGCGCGTGGAGGTCGAACTCGGCCCCGGCAGCTCCGAGCCTTCGCCGTCTCCGCGTGTCGGTGGACCGGGGCTCGAGACCGTTCGCGCCATTGCCGCCCGCTACTTCCGCGACCCAAAGGGGGCGGAGGAAAACGGACTGAGTGCGACGGGCGGGGCTCCTGTCAGCATCGTCCCCTCGACCGTGATCGGCGCGACCGACTCTGCCAACTACCAGCGCATTTGCTCCGAGTGCATTCGTTTTTCGGCGTTTGTGGTCGACGATGATGAGTGCGATCGCGGTGTCCACGGCACCAACGAGCGCATTACCCGCCACGCCTACCTCCAAGGTGTCCGCTTCCTCATTGCCCTGCTCCACACGCTCTAGAATCTGACAAAGGGACTGTCCCTTTGTCAGATTCCGTGCGGGTTATATGCAGGTTTGCCTGCGCACGCTATCATGTATGGGTTAAACCGCAACTATGTACCCCATACGCGAAGGGATGCGCATGTATCTGAGGATCGACATGTTCTAGCCGGGCTTACCCCCGCAGCGGCGCCCCGCGCCCCATCAATTCTGCCGATTTTCACCTTCACGCATATAAAGGAGTCCGTCATGCGCGACAAGCTCGAAAAGATCATCAAGGCCTACGAGGAGCTCGAGAAGAAGCTTTCCGACCCGGCCGTCGCCTCCGATATCAAGGAGTTCACGCGTCTCAACAAGGAATACGCGCACCAGTCCGACCTCATCGCCGCCTCGCGCGAGTACATCGGCGCGCTCGATGACATCGAGGCTGCCAAGGAAATGCTGCACGATACCACCGATGCCGATGAGAAGGAGATGCTCCAGATGGACATCTCCGAAAACGAGGCCAAGCTTCCCCAGCTCGAGGAAGACATCAAGTACATGCTCATCCCGAGCGACCCCAACGACGACAAGAACACCATCGTCGAGATCCGCTCCGCCGCCGGTGGCGACGAGGCGGCCATCTTCGCCGGCGACCTGTACAAGATGTATCAGCGCTTTTGCGAGTCGCGCGGCTGGAAGACTACCGTGCTCGACTCCAGCCCCAGCGAGGCCGGTGGCTTTAAGTCCATTGAGTTCAAGGTCGAGGGCGACCGCGTCTACTCCGTTATGAAGTACGAGTCCGGCGTGCACCGTGTCCAGCGCGTCCCCAAGACCGAGTCCCAGGGCCGCATTCAGACCTCCACGGCTACCGTCGCCGTGCTTCCCGAGGCCGAGGAGATCGACGTCCAGATCAACCAGTCCGACCTGCGCATCGACACCTACTGCGCCTCCGGCCCTGGCGGTCAGTGCGTTAACACCACCTACTCCGCCGTGCGCATTACCCATCTGCCCACCAACACCGTGGTGCAGTCGCAGGAGCAGCGCTCCCAGATCCAGAACCGCGAGGTCTGCATGCAGATGCTGCGTGCCCGTCTGTACGAGATGGAGCTCGAGAAGCAGCAGGCCGAGCTCGGTGCCGAGCGCCAGAGCCAGATCGGCCATGGCAACCGTTCCGAGAAGATCCGTACCTACAACCAGCCCCAGGACCGCGTGACCGATCACCGCATCGGCTTCAACTCCACCTACAACGGCGTCCTTCTGGGCGATCAGCTCGGCACCGTGATCGAGGCGCTCGCCGCCGCCGAGCGAGCCGAGAAGCTGGCGCAGGCTGTGTAGGTTCCGCCGTTCTACCGAACGGCGGACCAGCCGACGCTGCGCGGGCCGCATTTGGACAATCTGACGTTCAACTTCAAGGGCGCGACCAGAAGGTCAGCGCCCTTTCGTTTCACGTCACCTTGTCTCAAATGCGACCCGCTCGCTGTCCGTCCTCTACCTGCGGTGTTGCCTTGCTCCGGATGCGGTATGCTCAACCTGCGGCGCCTTAGATGTAGTCATTGGGGACGTTCTTAAATGACTAGGTTGGGCACATTGCTTTGAGATGTTATTTAATCGGCTTTGATGGCCATTAAGCCGGCTACCTGCTCAAAGAAATTAGCGGCATTCATCTGCTATCGAAAATAGTGCTCAAAAAATCGTCCAAGAAGTCGCGGGGCGATTTTTGACGCGTCGCGCGTCAAGTGATGTGGCAAGCGTTTGGTTAGATATTGGTCAGGTTGGGGGCAACCTTGCCAAAAGCTTGACGGATGCTGATATGAACGTCGGCGAATGAACACTTTGGACGGGGGCAAACAAAAAATCTGGGCTGATTCTCGATAATCGCCTGCAATCGCCCCTTGCCAAGCGCTGGCCTCGCGTACAATCTGCTCCGACATTCGCGCGCCGTCCGGCGCTTAAGAGGGGAGGGCCCCATGGCAAACGAGATCTGGACCATCAAGCGTTGTCTCGAGTGGACCAAGGAGTACCTGGCCGAGCGCGGCGAGGAGCACCCCCGTCTTTCTGCCGAGTGGCTGCTGTGCGCCGCCACGGGCCTGGCGCGCATTGACCTATATATGCGCATGGACGAGACGCTTAACGCGGCCCAGCTCGAGACCATGCATGCGGCCGTCGTTCGTCGCGCCAAAGGCGAGCCGCTACAGTACATCACCGGCAGCACGCAGTTTCGCATGATTGACGTCGCGTGCGCTCCCGGTGTGCTCATTCCGCGCCCCGAAACCGAGATGCTCGTCGAGGAAGTCCTCAATTATCTGGATGCCGAGGTGCTGAGCCCCGAGGCTGCTGCCCGTCAGCGTGTTGAGCTGCCTTGGAACGATGAGGTCGAGGAGGCACGCAAGGCCGAGGCCGCGCTGGCAGACGAACGGGCGACCGCCGAGCGCCGTGCCGCTAACCTGACGGCTGCCGATGAGGCGGCGCTAGGCGGCGACGTACTGGGCAGCCGTGCCTATGCCGAGGAACTGGCCGATCGCGAGGCCGAGGAAGCCGCCGCGCAGGCAGCAGAAGCCGAAGCCGCGGAAGCCGCCGAGTCCGAGCTCGACGAATACGGCATCGCCATCGAGGGTGCCGGCCAGGAGACGGCTTTAGCTCAGGATGCCGCTGCGCCTGCCCCAACCGAGCCCTGCACTGCCCGCGTTCTCGAGGTCGGCTGCGGCACGGGCTGCATTTCGCTCTCCCTTGCCTGGGAGCGCCGCGGCCACGTTACCTGCACCGCCACCGATATCGAGCCGCGCGCTATCGATCTGGCCACCAAAAACCGCGACGCCCTCGGCCTCACGGCAGATGAGGTTGCCTTTAGCCTCACCAACCTGGTGAGTTCCATTCCCCGCGAAGAGTGGGGCACCTTTGATGTGCTTGTCTCCAATCCGCCCTACATTCCGACCGACGTCATGCGCTCACTGCCGCACGAGGTCAAGGACTTCGAGCCCGACCTGGCGCTTGAGGGCGGCGCCGACGGCCTCGATATCTTCCGCCGCCTGCTCAATGCGGCGCCTTACATGCTGCGCGCCGGCGGCCTGTTTGCCTGCGAGCTCTACGAGGGTGCCCTTGACGCCGCCGCCGAGCTCTGCCGCCAGGCGGGTCTCTCGGACGTGCGCATCGTCCGCGACCTCACCGATCGCCCCCGCATCGTCCGAGCCATCGTCACCGAGCCCAAACAGCGCCAGTAATATTTATTAACTGGTTAGCAAAAATTATAAAGTAGTTTATAATTAGGACGGCTGAAAGAGGTCGGCCCATGCAACCTCCTACCTTTCGGGAAATCATTGCCCTACTCAAGCACGATGGATTCGTGAAGGTCGCGCAAGTCGGTAGTCATGCTAAGTATGTTTCTGGTGACCGTGTTGTCACCGTGAACGGCTCTGGTGGTGATCGACCAAAGAAGGGCACGTGGGCAAGTATTCGTCGCCAAGCTGGATGGTAGTTGGAGGCAAAATGAGGCAGCGATTTACCTATGACTGCGTTCTCATAAAAGAAGACGACGGTTACTGCGCCAGCTTCCCGCAGCTTCCCGGCGCCTTTGCCGATGGCGATACGCGCGAAGAAGCGATTACCCATGCCACCGAGGCGCTGATGGCGTTTTTGGCCGACGACCTCAACAACGGTTTGACTCCGGCAGGGTACGAACGCTCGGCCGAGGTCGTGGCCCTTTCAGTCGAAATCGACCACGAGGACGCTCGGGAAGCGGCGTGCCGAACATTTAAAGATGCAGCGCTGGACCTCAAAGTCTCCGCTCCGCGGATTACCGCGCTGGTCAAAGCCGGAAAGCTCGATGTTGAACTTGTCGACGGCCGTCGGATGATAACGATAGACAGCATCGAGCGCTACGCCGCCCAAAAACGCCACGCCGGCAGGCCAAAGAAGTTCGTCGCAGTCCAATAACCCCTCACTTTCACCGACTACTAGAGCCGCTCACCAAACCAACATGCGCTCTGGGCAAATAGGTTGAACGTTTCGTGCGAGAATGCCCCACAGTAAACAAACTTGCACCAGAGCGTAAGGGGCTGGCATACACATGCAGACGGTCTACCGGGTATACGAGGGAGCGCGCGAGCCGCATCGGCTCGCCGTCGAGCGTACGGCCGAGGTGCTCGGCTGTGGCGGCCTGGCGTTGATCCCGACCGAGACGGTCTACGGTGTCGCCGTGGCAGTCAACGCCTTCTCGGACGCCGTGCCCCAAGATACAGGCGAATTCCCATCATGGCCGCGCGATCCGCAGGCTGCCGTCAATGGCGCCGCGGTCCCTGCGCTCGGTACCGGCTACCGCCGTATCTTCACTCTCAAGCAACGTGAACTCACGCAAACCGTCGCTTGGCTGGTCGATGGCGTCGAAGCACTCGACCGCTATGGCGTGGATATCCCGGAAGAGGCCCGCGTGCTTGCCCGACGATGCTGGCCGGGCGCCCTGACTATCGTGGTCAAGGCGGCCCCCTGCGTGCCGACCTTTATGCGCGCCGCCGACGACACGGTGGCACTTCGCGCTTCGGCTTCGCCCGTGGTGCAAGCGCTCATCCGCGCCTGCGGCAGCCCTCTTGCCTGCACCAGCGCCAACACGCATGGCGCGCCCGCGCCGGCAAGTTTTGTCACGGTGGAGGAGCGCATCCTGGAGGGGGTCGATGTGGCCGTCGACGCCGGCGAGACCCCGTGTCGCGACGCCTCGACCATCGTGTCGTTCCAGCACGGCGGGCTCCAGATCCTGCGCCAAGGCGCACTTCCCGCATCAGAGATCGAACGGGTCCTGTCCGACCCGATGCAATAGAAAGGTGTAAGCGATGTCGTTGAATCTGGGCAGCCTGGGCATGGAAGATGCCTCGTTTAACTTTGGCGGTTCCTACATCATGGCGCTCGACTGCGGCACCACCTCGGTACTTGCGACCATCGTCGACGAGTACGGCTGCATCGTCGCGCAGGCACGTCGTAGCGTCAAAACCAGCTTCCCGCGTCCCGGTTGGATAGAGCAAGACCCCATGGAGGTGCTTGCCAGCCAGATCGGCGTGATGATGGAGGTCCAGTTTAAGAGCGGCATCCATTCTGACCGCATCGCCGCCATCGGTATCTCCAACCAGCGCGAGACCACGGTGGTGTGGGACCGCATAAGCGGCCAACCCATCTATAACGCCATCGTGTGGCAATGCCGTCGCACCGCACCTCTGATCGACGAGCTGGTCGAGCGGGGCGCAGAAGAGCTGGTGCGCTCCCGCACGGGACTCACGCTCGATCCGTATTTCTCGGCTTCCAAGGTGCAGTGGATCCTCGACAACGTCGACGGTGCGCGTGAGAGCGCGGCGGCGGGCGACCTCATGTTCGGCACCATCGATACCTGGCTCATCTACAACCTCACCGGCAGTCAGGTCTTTGCCACCGACTACACCAATGCCAGCCGCACGGCGCTCTTTAATATCCATACGCTCGATTGGGACGACGACCTGCTGGCGCTCTTTGACGTTCCACGTTCCATGATGCCCGAGGTTCGTTGGAGCTCGGGCGACTACGGCCGCGTCGCGAGCGACATCATGACCAACATGCCGCCCATCATGGGCGTGGCGGGCGATCAGCAGGCGTCACTGTTCGGCCACTGCTGCTTCCATCCCGGCCAGACCAAAAACACCTATGGCACGGGTTGCTTTATGCTCATGAACACCGGCGACGAGGTCGTCGAATCCAAGAACGGTCTGGTCTCCACGATCGGTATCGCCGCGGACGGCAAGATCAGCTATGCACTCGAGGGCTCCATCTTTGCTGCCGGTTCCACCATGAACTGGCTGCGCAACAACATCGGCATCATCTCGAGTGTGAGCGAGTCGGCACAACTCGCCGCTTCGATCAACGACAATGAGGGCTGCTACTTCGTTCCCGCCTTTGCGGGTCTGGGCGCTCCCTGGTGGGACCCGCATGCCCGCGGTATCGTGTGCGGTCTGACCGGCGCCTCGAGCCGTGCGACCATCGTACGTGCCGCCTGCGAATCCATGGCATATCAGAGCTACGACGTGCTGCGCGCCATGGAGCAGGACGTGGGGCTTTCGATTGAGCGCCTGTCTGTCGATGGCGGTGCCTCGCGCAACGAGTTCATCATGCAATTCCAGGCTGACCTGCTGGATATCCCCGTGCTGCAATGCGAGACGGTGGAGACCACGGCAATCGGTGCCGCGTACTTGGCGGGTCTTGCCGTCGGCTATTGGGAAGATCTGGAAGAGCTGGAGCAAAATGCCCAGATCGTTAGGACCTTCCTTCCCCACATGTCCGCCGAGCGCCGCGAGCAAAACCTTGCGGGCTGGCGTGATGCAGTCAGGCGCTCGCTCAGCACCTCACAGTAGGGCTGCGATGGGCTGCTCGATACAACAAACCGTTAAACTTATGCACGGCGCGCGGCAACAACATCGCCATGCGCCTTGTCAGCAAGGCCATCTTCCGGCCGCAACGAAAGGGGCAATCAACCCATGACCGTCACCTACGATACGTCCCGTGTGACCCTTGTCGATCACCCGCTCGTCCAGCATAAGCTGTCGATTCTGCGCGACAAAAACACCGGCACCAACCAGTTCCGCCAGCTCGTGCGCGAACTCGCACTTTTTGACGGCTACGAGGCCATGCGCGACCTGCCCATGGAAGACGTCGAAGTCGAGACCCCCATCACCACCGCAACGTTTAAGCAGCTCGCCGGCAAAAAGCTCGCCATCGTTCCCATTCTGCGTGCGGGCCTTGGCATGGTCGATGGCATCCTCGACTTGGTACCCTCCGCTCGCGTGGGCCACATCGGTATGGAGCGCGACGAGGTTACCCACGAGCCGCATGAGTATTACTGCAAGATGCCCAAGGATATCGACCAGCGCATCTGCCTGGTCGTCGACCCCATGCTCGCCACGGGCGGTTCGGCCG
The DNA here is from genome assembly GCA_958427145.1 of uncultured Collinsella sp. Lineage (GTDB taxonomy): Bacteria > Actinomycetota > Coriobacteriia > Coriobacteriales > Coriobacteriaceae > Collinsella. The sequence goes on from CAUAAZ010000010.1 coordinate 54,990, forward strand.
AGATGGCCATCAGCTACCTGCGCGAGCGCGGTGTCAAGGACATCCGCATGCTGTGCATCGTCGCGGCCCCCGAGGGCCTCAAGTCGCTGACTGAGAAGGATCCTGATGTGCATATCTATACCTGCGCCATCGACGACCATCTCAACGAGGCTGCCTACATCGTTCCCGGCCTCGGCGACGCCGGCGACCGCATCTACGGCACGCTGTAATCTCTGAGCCATACCGGCTAACGCCGAAAATACGAAGAAATGGTGCGCGCGGGCGAGCAAAAGACGTCCATGCGCACTCCTGTTAACGGACGTTTTGCGCTGAGGGGTTCGAGAAAAACGTATTACCGTACCTGCGGCATAAAGAAGGTCTTAAGAAAACGAACAGGTGCGTATTAACCGATGCTTTTTCGGTTGTACTTTAGCGATTGGCTCGTACAATAGTCACCAATGTTTGGCGGGAACTGTCCTGTGAGGCGATAAAAAAGGAAAGTGAGGACGCCAGTGTTTCAGATAGCCGATCTGCTCGCTATCGTTGCAGGTGCCATCGCGGGCGCGATTGCCTTCCTTCCCTTTGTCTTTACGCTCAAGCCGGTTCTTGACGATAAGCAGAATGCGGACATGCTCAAGGGTATGGTGAGTCTCGCGGTCTCGGCAATCGCGTTGCTTGTCTTTACCTTGGTTGTGTTTGTGTTGTTCGGAGAGGCATTTCGCATGTTCCTCCTGGGCGAGGCGATCGGCTTCGTGGCCTTTATGGCCGCCTGCGCGGTTCGCGTCGCCAAGGCGCTGCGAGATCCTCATGAGGTCGAAAGGTAAGTCGTGGAAATTTTTGAAAAGCTGCCTGATGAGATTAATCATCTGGTCAGCGAGTTCAGCTCCACCCCTGTCGTGGGCGATCTGAGCTGCGGCATCACGCAGTACTCGTTTTGGCTGATCGTCTCCACGATCGTGCTCCTGATCGTCCTAGCCGTGTTCAAGAAGAAGCAGACCCTGGTTCCCAAGGGCTTCTTCGTCAACGGTTTCGAGTACATCATCGAGTACGTCGAGAACGATATCGGCAAGGGTGTCGTGGGTGAGAACTGGAAGAAGCACTTCCCGTTCCTGTGCTCGCTTTTCCTGTTCATCCTGATCAATAACATGATCGGCCTGATCCCGGGAATGAAGCCCGGCACCGGCGCAATCGGCTCCACCGCCGCACTCGCCATTTTCGCCTTCGTGTACTTCATCTACTACGGATGCAAGGCTCACGGCGTGATCGGCTACATCAAGAGCCTCGCCCCGCAGGGCGTGAGCTTCCCGATGAACGTGCTCGTGTGGGTCGTCGAGCTTTTCTCGACCTTCCTGCGCCTCATCACGCTTGCCGTCCGTCTGTTCTGCAACATGTTCGCAGGACACGTGGTCATGGGCTCGTTCGCCATCATGGCGAGCATGTTCATGCAGCCGCTGCTTCAGCAGGTTTCCGCGGCCCACGCCGTCGGCGCCCTGCCTTCGCTGGCCTGGCTTGCCATCCTCATCCTGATCTATGCGATCGAGCTTGTGGTCGGCGCCATCCAGGCTTACGTCTTCACGGTCCTTACCGCCGTGTATGTCTCCGAGGCAGAGGAGGTCGCGGAGGAGGAGTAGTCTTCCGTTCGTGCCTTAAAGGTAAGGCAATTCGTTAAACCGCCGGTGCCCGTACCCATGGAGCCCGGCAGTTATAAAAAGGTTATCCTGCGTGAAATAAGACACGCACGACAAAGGAGGAATCGTGGGAGTTATCGGTTACGGTCTCGGTGTTATCGGCGCTGGTCTTGCTATCGGCCTGTCTGCTCTGGGTGCTACGGGTGCTATGGCCCGTCAGCCTGAGGTCCAGGGCCGCGTGTTCACCGTCTTCATCATGGGCTCCGCTTTCGGCGAGGCTCTGGCTCTGATCGGCTTCGTTGTCGCGCTGATCGTTAAATAGCACGGAGCGTCAAGTATGAATCTTTCATCCCAGAAGAGCGCGATCGCACTCTCCGCGTCCGCGGCCGCGCTGCTCATGCCGGTTTCCGCGTTCGCCGAGGACGGCGCCGCCGGTGCGGACATCCTCATCCCTAAGATGGCGGAGTTCATCCCGGCGCTTATCGCCTTCCTGATTATCTGGATCGTGCTGGCCAAGGTCGCCCTGCCGGGCATCATGAAAACCATGGAGGAGCGCGGCAAGAAGATCGAGGAGAGCCTCGACGAGGCCGAGAAGACCAAGCAGGAGGCTATCGCCAAGCGCGCTGAGTCCGACTCGATCGTCACCGACGCCCGTCGTCAGGCTGCCGACATCGTTCTCGAGGCCCGTAAGGACGCCGAGTCCGAGCGTGCCCGTATCATCGAGGCTGCTCACAAGGAGGCCGAGGAGATCATCGCCAAGGCCCATACGACCGTCGAGGACGAGCGCAAGTCCATCTACGCCGGTGCCGCGAGCTCCATCGCCGACCTGTCCGTTGCCGTCGCCACCAAGATCGTGGGCGAGGCACTCGAGGACGATGCCGAGCAGAAGAAGCTCATCGAGCGCTACATCCAGGAAGCAGGTAGCCTGAATGCCGACTAGCCGCTATCAGGACAAGGTGCTCGAGACCTACGCGCGTTCCCTTTTGGAAGCCGCCAAGGCCGAGAACCATGTGTTCGAGGACCTCGAGATGGTCGAGCGCTTGGCTTCTGCCAGCCCCGAGATCATCGCCGTGCTCGACACCATGTCCAAGCGCGACCAGCTCGACCTTCTTCCCAAGGTGGCAGCTGCCTTTAAGTATGTTGCCGAGGAAGACGAGGATGTAGTGGGCGTGACCGTCACCACGGCGATCCCGCTCGACGACGAGCTGCGTCAAACCATCACTAAGAAATGCGAGCAGGACTTCGGCCGCAAGGTATTCCTTATCGAGCAGGTCGACCCGTCTATCGTGGGCGGCCTGGTGCTCGAGGCCCGCGGCGAGCGTCGTGACATTTCCGTCAAGACGCAGCTGCGCATCGCGCAGGAGACCCTCGCAAACTCTGCTAATTCGTACGGAGGTGAAGCCTAATGTCCGAAACCCTCAATGCCCAGGATATCGCCAAGAAACTGCAGGAGCAGCTCACGAGCCTCTCCGCGACGGTCGATACGCATGAGGTTTCAACGGTCGACGAGGTAGGCGACGGCATCGCGCGCGTCTCCGGCCTCAAGAGCGCCATGGCAGGCGAGCTTCTGGAGTTCAAGAGCTCCGATACCGGTGAGACCGTCTTCGGCCTTGCCCAGAACCTTGACCGTGACGAGGTCGGCGCCGTTCTGTTTGGTGCCGTCGACTCCATCAAGGAAGGCGACGAGTGCCGCACCACTGGCCGCATTATGGATATCCCCGTGAGCCGTGCCATGCTCGGCCGCGTCGTCAATCCGCTCGGCCAGCCCATCGACGGCCTGGGCGACATCGTCGCCACGCACCGTCGCCCCATCGAGTTCAAGGCTCCCGGCGTCATCGATCGTACCCCGGTGTGCGAGCCGGTTCAGACCGGTCTGCTCGCTATCGACTCCATGGTGCCTATTGGCCGCGGTCAGCGTGAGCTCATCATCGGCGACCGTAAGACCGGTAAGACCGCCATCGCCATCGACGCTATCCTCAACCAGCGCGGCAAGGGCATGGTCTGCATCTATGTCGCTATCGGCCAGAAGGCCTCCACGGTTGCCAACATCCGCGAGACCCTCGCTCAGCACGGTGCGCTCGACTACACCATCATCGTTTCGGCCACCGCTGCCGATTCCGCCTCTATGCAGTACATCGCGCCTATGGCCGGTGCCGCTATCGGCGAGTTCTTCATGTACAACGGCGAGGACGGTAAGCCCGCCAGCGAGACCAACCCCGGCGGCCACGTGCTCGTCATCTACGACGACCTGTCCAAGCAGGCTGTGGCCTACCGTCAGATGTCGCTGACGCTGCATCGTCCGCCCGGACGCGAGGCCTATCCTGGCGACATCTTCTACCTGCACTCTCGTCTGCTCGAGCGTGCCGTCAAGATGTCCAAGAAGAACGGTTACGGCTCCATGACGGCTCTTCCGATCATCGAGACCCAGGACGGCGACGTCTCGGCCTACATTCCGACCAACGTCATTTCCATTACCGATGGTCAGATCTACCTGCAGTCCGAGCTCTTCTTCCAGGGTCAGCGCCCGGCAGTCGACGTGGGCATCTCCGTGTCCCGCGTCGGTGGCGATGCGCAGACCAAGGCCATGAAGCAGGTCGCCGGCAACCTCCGTCTGGACCTCGCTTCGTACCAGGAGCTCGCCGGCTTCACGCAGTTCGGCTCCGACCTCGACGAGGCTACTCAGAAGCAGCTGACCCATGGTGCCCGCATGACCGAGCTCCTGAAGCAGCCGCGTTACAAGCCGTTTGAGGTTGGCGAGCAGATCGTTACGCTGTTCGCTGGCAACGAGGGCTTCCTGGATGACCTGGAGATCGCCGACGTGCTGCCCTTCCGTGCCGAGCTCATCGAGTACATGGACAATGGCTTTGGTTCGCTGCTCGACAAGGTTCGCGCCAAGAAGATCGATGATGACACCAAGGCTGAGCTCTTGCGCGTCATCGGCGACTTCAAGCAGCAGTTCATGGCCAAGCACCATTCGGATGTTTCTGGATCAGAGGAGAACTAAGCCCCATGGCCAACCTTCGCGACATTAAGAAGCGAATCTCCTCGGTTACCACGACCAAGCAGATCACGCGCACGATGGAGATGGTCTCTACGGCCAAGATTCGTCGTGCCCTCGATCGCTCCAAGCAGGCCGAGCCCTATAAGGAGGCGCTGACCGACGTCATGTTGACGGTCGCCGGCGACGCCTCCTGTTCGGGCACCGATCCCATGCTGCAGAAGCATGAGAGCGTCAAGCATGGCCTGATTGTCGTTATTGCCTCGGACCGCGGCCTTGCCGGCGGTTTCAATACGACGGTGGAGCGCACGGCCGAAAAGCTCGCCGCTTCTTGGGCGAACGACGGCATCGAGTGCGAGATCATCGCGTGTGGGCGCAAACCGGCCACGTATTTCCGTGACCGCGAAAACGTCGTCATGCACTTTGAGGGCAACTCCTCTGAGCCCGATTTCAATCAGGCCCGCATGATCTCCTCTCATATCTGCGATGCGTATCGTGCCGGTGAGCTTGACCGTGTCGAGCTTGTCTACCACCACGCCAAGAACCGCGTGGATCAGGAGCTTCGCGTCGAGCATCTGTTGCCGCTCGACCCCGAGATGATCGCTATGGCCCACGGTCCGCGTAAGAACGAGACCGACGCCCCTAAGCGCATCTCGTCCACGTTCGAGTTCGTGCCCTCTCCCGAGCACGTTCTCGGCAAGCTTGTGCCGTCTTATATCCTGACGGTCATCTACCAGGCCCTGATCGATTCGGCGGCTGCCGAGCAGGGTGCACGCCGCAAGGCCATGCACTCCGCGACGGAAAACGCCACCGCGATCATCTCGACCCTTACCCGCACGTATAGTCGCGTGCGCCAGGCTTCGATCACGACCGAGATTAACGAGATCGTCGGCGGAGCCTCAGCATTGGAGGAACAGTAATGGCTAATAACACCGTAAAGCTTGCGGTCGAGGAAGCCACCAAGAAGACGACTGCCGGTGATGGTCGCATCGTGCGAATCATCGGCCCTGTCGTCGACGTCAAGTTTGACGGCGCGGTGCCCCCGATCTACAACGCGCTCACGGTCGAGGCCGAGACCCCGATCGGTCATCTGAGCACGATCCTCGAGGTCGAGAGCCAGCTTCCGGGCGGCGTCGTCCGCACGGTCGCCATGTCCTCGACCGACGGCCTGCAGCGCGGCCTCATCGCCACCGATACCGGTGAGCCCATGAAGATGCCCGTTGGCCCCAAGACGCTCGGCCGTATTTGGAACGTCATGGGCAAGCCCGTCGACGGCAAGCCCATGCCCGAGGTGGAGGAGTTCTACCCCATCCACCATGCAGCGCCCCGTTTCGACGAGCTCACCACCAAGACCGAGATCTTCGAGACCGGCATCAAGGCCGTCGACCTGCTCGAGCCCTACATCCGTGGCGGCAAGACAGGCCTGTTCGGCGGCGCCGGCGTCGGCAAGACCGTTCTGATTCAGGAGCTCATCAACAACCTCGCCCAGGAGCACGGCGGCACCTCGGTGTTCACCGGCGTCGGCGAGCGTACCCGCGAGGGCACCGACCTGTTCCTCGAGATGAGCGAGTCTGGCGTTATCGACAAGACCTGCTTGGTCTATGGTCAGATGAACGAGCCGCCCGGAGCGCGTCTGCGCATCGGTCTGGCCGGCCTTACCACCGCTGAGTATTTCCGTGATCGTGGCCAGGACGTTCTGCTGTTCATTGACAACATCTTCCGCTTCTCCCAGGCAGGTTCCGAGGTTTCCGCACTGCTGGGCCGTATGCCGTCCGCCGTTGGTTACCAGCCCACGCTGGCAACCGAGATGGGCGACCTCCAGGAGCGCATTACCTCGACCAAGACGGGCTCCATTACCTCCGTCCAGGCTGTCTACGTCCCCGCAGACGACCTGACCGACCCGGCGCCTGCCACGACGTTTACGCACCTCGATGCCACCACGGTTCTTTCGCGTAGTATTTCGTCGCTCGGCCTGTTCCCGGCTATCGACCCGCTCGCGTCTTCCTCCGACGCTCTCGATCCCTCGATCGTCGGCGAGGAGCACTACCGTGTCGCCGTCAAGGTCCAGGAGCTCCTGCAGGAGTACTCCGACCTTCAGGACATCATCGCCATCCTGGGTATGGACGAGCTGTCCGAGGAGCAGCGCCTTACGGTCAACCGTGCCCGTAAGATCCAGCAGTTCCTCTCGCAGTCCTTCCACGTCGCCGAGAAGTTCACCGGCAACCCCGGTGTCTACGTCCGCGTCGAGGATACCGTCCGCTCCTTCGCCGAGATTGTCGACGGCAAGGCCGATGACCTGCCCGAGCAGGCTTTCCGCTATGCTTCCACGATTGAGGACGTGCGCGAGCGCGCCCGCAAGATGGGGGAGAAGTAGGTTATGCGTATCCGCATCGTGTGCCCCGTGAGCTGCGCCTATGAGGGCGACGCTGCGTTTGTGTCGATTCCGTCCACGGATGGCGAGTTTGGCGTTCTGCCTGCTCACTCCAGCGAGATCTGCACGATCGACCGCGGTTACGTTCGCGTTTCCGATAAGGCCATGGGCACTGTCGACCACACGTTTGCCGTGGCCGGCGGCTATGCCCAGGTTGCGGACGATGTCGTGACCGTTCTCGCCGAGCGCGCTTGCGATTTGGCGACCGTCGATGCCGACAAGCTTAAAGCTGATATTCAAGGTTTTGAAGAGAAGCTGGGTAATTTGTCGGAGGATGATGCACGCCGCGCCTACCTCTATAATGAAATCGCATGGTGTAAGCTCAAGCTTGCCCAATAGTCAAACGATTTAGCGTTCGACCATTTGCGAACACATCATGCCCGGGATGGCCCAGCCACCCCGGGCATGCTTTTTGAAAGGGTAGACCTTGGATATTATCCGCGTTGAGGGTGGCCACGCCATCGGAGGCTCCGTGCCCGTTTCGGGCGCCAAGAACTCCGCGCTCAAACTCATGGCGGCAACGCTTCTGGCGCCGGGCAAGACGACGCTGCAGAACGTGCCCGATATTTCCGATGTCCACGTGATGGGCAAGGTGCTCAAAGGCATGGGCGCTACGATCGATGTTCTCGACGAGCACACGCTCGAGATTGATACCTCTCAGGTCGATTCATGGGAGGCCCCCTACGAGCTCGTTGCCAAGATGCGCGCTTCCACCGCCGTCATGGGTCCCCTGCTGGGCCGCTTCCATCGCGCCAAAATTGCCATGCCGGGCGGCTGCAACCTGGGTGCTCGCAAGATCGATATGCACATTCTTGGTCTTGAGGCCCTGGGCGTTGAGTTCGATACCGCCCACGGTTACATCAACGCTAATGCGCCCCAAGGTCTGCGCGGTACCACCGTCACGCTCGAGTTCGCCAGCGTCGGTGCGACCGAGAACCTCATCATGGCCTCTGTGCGCGCACAGGGCACCACGGTTATCGATAATGCCGCCCGCGAGCCCGAGATCGTCGATCTCGCTAACATGCTCAACGAGATGGGCGCCAAGATTGTTGGCGCCGGTACGCCCGTCGTGACTATCGAAGGCGTGGAAGAGCTCCATCCCGTTACCCATCGCGTGGTGGGCGACCGCATCGAGGCCGGTACCTTTATCGTTGCCGGTGCGTTGATGGCCGACGATCGCGGTGTCGACGTCACGGGTTTTTGCCCCATTCACTTGGGCATGGTGCTCAAGAAGATGGAGCTCATGGGTATCGACTGCGAGCGCGTCGAAGATGGCGTCCATGTGAACCGTGCCGAGCGTATCAAGCCGGTCGACATCCAGACGCTTCCGTTCCCCGGTTTCCCGACCGACATGCAGGCGCAGATTATGGTGCTCTCCGCCCTTGCCGACGGCAGTTCCGTTATTACCGAAAACATCTTCGAGAATCGCTTTATGTTTGCCTCTGAGCTGGTGCGCATGGGTGCCGACATTCGTATCGAGAGCCATCACGCCATGATTCATGGCGTCAAGGGCTTCTCGGGTGCACAGGTTACCTCGCCCGATCTTCGTGGCGGAGCGGCCCTCGTCGTAGCGGGCTTGATCGCCGACGGGACGACCGAGGTTTCGGCCATCCATCACATCAAGCGCGGCTACGAGCAGTTTGTCGAAAAGCTGCAGGCGCTCGGCGCGCATGTCGAGCATGCTACCGTCCCCGATCCCGTCATCTACTAATACAGGTTGCCTATGTTTAATAAAAAGCCCCTCGCGGATACCACCGCCCGAAGACCCTCAACTGGTGCGCAGGCCAAGATCTACAGTCGCGATAACGTGGCTCGCTATTCCGAGCGCGCTCGTCAACGTCGTCGTAGCCACACGATTCGTCACGTCGCGCTCATTGTCGTGCTTGGCGTGCTGCTGAGTGCCACTACCGCTGCCGGCCTGTGGTTTGCCACCATTATGGGCAAGCTCGGCGATTCCAATGTCATTACCGACAATCTGCGTCGGGTTCTGGTTGACACCGATGAGGCAAAGGATCCGTTCTACGTGCTGCTTCTTGGCACCGACGGCCGTCCGGGCGAGGATACGTATCGTGCCGACTCGATTATCCTGGCACGCATCGACCCCACGCAAAAACAGGCGACGCTCATTTCCGTTCCGCGCGACACCAAGGTCGAGTACAAGGGCGAGACCATGAAGATCAACGCCTGCCATACCGTTGGCGGCGCCGAGGCCATGGTCGAGGCGGTCAACGAGCTGTGCGGTGTTCAGATTTCCCACTATGCCGAGGTCAGCTTCGACGGTATGCAGGCGCTGATTGATTCGGTTGGCGGTATCGACATTAACGCAACCGATGATGTTGACGACCCCGAGCACCTGGATATTAAGATTACCGCTGGCCAGCAGCATATGGACGGTGCCACCGCCCTTACCTATGCCCGCTGCCGCTACACCTATGCCGACGGCGATTACACGCGCATGCGCCACCAGCGTCAGGTGCTTGGCGCCCTTGCCAACCAGATTCTCAATAACTTCGATGCCACGAAGATCTTTGGCCTGGTTAATTCGCTGTCCGATATGCTCGTAACTGATATGAGCGTTCAGGATATCGTGGCTACGGTCAACGCCATGCGCGGTATGGATGTCGACGGTATCTACTCGGCCAACCTGCCCTCGTACGCCGACGACAGCACCATGATCGACGGTGTGAGCTACGTCTTTGTCTACGAGGACGAGCTCAAGGAAATGATGGAGCGCGTCGATGCCGGCAAGGATCCCAAGGGTCCCAACACCATGGGTCTTTCCGACGGTTCCAGCTCTACGATCGGCGACCTGAACAACAACACGTCTGACGATTACGCAAACGGTACCGAAACCTCATCGGTCAGCTCTGACGATTCCGATGACTCAAGCGATTCAAGCGATTCGGACTACTACGAAGAGCCCACCGGCGACGGCAACGGCTACGAAGCCAACTACTAGAGTTACGCGGTTTTACCAAACCGCGTAACCAGTTGACGCTGCAAACCCGCCAGAGCGGCAATCTGCCTTTCAACTTCGGCGGCATGATCAAAAGATCAATGCCACCTCGTTTCAAGGCACCTTGCTCGCTCTGGCGGGTTTTCGCTGTCGGTGCCAAAACATCGGCGTAACACTTGGCACATGGGTAGTCATTGGGGACGTTCTTAAACGACTGGTCAAAGGGGGCACTCTTGATGCACTTGGCACTTGGGGACGTTCCTTTTAATATGAGCAGGACATTGTCAAGAGGCAAAATCGGGCCTGGCCCCAACGATATGGGGTCAGGCCCTCTCCCTATATCAGCCCGTCCGCGGCGACCTCGGCGTGTCTTACCGACGCTCGTCTTTGCAGTTTAATATCCGCCCGCGGCGATCTCTCGCTGGGCAATCCGTTGCTACGGCTGAGGCTTCTACGTCGAACCGACAGTCTGTGCACGCGTGTGGCGCCCTGGGCGCTCGCAGAAAAGGGACCTGAGGTTCGCCTCAACGGCTTCGGATCGAACCGCTTCCGGGGTGACTGGCTTATGTGCGGGGGACCGCCCCCCTACGCCTCCTCGGCCATGAGGCCGACCGCCCATACCCAGCAGGCGAGCTCGCGCGCCGTGGCCACGTTCGCCTTGTTGCCGCATGTTAGCGTCAATGTAATTTTCACCATTTCCACCAACGCATTTTCGCCAATCGC
>CAUAAZ010000011.1 GCA_958427145.1 uncultured Collinsella sp.
GCATCGACCTGCGCCGATGCCCCCAACGTGGACACACATTTTGTCCTATAAGCCACACGTGAGACCGTTTTAAACCGTCAGATAAATCAAAAGGGTCCCGGCCGAGAATTCGACCGGGACCCTTGGACAGAGCTATGTTCGGCTTTCGCCGTGTGCCTGCGAGTTACTCCTCGACGAGCTCAAACTGATCGGGACCGACGCCGCACACCGGGCAGACGTAGTCCTCGGGCAGCTCGGGCGTGTCGACCTCAACCTCGTAACCGCAAACGGTGCACACAAACTTATACGTCTTCTTCTCCTCAGCCATGATGTTCTCCTCTCGAACGTGACTGCTGGTGTACTTACTTATTAGTATATATTCTCAATAACATAATGCAAGTATTTTTAGAACATTTCTAGCCTTGATACGACGAGGCTTTGGGCGGCGTCTTGCCCTTTAGCACCTTGTGATAGTAGTCGTACGTCAGCGGCGTCTCGTCGCTCAGGCGCTCGGCATCCTCGACCTCGCCAATAAACAGCAGATGCGTGCCCACATCCACAGTGTCGATCAAACGGCAGCTAAACAGGGCCGCCGCGTGCTCGGGCACATAGGGCATGCCCAGAGCCGTCTCGCGGGTCTCGTATTTGGCAAACTTGTCATAATCGCTGCTGGTGCGGAACCCAAAGTTACCGATGTAGAGCATGTCGGCGGTCTGATCGATCACGGTCAGCGCGAACGCTTTGGCCGATGCGATGACGCCCGAGGTGACATTGTCCTTGTTCACGGCAACCGAAATACGCGGCGGCATGGACGTCACCTGCACCGCAGTGTTGATGACGCAGCCGGCGCGCAGCCCGTCTGCCGCGGCGCTCACCACGTACAGGCCACTCGGCATGGTAAAGAACGCAGTTTTGTCCATAACGATCACTCCCCTAGCTCGGGTTGGAACCTCATGAATGTATGTACCCACAAAAAGGGCGGCACCCATAACGGACGCCGCCTTTGAGACATATGTGTCAGAACAGTAAGAAAGATGAGACGCCCGCAGTTGCGGTGAAATAGGGACTGAATAGCCCCTCAAACAGGCGAAACAGTCCGTATTCCACCGCAACTTATACAGAGTGCCTAGCGATTGCGTTCCTTGAGCGCACGATCGATCTCGCGTTGGACATCACGCTTGGCCATGTCCTCGCGCTTGTCATAGAGCTTCTTGCCGCGACCCAGACCCAGCAGCAGCTTTACGCGGCCGTCGGTATTAAAGTAGAGCTCCAACGGAACCAGCGCATAACCACGGTTGCGAAGTTTGCCGTCAAGAAAGTCGATCTCTTTGCGGTGCAGCAGCAGACGACGCCGACGGTCGGGATCGCGATTCCACACGCCACCATGGCTATAAGGGTGGATATGCAGGCCGACGAGCCAGCACTCCCCGCCGCGGATCAGCGCGAAGGTATCGGTTATCTGGCAGGCGCGCTCGCGAATCGACTTGACCTCGGTGCCGCTCAGTTCAATGCCACACTCAAATGTCTCATCGATAAAGTACTCGTGATGTGCCGAGCGATTCTTGGAAATGAGCTTGCGCTCGCGCTTACTGGGCATCGCCGGCCTCCTTGGCGCCATCGGAACCCTTGCCCGTAGCTTCGCGCTTTGCCTTGCGCTCGGCATTGAGCTCGGCATCGCTCTCGCGCACCAGTTTAATAATCGCCGCGCAGGCCTCCTCGCCCACCAAGTCGCGAGCACGCACCGTCAGGCGCGTCGCCTCCTGCTTGTCGCCGTCGCTTGCAGCATCGGTCGCACACATAATCAGGCAGATGGCAATCTCGGCCGAAGGCGAGGTCGGCACGCCTTGCAGGGCCAGCTCGCCCATCACGTGCTCGTCGCTCTCCTCGACGGCATCCGGATAGGTAGTATGGATCTTGTTGAGCAGGCGCGTCGTATGCGCATCGTTGGGCGCCAGGCGCAGCGCCAGACGCGCGCAGCCCACGGCAGCCGAAATGTTCTCGGTCTCGGGCTCCAGGAAGTACTGACCTAGATTGGCGTAAGCGCGGGCGGCGCACTTGCCATCGCTTGCACGCTCCAGCACCGAGAACGAGAGCGATGCCCACTCCTGTTTGTCCTCGAGCGCGCGGAACAGCTCGGCCAAATCCAAGCGATAGTTGCAGTTCATGGGGTCCCAACGCACAGCCTGCATCAGGGCATTGCGAGCGCTCACATAATCCTGCTGGCGAATGTAGGCAAACGCCATGTCAGAGTACAGGCGGTCAAACGGCACCTCGACCTGCACGAGCTCGCGCGGATCCTTCTCCACGCGGCGATAGGCCAAGCGCTCAAACTTGCTATCGAAGCTAAAGTATTGGCGCTTCTCCTCCGTCTTGCACTCAGCGTCGATATACTCCTCGGCGAGCTCCACCAGACGCTCCAGCAGCGGCGTCGCCGTAGCCAGGTCGCCCTGCGCCAGATAGTTCTCGGCATACGTGATGTCTTGCAAGCTGATGGGCAGGTCCATGGCTACTCCTCGATCTGAGCGAAACACGGCAGGCGCCGTATATACGGTCAATACACAAAACCCGGGTCTCTTACGAGGCCCGGGCGTTCAATTTTGGTAGCCCGTACCAGATTCGAACTGGTGATCTCCGCCTTGAGAGGGCGGCGTCCTAAACCGCTAGACGAACGGGCCATATGTAGCAAATGCAATGGCTGGGATGGAGGGAGTCGAACCCCCATTGACGGAACCAGAATCCGCTGTCCTGCCATTAGACGACATCCCAATGACTGCATCGCTGCGCTCGGCTGTGCCTTTGCGCAAGAAAGAAATATACGGGAAGTCCCGCCGTGACGCAAGCCCTAATTTTGACTTTTTTGAAATTCAGTCAAATACGGCCAACACGTGAAGGACCTGTGAAGCACCAGCGACACCTACGGCGTCAAAGCCCGTAAAACATCCCACATCTACCGCTGGTAGATTACAACAATGCAGCACTCACGGCTGATGGCACAATCGAACCGTCATCATTGCACGGATATCGAGGCGCCATGGACGAAGAGCTTGATTACCTATGGGAGACCCTGGGCCTCGAGATCACTGCTGACCTTTGGCCCGAACGGGACAAAATTCACCCCACGTTACGCCCCGCCATTACTGTGGTGCAGGCAAAATACCGCCGTGCATCCTTTTTGATCATGCGGATGTCATGGCACGCGGGACTCCCCGACCTTAAACGAATCCAGGCAAGCCTCGTCGAGCTGTCCGGTATGCCGACCGTCATATCCGAGGCACACCTGGAGCAGCGCCAGCGTGAGCGACTGCAACAGCAGCGGATTCCCTTTATCTGCCCCGGTATTCAGGCATATCTGCCCTTTATGGACGAAGAGTACTGGAGCGGCAAGCCCAACAAGCACGTAAAGGTCTACGATCCGCACGAATGGGCACAGCTTGAGGATTAGCGCATATGCCCGCCAGCCGGGATAGTGCGCATGCCCGCCAACCGGAAAGCTCATCCCGGAATTTACGTCCAGAACGGGACGCGCTTTCCCCTAGAGGCCCCAAACGGAAACCGTATCCCGGATTTCGCGCTCAAACTGGGATACGGTTTCCGCTAGCCCCTTCAACCGGAAACTGCGTCCCGGAATCCGAGCTCAAAACGGGACGCACTTTCCGCAGCTGCTACAGCAACGCCTCGGCCCAAGCCGCTTCCCTAAAGCCAGGAATCGCAAAGTCGTCGCCCACCAGCAGCGGACGCTTGACCAGCATGCCGTCGGTCGCCAGCAGCTCGTAGCATTCCCGATCCGTCATGCCCGCATCCAGACGCGCCTTCAGGCCCAGCTCTCGATATTTCATGCCCGACGAATTAAAGAAGCGCCGCACCGGCAGCCCCGAACGAGCAATCCAGGTCGCAAGCTCATCAGCCGTGGGATTGTCCAAAACGATATCGCGGTCGATATACTCTACCCCATGTTCGTCCAGCCATGCCTTGGCCTTCTTACAGGTCGAGCACTTGGGATATTCAACAAACAATACCGCCATGGGATTTCCTTTCTTAGAGAAAACAGGTGTATGGAAAACTGCACATCGACGACCGCTCGCGATTGCAGCCGTTATTGTAGTCAATGTCGAAGCATAGGCAGTCGCGATGTCTCGTCTTAAGGCTAGCGCCTCGCATGGGCGCCGATCGGCCGAGTCGCATGGCGTACCAACGCCGCTGCCAGCAATACCGACAGCATGGCGGTGACATAGCCCGCAGCATCGAATCCTAAATCGATAACGTCGAAATGCCTGCCGGGAACAAAGATCTTGTGTACCTGATCGCCAACGGAGCAGGCGGCGCAAAAGAGCAATACGGGCACGCAACGGGAGCATACGCTCCACGGACGCCTGGAAAAGCAGACCACGACCACCGAGGCGAACAATCCGACGAAGAAAAACTCTACGGTATGGGCAACGCGACGGACGTTTGTGCCCACCCACATGCGAATGGAAGCAAGTCGGCCAGACCGGACATTCGAGGCAGCCGAATCGGCGCCCCCGGTCATTCCGTTCTCCGTCTGGGCTTCACCCGTGGCATCGGTAGCCTGAACGCCCGTAGCCTGACCCTCCACCACACGCGCGGTGGACTCGCTCAGCAACGACGTCTGCACCGCGTTTTGCTCCGTCAGCACCCAGATGCCCGCCAGCGTTGCAGCGAACAGAACGACCGCGGTCCATCCGATTATTTGTTTTACGCGCGCCAAGGGCCAACCTCCTTTTTTGAATATCAGCGAGTGTAGCCCCAAATGACATCGTCACCGTATCAAAATTTGAATCGCAACAGGAAGCGACAAAGCGACGCAAACCCCTACCCCGCCTCGCGCATCCAGCGATCGAACGTCCCCACGCACACGCCCAGGCACTTTGCTGCTTGGCTGCGGGTAATATCGCCTGCCTCATAGCTATCGCGCACCAGCTCAAACTGAGGAGGGCACGGCTTGCGAGGTCGACCGAAACGGACCCCTCGCGCCCGCGCCGCTGCAATTCCCTCCGCTTGGCGCCGATGGATATTCTCGCGCTCCACCTGCGCCACGTAGCTCAGCAGTTGCAGCACAATATCGGCAATCAGGACGTTGGTCACATCCGGCGCGCCGCTGGCCCTAGCGCGCGTGTCAAGCAATGGCATGTCCAACACCACAATGGCAACCCCGAGCTCCTTGGTAATGCGTCGCCATTCCTCAAGAATCTCGGAGTAATTACGGCCAAGTCGGTCGATAGAAAGCACCACCAGCACGTCCCCGTCTCCCAGGACGTGCAGCAGCTCGCGATAACGCGGTCGATCGAAGTCCTTGCCGCTCGCATGGTCGGCATAAATATTCGCCGAGCCCACGCCATAGGCGCCCAGCGCATCCAGCTGCCGATTCAGGTTCTGATCGCGCGAACTCACCCGCGCATAACCGTACACCGTCGCCATCTCATCCCCGCTTTCTTGTAAACCTGCCAAAAGGGACAGGTTTATTTTGGTAGGTTTTACCTCTCAAATAGCAGGTAAGCGGGCGGCCGAGCAGACGGCAAGGTAGTCACGATTCAAATGCGAAGGGCGGTCCCGAAAGGCCGCCCTCCGCTCCCCCACCATGAGTCGGGATTTGGCTAATGGATAAGCTTAAAGTCCAAGTGCCCACGCGTGGTATTGACGCGCGAGACCTCGACAATCACGCGCTGACCCAGTTCATAGCGAGTCCCCGTGTCGGCGCCCGTCAGCGTAAGCGCGTCCTCGTCAAACTCGAACCACTCGTTGCCCAGGCTCTTGATCGAAACCAAGCCTTCGACCTGCGTTAGGTCCAAGCGCACAAAGAGGCCCATGCTGCTAACCCACGAGACGGTTCCGGCATAGCGCTCGCCCAGACGGTCCTCATAGTACTGGGCAATCTTGATCTTTTGCGTCGCATGGCTGGCGGCATCTGCCGCGCGCTCGGCATCGCTACATGCGCGGCAGATCTGCGGCAGAATGCGCGGTAGCGACTCGCGCCCCTTGCCGATCAGCCGCGGCGTACGGACCAAGGCGTCCTTGCCGCCGAGCTGCTCATAGGCCAACTGCAGTTTGAGCACGCGGTGCACCACCAGATCGGGGTAGCGACGGATGGGACTCGTAAAGTGACAGTAGCACGGCGCGGCGAGCGCAAAGTGGCCCTCGTTGCGCGGCTTGTACAGCGCGCGCTGCATGCTGCGCAGAAGCAGCGTGTTGACGAGCGGTGCGTTGGCCGTACCGGCGGCAGCATCAACTGCAGCCTGCAGCTCATCGGGGCTCCCCAGGGCAATACCGGCAGCACGGCGATCGTCGATGATGCCTAGCTGCGCCAGCGCAACGGCGGCACCGTGCAGGCTATCGGGGCTCGGATCCTCATGCACGCGATAGCAGGCCTCGATATCACGGTCTGCCAGCCACTCTGCAACGCACTCGTTGGCGAGCAGCATGGCTTCCTCGATAAGCGACGTGGCACACGAACGCTCACGCGCCACAATCTGCACGGGCACTCCGTCCTCATCCAATAGAGCACGAATCTCGGCCGTGTCAAAATCGACCGAGCCGCGGGCGCGACGGATACGACGGCGAAGTTCGGCGAGTTCGTTGGCGGCGACAAGGAAATCGCAGAGGTCGACGTTGTAGCCGCGGGCGACCTCCTCGCACGCAAGACCGCGCTCAAGCGCTTCCTCGCGCGAGGTCTCGGCAGCCGCAACATCCTCGGCCGCACCCTCCAGCACCGAATACTCAACCGCGCCGGCACGCACCAGCAGCGCCTCGGCGCCGTCATAGTCCATACGCACACGCGAGCGAATCACGCTGGGGTACGGATCGTAATGCCGCACGCGACCCTGTGCATCGAGCTCAATGTCAACGGTAAACGCAAGACGGTCCTCGTCAGGGCGAAGCGAGCACAGGTCACAGGACAGGCGTTCGGGCAGCATGGGAAGCACGCGATCGGCCAGATACACCGATGTCGTACGATGGCGAGCCTCAAGATCGATATGCCCGTCCCAAGCCACATAGTGTGAAACGTCGGCGATATGCACACCCAGCTTGTAGCCACCCTCGGGCGTGCGCTCCAGCGAAATGGCGTCGTCAAAGTCGCGCGCGTCGACTGGGTCGATCGTGATGACAAAGCGGTCGCGCAGATCGCGGCGGAGCGGGTCCTTAAGCGCCGCGGACACATCGAGCGAAAGCCCCTCGGCCTCGTCCAGCGCGGCCTCGGGATAGCTATCGGTATAGCCGTAACGCGCCATCACATATTGAACGCCCAAATCGGGCGCGTCATCTCCGCCAATGCGGCGCTCGATCGTCACGGTACCCGATTCCAAGCGCGTCGGGTAGGTCAAAATGCGCGCGACAACAGCATCACCCGGGTGGACACCCAGACGATCCGCCGAGGTATCCTCGGGCAGAATGAAGAAGTCGGCCTTCAGACGCGAATCGAGCGGCTCGATCACACCGAGCGGACCGGCGGTCTGGTACGTGCCCACCACGCTTATGGCTGCACGCTCAACCACGCTTTCGATCACGGCGCGCCGCTCACCGTGCGGGCTGTTCTTAATGCTCACGGCAACGGTATCGCCATCCATGATCTCGCGCTTACCGCGGCCCATGACCTTGTAGTCGCCGTTTTCGGTTACAACGTAGGCGCTATGCTCATGGAGCTGCACGCGCCCGGTCAGGCTCGGACGGCGTTCGCTGCGCACCGGCCCGCGCTGATTGCGAGCCCCACGCTTATGCTTGTTATTGCGCCCCATGGCGCCTCCTAACTATCGATTGCGAACTCCAAAGAGTCTACCCAAATGATTCGCTTTCCTGCCGTCCCCTAGGGATCAAAAAACGGGCCGCCCCATAAGAGACGACCCGTTGGAAGGGATGAATTCCAAGCATGCCTACACGCGCAGGTAGCGGCGCATGGCGATGGCAGAACCAAAGAGACCGATAATCACACCGACCAGAATCAGCGCAGCATAGGTCACCAGGTAGTACTGCATCGGCAGGGCAAACGACATCCAGCCGATGCTCTCCTGCAGACGCGGAATCATCAGATTGCGCAGCAGCTCCAGAACGCCGATGGAAAGCAGCGAGCCCAAAATGGCCTGCAGCACGCCCTCGGTGATAAACGGGCCACGAATGAAGCCGTTACTGGCGCCGACCAGACGCATAATCGCAATCTCACGACGACGCGCCGTGATGGACAGGCGAATCGTGTTGTTGATGAAGATGAATGCGATAAAGGTCAGAAGACCAACGAGCACCACGGCGGCGATGCGGATGTAGTTGGTCACCTGGAACAGGCGGCTCACTTCCTCCTGGCCGTACAGCACGCTCGCGTTGACGTCGCCGTCATCCGCGATCTTCTGGAAATCGGCATCCTTCTTGAGCTTCTTTGCCGTGCTCTCGACCTTGGACGGATCGTCCATCTCAATAGCGAAGGAAGCCGGCAGCGGGTTCTGGCCATCGAGCGCGCTCATGGTGGCGTCGGCGTTGCCCGACATCTTGCTCGTATACTCGGCCAGCGCGTCGTCCTTGTCCTTATAGGTCACGGACTTGACGTTATTCCACGTCTTAAGCTCGGCCTCAAAAGCCTGAACATCGGCCTGATCGGCGTCATCACTAATGAACGCGTTGATGACAACCTGATCCTCGACGGTGCCGATCACGGAGTTCAGCATCGCAGAGCCCATGATGAACAGGCCGATGATAAACAGCGAAAGGAAGATCGTGATGACGGCGCCGAGCGAGGTAGTCCAGTTACGGAAGAAGTGGCTGATTGCCTCTTTGAAGGAGTAGCCCACGTTAGTTGGTGCCATAGTTGCCGTAACCTCCCCTCTCCTGGTCGCGGATGACGTGGCCGCCCTCGAGGGCGATCACGCGACGGTGCATGCTATCGACCATCTCGCGGTCGTGCGTGGCGACGATCACGGTGGTGCCGGTGCGGTTAATACGCTCAAGCAGCTTCATGATGCCCAGCGAGATCGCCGGGTCGAGGTTGCCCGTGGGCTCGTCGCAGATCAGCAGCGGCGGACGGTTGACCATAGCACGGGCGACGGCAACGCGCTGCTGCTCGCCACCGGAAAGCTGGTCGGGCAGCGAGTCCATCTGATCGGCCAGACCGACCAGGCGCAGCACCTCGGGCACCTGGCTGCGAATGACGCCCTTGGGCTTGCCGATGCACTGCAGGGCAAACGCCACGTTTTCGTAGGCGGTCTTTTGCGGCAGAAGCTTAAAGTCCTGGAACACGGCGCCAATCTGGCGGCGCAGGAACGGAACCTTGCGGTTCTTGATCTTCATGAGGTCCTGACCGGCAACCAGGATGCGGCCGCTCGTCGGCTTGACGTCGCGGTTGAGCGTCGACAGCAGCGTGGTCTTACCCGAGCCGGAGTGACCGACCAGGAAGACGAACTCGCCCGGATAGATCTCGATGTTGATGTCGTCGAGTGCAGGCTTGTTGGGCTGTGCCGGATAGATCTTGGTGACATGCTCCATAAGGATGACGGGCTCGACACCGGCCTGCTTGGCCATCTTCTTGCGGCTGGCCTGCGGATCGATGGGCGCAAACACCGACGTAAAATCGGGGTTGTTGAGCGCGTTATCGAGGCTTGCGACCTCGGCTGCCTGATCGCTCTCGACCACCGGGGCAGCAGGCTGCGTGGGGTCGGGAATAGCGGCAAAGAGACCGGACTGCGCAGGCTGAGGAGCCGGCGTCGCAGGGGCCAAGGGGTCGGGAATGCCGGCCATGGTAGGCTGCGGCGTGGCGGCACCAGCCTGAGGCTGCTCCACGCGAGCGGTCACGGCCTGAACGGGCTCAAAACCCGCCGTGCCGGAAAGCGCGACATCGCTGGTTGGATTGTAGGCAAAGGGATCGGATGCCGGCTGTGCCTGATCTGCCGGCTGAGCGGGGGCCTGAGCAACAGGCTGGCCCTCTGAATCCGGAGTGGCGAAACGACTGCCCTGGACGCCTGCCTGCGTCTTGGGGGCATCATCGCCCGCACCGGAGGTACGGAAGTGGTTACCCACTGGTGCTCCTTATCGTCGTGCGTTTAAACTACATGAGCGCTTTATATTTTAGCAGCATTAACTTTGCTGCACATAAGAAGCATGGCGTGCTTAGGGATCCCGTCGGCCGGGCACAGGGTTACTCTCCAAATCGTCCTCGGACATGTCGGAGCCCCAGCTGCGCGCTTCGCGCGGCGGGGGCTCCTCCGTCCTGCGGAAAGATTTGGGAGGCAACCCTGTGCCCGGCCTGCGATAACTAAGGGGTCGCCGCGTTTTGCTTGGGTGCAGCAGCGCCGCGCTCGTGGGTTGTCTGAATTGCGCTTTGCCGATATATGCCCTTTTCCCTGATGGGACCGTGCTTGAGGGGCGTCTTCATAAGTTGCGGTGAAATAGGGACTGTTTTACCAGTTAAAAGGTCTAATCAGTCCCTATTTCACCGCAACTTTAATTAAGGCTAATTGTTGCGCAACTCGGATTTGAATAATCGCTTTACATTGGCCTCGATTGGAACGTCTATGGTTGTGGGGGCTGGTATGAATTGTCCTTATTGTGGTACTGAGTTGCGCAATGGCGTGAGGTATTGCACAACATGTGGGGTTACCATCCATGGCATGTCGACTAATTCTGCAATTCGGGTAAAGCCTCGGAATCACATTGCGGTTGTTCTTACCTGCATGTTGGCAATTGCCATTGTCGGCGGCAGTTGTTTGGGTCTTCATCTGCGGCAAGCATTGTCTTGTTTTATATCGGCTCATTCGGAGCATGCTATTGTGCTCAACATCTCTGCCGCAGGTTGGGATACCGATAACGGGGCCTCACGCGTCCCGATACACATTACGGGCAAGACCGTCGACGGGATAACGGTCGACAAGGTTGAGTTCGTCGCCTCCGACGGTTCCGGTATCAGCCTCATTCAAGGTGTGTACACACTCGAGGCGGCAGGTTCCCCCATCGCCACCGATGGCAAGATTTATCAAATTCCCTGTACGAGCGCGACGCTCGTCCTCGACGATGTCTTTGCCGCAGGCGAAACAATCAATCTCGCCGAGCTCGCTGAGCAGGATTCGATACTCACCTTCTGCCCCATGGATGCCGGCGATATGACCAACGACGAAATCTATGATGCCGCCCTACTCGCCATGCCATATAAAGGCGACGACGCCCCCGATGTTGCCGCACTGTGCCAGGCAGCAATCAATCGTCGTGCCGCCGCCAGCAAAAGCGAGAACGCCTTCGAAAGTTGCGGTGAAATACGGATTAATTGAGCCTTAAAGCTGGCAAAACAGTCCTTATTTCACCGCAACTGAAACAGGGGCGCTCTCCAAGAGAGCGCCCCTGCCGGGTTTCCATAGTACTGGCGAAACAGTTTTATAGTTCTGGCGAAGCAGTCCTTGAGATCCGCCTTGCCTTATGCCAAGAACTCCTTGGTGGTCGCCACGATGTTGGCGGCGTCCAGGCCGTACTTGTGCAGGAGCTCGGCGCCCGGGCCGGACTCACCGAAGGTGTCGTTGACGCCGATCTTCTTGAGCGGCGTCGGGCACTGCTCGCACAGGACGTCGGCAACGGCGCTGCCCAGGCCGCCGATCACGGAGTGCTCCTCGACGGTCACGACGTGGCCGGTCTTGGTGGCGCTCTTGACGATCAGGTCGGCGTCGATGGGCTTGATGGTGTGCATGTTGATGACCTCGGCGTCGATGCCCTCGGCAGCGAGCTGCTCGGCGGCCTCGAGAGCCTCGCCGACCATCAGGCCGCAGGCGATGATGGTCACATCGGCGCCCTCGCGCATGACAATGCCCTTACCCAACTCGAACTTGTAGGTCTCGGGGTCGTTGATAACCGGCGAGGCCAAACGGGCGAAGCGCATGTACACCGGACCGTCGCACTCGTAGGCGGCGCGCGTCACGGCGCGGGCCTCCACGTCGTCGGCGGGAACAATCACGGTCATGCCGGGGATGACGCGCATCAGGGCGATATCCTCGCAGCACTGGTGCGTGGCGCCATCCTCGCCCACCGAAATACCGGCGTGCGTGGCACCGATCTTAACGTTAAGGTGCGGGTAGCCGATGGAGTTACGGACCTGCTCAAAGGCGCGACCGGCAGCGAACATGGCAAAGGTGCTCGCGAAGGCAACACGACCGGTGGTCGCGATACCGGCGGCAACACCCATCAGGTTGCTCTCGGCGATACCCACGTCGAAAAAGCGGTCGGGGCAAGCGGCCTTAAATTTGCCGGTCTGCGTGGCGGCGGCCAGGTCGGCGTCGAGGACCACAAAGTCATCGTGCTCGTTGGCGAGCTCGACGAGGGCCTCGCCGTAGCTTACGCGCGTGGCGATTTTCTTGACGTCTGCCATCCTAGAGCTCCTCTCCGGCGGCCGTGAGCTCTGCCATGGCCTGCTCAAACTGTTCATCGTTGGGGGCCTTGCCGTGCCAACCAACCTGGTTCTCCATAAAGGAAACGCCCTTGCCCTTCATGGTCTCGGCGATAATGGCGGTCGGCTGCCCCTTGGTGGCGCGAGCCTCGGCAAAGGCGGCGCGGATCTGGTCGAAGTCGTTGCCGTCGGCGAGCTCCACCACGTGGAACTTAAAGGCGCGGAACTTGTCGGCGAGCGGCATGGGGTCGTTGACCTCCTCGACGGGGCCGTCGATCTGCAGGCCGTTGTGGTCGACGATCACGCAGAGGTTATCGAGCTGCTGGTTGCCGGCAAACATGGCGGCCTCCCAGACCTGGCCCTCCTCGCTCTCGCCATCGCCCAGCAGGGCGTACGTGCGGTAAGTATCGCCCCAGTGCTTGGCGGCAACCGCCATGCCCACGGCGGCGGAAATGCCCTGGCCGAGCGAACCGGTGGACATGTCAACGCCCGGGGTGTCGTTCATGTTGGGATGACCCTGCAGGTGACTGCCGATGTGGCGCAGCGTCTCGAGATCCTCCTTGGGGAAGAACCCACGCTCGGCGAGCACGGCGTACAGGCCCGGAGCGCAATGGCCCTTGGAGAGCACAAAACGATCGCGGTCGGCCTTGCGGGGATCGGCCGGGTCGACGTTCATTTCCTCAAAATACAGATAGGTCATGATATCGGCAGCGCCGAGCGAACCGCCCGGATGGCCGGACTTGGCAGCGTGCACGCCGGTGACGATGCCCTTCCTTACCTCGTTGGCAACCTTTTTGAGCTCTTCGTCGCTCATTGTGCCTTCCTTTCATCCTCATTAGACAAAATGCGCACGGCACCGAAGGTAATCCCAACACAGCCGCAATGCACGTACGTCATTCATTATGCTGGAAACTGATGGCTTTACCAGAGTTTTTATCATTATTTGAACAATTAAGCAGGCAGAACCGCTGATGAAACGGTTTATCAATGTGAACGTCTTTTGGATGGAACGCGGTCGCCCCTACGCGCTAATGTCCTTGAATCCCTCGCCGAAGGCTTCCGTAACGTCAGCGACCGTCACAATGGCGTGAGGATCGCGCTCGCGCACGATCGTCTTGAGGGTATTGAGCTCTCGACGGCTCACGATGACCATAATCACCGGCTTCTCGGCACCCGAATACATGCCAGTCGCCTTAAACTTGGTACAACCACGACCCAGGCCATACATGATATCGGCAGCGATATCAGGGAACTTGTCCGAGATGATGAGGACCATACGGCGTTTGTTGCCACCATCGACCACGGCATCGATCACGTAGCCGCTAATGACCATCGAAAGGCCTGCATATAGTGCGTTTTCGATTGAAAAGACCGGAGCCGACAGCGCGCATACGGCAACATCGATCGCCATGACGGTCGAGCCCACCGGCAGCGAGGTGTTACGCGAGATGATTTGGCCAATCGTGTCCGAGCCGCCGGTGTTGGCGCCGGCGCGCAACACCATGCCGTAACCGATGCCCGTAATAATGCCGCCCCACATAGCGGGAAGCATCAGGTCCGCATCCGCCAGAGGTGCTACAAACGGGGCGAACAGATCGGTAAAGAAGCCCAGAAGCACAAAGCCCGTCGCGGTCTGCACCACGTAGAACATGCCGCCCTCGCGCATAACGACCAGCAGCAGCAAGGCATTCATCACGATGGTCTGGATACCGACGGGAAGCGACACGCCTCGCGCCGCGCCGACCGCCTGGATAATAGTCGCAAGGCCCGTAACGCCACCGGCGGCAAGACCGTTGGGAATCAAAAACAGGTCGGTCGCGATGGCGGCCAAGGCACACCCCAACATGATCTGGGGCAGGTCGTGAAAGAAGTTCATCGAAAGAATGCGCTTGATGTCCAGACGATATGCCATGCTGCCTCCCTCAAAAAAGCGCACCCAAACGGATGCGCTTTGAACTTCTTCTTGTATTCGATTCTACCGATTCGCCGGACAAAAACCACCCCTGCGCAGGGTTTGTTCTGGATACAAACCCGTCCAACCGTTGGACTTGGCATCGGCTTGAAGCCACGATGTTTTAGACCTCCGAGCCTTCTGCATCGGCGTTGCCGGTCGCCCAGCGATGATAGCCAATAACAAACGGGTCCAGGTCGCCATCGTCAAGAACTGCCTCGACATTGCTGGTCTCCACGCCCGTGCGTAGGTCCTTGACCATCTGGTACGGGTAGAGCACGTAGCTGCGAATCTGGTTGCCAAAACCAATCGTGGTCTTGGGTCCGCGGATCTCATCCAGAGCCTCGGCGCGCTTCTCGAGCTCAATCTCGTACAGGCGAGCCTTGAGGATCTGCATGCACGCAGCCTTGTTCTGAATCTGGCTGCGCTCGTTTTGGCAGGTAACCACAATGCCGCTGGGAAAATGCGTTACGCGCACAGCAGAGTCGGTGGTGTTGACGCCCTGACCGCCCGGGCCGCTCGCGTGGTACACGTCCACGCGGATGTCGTCGGGGTTGATCTCGATGTCGATATCATCGGGCAGTACGGGAATGACCTCGACGCCGGCAAATGTAGTCTGACGGCGCTTCTTATCATCGGTGGGGCTAATACGTACCAGACGGTGCACACCGGCCTCGGCACGCAGCATGCCAAAGGCATCCTTGCCTTCGACGGTAAAGGTCGCGCGATCGATGCCGATGACCTCGGCCGCGGGACAGTCGTTGATGGTGACCTTCCAGCCGCGACGCTGGCAGTACTTCATGTACATCTTAAAGAGCATGAAGGTCCAGTCCTGCGCCTCCAGACCACCCTGTCCGGGCTTGATGGTCACAATGGCATCGCCGTGATCGAACTCACCGGTAAACCAGCTCGAAAGCTCGAGCTCGTCGATAGCGCGGGCCAGGCGTTCAGCCGTGGCTGCAGCCTCCTCGCGAAGGGCGGCGGCGTCGGGGTCATCCCCCATCTCCTCGGCAAGCTCCAGCGCGGCGCGGGCATCGGAAAGCTCGCCGCGCGCGGTGTCCACGGCAGCGATATCTTCCTTGGTGCGCGCAATCTCCTCCATGGTGGCACGGGCGGCGTCGGCGTCATCCCAAAAGCCAGGGGCAACACTTTTGGCCTCGAGCTCGGACACGCGGGTTCGCTTCTCGTCCAGGTGGAGATACGACTCGACCTCACCGAGCCGGTCCGCAAACGCGTCCAGCTCGGCGGGCGTTACCTCTAAAGCCTCAGCCATTAACGATTCCTGCCGTGGCAGTACTTAAACTTCTTGCCGCTACCGCAGGGGCACGGGTCGTTGCGGCCCACGTTGACGTACGGATCGTCGCTCTCGGACTTGCGATAGGTGGTCACCTTGCCACCGTTGTTGACGGCAGCCGGACCACCCTGGACAGCCGTGCGGGCCTGCACCTGCGCCTGCTTGCGCAGCACCGAGTCGCCGTTGTCACCATCGACCTCGGCAGGGCCGGAGAAGCGCGCGCCCTCGAGCGCGGGCTCCTCCTTGTGCTCCACGGCGCGCGGGGCGGCCTTGATCTCGATGCGCAGAACCGTGCGCAGGTAATCCTCATACATGGTATCGACGAGTATCTGGAACGCGCCGTAGGCCTCGGTCTTGTACTCAACCAGCGGGTCGCGCTGGCCAAAGCCGCGCAGGCCGATGCCGGTCTTGAGGTAGTCCATCTCCTGCAGGTAGTTCATCCAACGGGTATCGATGACGCGCAGCATGACCTGGGTGTTGAGCTCGCGCATCAGGTCCTCGCCCAAGCGCTCGGCCTTCATGTTGTAGCACTTCTCTACGTAAGCCAGGACATCGGCAGCCAGGGCCTCATAATCCTCGTCGGGGAACTTCGGCGTATCGATGTGGCCGGTGAGCTCCACAACCCACTTGCGCAGGCCCTCCAGGTCGCGCTCACCATCGTGGCTGTCCTTGGTGCAGAACTCCTGCACGCAACGGTAGACGGTATCGTGCATGACCTCGGTGATGTGGTCGGTCAGGTCCTTGCCGTCCAGAATCTTATTGCGCTCGGCGTAGATGACCTGGCGCTGCTTGTTCATAACGTCGTCGTACTCAAGAACGCTCTTACGCATGGAGAAGTTGATGCTCTCGACCTTGTGCTGGGCGCTCTCGACGGCCTTGGAGATGATCTTGTGTTGGATGGGCATGTCGTCGCCCATGTCGGCCGTGACCATCATCTTGGAGACGCGGTCCATCTTGTCGCCGCCGAACAGGCGCATGAGGTCGTCCTCGAGCGACAGGTAGAACTGGGTCTCGCCCGGATCGCCCTGACGACCGGAGCGGCCGCGCAGCTGGTTGTCGATACGGCGGGACTCATGGCGCTCGGTACCGATAACGGTCAGGCCGCCGGCGGCAAGCACGCGCTCGCGCTCGGCCTTGCAAGTCTCCTTGGCCTCGGCGTTAAACTGCTCGAGCTGCTCGGGCGTCACGTCCTCCATGGTCAGGCCCTCGTACTCAAGGCGCTCGCGCACCAGCTCGTCGGGGTTGCCGCCCAGCAAGATGTCGGTACCACGACCGGCCATGTTGGTGGCGATGGTCACGGCGCCGTAACGTCCGGCCTGGGCCACGATGTGGGCCTCGCGCTCGTGGTGCTTGGCGTTGAGGACCTCGTGTGCGATGCCGCGCTTGGTAAGGGCGGCGGACAGCTTCTCGGAGCTCTCGATGGAGACGGTGCCCACCAGGACCGGCTGGCCCTTGGCGTGACGTCGCTCGACATCGTCGGCGACGGCGTTGTACTTGGCCTGAATGGTGCGGTACACCAGGTCCTCGTGATCCACGCGCTGCACGGGCTTGTTGGAGGGGATGACCTCGACGGGCAGCTTGTAGATCTCGCGGAACTCGGCATCCTCGGTAAGTGCCGTGCCGGTCATGCCGGAGAGCTTGTCATACAGGCGGAAGTAGTTCTGCAGGGTGATGGTGGCGAGTGTCTGGTTCTCCTCGCGTACGAGAACGCCCTCTTTGGCCTCGATGGCCTGGTGCAGGCCCTCGGAATAACGACGGCCCTCCATGATGCGGCCGGTGAACTCGTCGACGATCTTGACCTCGCCGTTGGTGACCACGTACTGCTTATCGCGGTGGAACATGTACTGGGCCTTCAGCGCTTGCTGCAGGTGGTTGACCAGCTGGCCGGAGAGATCGGCATAGATGTCATCGATACCCAGGCGGCGCTCGATCTTCTTAAGGCCGCGCTCGGTGGCGGCGATGGTGTGCTTGGCCTCGTCCATGACGTAGTCGCCCGTGGGTTCAACGTCCTCGGTGGCGGTGAGCATGTCGTGCGACACGTCCTCACCGCGTTCCAGGCCGCGCACGGCGCGCGCGAAGTCCTTGTATGTGCTGGCGGACTTAGTGCCGGCGCCCGAGATAATGAGCGGCGTCCTGGCCTCATCGATCAAGATGGAGTCGACCTCGTCGACGATGGCGTAGTTGTGACCGCGCTGCACGCGCTGCTCGGGACGGGTGACCATGTTGTCGCGCAGGTAGTCGAAACCGAACTCGGAGTTGGTGCCATAGGTGACGTCTGCCTGGTAGGCCGGACGCTTGAGC
Source organism: uncultured Collinsella sp. (assembly GCA_958427145.1). GTDB lineage: Bacteria > Actinomycetota > Coriobacteriia > Coriobacteriales > Coriobacteriaceae > Collinsella. Next base: position 17,884 of record CAUAAZ010000011.1, read on the forward strand.
TCGAGCGGCATGTTGTTCTGGAGCAGACCGACGGTCATGCCCAGGTACTTGTAGATGCGGCCCATCCACTCGGAGTCGCGCTTTGCCAGGTAATCGTTGACGGTAACGACATGCACGCCCTTGCCGGCGATAGCGTTGAGGTAGCCGGACAAGGTGGAGACGAGCGTCTTACCCTCGCCGGTCTTCATCTCGGCAATATGACCCTCATGAAGCGCCATGGCGCCGATGAGCTGTACGTCAAAGTGGCGCATGCCCGTGATGCGCTTGGAAGCCTCGCGCACGGTGGCAAAGGCCTCGGGAAGCATGTCGTCGAGCGACTCGCCGTTGGCGTAACGCTCGCGAAACTTATCGGTCTGGGCGCGGAGTTCCTCCTCGGTCATCTTCTCAAACTGGGGCTCAAGACCGTTGATCTGGTCGACGATCTTGTAGTAGCGCTTAAGGTCCTTATCGGATCCAAAGGACAGCAGCTTTGACATGAATCCCATGTGGTTTTCCTTTTTGGCCATCGCCCACGCCGTGCAGCTGCGGGCGAGTTAAACACAGATGATTGTACTTTAGCCAAACAAGGCGCGGCCTATACGGTCGACCTCGACCGCCACGTAATAACTACGACCCGACCGACCTGCCAAAAAGGGACTGGTTTATTTTGGCAGGTTTTATCTGGGAAAACGCCGTCACTCTGCCATTTGGTGCAAACCAACCCGTCCCCTTCGCACCAATCTGGTGCAATGGGAACGGGTTAGCCTGCACCAATAAAAAGAAAAGGGCCGCGCACCCAAACGGATGCGCGGCCCCTTAGCCATGAATGCGAGCGATTCCGCGGCGAGCTATTTACTCAGCAGCCTCGGTGGTCTCGGCCTCGGCAGCGGCCTCCTCGACGGGAGCCTCTGCGGGAGCCTCGGCGGCCTGCTTGGCAGCCTCCTCGGCGAACTTAGCGGCACGCTTAGCCTTCTCGGCAGCCTTAGCCTCAGCGGCGGCCTTGCGAGCGGCCTCGGCCTCAGCAGCCTTGGCGGCCTTGGCAGCCTTGGCCTCCTCAGCCTTCTTGAGCTGGGCGGCAGCGGCGCCACCGAACTTGTCGGCGAAGCGCTGGACGCGTCCACCGGTGTCGACGAACTTCTGCTGGCCAGTGTAGAACGGGTGGCACTCGTTGCAAAGCTCGACCTTCATCTCGGACACGGTAGCGTGCGTCTTGAAGGTGTTGCCGCAGGAGCACGTCACCGTGCACTCGACATACTGGGGATGGATACCCTGCTTCATGGTAGGACTCCTTATTGGTCAGGCGCTGGTTACCGATCAGCGCATAAGGCGTCTTGGTTTCCGACCAAGACAACAAACTCGGTTATGTTACCACGGCACCGCACGTCCCACAAAAGGTTCACGGTCTTTTCGGAACGACACGAATCTGACCCATCGAAACACATCTCCACCGTTCCTTCAACTGGGAAAATGCCGTCCCCGGGGTCTGAGAAGGGCCCCGGGGACGTTCGACTGACTGCGGGAACGGCCTTTCCGCTCAATGTGTTCGGCTGAGATCGGAAATCAACCAAACTGAACTAGGTTCAGTTGACATGGTTAAAAACGAGGGGCGACGCTTTTGCGTCACCCCTCGTCCCGGCCGGGTTGCTTTAGTTGTACACACGGTAGTTACACTTGAACTGGGTTATGTGTCCATAGTTGGGGCCGTACCAACCCGACGTATAGCTGATTGCCTCTGCGCCTAGATAGTCGTAGCCCTTGTTGTAGCGAAGCTGACGGTAGGTCGTGTCGTACTCTGCTACGTAAAACGTGTCTCCAGAGAAGGCTTTGTACCGGTCCTTAACCGTCGAAGCCATGTACGCGGGTTCGACATCGCCTTTCTCCCCGTTGAGCGCATAGACGGGTGCCGCGATTCCGCATAAAGCCGTTGCCACGAGGATGGCGTAGACAGCCATGCGGACGCATTGGACTTCAGCTGTTCAAATAGTTTCATGTCATTCACCTCCCTCGTATGTATCGAGGTATTCCTGCTTGAGCGTCTGCGAGGACGACTTGATCTTTTCCACGAGCGTGCCGGCCTCGATGAAGTAGAACGAGTTGGTGAGGTCTGCCAGGTCGTCGAGCAGATGGCTTGAAATGAGCACGCTGCGTCCCCGCGCCACCTCGCTGCGCATCGCGTCGCAGGAGGTTTTCCGCTTACCCGGATCGAGGCCGTTCAGCGGTTCATCGAGGATGAGGTACGGGCAATCGGTCGCTATCGCCATGGCAAGCTTTACCTGCTGCTTCATTCCTGTCGAGAGTTTACGGGTCGGCTTGTCGAGATATGGGGAGATTCCGAGGGAGTCGCAGAGCGAGTCGATGTCGGCGGCCGATTTCCACGCCTCCCTAACGAAAGCAAGGTGCTCGATGGCCGATAGCGTGGGGTAGAGATCCGCACTGCCCGAAGAGCTCAGGTAGACGAGTTCCGCGAATTCGGCTGATCGGCGTTGGCAGATTCCGTCTGCCGCCAGGCTTCCCGAGCGGATGCGGGTGGGAAATTGGCCCGACAGCGCTTCAAGAAGGGTGGTTTTCCCCGAGCCGTTGGGAGCAACGAGGCCCGCTGCCGTTCCCGGGCTCAGGAAAAGCGACCCGATTGAAAGTATCGTCGTACTCCCGTATCCCACGCTCGCGTCTAGAAGCTCGAGCCCATGGTGCTTTTTAGCGGGTCCAGCCTGTTTGGGCGAACGTGCCGCAACGGCGCCGACCGCAAAAAGGACCGCGACGTATATCAGGGCCACGGCAAGCATCGATGCGCTGCCCGAACCGGAGCCAATGAATTCCGTCGGGAAGCATCCCACGTAACCCGTTGCCTCGATAGGCGAGAACACGGCCAGCGGCAGAAGCCCGAGCACGGCATTATGCTCCAGCGCCGAATCGGACAGTAACGGGAACGCCGGGGCCGCGACAAGCAGCGCTGAGGCAAGGGGGCCTGCGAAGACGCGCCTCGTTGCGGTCGATAGGACGACGGAGCAAACGGATATCAAGGTCCCGCCCGCGAGCAGCGCGAGAAGCAGGGTCGTGAAGACGTCTCCCGCGGTCGTGGTGGCAAGCGCGCCGTCATGGAAGAAGGCGATCGGGTACCCAATTTGCCCGAATCCGTTTAGGGCCAAGGCGTAAATGCCCCCGGGTGCGAGGCCGGCGAGGAGCATCGCGGTCCCCGCGACGATTATCGAAAACACGATCTGGATAAGGCGACGGAATTTGGGTGCGGGCGCCTTTGCCGCCAGGGTCCCGGGCCTTGTGGCGCCGAGCACGAGTATCGACGAGAGAAGGAAGGGGATGAAGGGAAGGAAAGACGGCGCCGTGGCAATGGCGTAAGGCAGGAAGGAAAGGAATGGCAGGTCGTTTGCGGAGGCCGGGATATCCGTGATGCCGGAGCTGCTCAGGGCACGGCAATACGCGAGGTCTGCGTCATTGGTCTCTCGGTCTCCCACGATGGACCCGGATTGGAAGCCTTCGCCCATGAGCGCGTAGTAGCTCTCGGCAGAATCGAGAAAGGCGGCGTCGGTTTGAGCGGCGAGGGCGGCGTTCGCGTATCTTGCAAGCTCCGCGTCAGCTTGCTGCTCTGGCGATAGGTCTGTGCCGCTGGCCTGGGGTGCGCGCGTATTGAATGCGTCGACAAAGCCCTGCATGCCCTGCTTCATAAAGAAGGGCCCGTAGATGGGTGAATTGAACGCAATGGGGATGGAGAAGGCTGCAGCGAGAACGAGCGTAGAGATCCATACGGCCTTGTCTCTTAGGATTAGTTTGAGAAGAAGTCGACAGTACATTTGGAAGCACCTACGTTCCTCAAAGAATTGTTAGATTAAAAGTAACAGACCGGATGAAGATGCGTAAGATGGGGGCGAGGCGAATGGCTGAACGGTATCGATACGCGGGTTCAACGGTATCACATTGGCCACATAGATTTTTAACTTGCATTTCTACCCGCCCTTTTCGTAGAGTCGCCGATACGTGCTTAGCGCACCCTCGGCGCGTCCGGCAGGCTTTGCGAAATGGGATCCAGGAGACTTCGGCGCAGCATCATCTTGCGGAATGCTTCTAATGAGCCTCCCATCCTTCAAAAACAGAATCTCATCGCACAGCCTATCGACCGAATCCAAGATGTGGGATGACATGATGATGCACGTACCAGAATCGGCCAGCTTCCTGAGAATCTCGGAATGCAAGTCCACCCTGCTGGGGTCGAGCGCGTTCATTGGCTCATCTAATAGAAGGTACCGCGCGCCCGTCGCATACGCAATCGCCAGGGTAAGCTGCTGCTTCATGCCCTGGCTCAGAGTGCGGATCCTCATCTTCGCGAACTCGCCTATCTGCGTTTGTTCCACTATCTCTTCGATATCGCGAGCATGCGGCCACATATCGCAAACCATCTTGAGGTGATCTTCCGCACGCAATCCGGGATACAGCAGCGTCCCCTCACCAGGTGCATAGAAGATCATAGAACGGACCTCTCTCGCACCCGTACCCTGCACCTCATCCAGAACGATGCTCCCGTCCACGCGAGGACCCGGCAAACCTGCCATCGCACGCAGCAACGTCGTCTTTCCATGCCCGTTCGGAGCGACGAGACCGTAGACCGTACCCGGGGCAAACTCAGCGTCCACCGAATCTACGAGCACCTTCTTTCCATAAGAGATCGTCAGCGTTTGAAGGCCAATCATCGAGACCGTCCCCTTTCGATCTTTGGAACACCCAGGCGCGCCACCAACGGAGATACGGCGCCCAAAACCACCAGCAGAGCGCCCGATGCGCCGACGACCTCTCCAAAAGGCATCGCGTTCGTCCCTCGCCCAAGGAACCCAATCGTCCCCACCTGGGAAGCGGGATCAAACGAGGCGAATGGAGCCAGCAGCGCGACGCCCATGCCCGCACTTTCAACATGAGCGCTCAACGAACCCAACACCAGGAGAACCGCGCAAACCACTCCGGTGACAACGGGGTTGCGGCTAATCGCTGCTGTCAACGCAGCGACGACGGAAATCACGCCGTATGCCATGACCAGCAACGGAATACTGCACAACACCGCCTCCCCCACCGTGGACGTTGTCGAAGCTCCCGCCCGAATGAGAGCGACGGGATACTCCGATCCACCCGCACCGTTCTTAATCACGGACACAACGACAGCGGGAACCATCGACACCAAAAGCAGCACCAAGCCAAGCAGGAGAGCCAGCGCAACAGCCGTCAGAAAACGCACATGCGCTGTTGCGGGGATCTGGAGAACCAGAAGGGAACGACACTGCAGGTGGGTGCACGCGAGCGATGTGACAACCACGGGCAACAGCAAAAATAAGGAGGGAAGCGCTGCCTGGAGATACGAAAGGAGGATTAATGGGGGCATCTTCGTACTTAACTCGTAAACCTTGGGGTCCGGCAAGCTCGCGATCGACTCAAGCAGAAGGGCGCGCGCCTCCGCACGAGAAGGAGTCTCCGGCTCGATTCCGATCGATTGCAGGAGAGTCGCATCTGCCGCGCCCAGCTCACCTCGAGCGCGCTCGTACGTCGCAAGGCTTCGAAACCCCTCCGCAGGCATAGGCGCGTACACGAAACCCGAAAGAGCATCCCGCATGTCTTCCAGGGCCGCTTTGCCCTCGACGTCCATATTCGCAGCGTTCTGCTCTAGATACCGATCTATTGAACGGAGCTCCCCATCCCTATACCGAACAGCGGAAACGTTATCAGCGTCAGGAAACATCTCGACCAGAGCCGGGGCCAGCATCGTCGTCGACATTGCAATCGCGCATACGGCGAGGGTAGGAGAACGCAGGAGCAGTTTCCCCATCGTTCTTACGTATGCAACGGCGGAGGCACAAGCGCTCGAACGAGTTGCCGTTCTCGATGCAGTGAAGGAACCTCTCTCAAGACAAATCGGGGATATCGGGCACGCGCAGCCGCTCTTTCCAGCAACGCAAAGCAGGCTAATTGCCAGCACCTCGATCCCGATTGCGCATACGAGGGCAATCGCGCCACGCTCGAAGCAAAGTCCAGGCAGATTCACTATCTGCGTTGTCGGGTACGGGCTATAGGCGCCGACGGTCAACTCAGTGTTCGCATACGTAAGGGGATTCAACAGGGCGAACTCACGTAAAGCGATGGATCTTCCGTAATACCCGGGAACCATCGTCACCCCCATCAGGGCACATACGAACACGATTCCAAGCGTAGGGTTATTGGCAATCTTCACGGCAAGGTGAACGACAAGCGAGATGAACGCTGCCACCAAGAATTGCAAGATGGCCGTCTGCGCGAACACCAGCCAAGCCGGTTTGATAACCGGAGTCGCATATTGAATGTAGCCTATCGGATAGAACGGCGAGCCCGGGCCATTCTTCACAAGCGCGGCGATTATCCCTGGAAGATTGATGGCGAGGACGGCAAGCATTGCAAAAACACTCGCCCATACGCTCGATGCAACAAGTCTACCCAGCTCGCCCATCGGTGCCTGGATGATGAGCTTTTCACGTTTGTTAAGACGCGCGGCAAGGAACGAGACGGCAACGGCCGTTGCGACCCATAGCAAGTACTCCTTCGATCCGTCATAATAGGTGTACTCTCCATCCGATATCTGCAGAAACGGAAGTAGGGGAGAGAGCGGTGCCAAGATAAGACGTCCCGCGGCAAGAGGGTACAGAAGCGCGGGCATGCTTGATGAAGAGGTATAGACACCGTCCTCCCCCGCATTCACAAGCGCATCCGCATAGGATGCTGACAATTCCTGCTCAACACGGGTTATTCCCGACTCGAGGTATTCGACCCGTCCGTCGATGCCAGCCGCGCTCCTGAAGACGGGCAGAGCACAAAGAACCATCAACGCAACAACGACAACACAGAGCGACCTGGAGGAGAGAAGCGACCTAAAGATCGCCTTCGAGATTTTGAGCATATTCATCGCCAACCTTAACCTCATCCAGTCGGAACAGAGGGGCCGAACAAAATGCTCGGCCCTTATTACTTGCCGGCAAAGTCAATTTAACATAAACTGTTAAAAAGTAATCTGAGTTCTTTAAATTCTTCGGAGGTTATTATGAGTTCCGACAATCGCACTCCCCGGCTTCATTCCTTCCGCATCGCATGTGCGATAGCCTCTGCGACCCTTTGCGCCACCGCCATCGCACAAGTGGCGTTCTCCTTAAAGCCAGCAATCGAAGTGCTCGACAACCCTGTAATTGCAGACTCCCCCGCGTATCCAGCCCTTGCGATCTCGACATTGGTCCCTGCCGTCATCGGTATCGCTACGACCATCCTCAGCGCCGTTCTCGTGTGGACGATCAAGAGCGGAGACCCCTTCAAGAAAGGGTCTGCGACATGCTTGAAGGTGCTCGGCATTCTCTTCGTTGTTCAAGCTGCCACCAGCCTCTACGCCGGCTCACTCAAAACCTCCGTTTCGATGTTTGGCGGCGAGGGGGCCGTCGGCGCCCAAGAGATCGCTTCATCATTCGATTGGACCTCTCTGGTTCTCGGCATCGTCCTGTTCATGCTTTCCCAGCTCTTCTTGTACGCCCGAGAGCTGTACCTCGACTCCGACGAGATTGCGTAAGGAAACGCCATGCCCGTAATTGTTCGCCTCGACAAGATCATGGCCGAGCGAAAGATTTCCTCGAACGAACTTGCCGAAAGGATTGGAACCACGCCCGTGAACCTGTCCCGTATTAAAAAAGGGCATATTCGCGGCATTCGCTTCAACACACTCGAGCAGCTATGCCTCGCCCTTCGTTGCCAACCCGGAGACCTTCTCGAAGTCATGAGCGAAGAGGATGCCCGAAAGGAGTTCGGACTCGATTGGTCCGCCGAGGATTAGAAGGCGGTCGTACTCGCCCTGCACACGGGGATGCGAATCGGCGAGGTCTGCGGCCTTCGGTGGTGCGATGTGGATTTCGAGACGGGCCTGATCTCGATCAGACACTCGGTGGCGTACGCGAAGGGAATGGGTTCGTTCATCAAGGACACCAAGACCCATGACGCCAGGGGTATCCCCATCGACCCGGTCGGCCTACTCCCCTTCCTGAAGGAGACCCACGAGATCGACTGCGGAAAGCTGCGCTTGCGCAGCCTTACCGGGGCGGTCGAGATCGGGGACTGCTACATCCTGTCGGAGCCGGGCGCGACCTTCGCGACGACAAGCTATATCCGCAGGGCGTTCAAGACGTTCTCGGAGACCAACGGCCTCATGGGCACCAACGACGAGCTGATCACGTTCCACGGCCTTCGCCACACGTTCGCAACGCAGTGGATCCGCCAAGGCGGCGATATCAAGGCGCTCCAATCGATCCTCGGCCACAAGGACGCCATGGCGACGCTCAACGTCTACGCCGACATCGAGCCCATCTCCAAAATCCATAACATGCTGCGCGCTACGCCGTGCCTTTGGCGCGGGCACCTCGGGCCGAGGGTCGATCCGGGTCCCATGTTCCAACAGAGGATCCAGGAGTCCATCGAGACGCTCCAGGCGTTCGGCTACGGCATCACCGAGCCGGACGACCGAAATATCGCCATACGCGACGTGAAGACGAACAGTTGGCTCTAGCTCACCGAGTACGCGGCAGTGCTGGGCCCATCCCAACTGAGGTCACGGTGGTCCGATAGGGGCGCCGCCCGCGGTATGCGCCGCGGAGCGGTATCCCCTACCGAAGGGCGGGGATGCCCTCCGCTTCCAGTTCGGAATCAGCCGTCGGAGGCGTTCGGCTGACTGCGGGAACGGCCTGTCCGCTCAATGTGTTCGGCTGAGATCGGAAATCATCCCAACACGAGCCGGACACGCGCCAGACGGCTCTTCCCCGTACGGCCTTCCCCCTTACGCTCATGTTGCAGGCATGTAACGCCGCAGCGAGCGCTCCTTTTTTGCGCCAGACAGGTACAATGATGAACACTGTACCGTAGCGGAGCGCCCCGCGCGCGCCGCAATCACGCGAAAGGGTTTCCCATGGCCGAGATCTCGTCCTCCCGTATCGTCATCACCGTCCTTGGCAAGAACCGCCCCGGCATCGTCGCCGGCGTCACCCGCGTCCTGGGCGAGGCCAACGTCGACATCCGCGACATCACGCAGTCCATTATCGAGGACATCTTCACCATGACCATGCTGGCCGATACCGCCGAGTCCAAGCTCGACTTCGCTGAGCTGCAGAAGGCCCTGGCCGAGGCCGGCGAGCTTTCGGGCGTCAACGTGTCCATCCAGCGCGAGGACGTCTTTAACTTTATGTACCGCCTGTAGCGAACAAGCCGCTGGGGATAGCCTGACGCGCGCATGCCCATGCAAGCCACCCCGATGCGGCCCGGAGAGGAGCGCGCATGGCCTACGACGCCAAGAAAATCTATTACCGCTTCGATGACCACTTGAGCCGACTGGTTCTGGATTACGAAGCAAGCCGCCAGATTTCGTCTGAGAGCGAAAGCCTCTACCACGGCCTGCCGACCGACCCTTATGACGAGGGCTTGTTCGAAGAGCACAATGTCAAGCGCGGCCTGCGCAATGCCGACGGCTCGGGCGTGGTCGCGGGCCTCACTCGTATCTCGGATGTGCACGGCTACAACAAGGTCGACGGAAAGGTCGTGCCCGATCAGGGCAAGCTCACGCTTCGCGGCTACAGCATCGAGGATCTGGTCAACAATGCCCAGGCCGAGAATCGCTACGGCTACGAAGAAGTCGCCTATCTGCTTATCACGGGCTCGCTGCCCAACAAGGAAGAGCTCGACGGCTTTTGCGAGCGCCTGGGCGCCTTTAGACATCTGAGCGACGAGTACGTTAAAGAGTTCCCTATGACCACGGTGTCGTCGAGCATCATGAACGTGCTCCAGCGCGCCGTACTGCTGCTCTACGCCTTCGATGCCGAACCAGACGTGATCACGCCTGAGCACGAAATCGACGTCGCCATTTCCATGCTCGCACGTCTCCCGCGCATCGCCGCCTTCGCACACATGGCCTCGGTCGCCAAGCTTCGCGGCTCCGAGGTTCACGTGCCGCACCCTACGCCCGGTCTCTCCACCGCCGAGACCATCCTACAGGTCCTGCGCGGCGGCATGGCGTTCACCCGCGATGAGGCGATGCTGCTCGACGTTATGCTCATGCTGCATGCCGAGCACGGCGGCGGCAACAACTCCACCTTCGCTTGCCGCGTGCTGTCGTCTTCGGCCACCGACCCGTATTCCGCCTACGCCGCGGCTATCGGCTCGCTCAAGGGCCCGCGCCACGGCGGCGCCAATGCCAAGGTCGTGTCTATGCACGAGGACATCCGCGCGCATGTCTCCAACTGGGAGGACGAGGACGAGGTCGCGGCCTACCTGGGCAAGATCCTCGACAGGCAGGCCTTCGACGGCACGGGCCTCATCTACGGCATGGGCCACGCCGTCTATACGCTCAGCGACCCGCGCGCCGAGGTCTGCCGCCGTTACGCGCACACACTTGCCGCCAAGAAGAACCTGGGCGATGAGTTCGCACTCATCGAGCGCATCGAGCGCCTGGCACCCCAGGTCATGCGCGACCACGGCATGACCAAGCCCATCTGCGCCAACATCGACCTGTACACGGGCTTTATCTACAAGATGCTCGGCGTGCCCGAGACGCTCTTTACGCCGCTATTCGCCGTCGCCCGCATGGCCGGCTGGTCGGCACACCGCATGGAAGAGCTCTTCTGCGCGCACCGTATTATTCGCCCGGCCTATCGTCCGGTGATCGAGCCGCTGGAGTACAAGCCGCTCGCCGACCGCTAGGACGCGGACCGTTATAGAACTCGAGCGTGGCCAGGGAATCACCGCCCTCGGCCACGCTTTTTATGCCAGCAGAAAGGGCTGCATCAAATGATTGTGTTTTCCGATATGGATGGAACGCTGTTGACGAGCGATAAGCAGATGAGCGATGCCACCTGGGCGATGCTCGACGAGCTCGCACGTCGTGGCATCGAGTTTGTTCCCTGCACGGGACGTCCACTGTCGGGCATCTTTGAGCCCATTCTCGCCCATCCCGCCGTGCACTACGCGGTCTGTGCCAACGGCGCCAGCGTCTGGCAGCTCGACGAGGATACGCCCACCGACGCCTCGCGCGCCACGTGCATCTTGAGCCGACCGCTCGATTGCGGCATTGCCCATCGCATCCGCCGCATCGCCGCCGGCCACGATGTGACCTTCGATATCTTCGCGGACGGGCAGTGCTTCCTCCCCCGCTCGCTCTACACGCGCCTGGATGAGTTCTGCGGCGGCGACCCCCACATCGCAGCTTCGCTCAAGCGCACACGAACACCGATCGACATGGATATCGACAGCAAGATCGACGAGGTCGAGACGCTCGAACGCATCGCCATGTACTGGCACGACCCGGCCGATCGCGACGCCATCGCGGCGGCGCTCGACACGCTCGGAGGCATTGAGGTCACGCGTTCGTACGCCATGAATATCGAAGTCATGGGCGAGGGCGCCACCAAGGGAACGGCCCTCACGTGGCTATGCGAGCACCTGGGCGAGCGTCTCGCCGACGCCTGGGCGTTCGGCGACAACATCAACGACATCCCCATGCTGCAGGCAGCGGGCCATGGCATGGCCATGATCAACGCCGAGCCCGAAGATCGCGAGGCCGCCGACGCCATCACCGAATACGACAACGACCACGACGGCGTCGCCTGCACCATCATGGACGCCCTCGCCTAGCAGCAGCAACCCGGCAGGGTAGCTAATTTGGGACGGGGCTTTTTAGCTACCCTGGTCACAGTAGTCGTTGGGGGCACTCTTCGCGGGGCGCTGCAAGGATTGTCCCCATCTGCCGAATTAGGCGAGACTCTCCAGCACGCGACGGAGCTCCTGCTGGACGGCGTGGTCGCGGTTGCACCCCACCACGCGATCGGCGACTGCCTTGAGCGCGGGGCGCGCGTTTTCCATCGCGCAGCCCGTGCCGACAAAGCGAATGATTTCGTAGTCGTTCATCGAGTCGCCAAACGCCATGACCTCGTCGCGTCCAATGCCGTAATGCTCCGCGAGCTGCGCGATACCCGAGGCCTTCGACACACCAGGCTGCATGGCATCGATCCACGCGTTGCCCGAAGGCGCAAAAGTAAAGAGCTGACCGAGTTCGCGCTGTAGCACGTACGCGCTGTCCATGACCGCACTGTCGTCACAAAAGATACTCGCTTTGATGATATTTACGCTGGGATCGGGCAGCTCCCAAATGCGCTCGGCATTGGGAAGGTCCTTATCGACCTCACGCACGAACTTGCACTCGTCATCGAGCAGGAAGGACTTGGTTCGGTCAAAGAGCGCAAGATGCAGATTGGGAAACGTCCTGACGGCTTGGGCGAGCCTTCGAATCGCCAGGTGGGAATACACCTCACGGTCTACCATCTTACCGTCGGCGTAGACCTGGGCGCCGTTAGCGGCGACAAAGTCCATCTTGTCGCGAACGGGCGCAAAGAACTCGCACAGGCGATCGTAGCGACGACCTGACGATGCGGCGAAATGCACGCCATGCTCGTGTAGCGCCAGAATCAGTTCGTAGGTCTCGGGAGGCACCTGGCCGTTTTCGTCAAGCAGTGTGCCGTCCATATCGGATGCAATCAGTTTAAACATAGAAAAGCTCCCTTCGGGCTTGTTGGAATCGAACGTGTATCCGATTCCAACGTACCCAAAGGGAGCTCAAATAAGACTCCGCGGGCGTAAACGTTACAAGGACCTGGCAAATAGCTCGCACATGCCAGAGGTCCTACGGTCGCGGCGTCAGGCGATACGCCACCCCGACGGCTAGTCGTTTAAGAACGTCCCCGATGACTAGTCGGCGTAGGTGAAGGTTGTAACGTCGAACATGCCCTCGGGGCGGATGCGGAGCGTCGGGATGACCGGCAGGGGCAGGAAGATGATGCCCATGATGGGGTCGAGCGGCGGCTCAATACCCATGGCGCGCGCCTTGACCATAAAGTCGTCGTGCTGCGCGGCAACGTCCTCGGCCGTGCCTTCGCTCATCAGGCCACCGAGCGCCAGCGGAATGCGCGCCACGACCTCACCGTTGCGCACCAGCACGTGACCACCCTGGCCCACGGCCTCAACGGCAGCCATCATATCGGCGGCATTGTCGCCCACCACGCACACGTTGTGCGAGTCGTGGCCGATCGTGGAGGCAATGGCACCACCGGTAATGGTGAAACCGCGCACCCAGCCGCGACCGATATGCTTGCCGACCAGACCCAGGCCAGCGGGGCCATCGCCGTCGACGCCCTCGGCCTGCAGCGACACGCCGCGGCCATGGCGCTCAATCAGCATAATGCGGCGCAAGTCCTCGTCAGTCTCGGGACGGACCATGCCCGTGATAGCCATGCCCGGGATAACATCGATAACCGCCTCGCCCGGCTTAAAGGCATAGTCAAACACGTCGAGCGAAAGCTTCGGCAGCTTAACAGAGGCGCGCAGCTCATCGGCAAGGGCCGCAACCTCGGCCCTCTCGGGTGCGACCTCGCCCACAAAGGTGCCATCCTGCGCCACCAGGGCGCCGGCGGCATAAACACGATGCGGAGCCTTGGCAAACGTCAGGTCATCGAGCAACAGCAGGTCGGCGCGCTTGCCCGGGGCGATTGCGCCGCGGAGCTCGTGCGGGTCGCGGCCGCCGTGGTCCAGGCCAAATGCCTCAGCCGTGGAAAGGGACGCCATGGAGATAGCGACCACCGGGTCGACGCCGGCCTCGATGGCCACGCGGCAGGCATTGTCGATCATGCCGGTCGAAAGCGCATCGGAGGGAGCACGGTCGTCAGTCGCAAAACAGCAGCGGCGGGCGCGCGCGGGATTCTCCAGCAGCATCGGGGACAAATTGGCCAGGTCGTGGCTGCACGTGCCCTCACGCAGCATCACATACATGCCGCGGGATAGCTTGTCGAGCGCCTCCTCGGGAATCGTCGACTCGTGGTCGGCGATAATGCCCGCTGCGGCATAGGCGTTGAGGTCCTTACCGGCAACGAGCGGCGCATGGCCGTCGACCTGCTTGGACGGCGTCTGGTTGGCAGCATCGATGCGAGCACAGGTCTCGGGGTCGGCCATAAAGACGCCCGGCAGGTTCATCATTTCGCCCAGACCAAAGACATCGCCTGGATGCTCGGCAAAAAACGCCTGCATATCGGCAGCCGAAATAACGGCACCGGCCTGCTCGTCGGGCAGCGCGGGCACGCACGAAGGCATCATGTACTTGATGGAGATGGGTGCGCGGCGGCCGTCCTCGATCATAAAGCGCAAGCCGTCGAGACCGGCAACATTGGCAATCTCGTGGCTGTCGGCAATGGCGGTGGTAGTACCGCGCGTCGCGGCCATGCGAGCATACTCGGCGGGGCGGATGTTCGAAGACTCGATATGCAGATGCCCGTCAATAAAACCGGGAGCGAGATAGCGACCCTGGCAGTCGATGACCTCAGTTGCCTCGTAGGTGCCAGCAGCATCGTCGCGACCATCGTAGAGCACGCCGACGATCACACCGTCCTTGACGGCAACGCTACCGGGCGCCACACGCTGGCCATACACGTCGACGATCTGCGCATTGGTAAACAGCGTGTCGACGGGCACGCGGCCCTCGGCGGCCTCGATCACAGTCCTCATGACCTCAACGGACATACATACTCCTTTAACCGTAGAAAAAAGCTGCGGAGCGGGCAAACCTTCACCGCAGCAGGCCAATAGCCATTGTATGCCCAAACGATGGGTCAACAATACGCCTCTCCGCTTAACGGCACACGCCACTTGGTGCAATGAGGAGAGGTTGCTTTGCACCAATGACAAGGAGTGTCCCAAAGTGCCGGCACAAAAGGAACGTCCCCAAGTGCCAACCACGGAAGCGCCGATGTTTTGGCAACGACAGCGAGCGGGCCGCATTTGAGACAAGGTGACGTGAAACGAAAGGGCGCTGACCTTCTGGTCGCGCCCTTGAAGTTGAACGTCAGATTGTCCAAATGCGGCCCGCGCAGCGTCGGCCGGTCCGCCGTTCGTTAGAACGGCGGAACTAAATCAACTTAAAGCCCTTGCGCTTGCCTACGGAGAGGGTGTCGCCCAGCTTGAGGGCGCTGGGATCGATGTTATAGCTCTTGGGAGCCACCGCCTTGCCGTTGATCTTGACGCCGCCACCGTCAATGTCGCGACGGGCCTGGCCGGCGCTCGCCGAAAGGCCCAGGTCCTTAAGCAGGCCTGCGAGGTAGATCTGGCCCTCGTCGTTGACGGTCAGCTCAACGTGCTTCTCGGGGAAGTCGGCAAGCTGGCCCTCCTTGAACACGCGGTCGAACTCGGCCTGAGCCTCGTCGCCGGCACCGACGCCGTGGTAGGTGTCGCACAGGTCGCGACCCAGAGCGCGCTTGAGCTCGTAGGGGTCGGCAGAACCATCGGCCAGGGCAGCGTCGATCTTGTCGACCTCGGCCGGGGTGAGCGAGCTCGCCAGGCGGTAGTACTTGCCGATCATCTCATCGGGGATGGACATGGTCTTGCCGAACATATCCTTGGGCGCGTCGGTCAGGCCGATGTAGTTGCCGTATGACTTGGACATCTTGCGCACGCCGTCGGTACCCTCGAGCAGCGGCATGGTGAGCGCGATCTGCGGCTCCATGCCCATCTTCTCCATGAGCTCACGGCCAGCGAGCAGGTTGAAGAGCTGATCGGTGCCGCCCATCTCCACGTCGGCCTTGATCTGCACGGAGTCGAAAGCCTGCATCACGGGATACAGGAACTCATGCAGGGCGATCGGCGTCTGAGACTGGTAGCGCTTGGTAAAGTCGTCGCGCTCAAGAATGCGGGCGACGGTGAACTTGGAGCACACCTGCAGCAGGCCGGCCAGGTCCATCGAAAGGATCCAGTCGCCGTTGTGCACGATGGTGGTCTTCTCGGGATCCAGGATCTTCATGGCCTGGCTCACGTAGGTCTCGGCATTGGCCTCAATCTGCTCCTGCGAAAGCTGCGGACGGGTGGAATTCTTGCCCGAAGGGTCGCCGATCAGCGCGGTGCCGTTGCCGATGATGAGGGTGACGTTGTGGCCCAGGTCCTGGAACTGACGCATCTTGCGCAGGGGCACGGCGTGGCCCAGGTGCAGGTCGGGGCTGGTGGGATCGACGCCGAGCTTGATGTTGAGGGGCTCGCCCTTCTCAAGCTTCTTGCGAAGGTCGGCCTCGGGAACGATCTGCGCGGCGCCCGAGGTGATGATACGCATTTGCTCGTCAACAGACAGCATTGGGTATCCTCCTTTTCTATAGCACCCTCGCCGAAAACGGCGGTGCTGGAAGTCCATAAACTCTCTTATGATAACAAACTGACGCGACGCGGCACCTACGACAGGAAAATCCTCGTCCTGCCGCATGCGTCAATGGCAACTGGCAGACGTGTACCGTCACGCTCGACCAGATAGCGTACCTGCCGACGACGCAAGCAGTCGCGGCAACGAACCTGTCCCGTCGCATCGGTGGCGCAGACGCCCTCGGCGGTCAGCAGGCAGTGCTCGCACACCATAAGCTCGGGACGGTCGGCGTCGACCGGACCCAAGACGCCGGGTTCAGCAGCCAGCTCGGCAATACGCTCCGCATCATTGCCGAGCAACTCGGCCGGCAAGTACACCCGCCCCGCACCGAATCCGCGCAGCCAGGTAAGCGTGGCCCGATTCGCGCAGAACACCGGCGCCGCCACGTCAAACGTCACGCCCAGCTCGCGAGCGATCGTCACCTGCCCCAGGTTGCGGCAGACGATGCGCCCGGCACGCTGCATCAGTGAGCGGGTCCAGTCAGCGTCACTCGCGCGGCACACCTCGTCAAGCACCACAACGGCGTCGGACAAATCGAGTTCTCCGCGCGGGTCGGCATCCATCAGCTGCCAAGCAAAAACCATGCGAGTGGGAACCGCGCACTCCACCAACTCCGTCGATGCACCGCCATCCACCGCAACGCCCTCAAAGGGCAGCACTTCAACGGCACGCTCAACGGGCGCAATCGCATCCGCCTCGGCCCGCATGCGCTCCAACACCGCCGCCGTCTGATCCAACACGCCGGCGCTGCGAATCAGGTACACCTCGCAGCCCGCGTCCACCTTACGCTTGCAATGCACGACGATGCGCTTCCCCGCTGCTGCATCCACCGGGCAGGGCACCTGCGGCCAGCGCTTGGGCACATCGGGACGCGCGTCGACACCCGGATAGAACCGAATCTCGAGCGTGTCACCCGCCGCCACGGCGGCGTCGAGCTCAACGGTCACCTCTTCGTGGCCCACAGCGACCAAACGCCCCACGCGCACGCCCTGGTTAATTGCGCGTTCAAAACTCATAAGCTCCGCACCCGAGCGGCCTCGCAAATACGCGTCGGTAAACCCGCGGTTAAACGACCTTCCCAGCTCGCGCTCAAGCTCTTCCACGGCATCGGGGTCCCACGCGCCGTCGCACAGCATATCGAGTGCCCGGCGCCACACCCGCACCACGTTGAATACGTAATCGGGGTTCTTCATGCGCCCCTCGATCTTGAGCGACGCCACGCCGGCATCTACAAGCTCGGGCAGATGCGCAATACCCAGATAGTCGCGCGGACACAGCAGGCGATCTCCCTCGACGGCGGCAACACTCTGCCCAGCCTCGTCCACCAAGTCATAGGATAGACGGCACGGCTGCATGCAATCACCGCGCATCGCAGAGCGGCCACGTCGAAGGGCAGAGAACTCGCACGCCCCCGAATAGCCGATGCAAATCGCACCGTGGCAGAATACCTCGATGGGCACACCCGTGGCACATAGCGCCGCAATCTCGTCGACCGTCAGCTCGCGTGCCGTCGTCACGCGCTCGACCCCCAGCTCATCGGCGGCAAGCCGCACGGCGCCTTCGCTATGAACGCCCGCCTGCGTAGACAGGTGAATCTCGACCCCGGGAATCGCCGCGCGCAGCGCGCAGGCCAACCCGGCATCGGCGACAATCAGAGCATCGGCGCCCAGCTCCAGTGCATGAGCTCCCAACACCACCGCGTCGGACAACTCATCGTCAAACACGAACACGTTGAGCGTTACGTACACACGCACGCCATGGGCATGCGCCACGGCGCAGCCGCGCGCAAACTCGTTATCCGTAAAGCCATGGGCGCTCACACGGGCGTTAAAGCCGCCCAACCCCGCATAGATGGCATCGGCACCCGCGGCGATGGCCGCAAGCATCTGGTCGAGCCCGCCCGCCGGCGCCAGCAACTCGGGCAGCGCCGCACCAGCAGCATCCAATCCAGTCTCGTATTGTCCGCTCGGCCCCATCGTCCGAATCGCCATCGACAAACTCCTTACCAAGGTATGCATTCACTCTGAAAAATGCCGTCTTCCAGCATACACGAGGCATCGCGCGCCCCGTTTGGTTTATCGTGTAATAACTTATGTCCATCCTGCCCCGACGGCACATCCACCGTCCGGCACGACATACCTGGAGGTCAATATATGGGTCCTCGCCAACGACAGGGACGCAGCCGTTCAAAGACGCATGCCCTGCCCATAATCCTGCTCTCGTTTTTGGGCTTTCTGCTGATTGCGGGCGTGGCATTTGGCATCGGCATGGTCGGCAACGTCAACCGCTGGCTGTCCGATCTGCCCGACTACACCGACGCCAACGCGTATCTGGTGAGCGAGCCCACCGAGATCGTCGACTGCAACGGCAACAAGATCGCGAGCTTCTACACGCAAAACCGCAAGTCCATCACCAAGGACGAGGTCTCCCCCTACGTGCTGCAGGGCACCGTTGACGTCGAGGACGAGCGCTTCTACGAGCACGGCGGTATCGACCTGTGGGGTATCGCGCGTGCTGCGGTGGCAACCCTCGGCGGCGGACACGAAGGCGCCTCGACTATCACCCAGCAGCTGGTGCGCAACACCATCCTGCAGGAGGAGCAGTTCGACTCGACCATCGAGCGTAAAGTGCGCGAGGCCTACATCGCCGTCAAGATGGAGGATATGTACTCCAAAGACGAGATCCTCATGATGTACCTCAACACCATCTATTACGGTCACGGCGCCTACGGTATTGAGGCCGCCGCCGAGACCTACCTGTCCAAGAGCGCCGCAGACCTCACCCTGAGCGAGGCCGCGCTGTTGATCGGCCTTCCCAACTCGCCCTCGCAGTACGACCCCACGGTCAACCCCGACCTGGCGCTGTCCCGTCGCAACAAGGTCCTCGACAACATGCTGCGCCTGGGCCACATTACGCAGGAGGAGCACGATGCCGCACAGGCCGAGCCCATCACCCTCAACGTGACCGAAATCTCGGGCAGCGGCGTCGACGTATACTCGCAGCCCTACTTTGTCGCCTATGTTAAGCAGCTGCTGGAGCAGGAGTTCTCGACCGACGTGCTCTTTAAGGGCGGCTTGACCGTCAAGACCACCATCGACCCCACGATGCAGCAGGTGGCAGAGAATGCCGTCCGCGAGCAGCTCGACACGCTCTCGCTCGACGGCCTGGACATGGGCATGGTCGTCGTCGACCCCAAGACCGGCTACATCAAGTGCATGGTGGGCGGCTATGACTACAACGCCGACGAGAACCACGTAAACCATGCCACGGCCAAGCGTCCCGTCGGCTCCACCTTTAAGGCCTTTACGCTGGCAACTGCCATCCAAAACGGCATGAACCCCAACGTCACCCTCAACTGCAACTCGCCGCTCAAGGCCAAGGGCACCACGACCGAGGTCCAAAACTACGCCAACCATAGCTATGGCAACATCACGCTTAAGCAGGCGACGGCATACTCCTCCAACACCGGCTACATCCAGGTGGCGGAAGCCGTCGGCAACAGCAAGATCATCTCGCTCGTCAAAAAGCTCGGCATCGATCCCGCCAAGGACAACATCGAGGACGTTCCCGTCATGACGCTCGGCACCGGCTCGATCTCGCCGCTCGAGATGGCCGCCGCCTACGCGACGTTTGCCAACGGCGGCTACTATCGCCAGCCGATCGCCATCACCGAGATTGACTCTCGTACCGGTTCGGTGCTGTACCAGCACACGGACAATCCCTCACAGGTGCTTACCGAGGGCGAGGCCGCCGCGGTCACCGATGTTCTGTCCGGCGTCATGCAGGGCAGCGGTACGGGTGCTGCCGGCGCCTTGAGCGTCAACCAGCCCTATGCCGGCAAAACGGGCACCACCGACAACACCACCAACCTGTGGTTCTGCGGCTATACCCCGCAGCTGGCGTGCGCCCTGTGGACCGGCTATTCCGCAGGTGAGATCCCCATCCAAAAATACGGCACGGACCTGCTGGGCGACAGCACCAACCTGCCTGTCTTTAAGCGGTTTATGAACACCGTTCTGACCGGTACCGAGCGCGAGGAGTTTGCGACCGGAACGGCGCCCACCTACAAGAACAACAGCGTCTGGAAGTTCTACGGCACCAACAACGCCAAGAAGACGGAGAACGACGACAAGGACGAGAACGAGGACGAAGAGGAAACTACCACAACGACTACCACGACGACCACGGCCACCGAGACCACGGGTGGCGACACCACCGGCGGCACCGGTACGACCGGTGGCTCGACGGGCGGCTCAACTGGTGGTTCGACCGGCGGCGATGGCGGCACGCCTACGCCTACGCCTACGCCCACTCCCGACCCCTCGCCCACGCCTGACGATACGGTCGGCTAGAAATTCATCCGGCCATTAGCAACAAGGCCCCCGAGCAGCTTATTAAACTGCTCGGGGGCCTTTTAGTTTAAAGCGACCTGGTAGGCGGTCTTTATACCGGCAAACAAAAAAGGGGGTACCGACCAACGTCGATACCCCTTACAAGCCACTATGTCACGCACACAGTGCCGAGCGCACGACCCGCACGCCTACTTGCGAGAATTGCTCAGCTTATTGATCAGCGCCTCAAGACGCTCGCCGTCCTCGGCCGTCTGGGCAATAACCAAAATCGTATCGTTGCCGGCAAGCGAGCCAAGCACATCGGGCAGCTCTGCCGCATCAACGGCGGCGGCGATGCCGGAAGCCGTGCCAGGCTGAGCCTTGATCATAACCAGATTATCGGTGCGCAGAACGCCCGTTACGAGCTCGGAAACCATACGCTGCAGGTGCAGGTCCTCTGCCAGAACATAGATGCCCTCAGGGAGCTTACGCAGCCCCATATCGGCAATATCGCGAGAGACAGTCGCCTGCGTGCAATCAAAGCCCATAGCGCGGAGCTCATCGACCAGCACGCGCTGCGTGCGGACGTCCTTATTGCGCACAATATCTCTAATGGCATCCTGGCGCCCATTGCGTTTTTTAGCCATACAAACCCTCTCTCCAAAAGATGGCGGAGACAATCAATCAGTGATTGAATAGTTTAACGCTATTTGAAGGCTTTTGTGTATAAGAACGCATTTCGAAACAATTCTATGCAAATTTGTTTCGAGATGAGCCGTTTAGGCGGTTTTTGCGCCCGTCCGGTTAAGAAAAGCTGCCAGATGCGTACACATCACGCAGCGCGCGGGCTTGGCGCTGGCGATCGGCCCAAACAACAGACCGAGCCCCCGATGGTTATCCTTGAGCGCGGCGACCATCTGACGGGTTCGAGGCGCCTCGAGCATATCACGCATACGGGCGGAACGCTCGATTGACGACACCCCATGCGG
Organism: uncultured Collinsella sp.; assembly: GCA_958427145.1. Classification (GTDB taxonomy): domain Bacteria; phylum Actinomycetota; class Coriobacteriia; order Coriobacteriales; family Coriobacteriaceae; genus Collinsella. The sequence goes on from CAUAAZ010000011.1 coordinate 39,447, forward strand.
GCTCAGACACAAATTCTCGATGCAGGCGACCAGTCCGGCAAAGTAGAACTTTTGGGTTGCCAGCTTGAGCCGACCACCGCTATCTGCTTCCGAGAGTGAGTCCGTAAGCTCGTCGAGCGCCCGGGTGTCATCGGATATCTTGGCATACATGGTGGGATCAAAGGCATCTGTAAGCTTAGGTGCCGCCGCGTGGAAACAAGCGTCGCCGCATCCGGAGACGCGCTGCGCCCGCGAGAGCGAGCACGCCATAAACCCAACTGTGCGAAACGCCTTGTCGTACAAAAGGCATGCCTCAAACAGCGGACGGCTATACATCACGCCAGAGGTCTGAACGACTAGGCCGCCTAAAATCAACTGGGACAGCCCGGTCACCATCGAAGATTTGCTATCAATGGAAATATGAGCAGCATCCAAGACGCGCGAATGGCGCTCTCGATGTGCATCATAGCGGTCGAGCGACACCGTGGGGAGCACTATGTCTGCCGCAGTATCGCACGCGATATCGACCATCTTGGAAAGAGACTGCGGAGCAAACCACTCATCGGCGTTCATGGCGATGATTTGAGAGCCGCGCGAGGCAGCAAAACCGGCACGAAGACAAGCGCCGCGCTTCGCGTCCTCGACGTCAATCAAATCAATATGGATGTCCCTGTCGGCGGCAACTTGAAGCGAATGGCGCACACCAGGCGCAGCATCGCGGCAGACAACGACAATCTGCAAATCGTAGAGGTCTTGGTTCTGGATACTCTCGAGCGCACGCATCGCATAGCTGGGCGAACCTTCTACCACAAGGATCACCGAAAGTCGCGGATGCGAGCCACGTCGAACCAAGTTATCCGTCCTCTCGACAGCAATAAATCAAACCGTGGTTCATGGTACACCCCGGCAATAAAAGCAATGAGACACCAGTTGTATTGCACGTCAAGAACAGATGTTGCACACGCGCAGCCCACAGATGACAGGTGTCGACGCACGACGCGTCGAGCCCTCCCCTAGTCGAGCACGACAAGCTCGCCGGGATCGTAATCCACGCCCATAAACGTAAGGCCGCAGGCAGGAGCCGTGGGGCCCGCAGCGGTACGGTCGCAAGCATCGATGACCTCGCGCATCCACTCGGGTTCACAGCGATGCATGCCAATCTCGACAAGCGTGCCCACGATCGTGCGGACCATCGAATGCAGAAACGCATTGCCCTCGATGGTAAACGTCAGGATGTCCTCGCCAAACGCAATCTCATGGCCAAACTCGGCACGCATCACGCAGCGATGCGTGGGCTTGCCAACGGCCGAGGCAACCTTGCAAAAGCTCTTGAAGTCCTGCTCGCCCAGCAGCGCGGGACAGGCCGCAGACATCGCCTCAACATCCAATGAGTAGCGATGCCACCACACCGCACCGCGCGAAAGCACAGGGCGCGCGTCGCGATCGGCAATACGGTACGTATACGTACGGGAACGCGCATCAAAGCGTGCAGAAAAGCCTTTACGGGCCTTGTAGACCTCGTTTATGGCGATATCTTTGGGCAGGAGGGCATCCATAGCCCTCAGCCACCTACGGCGCGTCAAAGCCAACTCAGCGTCCGTTACGGGCACGCTGATGAACTGTGCCACCGCATGCACGCCGGCATCGGTACGCCCCGCACACGTCAGGTCGATCGGGCGGCGCAGGAGCGTCTCGATAGCGCGGCGCAACTCGCCCGCAACCGTCGTCTGACCGGGCTGCTCGGCAAAGCCGCTGTAGGACGAGCCATCGTAGGCCACGCGGAAAACGAGCGTGGCATCGAGCTCAGGAATCGAATTGAAATCAGACGGCGCGGTCATGGACGCTCCCAACAAACAGGCAATGGCATTTCGACAAAAAAAGAGGGGTACGCGAACGTACCCCTCGAATATAGCCTATGCAGACGGATTGTCTACTCAGCGGTCTCCTCAGCAGGAGCCTCCTCGGCAGCCTCGACCTTCTTGGGAGCAGCGGCCTTCTTGGGGGCCGGAGCAGCCTTCTTAGCCTTAGGCGTGCAAGGCTCGGTGACGAGCTCCATGATAACGATGGGAGCGTTGTCGCCCTTGCGGTTACCGAGCTTCATGATGCGGGTGTAACCGCCGTTGCGGTCCTGCCACATGCCCTGAGCAGCCTTGTCGAAGATCTCGGCAACGAGCTGCTTATCGCCGAGCTTGGCGATAGCCAGACGACGAGAGTGCAGGTCGCCCTTCTTGGCCCAGGTGATGATCGGATCGACGACCGAACGCAGCGCCTTAGCGCGGGTCTCGGTGGTCTTGATGCGGTCGTTCTCGAAGAGGGCCTTAGCAAGGCTCTTCTTCATGGCCTTGGTGTGGCTCGCATCGGTGCCGAGCTTCAGGCCCTTCTTAACGTTATGACGCATGGTCTAGTTTCTCCTCAAATATGCGAAGCATTAAGCCTTCAGGCTCAGGCCCATGGACTCAAGCTTGTCCTTCACTTCCTCGATCGACTTAACACCGAAGTTACGGATGTTGAGCAGATCGTTCTCCGAGAACTCAACGAGCTGACGGACCGAGTGAATGCTGGCGCGCTTAAGGCAGTTGTAAGAACGGACGGAAAGGTCCAGATCCTCGATCTGCTTGTCCAGCTCAGCGTTGTCGTTGGTGACCTCGGGAGCGAAGATCGAAGCCTCCTCCTCGACCTCGGGGGTCTCGGCAAGGTTCATAAAGGCAGCCATATGCTGGTTAATGATATTGGCAGCCTGGACCACGGCGTCGCGCGGGGCGATGGAGCCGTTGGTCTCGATCTCGAGGACAAGGCGGTCGTAGTCGGTGTGCTGACCGACACGGCAAGCCTCAACGAGCTTGGCGCAACGGGAAACCGGCGAGTACAGCGAGTCGACGTGGATCACACCGATGGGATCGTTGTCGCGTTTGTTGGCCTCGCCAGAAACATAGCCGCGGCCATAGCCGATGCGCATGCTCATGGTGAGATGGCCACCCTCGGTGAGCGTAGCGATGTGCTGCTCGGGGTTGACCAGCTCAAACTCGGACGGAATAAAGAAGTCCGCACCGGTGACCTCGCAGGGGCCGTCAACCGAAATGGTGGCGGTCGCCTCGTCGGTCGTGCCGAGAGCCCTGAAGACAAGACCCTTGACATTCAGGACGATGTCGGTGACATCCTCGACCATGTTAGGGATGGTCATGAACTCGTGCTGCGCGCCATCGATCTGAATAGCCTCGACGGCGGCACCCTCGAGCGAGGACAGAAGAACGCGACGAAGGGAGTTACCCAGCGTATCGCCGTAGCCACGCTCGAGCGGCTCGACGGAGACACGAGCAGACGTCTCGTTGATCTCTTCGACCTGAACCTGAGGCCTAATGAATTCTGACATGTATTACCTCCAGCCTCAGCAGCCCGGATGGACTACTTAGAGTAGAGCTCGACGATGAGCTGCTCGTTGATATCACCGCTGATCTGCTCACGCGTCGGCAGAGCGAGCACGTTACCAGACAGCTTCTCGATATCGACCTCGAGCCAGCCAGGGACCTCAAAGCGCTCGGAGGAAATCAGGGCCTCCTTGATGGGGAGGAGGTCACGGAACTTCTCGCCGACAGCGACGACGTCGCCGGCCTTGACGCGGTAGGACGGGATGTCCACGCGCTTGCCGTTCACGGTGAAGTGACCGTGACGGACGGACTGACGAGCCTCTTTGCGGGTGCGGGCGAAGCCAAGACGGAAGACGACGTTGTCGAGGCGAGACTCAAGAATGATCATGAGGTTCTCACCGGTGACGCCGTTCATCTTACGGGCCTTGTTGAAGTAGCCGTGGAACTGCTTCTCCAGAACGCCATAGATGAACTTGACCTTCTGCTTCTCGCGCAGCTGCATGCCGTACTCAGATTCCTTGCGACGGCGCTTGGGCTGACGGATAGATTCCTTCTTGCTGCTGTAACCGAGCTCAGCGGGATCGATCCCGAGCTGACGGCAGCGCTTAAGAACAGGAGTCCTGTCGATTGCCATATTGATACGATCCTTTCAGTTACACGCGGCGACGCTTCTTGGGGCGGCAGCCGTTGTGCGGAATGGGGGTCTTGTCCTGGATGCTCGAGACCTCGAGGCCAGCAGCCTGGAGGGAGCGGATGGCGGTCTCACGACCGGAGCCGGGGCCCTTGACGAAGACGGAAACCTTCTTCATACCGTGCTCCATGGCCTGCTTGGCAGCAGCCTCGGCAGCCATCTGGGCAGCGAACGGCGTGGACTTACGGGAGCCCTTGAAGCCCACCTGGCCAGCCGACTTCCAGGAAATGACGTTGCCCTGGGGATCGGTGATCGAAACGATCGTGTTGTTGAACGTAGAACGAATGTGAGCCTGGCCCACGGAAATGTTCTTACGGTCCGCGCGCTTCAGACGGGCAGCGCGAACGTTCTTCTTAGCAGTAGCCATCTATCTAGCGCTCCTTATTTCTTCTTCTTAGCACCGATCTGACGCTTCGGGCCCTTGCGGGTACGAGCGTTAGTGTGGGTGCGCTGGCCGCGGACCGGGAGGCCCTTGCGGTGACGAAGGCCGCGGTTGCAGCCGATGTCCATAAGGCGCTTGACGTTCTGGTTGCGCTCACGGCGGAGGTCGCCCTCAACCATGATCTGGTTCTTATCGATATAATCGCGGATGGCGTTAACCTCATCCTCGGTGAGGTCCTTAACGCGCGTATCCACGTTAACGTTGCACTCGACGCAAATCTTCGTCGCAGTGGTGCGGCCGATGCCGTAAATGTAGGTCAGACCGATCTCAACGCGCTTCTCACGCGGGAGGTCGACACCATTAATACGGGCCAACGTAGTCTCCTCTCTTAACCCTGACGCTGCTTATGACGGGGGTTCTCGCAAATGACGAGGACCTTGCCATGGCGCCTAATGATTTTGCACTTATCGCACATCTTCTTGACCGAAGGACGTACCTTCATCGTTCTTCCTTTCGGTAGCGCTCAAACTACTTCCCTACTATCTACTCGCCCAGCCGCAGGCGTTTAAAACTATGGCTGGTCTTCACACACAATCCGACCGTAGGTTGAGCTAAGCCTGCAGTCGGAAATGGAGTGCGTGTATGCGTGCCGCTATTTGTAGCGATAGGTGATGCGGCCGCGGGTCAGGTCGTACGGGGAAAGCTCCACGACAACCCTGTCACCGGGGAGAATACGGATGTAATTCATTCGGATCTTGCCAGAAATGTTGCACAGAACCGAATGACCGTTCTCGAGCTCGACCTTAAACATGGCATTGGGCAGCGGTTCCTTTACCGTACCCTCGAGCTCAATTGCGTCTTCCTTCTTCACAAGCAATCATCTTTCTCTAGAAAACGACAGCGATTGAGTATTCTACAACACGTATGCACGCATCGTAATAACTTCGTAATGGCTCCACAACTAAGTGGAACTTGTTACATTTGAAATGTAAAACAAAGCCGTTCCCTGATGCCCAAGATCGCCTTGAAATGAGAAGGCATAGACCTTGGGGTCATGCCTTCGAAATTGAAAGGCGAGGTTGGGCATCAGGGGGCGGCGACTTTTACATTTCTCCGCCTTGGAGCGAACACCAAGCACCTTGCGCATCCGTGGTGAGAATCACCGGGCCGTCATTGGTAATGGCGACGGTGTTCTCGTAGTGCGCGGCGGGCAGGTGGTCGTTGGTCGTGACGATCCAACCGTCGGAGCCCGTGCTCACATGGTTGGAACCCATCGTAACCATCGGCTCAATGGCAATGACCATGCCGGCCTGGAGGCGAACGCCCCTCCCCTTCTTTCCATAGTTAGGAACGTTGGGGTCCTCGTGCATCACGCGGCCAATGCCATGGCCCACATAATCACGAAGCACGCCGTAACCGTGAGACTCGGCGAGGGACTGAACGGCATAACCGACGTCCCCGATATGGTTACCGGGAACAGCCTGCTCGATGGCAGCCTTAAGGCAATCGCGCGTGACCTCGCACAAAGCCTTGGCTTCGGGCGTGGGGGTGCCGACGAAAAACGTCCAAGCGTTATCGCCGACCCAACCGTCGACAACGGCTCCCGTATCGATGGAGATGATATCGCCATCGCGCAGGATCATGTCGGGGTTGGGAATACCGTGGACCACGGCATCGTTGATCGATGCGCAAATGGTCCCCGGGAACCCGCCGTAGCCCTTAAAGGCCGGGGTGCCGCCATGCATGCGGATAATCTGCTCCGCGAGCTGATCGAGCTCAAAAGTCGAAACGCCGGGGCGCACCATGGCTCCAACGTGGCGGAGCGCCATCTTAGATAGCGCTCCTGCCTTCTTCATCTGCTCGATTTGCGTTGCAGACTTAATCTTGATCATAGACCGAGAGCCTCTTTGACATCCCCGTACACGGTCTCACGAGCCTGGTCACCGTTGACCGACTTGAGCAGACCCTGGCCACGATAGTAGTCGACGAGCGGGCTCGTGGACTTCTCGTAGACGTCGAGACGGTTCTTGATGGTCTCGGGCTTGTCGTCGTCGCGCTGATACATCTCGCCGCCACACTTGGGGCAGGTAGCATCGGCAGCGGTGCCGGTGTAACCGCAGGCGCGGCAGGTGCGACGCGAAGACAGACGATCGATAATGACCTCGGGGGCCACATCGACCAGAAGGGCACAGTCGATCTCGCGACCCATGGCGGAGAGCTCGGAATCGAGCGTCACGGCCTGGGCGGTGTTGCGCGGGAAGCCGTCGAGGATGAAGCCCTGCTGGGCGTCATCGGCGGCAAGGCGCTCCTTGACAAGGTCGATCACGAGCTGATCGGGAACGAGCTCGCCAGCGTCCATGTACTTCTTAGCCTGAATACCAAGCTCGGTGCCACCCTTGACGGCAGCACGCAGCAGGTCGCCCGTGGAAATGTGAGCGACGCCAAACTCGGCGACGAGCTCCTGTGCGACGGTGCCCTTACCGGCACCCGGAGCTCCGAGCAATACGAGGTTCATGAGCAATCCTCCTCTAGCCTATTTAAAGAATCCATCGTAATCATACATCTTGATCTGGCCTTCAAGCTTATCGACCGTGTCGAGCACGACGCCGACCATGATGAGGATGGACGTGCCGCCAAATGCCTGAATCAGATGGTTACCCGTGAAAGAGAAGATGATCGAAGGCACGATGGCGATGAGCGCCAAAAAGACAGCGCTGGGAAGCGTAATCTTGTTGAGCGCGTTCTTGATGTAGGCCGCGGTAGCCCTGCCCGGACGGACGCCCGGAATAAAGCCGCCCTGCTTCTTAAGGTTGTCGGCCGTGTCATCGGGGTTGAACACCATGGAGGTGTAGAAGTACGCGAAGAACACGATGAGGACAACGTTAAGCACCCAGTTGAGCCAACCGGTCGAAAGCGCGGAGGCAACTGCCTGGATCCAGCCGATGCCGGGGAAGAACACGGCAATCTGGGCCGGGAAGTACAGCAGCGCCGAAGCGAAGATGATCGGCACGACGCCCGCGGTGTTGACCTTGATGGGCAGGTAGGTGGTCTGGCCACCCATCATGCGACGGCCCACGACGCGCTTAGCGTAGGAGACCGGGATGCGGCGCTGGCCGCGCTCAAGGAAAACAATCAGCGGGATAACCAGCAGGATGATGGCGCAGATGATCACCATGGTGATGATGCCACCGGCATTGCCCTCGGTGCTGGAGAAGATAGCCTGCGGCAGACCGGCCATGATGTTCGCAAAGATGATCAGCGACATGCCATTGCCGATACCGCGCTGGGTGATGAGCTCACCAATCCACATGATCAGCATGGCACCCGCGGTGAGTGTACCGACGATCATGAGGTCGAAGATGATCTCGGGAGCGCCGGCACCGTTGAAGCTGATGCCGAAGCTCTTAAAGAGGAAGAGGTAACCCACGGAGTTGAGGATTGCCAGAGCAAGGGTGAGGTAACGCGAATACTGCGTAATCTTGGTCTGACCGACCTCGCCCTCGCGGGCAAGCTCATGCAGGGAAGGCACGACGGCCTGGAGCATCTGGAGGATGATCGAGCTGGTGATGTAAGGCATGATGCCCAGCGAAAACACCGACACATAGCTCAACGCGCCGCCAGAGAAAAGATTCAGGAGGGCCATAGCACCTGCGGCGACCGAATTGTTATCGGTCGAGAAAAGGCCCAGCATCCCCTGGAAGGGAATGCCGGGCACAGGAACGTGCGCACCAATGCGGTACACAACGAGCATAGCTATGGTAAAAAGAATCTTTTCGCGCAATTCTTTGATGCGGAAAGCATTCTTAAGACCATTTAGCACGGCAGCTCGACCTTTCCGCCGGCGGCCTCGATCTTGGCCTGCGCAGAAGCGCTGACCTTGTCGACCTTGACCGTGAACTTCTTGGTGAGCTCACCATTGCCGAGCACCTTGACGGGCTCGAACTCGCTCTTGGTGATGCGAGCGGCCTTAAGAGCGGCACCGTCGATCACAGCGCCGTCCTCGAACTTACGCTCGAGACGCTCAACGTTAACGGCGGTGTACTCGATACGACGGGGGTTGCGGAAGCCCGGAAGCTTGGGCAGGCGCATAGCCAGCGGAGTCTGGCCACCCTCGAAGCCGGCACCCTTGGTGCCGCCAGAGCGGGAACCCTGGCCCTTCTGGCCGCGGCCAGAAGTGGTGCCGTGACCCGAAGAATTGCCACGGCCGACGCGCTTACGGTTCTTGGTGGAACCGGGCGCGGGAGTAAGATCGTGAAGCTGCATTTGCTACTCCTCTACAATCTCGACAAGGTGCTTGACCTTGAAGATCATGCCGCGGACGGACTCGTTGTCAGCAATCTCGCGAACCTCGCGGATCCTGTGGAGACCGAGGGCACGGACAGTACGGACCTGGTCCTGCTTGCAACCATTGGTGCTGCGGACCTGCTTGATCTTGATGGTGTCAGCCATGCTTAGTTCTCCTTACCGACGAACATCTCGGAGACCGTCAGGCCACGGCGAGCCGCGACGTCCTCAGGGCTGGAGAGCTCCTTGAGGCCCTCGACGGCAGCCTTGATGATGTTGAGGCCGTTGTCGGTACCGAGGGACTTGGACAGGACGTTCTTGATGCCAGCAAGCTCAAAGAGGGGACGCACAGCGCCGCCGGCGATAACGCCGGTACCCTCGACAGCGGGCTTGATGATGATGCGGCCGGCACCAAAGTGGCCGAGAACCTCGTGCGGGATGGTGCCCTGCTCGGTCACCGGCACGTGGAACATGTTCTTCTTGGCATCGAGAGACGCCTTGGAGATGGCCATGGGCACCTCAGCGGACTTGCCCATGCCAACGCCGACGTTGCCCTTGCCGTCGCCAACGACGACGAGAGCGACGAGGCTCATGCGACGACCACCCTTGACGGTCTTCGACACGCGGTTGATGTAAACGACGCGCTCCTCGAACTCGGAGGCCTCGCGCTGCTGCTTCTGATTACGAGCCATGTGCTACATACCTCCTAGAACTCGAGACCGGCGGCACGAGCACCGTCGGCGAGGGCCTTGACGCGGCCATGGTAGATACGGCCACCGCGATCGAAGGCGACCTTGGTGATGCCGGCCTCGATGGCGCGCTTGCCAACGAGCTGACCGACCTTCTCCGCAGCCTCCTTGTTCGAGGTGTGGGTGCCCTTGAACTCGGCCTCGAGGGTCGAGGCAGAGACGAGCGTCAGGCTGGAGCCCTTGCTGTCGTCGATGATCTGGGCATAGATGTTGGCGTTAGTACGGGTCACGCGAAGACGCGGACGCTCGGAGGTACCCGAGACCTTGCCGCGAACACGACGCTGACGACGCTTGAGGCCTTCCAGCTTCGCCTTATGCTTGTTCATACGTAAACTCCTAAAAAGGTTGATCTTGCCAGCACCTGACGGGGTGCTGGTCTTATGCGAGTGAGTCGGTTACGACTACTTGGCGGCCTTACCCAGCTTGCGGCGGATGTGCTCGCCAACGTAGTGGATACCCTTGCCCTTGTAAGGCTCGGGAGGACGATGGCCGCGGATCTCAGCGGCGATCTGACCGACCTGCTGCTTGTTGATACCCTTGACGTTCACGTGGGTGTTGTCGGGAACCTCGAAGGTGATGCCCTCGGGAGCCTCGACGATCACGGGGTGCGAGAAGCCCAGGGAGAACTCGAGGTTCTTGCCCTTCTGCTGCACGCGGTAACCGACGCCGGCGAGCTCGAGCTTCTTCTCGAAGCCCTCGGAAACGCCAACAACCATGTTGTGGATGAGGGCGCGGGTGAGGCCGTGGCGGGCACGGGTCTCACGCTCGTCGTCGGGACGGGAAACGGTGAGGACGTTGTCCTCGACGTTGATAGCGAGCTTCTCAAAGACATCGAGCTCGAGCTGGCCCTTGGGGCCCTTGACGACAACGTTGTTGCCGTTGACTGCCACTTCGACTCCGGCGGGAATCTGGACAGGCTTATTACCGATACGAGACACGGTGATCTCCTTTCCTTCTACCTACCGAGCGAATTACCAGACGTAAGCGATGATCTCGCCGCCGACGTTGTGCTTGCGAGCATCGCGGTCGGTCATGACGCCATGGCTGGTGGAAATAATGGCGGTACCAAGGCCACCGCGGACGCGGGGCATGTCGGCAACGCCGGTGTACTTACGCAGGCCCGGCTTGGAAATGCGGCGGATGCCGTTGATGACCTTAGCCTTCTTGGGACCATACTTAAGCGTGATGTGCAGAGTCTTCTGGGGAACGGTGTCCTCGACATCGTAGCCCTCGATGTAGCCCTCCTCGTGCAGAACACGAGCGATCTCGACGAGCTTCTTGCTGCTCGGCATGGAGACCGTGGCCTTGTTCACAGAGTTAGCGTTACGGATGCGCGTAAGCATATCTGCGATCGGGTCTGTAAGGTTCATACAGATTCTCCTTCGTTCTTGATGAACACGTGCTCTTGGTTCTTCGCCGCCCTTAACGGCAAAGCCTTTTTAGCGCGTTTTCCCTGTTCCAAACTGATGCTTGAAACGCTGGTAGTGACTTACCAGCTGGCCTTCTTAACGCCGGGAAGCTCGCCCTTGAGTGCAAGCTCGCGGAAGCAGACACGGCACAGGCCGAACTTGCGGTACACAGAGTGCGGACGGCCGCAGCGCTGGCAGCGCGTGTACTCACGAGTAGAGAACTTCTGCTTGCGATTGCACTTGACGATCATCGATGTCTTAGCCACTTATATCCTCCTCACATAGAGTATTGTTCGCCCCAAGCGCCGCCCCCTTGTGGGAACGGCGCTTATAGGGCAGGTGAACCTATTTCTTGAACGGGAAACCGAAGGCGTCCAGAAGGGCCTTGGCCTCCTCATCGGTATTGGCGGTGGTCACGAAAGTGATGTCCATACCGCGCTGGTGATCGACGGAGTCGAAGTCGATCTCGGGGAAGATGAGCTGCTCGGTGACGCCCATGGAGAAGTTACCACGGCCGTCGAAGCTCTTGGCGGAGATGCCGCGGAAGTCGCGGATACGGGGGATCGCGACGGAGGTCAGACGATCGAAGAACTCCCACATACGGTCGCCACGCAGGGTAACCTTGCAGCCGATCGGCATACCAGCGCGCAGGCGGAAGGTAGCGATGGACTTGCGGGCACGGGTGATCATCGGCTGCTGGCCGGTGATGGCGCGCAGGTCGCGCACGGCACCGTCGATGGCCTTGGAATCGGTAGCGGCCTCGCCGACACCCATGTTCACGACAATCTTCTCAAACTTGGGGATCATCATGACGTTCTCGTACTGGAACTTGTCCTGAAGCTGCTGCTTGACCTCGTTGTTGTACTTGGTCTTCAGACGCGGCACATACTTCTCTTCTGCCATTGTTCACTCCTTCTTGGGGTTTTAAGCACGGGGCGTGGCCACGATGGGTTGTCCTCGTGCCTCCTGGCTGCATCCGCGCCGCTCATGGCATTTTGCGGTTTGGACTCGACACAGCAGGAGCCGACAAAACAATCGGTACTATACGCGCATCGGGAGTGTATTTCCAGAAAAACCTCGTCTGCCTGCACAACTCCACAACTCCCCCGCACAAATGGGTCCCAAAAAGCTGTTGCGGTGAAATAGGGACTGTTTGGAGGCCTAACAGGCTTAAACAATCCGTATTTCACCGCAACTTATTGGTGGGGATGCGATTAGCGCTTGCGGGGGACGAGTTTGGTGCGGCGCAGGTGGATCATCTCGGCGGCGATGGAGATGGCGATCTCCTCGGGGTCCTCGGCCTCGATGGCAACGCCGATCGGAAGGTGCAGCTCGTCGATCTGGTCCTGCGTAAAGCCTTCCTGCTCCAGGCGGGCGCGCACAAAGGCCGTCTTGCGGCGCGAACCCAGACAGCCCAGGTAGGCAGGCTTGGCACGCATGGCCTGAATCACCACGTCGATATCGGACTTGTGACCTGCCGTGGCGACGACCACCAAGTCGCGCGGACCGATGGGACACAGCTCGCTCAGGTTCTTGTAATCGACCAGGCGACGATCGTAGACACCGGGCACCCATTCGGGCGTCAACGTGCCGGGGCGGTCATCGCAGGCCACGACGGCAAAGCCCGCCGCCGTGAGCACGCGCGCCGTCGCGGCGCCCACGTGTCCGCAGCCAACGATGTAGGTCAGGCCCTCGGGGCAGAGCGTCTCGACGTGCGCCGCGGGAATCTCGGAGGCGGCGTTAGTGTAGGTGACGTTACTCCCCTCCTCCACCAGTGAAAGCCCGGGGCAGCCCGCAATGGTATGGCGCGATGCCTCGCCATGGTACTCGGCCACATCGCCCTCGAGCGCGCTCGCGATAAACGGTTCAAAGTCGATGACGAAGTCGCCGATGCGCCGATAGACCAAGACGTCGGCAATTTCCTGGAACAACGGTGCCTGGGTCGCATCCAGATGTAGGTAGCACAGGCAGATGGCTCCGCCGCAGATCATGCCGGTATCGGAGTTCTCGCCGCCCATGGTGTAGCGGACCAGACGCGATTGCCCCGCGGCCAGCAGCTCTCGCGCCTCGTCCAGCGCAAAGAGCTCGATCTTGCCGCCGCCGATGGTGCCCGCCTGGCTACCGTCGGCAAAGACGGCCATCCAGGCGCCCACACCGCGCGGCGACGACCCCGCCGTGCCGGCTACGACCACGAGCTCGCACGTCTCGCCAGCACGCAGGGCGACAAGCGCCGCATTCACAACATCGAGCTTTTCCATTGCCGCCTTCTATCCTCTAAAGATATCGGTGAGCATAGCGAGTGCCTCGAGCACGCCGCCGCCGACCGACGTCGCCTTGTCCGAAATGTAGTTGATATAGCTGGCATCGCCACGCGGATCGACATCGGCGCATTTAAAGCCCTCAGTCACCTGCACGCCGTTCGCTAAAAGCCCGCGCAGGCAGCCATCGATCTGCGTGCACATGGGCGTATCGTCCGCGTAGCCAATCACGTCTCCGGCGCTCACGATGTCGCCGATTGCGCGGTCGGACCGAAACACGCCGGCGGCGGGGCTGTGGATAACGCGCTCCTTGCCATAGCCGGCGATCACGCCCGGCACGCCCGTGTTGGGCTGGGGCGAGCCCTGGGTAATGACGCGGCCCAAAAAATGCCCGCGCATGGTCTCGACCACGGCGTCGCAATCGACCGGCGCGGTAAAGCCCGGCCCCACGGCGATGACGGTAGGCGCCATGTCGCGCGTGGTGCCCAGGTTGCGCTTGGCCAAAATCGCGTCGACCACAGCCGCGGGTTTAAGCTCATCGAGCATCTTGGCCTGAGGGTCCACCACGACGGCAACATCCCCTGCTTGGGTAATCTCGAGCGCCTCTGCCGGCGTCTGCGCCAAGCGAGCGCGAATGCCCTCGACCTGGACCTCGCCCAGGCGAATAGCCTCGCAAAAACTGATTGTGCGGCGGATGCACGTGGGAACCGCGATATCGGCCATAACGACCGACACGCCGGCGCGCACCAAGCGAGCGGCGACACCCGTGGCGATATCGCCGGCGCCGCGAACATAAACGAGCATTCCCGGGGCACCTCCCTGTGCTACGGTTTGAGCAGAGCAAAAGCGGCTCGACCGCTACTCTGATGATTATTTATTATCACAGTATTATACGGCGGTGAACAGATGGAAACGGTTAGCGGCAATCTTGCCTCGGCGCTCAGGATCGAGCCGGACATTACCGCGATTATCGGCAGCGGCGGCAAGTCGACGTTGCTCAAAACGCTGGGTCTTGAGCTCATGCGCGCTGGCGGCCGCGTGCTCCTCTGCACCACCACGCATATGCTTCCCGTTGCCGGCGTGCCATGGGACGGGTCGAATCGTCGCCTGGACGCCGTGCCTTGGAAGCCGGGCGCCTCGCATGTCCCCGGTTGCACCTGCGAGGCCTGCGCGGGCCTTGCACGCGGAGGCATCTGCCAGGCAGGCATCTTGGACCCGGAGACAGGCAAGCTCTCCGCCCCCGCCGAGCCGCTCAACGAGCTGGCGCAGCGCTTTGACTATGTGTTGGCCGAGGCAGATGGCAGCAAGCGACTCCCGCTCAAGGCGCATGCCGCCTGGGAGCCGGTAATTCCCGCCGCCACGGCAAACGTTGTCTGGGTCGTCGGCGCCTCGGGACTGGGCAAACCCGTCGCCGAGGTTGTCCACCGCCCCGAGCTCTTTTGCGAGCGTTGCGGCTGCGAGCTCACCGACACTGCCACCCCAGAGCGCGTCGCCCAGGTGCTCAATGCCGAGCTGCGGATGCTGAACCTCAACAATGCCCGCGTCATGCTCAACCAAGTCGACACGCTCAGCGACCCCACGATGGCCGACCGCTTCGAGGCAGCCCTCGGCCGCCCCCTCATCGCCACCAGCCTCAAGTAGCCGGCCCCATCTTGTCAGTTGCGGTGAAATACGGACTGTTGGGGGTGCGGACGATTTCTTGGACCGCGCCTAGGCGTATCCAAGCTTCCTGCG
>CAUAAZ010000012.1 GCA_958427145.1 uncultured Collinsella sp.
ATGCGAACCTCCAGTCCGGACCGCCCCGCGGTCCAACTTTCTGTCCGCACCCCCGTTTGGCCGCCAAACGGCCGCAAACAGTCCGTATTTCACCGCAACTGCGGAGGGGAATCCGGTGATCTTCCTGTTAGCGGGGGACGTAGCGGCCGGGTTGGGCTCCGGTGGGCTCGCCGTCGCGTGCCACCAGCACGCCGTTCACAAACACGACCTTGGCGCGGCCATGTGCCCCAAAACCCTCGAGCGGCGTGTAGTCCACAGCTTGATGCTGTGTCGCGGCACTGATTGTCCAGCGCGCTTTGGGATCCCACACGCACACATCGGCATCGGCGCCCTCGGCAAGACAGCCCTTGCGCGGGTACATGCCAAACACGCGCGCCGGGTTCTCGCTCATCAAGCGGCACAGATCCTCGGGTCCCAGCTGTCCCTCAAAGCTCGTGGCAATCGCGACGGGACGATGCTCCACGCCGGGCCCGCCGTTGGGAATCGCGCGGAAATCGTCGCGCCCGCGGTCCTTTTGCCCGTGCAGGTTAAAGCTGCAATGATCGGTCGCAATCGTATCGATCTCGCCGGCCACAAGCGCCTCGCGCAGCGCGGCACGGTCGCCGGCATGGCGCAGCGGCGGGCTCATCACGTACTTGGCGCCCGCAAAGCCGTCCTCGCCCTGCTCCAGATAGCAGGTGTCGTCGAGCATCAGATACTGAGGGCAGGTCTCGACATAGATATTCTTCTGCCCGCGCGCCTTGGCCGCACGAATGGCCTCGAGCCCCAACTTGGTCGAAAGGTGCACCACGTTGACTGGGGCGTCGCCGGCCAGGTGCGCCAGATACAGCAGGCGGCTCACGGCTTCGGCCTCACACACGTCCGGGCGGCTGAGCGCATGCCCCTCGGGCCCATGAATCCCCTGCTCGTACACGCGCTTCTGCAGCTCATTCACCAGCGTACCGTTCTCGCAATGCACGCACAGTATGCCGCCAATACGCTTGAGCTCCTCGAGCACCTCGAGCGTCTCGGCATCGTCCAGGCGCAAATGATCGTAGGCAAAGTAGGTCTTAAACGACGATACGCCCGCCTCGCGCATAGCCGAAAGATCGGCGCGGTTGCGTTCATTCCACTCGGCGAGTGCCATATGAAAGGCGTAGTTGGCCGTGCAGGTTCCGTCGGCACGGCGATGCCACTCGGCCAAGGCATCGGGCATGGTCACGCCGCGATCAGCCGTCGCGTAGTCCACGATGGTCGTCGTACCGCCGCAGGCAGCCGCACGCGTGCCGGTCTCAAAGCTATCGGCCGTCCAGTCCATGCCGGTCCAGCACTGCATGTGCGTGTGCCCATCGATAAAGCCCGGGAACACCCAACAGTCCGTGGCGTCCTGGACGGTATCGTCCTCGCCCGGCTCAATCGCCGC
Organism: uncultured Collinsella sp.; assembly: GCA_958427145.1. Lineage (GTDB taxonomy): Bacteria > Actinomycetota > Coriobacteriia > Coriobacteriales > Coriobacteriaceae > Collinsella. The sequence continues at coordinate 1,403 of CAUAAZ010000012.1, forward strand.
GGCAATCCGCACAATCTTGTCGCCCTCCATGGCAAGATCGGCGCGGCGAAGCCCCTGGGGCGTCACGAGCGCGCCGTTTTTGATGATGATCATGTTGCTCCTTGTTGATTAATACAGTTGGCCACGCGATCAAAATACGAGCAGGCGGCGATATGCTCCGTTATGCGTTGCTGTCCCTTGGCGGTATCGACATCCCACAGCTCGTAGGCACGCGCCTCGACCAGCACCACATCGGTACGGTCCTTGAGGATCGAACCGCCGCCGTCCTTGCCCTCAAGACGTATGAGCGCATCGAACAATTCCGCCGGAAAGAGCACCGGACTCGAAGGCTCACCGTTGCACGCAAGACGCACCGGATGCTTGCGGCCACGCTCGTCAAATGTACGAACCATAGCCTCAAAAGAATCCGAACTCACGAGCGGCTGGTCGCCCGGCAAATAGAGGCAACCTTTCCAGTTGCGTTCGACTCCCCACGAAAGGCCCGCACGGACGCTTTCGCTGCGCAGCTCGCCATCGTGCAGCACACACGGGCAATGCTTGTCCTCGCAAATCTGGGCGACCTCGGGCCAACGCGTCGAAACCACGACGTCAAAGCCCCGGGGAACCGAATCGATAGTCCAGGCAATCAGCGGCTTGCCATAGATATCGGCAAGCATCTTGTTGGAGCCAAACCGCTTGCCCTCGCCCGAGGCCATAATGACGCATCCAAGTTTCATGGTGATACCTCCCCTGAAACCATCGTACCCATAACTCGCGCCGCGGGCATCCACATCGAAAGCGCTTATCCCGCACGCCTGCGATGCAAAAAAGGGGCACCCCGCCGGTTGGCAGAGCGCCCCCTTTACATGGCTTACCTCAACCCGGCTTTAGGCCTGGAACCAACGGGCGGTATTGCGCTCGTCGAGGGCCTTGAGGGTAGCGGCGGGATCGGCAACCTTCTGCAGGAACATCATGGCTGCGATGGCGTACGGCTTGTAGCTGGCCTCCTTGTACATGCCCACACGGTGCATGTCGAAGACGTCGGCGTTAACCTCGCCGTGCTCGCAGGAGACACCGGAGATGTCGGCGGGCAGCGGGTGCATAAAGATGGTGTCCTGGCCGTTGGCGGTCTTCTCCATGAGCTCGGTCGTGGAGCACCAGTCCTGATGGGTGGCGTTCTGGGCGAGCAGCTCCTTCTCGAGCGCAGCGATGCCGGCGTCGTCGCCCTCGGCGTACAGGTTGGTACGCTTCTCCATGGCGGCAAACGGAGCCCAGCTCTTGGGGATCACGATGTCGGCGCCCTCGAAGGCCTCGGCCATGGTGTTGACCTGCTTAAAGGTGGTGCCGGACTCGGCGGCGTAGCCCTTGGCGCGCTCGACGACCTCGGGCATGAGGTCGTAGCCCTCGGGGTGAGCAAGGGTGACGTCCATGCCAAAACGGGGCAGCAGGCTGATCAGCGACTGCGGGCAGGACAGCGGCTTACCGTAAGAGGGCGAATAGGCCCAAGTAACGGCAACCTTCTTGCCCTTGAGGTTCTCAAGGCCGCCAAACTCGTTGATGAGGTAGAGCATGTCGGCAGAGGACTGCGTGGGGTGGTCGGAGTCGGACTGCAGGGAGATGAGCGTGGGACGGTGATCCAGAACGCCGTCCTCGTAGGCCTGCTGCACGGACTCGGAGACCTCGGCCATGTAGGCATCGCCCTTGCCGATGTACATGTCATCGCGGATGCCGATGACGTCGGCCATGAAGGAGATCATGGTAGCGGTCTCGCGGACGGTCTCGCCGTGGGCGATCTGGGACTTCTTCTCGTCCAGGTCCTGCAGCTCAAGGCCGAGCAGGTTGGCGGCCTTAGAGAAAGAGAAACGCGTACGGGTGGAGTTGTCGCGGAACAGGGAGACAGCCAGGCCCGAGTCGAAGATCTTGGAAGAAACGTTGTTCTCACGCAGCTCGCGCAGGGCGTCGGCGACGATGTAGAGAGCCTTGAGCTCATCGGTGGTCTTGTCCCAGGTGTGCAGGAAGTCGCTGGCGTACATGCCCTTAAAATCGAGGCCGTTCAGCTGCTCGACGAGCTCGGTAAACTTAGCGTCCATGGAAATGTCCTTTCTAAAGATGAAACGATCGCAATGAGTAGATGTGCTCCGGCATGCGCGTGTGGCTAGAACATGCAGAGCACCATGACGAGGACCCGCCACCGTTGAGGAAGCATGGGAGATAACGACCGCGGGCCCCAAGTCAACAGGGAGCGCCGGGGACACGAGCGGCCCCCGGCTCAACAAAATCGAGGAATGGGACTAATCGATCTTGTTGTTGGTCAGACCGGCGCGGAACACGGTGGCGTCGCCATCGGCCTGGCTCGGATCGTAGAGGTTCAGGGCAGCCACGTACATGGCGGCAGCGGTGACCAGGTCATCCTTGTAGGTGACCTCGTTGGGGGCGTGAGCCTGAGACTCGGCACCCGGGCCAAAGCCCACGCAGGGGATGCCGTAACGGCCCTGGATGGAGACGCAGTTCGTGGAGAAGGTCCACTTGTCGCACAGCGGGCGACCGGTGCGCTTGTCCATGCTGGGCTCGCAGCCGATGCGCTCGTCACCAAACATGGCCTTGTGGGCGTCGACGAGGGCCTTGACGTGCGGAGCGGTCTCCTTGTTGATCCACGTGGGGAAGTAAGCCTCGGTCTCGTAGACCTCGCCGGTCCAGGACGGACGGTCGTACATGTACATGGAGACCTTCACGTCGTCACCGTACTTCTTGGCTGCCGGCAGGTTGCGGATCTCGTCCAGGCAGGACTCCCAGGTCTCACCGGCGGTCATACGACGGTCGATGGAGATGGCGCAGGAGTCGGCCACGGCGCAGCGGCTGGGGCTGGTGTAGAAGATCTGGCTGACGGTGCAGGTGCCGCGGCCTAGGAAGCGGGCATCCTCGAAGTGCTCGGGATTGTACTTGGGGTCGAGCATCTTGACGAGACCCTTGATGTCGGTCGACTCGTCGCAGCCGTTGTTGTTGAGGGCGCGGACGTCGGCGATGATGTCGGCCATCTTGTAGATGGCGTTGTCGCCGCGGTCGGGAGCGGAGCCGTGGCAGGAGGTACCGTGAACGTCGACGCGGATCTCCATGCGGCCGCGGTGACCGCGATAGATGCCGCCGTCGGTGGGCTCGGTGGAAATGACGAACTCGGGCTTAATGCCATCCTTGTTGTAGATGTACTGCCAGCACATGCCGTCGCAGTCCTCTTCCTGGACGGTGCCGACGACCATGATCTTGTAGCCCTCGGGGATGAGGCCCATGTCCTTCATCATCTTGGCAGCGTAGGTAGCAGAAGCCATGCCGCCCTCCTGGTCGGAGCCGCCGCGGCCGTAGATGATCTCGTCGGTCTCGTAGCCCTCATAGGGATCGGCATCCCAGTTCTCGATGTTGCCGATGCCGACGGTGTCGATGTGGGAGTCGATGGCGATGATCTTGTCGCCCTCGCCCATAAAGCCCATGACGTTGCCCAGGCCATCGACCTTGACCTCGTCATAGCCAAGGCTCTCCATCTCGGCCTTGATGCAGGCGACAACCTCACCCTCCTCGCAAGACTCAGAGGGACGGGAGATCATAGCGCGCAGGAAGCGAGTCATATCAGCACGATGGGACTCAGCAGCAGCCTTGATAGCGTCGAAATCGAGTTCTTTAGCCATTGTTCATAACCTTTCAAACGAAGGAATCTACCTGTGAGGTGGCGGAGCGATACCTATTTACTCCGCCCCAACGATTAGCAAGTGGGATATTCGCCTTCCCAAACAATGCGGCGATACTGGTCGGGATCGGTGTCGCCCTCGGTGGAGAAGCAGAGCACGGAGCTCGTCTTGTCCAGGCCGATGAGTTCCTTGAGCTCGGCGTACTCGGGATCGAGCATGAGGGTCTCGACCAGGCCGGTGGTCACAGCGCCGGACTCGCCGGAGATGACGCGCGGGTCGCCCTTCTCGGGAGCGCCCAGGGTGCGCATGCCGCGAGCGGTGACCCAGTCGGGGCAGGACACGAAGGCGGTGACGTGGTTGCGCAGGATATCCCAGCCCAGAATGTTGGGCTCGCCGCAGCACAGACCGGCCATGATGGAGGGCATGTCGCCGTCCACGATGCGCGGATTGCCGTCGCCGGCGGCAGCGCCCTTGTACAGACAGGCGGCAGGCGCGCACTCAGCCACGACGAAGGTGGGCGGGTTATCGGGATACAGGTTGGTGAAGTAGCCCACCACGGCGCCGGCGAGCGAACCCACGCCAGCCTGGACAAACACGTGCGTCGGGCGGTTGATGGCCATCTCGCGCAGCTGCTCGGCAGCCTCGGAAGCCATGGTGCCGTAACCCTCCATGATCCAGGACGGGATCTTCTCGTAGCCCTCCCAGGCGGTGTCCTGAACGATGACGCCGCGCTCGCAGGCGTCGGCCTCGGCAGCGGCCATGCGCACGCACTCGTCGTAGTTGACCTCTTCGATGGTCACCGTTGCGCCCTCGGCGGCGATGTTATCGAAGCGGGGCTTAGTGGAACCCTTGGGCATGTGAACGACGGCCTTCTGGCCCAGCTTGTTGGCAGCCCATGCCACGCCGCGGCCATGGTTGCCGTCGGTGGCGGTAAAGAAGGTGGCCTGGCCAAAGTCCTCGGCCAGCTGATCGGAGGTCAGGTAATCGAAGGTGCAGTCGGCAACGTCCTTGCCGGTCTCATCGGCAATATAGTTGGCCATGGCAAACGAGCCGCCCAGGACCTTAAAGGCGTTGAGGCCAAAGCGATAGCTCTCGTCCTTAACGCACAGGTTGGACAGGCCCAGGCGCGCAGCCTGACCGTCCAGACGGGCAAGCGGAGTGACGGTATATTGAGGGAACGACTGGTGGAAGGCACGGGCCTTCTTCACGTGGTCGAGGCTCATGATTCCCAAGTGCTTGTCATCGCTCTTGGGCATCGTGTTGCCCGCCCACTGGATCTTATCGGCCATACGGTGAACTCCTTAAGTCCTCTCTTGCCGGCCCCCGCATACGCGTTTCAGCCCGATCCCATTCACACGACTGAACTTTTATGTGGATGCCAAACAAAAAGTTTGTTAGTAATGTTCTATCACACTTTTTGATTGGTATATCTAACGAATTGTTTGTTGCCGTAATCGGTACTTTTTCGCCGCCGAACGGTCATGAATTGCCTTGTTGATGGATTTGTTTGCGGTCATGTGTGGTTTATGGCACAGTGAGCCCAAACTAATTTTTAGGAAGGTACCCATGACCCCCGCACAGATTGAGTTTTACAAGCGCCTCGCACACGGTCTGGCGCTCCAATTTGGCCCCAACTGCGAAGTCGTCGTCCACGATCTGGAGACCGAGGACGTGGACCACTCCATCGTAGTGATCGAAAACGGCCACGTCAGCGGGCGCAAACTGGGTGACGGCCCCAGCCATATCGTGTTTGAGTCCATGCACGAAGGCGCCACCGACGTACACGACCGCGAGCCGTACCTCACTAAAACCACCGACGGTAAGCTGCTCAAATCGTCGACGATCTTTATCCGCAACGATGAGGGCAAACCCGTCGGCATTTTGGGCATCAACTTTGACATTACGCTTATGAAGGCTTTTGAGCGTTCGCTCGACGCCTTTACCGGCACCGGCGGCACGGGCTATACCGAGCCCGAGCCCATTACCAAGAACATCGGCGACCTGCTCGAGGACCTGCTGCACGAGTGCGAGCAGTTTGTGGGCAAGCCCGCGGCACTCATGACCAAAGACGAGCGCATTCGTGCCATTGGCTACCTCGACCGTCGCGGCGCCTTCCTCATTTCCAAGTCGAGCGAGCGCGCCTGCGAGTTCTTTGGCATCTCCAAGTACAGCTTCTATAGCTACCTCAATGAGGCCAAGGCGGCGGCCGGCGACAAGTAGGCACTCGCCTGGATTGCCCCTCCCCTTTTGGGTGCGAGTTCTGGAAAGCACGAATCCAAGACCGAGCCGCTTGGGAAGTTCCATATAATCGATGTCATTAGTATTTCGAAAGGATGGAACAGAATGGCGTTGAGCAAGGCATCATGCACCGGTCGCGGATTGATTCCGGCAATTGGTGGACATGTGCACCGCATGTTCGATGAGGGTGAAGACGACCTGTTTTCGCTGAGCCTTGACGATGTGATGGATGATCGCCCGTGGACCGCCGACGAACTCATGGGCGGCGGCGCGGCTCGCCCGTCAAGCCCCAATCCCGCACTTGCGCCTAAGACCGCATCTGCGCCGACTCCTGCGCAGTCGGCTGTTTCGACGCCCGCGCCTACACCCGCACCCACTTCGGCGCCTACGCCCGCTCCCCGCCCCGCAAGCGACCCGTCCGAGACGGCGGCATTTCTCGCTGCAGCGACGCAGGGCAAATCGGCCGACAGCACCGTTATGTATAACGCCCAGCAGTTGCCTGTTCCTGCGGCACGCAAGCCTCCGGTCACAAGGCTCGATGAGCCCGTTTTCCATCAGGTTGCCTACGATTCCTGGGCTGCAGCCGATCTGGATGAGACCTCTACCGGCATGCCGGCGCTCGACGTTCCAGTTAACCCGCTTTTTGCCGCCAACACGAGCGCCGCGGACTATGAGGGCGGTGCGGCATATTCCGATTATTCCGATGGCTATGCTGGCAACGGTCGCATCGAGACCGAGGATTATGGCACCGCATCGAGCGATTATCTCAACGATCCGTACGCTGCCACGCCCGCACCGGAATATGACCCGGAGGCCGCGTCCGCGCCGGCGTATACCAAAAGCACGGGCGAAGAGCGCTTCGCCGATTATTACGCCGAGGAAAAGGCGCTGCGTTTCTCGGAATTTCCGCAGGCAGTCAAGGTTGCCTTTATCGCCATTATCATTGCCCTGCTCGGTGTCATTGCGTTTGAGGGATTCCAGCTGTTCCGCGGCCCCACCCAAGCGGAGTCGGAAACCCAGCAAAAAGAGGACGATAACCAGTACCTGGACATCAACACCCTCAAGGGCGACCCCAACGACGGAGACGACGAGTAGCGAGGGCTGAAGGCAGCCGCAGGATCCCGCATCCAGCATCGGCTTCTAAGTGCTGTTTTGTCATCCAACTACACTTTTCCGAAGTTTTAAGGTGCCTATTTCGACACTTTTCCGTACTTTTACACGGCTGATTTCGACACTTTTCCGGATGAAAGCCGAATAATCACTTGGGAAACCAACGCCATCCGCGCGTCATTTCGCGGATGGCGCTTGATTTCTGTCCGTACACGTTGAGTCCGTACACGTTGATAGACTTCCTCTTGCCCGCAAGGAACGGGCACGTTTTATCCAGAGTCGGGGTAGAGAGTTGGCTCCACGATCCCGACGCCAACCGGCCAAAAGGCACGGTGGCCCTGCCAACATCGATGAAAGGAGTCCGTATGGACAATTTCTCTGTGCGCAGCGAGCGCAACTTCCACAACCTGGCAGCCAAGCCAAAACGAATGCATCTTCTGGACAAGCAGAACGGCTACGCCTCGGCCATGGTCAAGAGCAGCCTCTCCCACCAGATGCGCTTCACGGTGCAAAAGCTCGAGAAAGAGTTCTGCGTTGCCGGCGACCCGCATGTGTTGCAGATCAAACTGTCCGGAGACGATTCGCGTGAGCCGTCTAGCTGGGAGCGGTTTGCCGATGGCGCGTGCGTTGCGGGCGGGTCGGGCATCTTTGCCCGCGAGTGCTTCTGCGAGGGCGCCGAGGTATTCCTGGATCTGTGCCGCGACGCCGTACGCGCGGCCGAGCTGCACCAGTGGAGTCAGAGGGAGTACGAGCTGTTGAGCGCCGCGCGTGGGGTTGCGGGGATGTAGGCAGACGCAGGCGGCGTGCAGCCGTTGCACGCCGCCGCTCAGGCCACGCGATGTCAAAAGACTGACACTTGTGTATGCCTTTTGACAGTCCGAAAGCGCTAGCGAAGTTCATTGATGCCGCGGCTAGATGCGCAGCAGTAAAGAGATGCTGAATACAAATCGCACCCATCTCCAATGGATCCAACACGTCAAAATAAGCACAGATACCCGAGCGCTTATGCTACATGGAAGCACAGAGAGGCCCGCGTTCCGAACCACCACAGCTCGGAACGCGGGCCCCAGCAACTAATTCTTTTCGGATAATCCCAATCCAGTAATCTCCTGATAGCGCCGCTTCAACGTATACGCATCGGGAAGCCTAGAGATCCTCTGATGAATCAACTCATTAAAATCCGCCAGATTTCCGATTACGACATCGATGCCGCCAGCAGCGTTGAGCAAATCGACGTACGTCATAAAGCGAAACTCGAACGGAATGCCCTCGATTTCCTTTGTGCATCCATCATGAAAGTCAATCAGTCTCGAAACGTCATGGGCAACGTACGTGACTCTAACGGTCATGTCGTAGGGTTCGTTGCGCAACTTCGCCTCGTGCTCGTGGTAGCGCACAGTTTCATGCAGGGAGTTAATGTGCGCCTGAATGTACTCATCCCGCAGACCGCCACCGTGTGCCTCATAGGCCTCGATATGTGCACGATTTGAAAGGTCCAAGTATTCAACATCGCCATATTTGCGCCCCGAAGCGTTCGTCTCGTTCACGGAAGAGCCGAGACCCCTTGCGAACCAGCCCTCTTCCGGATGAATGCAGCGGGTAAGGAAATCTACCAGCCTCTGATCGAGAACGCCCTTGGTTAAACTGTTTGAGATCCCCACGCGCTTGACAAAAGCCTTGATGGAATCGACGCCGATCGGCTCCAAAGGCGTCTTCGTTTGACGAGAATCGGCAATGAGAATCAAATAACAACGAATAATGTGAGCAACGCGTCTTCTCGTCGTGTAGGGCAACTCTGCCAGAATGCTAAAGACATCGGCAAGCAGAATCGAGCCGTTCCCAGTCTGCCGGGAGAGTTTCGTTTCGGCCCATGCTTCGTCAAGTGAATAGACGGACTTGGCGTTGTTGAGGTATGGATTCTCCTGAGTGGGATGATACATGGAGTTCCAAAGCGCCTTTACATTGCTCGAACGGGGCGTGCATTCGTAAATCGCCCTGCCGGGGAATCTGTCAACCATCTCAAGCGTAAGCAACTCAAAGTAGAGCATAAACTGGTACGGCTCAAAAGGAATGAGGCCCAAGTCGATAACATCGTCGGCAAGCGTATCGCATCTCGAGAACGATCCGAGAAGGCCTCGGAAAGTTTCTCCAGCGACGTCAGGTTCGATATCACCAAACAGGGCGGCGACGTCTGAAACGTCAGTTTCATGTATTCCGGCTATCCTCTCAGAGCCGAAGGGCGGGTCAATACCGATAGAACTGATTACAGCATTGATGGCGTCGAAAGTTGCGGCAGGAACGTTAAGAATGCCTCTAATCCTATCGAGACCGAGGTGTTGCTCCACGACAAGGGTACGAATGAGCGGAGCACAGCCAATCAAAGCGATTGCATGACTCCTTGCCATGAACTGCTTCTCCTCGAGTTTTTCTTCGAGCTTGAAGTAGCCGTTCGCGAGCTCTTCCATTCCATGGTCGACGCCAACCGCGGCGCTAATGACGTCCTTCAATTCCTTTGAGGGACTATCGTAGTTCTCAAGCCAAAAGCTCCACATCTCGCCGAAGCGATCGGAGATCTCTTCGGCGGGAATCCTGGATTCCTCAGGGCCGTTCTCGTAATAGTCCGCAACCTGAATCGCGGCGCTTTCCATCGAGTTCGGATCTATAGGCAGGGACGCCGCCAGAAGCGCTTCGCATATTTCAGAAATGTTTGCACTGCTACTCATTTACACGCTCCCATAAAGGTTGAGGCTCATAAGCGATAAGGCCATCAAGATCGTCGCTTACCGCACTGAAGGTTAATCCGCAGGCACAAAGCACTTGAGAAAGCTCAGAGACAGTTATGCGCTTGGAGCCGCTTTCCAGTTTCGAAATCGACGCTTGCTGGCATCCCGTTGCCTCAGCGAGCGCCGCCTGTGACATCCCGGAGCGTCTCCGCCATTTAGCGATAAGTCTCCCGAGAGAAAGATTGAAGTCTTCCATAAACGCCCCCTTCCGGCAGCAACCCATGCTTGTATATGATATCATCTCATGAGCTCATTCCATATTGGAATGAGCTCTACTATTCAGGAGGATTGCTTTAATGAAGCGTTTCGTCAGCCTTTATTCGGGAGCGGGCGGTCTCGACCTCGGCTTCATCGCCGCCGGGTTCACCCCCGTATTTGCGAACGATATCAACCCGGACGCCATGAAAACCTACGCTGCCGCGATGGACGCGATCTCGAAGAAGACCGGCAAAACACTGAGCCACAGGATAGTCACGGGAGATATTAGGGAAGTTGAGGAACTGCCCGGAAGGGGTTCGGCGGAGCTAGTCATTGGAGGACCGCCCTGTCAGGGCTTCTCGGTCGCGGGGAAGATGGACCCGAACGACCCCCGCTCGCGTCACGTCTTCGACTTCCTCGGCATGGTCGAGAGGGTCCAGCCCCAAGCGTTCGTGATGGAGAACGTCAAGGCACTCGCCAAGAACAAACGCTGGGCTGGAACTATTGCCGACATCCGCAAGAAGGCGGAAGAGATTGGCTACAAAACCAACCTTGAGGTGCTGAACAGTGCCAATTACGGCGTCCCGCAGACCAGAGAGCGCATGTTCCTTGTCGGGATCAAGGACCCCTGCATCGAGTACAACTACCCGCAGCCGACAGTCAAGGAATGGGTGGGTGTGGCCGACGCCCTGCGCGGGCTGCCTCCTCTCGGCGAGCCGGGCAATGATCAGACTTGCAAGGCGAAGGTAACTACGGCAAAAAGCCCCGTGCTCCGCCCGTCGCCGTTTGCAGGCATGCTGTTCAACGGCCAAGGCCGCCCGATGGACATGGACAAGCCCGCGCCGACGCTTCCCGCCTCAATGGGCGGGAACAGAACGCCGATTGTCGATCAAGAGACGCTCGAAACCGGAGCGACCCAATGGGTCGAGAAATACCACGAAGAGCTTCAGAAAGGCGGGAAAGTAGCCGATAGCGTTCCTCCTCGCCTTCGCCGCATCTCGGTCCAGGAAGCCGCCACCATACAGACCTTCCCGAGGGATATGCCTTGGTATGGTTCGCAATGCTCCCGCTATCGGCAAATTGGAAACGCCGTTCCTCCCAAGATGGCCTTTGCGGTTGCGCAATCTGTCGCAGAAGCCCTTGGCATGGATATAGACGCAAACCCCTCTCTGCTTGACGAGCTAGGTTAGACAATAAGGGCCCGCAATGTGGCTACCGCCCCAAAACTTTGCCGAGGGTTTCATCCAAGCTCTCCCGCTCGAGGTCTGCAAGGTCCAGTCGATAACTCAAATCGCGAATGCGATCCGGAACGTCCTTGAGAAAGTTGTTAGTCCTGGCAGAATAGCATCGTATATCACGAACAAGATAAGCAGTTTTTAGCCCCTTTTCATCTGCCCTGAGAAGCTGCTACAGGTTTATGAAGCCGGTCGTTCAACAACATGTCCCGCAAAAGAGCATACGGCCTTTAATTTGCATCAGATTCTAAACGTCACGCATGAGAAATCAGCGAGGCCCCAAGTTAAAGCGAGAGCCGAACTCACTCACGGCACGCTACAGCCGTGAACCCTCCAAGCCAGCCAGCCGTTCAGATGTTCCAAATGATATACAGCTTGAAACCTGGCGACTTGAATCGAAGGTCATTCCTGGGACTATCGGTAGGCAGCCTATCTGCATGCGTTGATCTATCAAATTGGCCTTGATGCCAAGGTATATCCAACACTCGACCACCGTTCTCAGCACATCTCCTTACCTCCCCTCCAACTTCAGCTGCAGCAGCAGATCACTCAGCTCAGGGCACTTGCTGGAAAGGCGTGTTTGAACGCACTCGCCCATCCCCCATCGCTGGCGGATCTCCTGGGCGTGCGGACTCACGTGATAGTCCCCGTTCATCACTTGTTTGAGTAGTTTGGCGGTCACGCGGGCATCGGCTAGGGCACTGTGGGCGTGGCACGTCGACTCGTCGAACTCGATGTCAAACCACGTTGCCGCGTCACCCAAAGAAACGCACCCGTGGCTGCCCACGTCCATGATCGAGGTGTAAAACGCCCGCAGGTCGGCCCAGTCCGTAGGAAAGCCAGCAAGGCTGACGTGCTTCGTCCACTAATCGTCCTCGAACCGCCACTAGTCCGTCCCGTCCCAGCAGGCCGCTCAACGGTGAGATAATGCCCACGACTATCAACGTAAGCAAGGAGCACGCTATGGCAGACAACGAGACCAAACCCTCGGCGGATGACGGCCGAGAGGAACTCGTGGCAAAACAACTCGCATCCACCAAAATCCACCTCGCGCTCACTCAGGAGCGGGCGGACGTCTCCGGCGCCATCAAGCTCCCGCTCGAACGAGTCCCCCAGCTCGGCATAGCGCTCGCCTCACTTCCCTCGACATTCCGCACCGTCACCAATACGGTGAGTGTGCCTATGCTGCTCCGGCCAACCGACAAGTTTGGCAATCCGCTTGACCCATCGATACTTCAATCGTTCAAGGACGGCAGCGGCCTCATGGGGTCCTACCGCGATGCGGCCAAGGGTTTCGGGCAGGCGCGCCTCCACGTAGTCGAGGGCGACATCGCCACAAGCGTCACGCAGGTGCCTTACGATCCAACGTCGTTGTTCATGGCAGCCGCAATCGCGCAGATAAACCAAAAGCTCGACTCCATCCAGGAGTCCGTCGACGAAATGTTCGAGTACATGCGTCAGCGCGACAAGGCCAACATGCGTGGCGATCTCAAGACGCTCGCAGATATCCTCAACGGTTACAGCTTCAACTGCGGCGACGCCACCTACATGGCCAACGCCCATATGAAGGTGCTCGACATCGAGCACGCGTCCACGCGTGACATGGAACTCTTCCGCTCGCAGGCGCAGGCGGACCTGAAAAAGAAAGGGTTCATCGAGGTGCGAGACGACGTGAAAAGGCGTCTCGACCAGGTTCTCGACTATCTCAAGGACTACCAGCTCGCCACCTATATCCACGCGTTCTCGCTGTTCCTCGAGCCCATGCTCACCCAGAACTTCGAGCCCGCAAAGCTCGCAGACACTGCCGCAAAAATCGAAGCGGACTCGCTTGCGTACCGCGAGCTCTACACCGAGTGTTACGACGCACTCGAGGCAAGCGCTGCCGACACTATCGACGTGGCACTTCTGGGCGGCATCGCGTCCGCTGGCAAGATGCTCGGTCGCGTCATCGCGGCGACGCCCATCGGCGAGTTCACGCCCATAGACGAGGCGCTTGAGGGTGCAGGAGAGGACATCGGCAGGTTCAACGACGAGCAATCCGAGAAACTCATCGAGAAGCTCCACCAGGCAAAGACGCCCGACGTCGCGCCGTTCAGGCAGAGCATAATGGAGATCGACACCCTCTACAACCGCCCCACGCAAATCGCCGTGGACGCCGAGAACGTCTACATCCTGCCTGCCGAGCAGCAGGAAGAGTAGCGATACACGACAGGCACGCGCCACGCAGACAGCTAACGCCCCCTATCTCCCCTCCGCCTTCAGCTTCAGCAGCAGATCGCTCAGCTCGGGGCACTTGCTGGAAAGGCGTGTCTGGGCTCGCTCGCCCATCCCCCACCGTTGGCGGACTTCCTGGGCGCGCGGGCTCACACGGTAGTCCCCATCCATCATCTGCTTGAGCAACTTGGCGGTCACGCGCGCATCGGCTAAGGCGCTGTGGGCGTGACCCGTCGACTCGTCGAACTCGATGCCAAACCACGTTGCCGCGTCACTCAAAGAGATGCACCCGTGGCTGCCCACGTCCATGATCGAAGTGTAAAACGCCTGCAGGTCGGCCCAGTCCGTAGGAAATGCGGAAAGGTCCATGTGCTTTGCCTGGCACTCGGTCATAAGCTGTCGATGATCCGCCCCGCTCCAGCAAACTATCTGGGCGGAGTAGCGACCGATCCAATCGCTGAGCCTTTTCATCACCACGTAGAGAGGATCAGCCATGGCGGTATCCACGGCCGATATCCCCGTGAGCTCGCGGACGGGATACGCAACGCCTTCGGCATATTCCGTCTGCACAAACTGCGAGAACTCGCCCATCACGTTGCCGTGGTAATCGAGCTTAACAGCGCCGACCTCGATAATCTCGTTGCGCAGTCCGCGGCGCTGGCGCTGCTTTGGCACCGGCGCAAACTCAAAATCCAGCACAATTTGGTGCGCAAAGTTCGTCGTATCGATAGCCGAGATACCCGGCATCTTTTCAGCTGACACGGTTGGGGCCTTTCTCCGTCAAATGCCGCTTGCTACATAGGCGACTACATTGCCGTAAGGATAGGCGCCCGTGCGGACATGAAAGCGGGACGCAATGCCGCGCGCGCGAGGCACACGCCATACAGTCGACCCCAAGAGCGCCGCCCACTCTATTCAAATGGATGAAAAAGATTGAGGCCCGGTGACTTGAATCAGAGGTCATCCCGGGCCCATCAGAGCTCGCAGAGCTCTTGGTTGCTTTGGTCTCGCTCTTCACGGCGCTTATCGAACTTTCCGAGGCACTCAAGCAGCATTCGAAGCATAACAAGTCGCTGCCATTAAGGCACTGACCTCTTGACCAAGCAACGGCGCTGCCCAGCTCTTCACCACTTGGGCTGCCGTCAACTTTATTCTATCCGCGAGCATCTGGTTTACCAAATGGATTTTCGGTAAAGGAAGCACGGCACGCCCGCAAAACCACTACGCCCCAAGTGCCGCCATGGGGATCACCGCCACGCCGTCGTCGCGTGTGTAGGCAATGCTCCCCTTTCCAACCACGACCGCCAAAAACGCCGGCGCGGCATTCTGGGCGGCAGGATTGGAGAGCACTTTCCTCTCCAGCGCCTTGAGATTTCTCGCTCCATCGTCTGCTTTCGCATCACTCAGCTTGACCTCGATGGCTCCCCAGCGCCCGTCGTGCTCAACGATCAGATCGACCTCAAGGCCCTTCTCATCTCGGAAATAATGGACATTGTTGTCGACACCGCCGTAGGTGGAAAGGAACACACGCACGTCGCGCAGAACGAGGTTCTCAAAGAGCATCCCCAACGTTTGCATATCGCCAAGCAGCCGCTCAGGGGTAGCCCCCAGCAACGCCACTGCAAGCGACGGGTCGCAGAAGTAGCGCTTGGGGCGCACGCGAACGCGGGCCTTCGAGCGCATGGGCGGCTCCCATCCGCACAGGTCCTCGGTCAGCTTGAGCCTGTTGAAGAGGTCCAAGTACGCAGCGATGGTCCTCTCGTCGGGGCCCGCCTCACCGTACGAGGCGTCCTTTATGAGCGTCTTGTACGTGACAGCCTGGCTCTCGTTCATGGCAAGAGCTCGCAAAAGGCCGTGTGCAAGCTCGGGCGACATGCCCTCGTCCAGCACGTTGACGTCGAGCACCGAGTGCACGTACTGGCTTGCCGTCTCTCGCGCAAGATCATCCGAAAGCCCAAGGTTTGCAGGCCAACCGCCCCTGCAGCACCAGCGGGCGACGTCATCCACCGTGCTCTCGCGACGCTGAGGGGCAAAACCCTCGCCCTTAAAGAGGCTTGCCAGTGACACGAGCGGCTCGCCGTCGCTCGACTCACACAGGGCCATGGGGCGCATTGACAGACGGGCGATCCTACCCGTGCCGGAATGACGAACATGGCTGCGCCCCTCGCTTTTGAGCGCGGTCGAGCCCGTGAGCAAAAGTGTCCCGCGTTCGTTGCCGCTCGCGTCCACGAAGCGCCGGGCGGCATCCCAAACCTCAGGCACCTCCTGCCATTCATCGACCAGGTGTGGCGCATCGCCGATGAGCGCCAGGCTTGGGTCGACCTCTGCCGCCGCGCGCTGCGCAGGCTCATCGAGCCTGGAGACGCTCGCCGAGCGAGAGAGCGCCGTCCAGGTCTTGCCGCACCATTTGGGGCCGTTGATCTCCACACAGCCAAACGCCCGCATAAGGGTGTCGAGGCGCTCCTCTATGAGCCGGGGCCTATATCCCTTTTGGGTCAATCTCTTTGGTGCATCCATAGACGGCCGTCCCTCCCTATCACGCGATATGCGAAATTACGCCATTCTCAATGCTGATTTTACGCTACTTTCAATGTAGTTTTTACGCCATGACAGATGCAGTTTTTACGCTATTTTCATTGAAGGTTTTACGCTTGGCATCCTTAGCGCGACCCATTCCGAGCATCACATCAGAGCGCGCTTGGTTATCTCCGCTCGCACATCTCGGCAAACGAAATCAGCTTGGTATCTCCCCTGTTCGCCACAGCTTCCTGACATCCTTGCGTAAAGCCACGCTTCGAGAAGATCACGTAGCTTTTATGTTGCCGTCTAAAGAGCTCGCTTCGGTGCACGAGCTTTTGCAGCACGTCTTCGCCCACCGGCTCATTGCGCCATTTGCACTCCGCAAACAGCGCAGTGCCCTCGCCATCGTCAACAATCAAGTCGATTTCTTCCTGCGTATGCGTGCGATTATCCGTCCCCCACCAGCGCCCGACGCTCGCCGGAACCACATCGAGCTGGCCCGCGCGCGCGAGTTCGTACACGTATTGTCTGCATATAAGCTCAAAGACCGTACCCATGTAATCCGATACGTGCGGCTCAATGCGCTTATACGCCATCTCGGCCATATCGTTTTGAATCAGCCCAATGTTCTGCGGAACAAACTTGTACCAGAACCTAAACATCTGGTCGCTCAGCAGATACACGGCTCGCTTATTGCTCGTCTCGTTTAGGGGCAGCTCGCGCTCGACAATCCCAAGCGACGCCAGCTTATCCACATAGCTCTTTACGTTGCTCGCAGGGATTCCCGTAGAGCTCGCAATCTCCGAGATCCTCGAGCGTCCCTGGGCAATTGCTTGCACAATCGCATCATATTGCTCGGGATTGCGGCACTCTTGCAACAGCAGGTTACTCGGCTCCTCAAAGAGATAGCCCGTAGGAGTAAGAAAAAGACGTTTGATGTTGTCCTTGAGCGGCGCAGCAGGATCGACTTTCTCGATATATGCAGGAATGCCGCCCGTCATGCCATAGCAAACCGCAGCGTCTTCGCGACCCATGCTCTGCCACAGGCCGAGGGTCGTCGTAAAATCGAGCGGCATGATCTTAAACTGGGCCGTTCGCCTACCGTATAGTGGACTCTCGTAGCCCAACACCTGTTCCTCCATAAACGAAAGAGACGAGCCGCATAGAATCAGCATGAGCCTAGTCTCTTTGTACAAGTGATCAATCTTGTCTTGCAGCAACGAACTGATCTCAGGATTCGATTGGGCGAGATAGGGATACTCGTCAATCACGACAATCAAACGTTCCGTGCGAGCCATGGTGGCCAATGCATCGAACGCCTCGTCAAAGCTACGAAACGACACGCCTGCAGCACCAACCGAACCCGCGAGTATCGCTTGGCTAAAGCCATGCAGATTTGCCTCTGAATTGGTACGACGCGCTTGAAAATAAATAGCCTTTTTGCCTTGGATGAACTCTGTGATAAGACGCGTTTTGCCCACACGACGGCGGCCGTAGATTATGGGCATCTCAAAGGAGCCCGTGCCATACAGTCGATTGAGCTCGGACATTTCCGCCGTTCTTCCGATAAACATAGGGCCATCCTTCCTTTACGCTATAGCTAGCTATATTATACCGTCCTATAATATAGCTAGCTATAGCGTAATTCGACAAGCGGTGCACGCACAAGGGGCGGCACCCCCACCGCACGTGGACCGCTCCGGAAAATGCATCCCGTTCTGGAGCCAGAAACTGGGCCGTAGTTTCCGCCAAGCACGTCATCCGGAAAGTGCGTCCCGTTCTGAGCCTGAATTCTGGGATGCACTTTCCGCTGAAGCTTCAACCGGAAAACGAATCCCATTCTGAGCGTCGAATCCGGGACGCAGTTTCCGTCTGCGGCCCCATTGGGAAAGTTCATCCCGCTCTGAGCGCTCATTCCGGGATGCAATTTCCGTTTGAGGCCCGATCTGGAAACGGCATCCCACTCTGGGGCCGAAATCTGGGACACAGTTTCCGCTTGAGGGCTGTTCCGGAAAGCGCGTCCCGTTCCGAGCGGCAATTCCGGGTCACGGTTTCCTCAGGTACAAGACGACGATCCTCCGCCCTTATCACATGCCTTCAAATATGCGATCCAGAAACACAAAACAGCAGATAGAATGCTCTTTTTCTAAAAAGTACACGTCCCGAAACTTACCAAGGCTTCATAACTAGCTACCATTCACGGGTGCCGATTACCGCCCACCGATTCGGATGTAAAAATGTCGCCGAAAACAGGCCATCTACCTGCATGGTTAGATTTTGGTCAGCTTTTGGTCAGCTGAGCGGCAAGTTCCAGCTGATACGTTTTTGCTACCCAAAAGGAGGCGGTAGCTCATGACCCATTGCAATGACCAACTCATCGACCAGCTGTTGAACCAAGCCGAACAAGAGGGGCGCTGCCTGATTCCCCCGAGCACGGCGATCCGAAAAGCGCTCCTTCGGCGCACCGGCGGCACGGTTGTCTCGCCCATGCCGGGGTTGTTTGCACGAAAAACGCGCTGGGATGAACTCAACCGAGCGCAACGCCATTGCGAGATTATCCGCGCCCTTGTGATCATCCATCCCGATTGGACGTTCTGCTCGTTTTCGGCAGCTTGCCTGCTGGGGCTCGAGGTCTCGTGGCGACACTTGAACGTCGTGCACGTTTGCAGCTCGACAAAGCCGTCGGCTCGTCCGGGCTCACATATTCAGCGACACCAGATTGAGCCGGCCGGAGCAATACGCAGAGCCGGCATATCGGCAACGCCGCCCATCCAAACGGCCACAGATTGCCTGCTGCAAACTGGTTTTGCCGACGGCATGCCCATTGCCGATTCGGCGATCTCAAAGCTCGGCCTTGCGCGGGAACAGCTGATGGAGGCCGTTGAGCAACGAGCGACTGCCCGCAATGGTCGTGCGATTCGCACCGCCCTCACAACGCTTCGATATGCCGACGCCCGCGCCGAGAGCGGCGGGGAATCGGTCGCCCGAGCCGTCATGATCGAGACGGGCTTTGCGCCCGACTGGCTTCAATACGAGCTGACGGACCCCTTCGATTCGGCCAAGCCCATACGAACGGACTTTGCCTGGAAGCGCCAGACGCGGGAACTCACGCTGGGCGAGCTCGACGGGTTCGTCAAATATACCGACCAGGCCATGTTAGCCGGGCGCACCACCGCCGAAGCACTCGTTGCCGAACGGCAACGCGAAGCGCACCTGTCACTCTACGGCCATCCCTTGCTGCGCTTTACCATGAGTGAAGTCCGCTCGACAGGAGTGCTCGCAAAAAAGCTGCAGACAGCAGGCATCCGGCAGACCGCTCTACCGACATGGCTCAACGAGGTGGACCTGTAGGAGCTGCTGAGCTTATGCCCGCCTGCCCACCAAACTGGGACACACTTTCCGGTTGGCAGCACCCGCGGAAACCATGTCCCAAATTGAGCGCTCAAAACGGGATGTACTTTCCAGATGGCATGCCTAACGGAAACCGTGTCCCGGAATCAAGGCCTAGAACGGGACAGACTTTCCGGTTGAAGCGCCCAGCGGAAACTGCATCCCGGAATAGACGCTCAAACTGGGACGCAGTTTCCGGTTTCCTGCTGTTCCGGAAAGTGCATCCCATTCTGGAGCCGAATTCCGGGACACAGTTTCCGCATGCGGAGGCGCTCCAAACAAAAGACCCCGGCTCGCGATGGAGTCGGGGCCAAAGGCACAGCATATGCAGTTGGTGTTGAGCGCGGACGGCCCGTCAGTAATGGCTGTCCGCGCTCTACCCTATCCGCGGTTGCGAACGCGGCTGTAGGGCGTATCCACCATGGGCAGATTCGGACGTAGCTTGCCGTCAAACGCGCGGTAGGCGTTCTGTACGGCGGGCGCCGTGGGAATCGTTGCGATCTCGCCGATGCCCTTGCCGCCGTATGCCACGGGCAACAGCTCGTCCTTCTCCACATAGATGGCGTGGATATCCGGAATCTCGGGCGCACGGAACAACCCGAGCGTACCGTACCTTGCCTGGGGTACGCAGTCCTTGAGCGGCCAGTCCTCGGTGAGCGCATAGCCCATACCCATAAGCACGCCGCCTTCGATCTGACCTTGGATGGAGATGGGGTTGACCACCTTGCCGGAATCGTGCGCGGCATAGACCTCGCTCACGCGGCCGTCATCATCCAGAATGACCACATGCGTGGCAAAGCCGTAGCAGATGTGGCTCTTGGGGTTGGGCACGTCGGCGCCCAGCTTGTCGGTCGGCTCCAGGTACACGTAGCCAAACTCGCATCCCTCGAGCGCCTTGATGGCGGCCGCGGGATCCTGAGGATGCATACCCTGGCCGGCGACGAGCTCCTGCGTGCGCAGCTGATAGGCGCGGCCGTCGTCATACTCGATCTTGACGCCGTCGCCATGCGCACTCACGGGAGCGGCGGGCGCAGACTTGCCGGCCTCGATGTCAAGCATGGCATCGCGCAGCAGGAAGGCGGCACCGCGCACGGCCTCGCCGGTCACGACCGTCTGACGCGAACCAGACGTGGTGCCGGAGTCGGGAGCGTTCTCGGTGGAGCACTCGCCGTTGGCAATGCAGCTCAGCGGCAGACCGCAGGCCTCGGCAACGTCCTGCAAAAAGACCGTGTTGCAGCCCTGGCCGATGTCGGACGTAGCGGCATAGACCACGGCGCGGCCATCCTCGACGCGAATCTTGCAGCGACCGGCATCGGGCAGGCCCACGCCCACACCAGCGTTCTTCATGGCGCAAGCGATACCGGCGTGTCCGGGATGCGCGTAGTAGGCATCCTTGACCTCGAGCAGCGTCTCCTTAAGCGCCGTGGAGCAGTCGGCAATCTGGCCGTTGGGCAGAACTTCACCCGGCTCGATGGCGTTTCTGTAACGAATCTCCCACGGATCCAGGCCGACCTTCTCGGCCAGCAGGTCGATTAGGCTCTCGAGCGCAAACTCGGACTGGCAAACGCCAAAGCCTCGGTACGCACCGGCGGGCGGGTTGTTGGTGTAGTAGCCAAAACCGCGAATGTCGGTGTTCTGGTACTTGTAGGGGCCGACGGCATGCGTGCAGGCGCGCTCGAGCACCGGGCCGCACAGCGACGCGTAGGCGCCGGTATCAAAATTGATCTCGCAATCCAGACCGGTAAAGTTGCCCTCGGCGTCGCAACCCAGTGTAAAGGTACCGTCCATGGCATGACGCTTGGGATGAAAAGCAAGCGACTCGGCACGCGTGAGCTTGCACTTCACAGGACGCTGAAACTTATATGCGGCGAGCGCGGCCAGATGCTGGATGGACACGTCCTCCTTACCGCCAAAGCCGCCGCCCACGAGCATGGTCTCGACGACCACGCGCTCGGGCTCGCTATCCCAGCCAAACATGTGGGCGCACTCTTTGCGCGTGTCGTAGGCACCCTGGTCGGTCGACTGCACCTTGACGCCGTTCTTGTACGGGAAGGCAACGGCACACTCGGGCTCCAAGAAGGCATGCTCGGTAAAGGGCGTGGTAAAGCGCTGCGTCACGGTGAACGCGCTTTCGGCCAGCGCCTTGGCGGCGTCGCCGCGCGTCACATGACGGCTCTGGCACACGTTGTCCTTGAGCTCCACTGTGTTGCCAAAGGCAAAGAAGCTGTCATGCAGGCGCGGGGCGTCGGCAGCCCTGGCCTCGGCGATGTTGCGCACGGGCTCCAGAGGCTCGTAATCGATCTTGACGAGCTTCTTAGCCTTCTCGAGCGTCGCTTCATCCTCGGCGACCACCAGCACGATGGCGTCACCCACGCAGCGGGTGATATCGCCCCGGGCGATCATGACGTCCCAGTCCTGGATAAGGTGGCCGACCTGGTTGACCGGCACGTCCTCGGCGCGCAGGATGCCCACCACACCGGGCAGGGCCTCGGCCTTGGAGGTGTCGATGGAGAGCACGCGGGCGCGCGGATACTTGGAGCGCACGGCGCTGGCATAGGTCAGGCCCGGCTGATCGAGCTCGTCGATGTCGTCGGGATACTTGCCCTCGCCGAGCACCTTCTTGCGCACGTCGATACGGAAGGCGCGCTTGCCCACGCCGTAGTCATCGCCGCGCTCCAGGTCCTCGTCGATCTGCTTATCGCCGCGGAGCACCGCAGCGGCCAGCGAGATGCCCTCGATAATCTTTTTGTAGCCGGTGCAGCGACAAACGTTACCGCGAATGGCGTACTTGATCTGCTCCTCAGTGGGCTCGGGGTCCTCGGCGATGAGCGCCGCACCCGCCATGACCATGCCGGGAATGCAAAAACCGCACTGCACGGCGCCCACGGCGCCAAAGGCGTACACAAAGGCCTCGCGCACGTCCTCGGGCAGGCCCTCGACGGTCACGATGTTGCGGCCGGCGGCAAGAGCGGTGGTCAGCACGCACGCCTTGACGGCCGCACCGTCCACATGGATGGTGCAGGTGCCGCAGGCGCCCTCGGAGCAGCCGTCCTTGGCGGAGTGAATGTGCAGGTCGTCGCGCAGATAGCGCAGCAGTGGTTTATTCTCCGTCGTCGTGTGCTCGACACCGTTAACGGTAAAAGTGAATTCCTGTGCCATGGTGATTCCCTTCTACACGCCGGCGGCGATGCCGGTGCGGTCGTGGATGGCGCCATGCGGGCAGACGACGGCGCACATGCCGCACGACAGGCAGTCCACGCCGTCGATATGGGCGCAGTTGTCCTCGATGCGGATAGCGCCGGCAGGGCACTTTTTGGCGCACATACCGCAACCGATGCAGCTCGTGTCGCAGACCTTGCGCGCAATGGCACCCTTATCGGTGTTGTTGCAGCGCACCAGAATGTTCTGGTAGCCGGGGACGAAGGCAATCACGCGCTGCGGGCACGCCATGCCGCACAGGCCACAGCCCGTGCACTTGGAGCGGTCCACGCGGGCAATGCCATCGACCAGCGCAATGGCGCCGTGGGGGCAGGCCGTGACGCAGGCGCCACAGCCAATGCAGCCTTCGCTGCAGCGGGCATCGCCGCCTGCGGAGGCGCAACCGCTTCCGCAGGCAACGTAGGCCACGTTATGTTGAATGGATTTGGCCATAAGAGACTCGCCTATTTCTTAAGAAGGTACGAATAGTTGTCGCGCACAGCCCTGATGGTCAGGCGGACGGCCTCGGGAAGACCGGTGTTGACGGCATCGACCGAGACGGTGCGGACCGTGCCGGCGACGCGGACTTTAAAGTGGTCCTCGTCCACGGCCAGGAAGCCCTCGTTCTCGGAGTTCTCCATGTCCTCCTCGCTCCAGAACAGGGTGAGCTTGTCCTTGTAGGGACGACCCTCCTGGTAAGGGCAGAACACGGCGCAGTTGCCGCACTCGTTGCACATGCCGTCGACATGGACGACCTGATGCTTGGCCAGGCCCGGCACCTTAATTGCCACGTTGGCGCGGTTGGGGCACACGTCGCAGCAGACCTCGCACACCGAGCCGCAGCCCAGGCAGCGAGTCTTGGTGCAGCTGCGCTTGTCGCGACACAGCGACCCCTTGCGCTCGTAGCAAGTGTCCTCGCGGCCAGCCTGCTCGTTGCAATCGGCGTACTTGTTAAAGTCCACGCCGGCGATGGCACGGGCGACCTCGGCGGCATCGGCGATAGCCTCGACCACGGTGGCCGGACCGCGACGGCAGTCACCTGCAGCCCAGACGCCCTCGACGCCGGTGGAGGTGGCGGCAAGGCGGCCGCGACGGTCGTGCTCGACGCCCGCAGCATCGTACAGGCTGGCATCGATGCCCTCGCCCACGGCGCAGATCACCGTGGTGGCGGGAAGCTCGACGATCTCGCCCGTGGCAGCAGGGCTGCGACGGCCGCTTGCATCCGGCTCGCCAAGCTCCATAACATCGCAGGTCAGCACAGCGCCGTTGAGCGCCTTAGGCGCCAGCAACTCGCAGAGCTCAACGCCGTCGGCAAGAGCAAGATCGAGCTCTTCCTCGTCGGCGGGCATCTGCTTCTTGGTGCGGCGATACACCAGGCGCACGTTCTTCACGCCAGCCAGACGCTTGGCCACGCGGACCGCGTCCATGGCGGTGTTGCCGGCGCCAATGACCACGACGTCCTCGCCCAGCTCGAGTTTCTCGCCCTTCTTGGCGGCCTCGAGGAACTCCAGCACATCGAGCTCGGCACCCTCGCCCAGGCCCGCAGAGCCGGGCATCCAGGCACCGGTGGCCACGACCACGTCGGTAAAGCCCTGGTCCTTGAGCTCGTCAATGGAATCCACGCGAGCGTTGAGCTGCACCTTGGCGCCAAAGGCCAGGCAGAGCTCGGCATCGTGGGAGATATCGTCGCTCGCGATACGGAACTCGGGGATCACGTGACGGACCACGCCGCCGAGAGAGTCGCGGGCCTCAAAGATGGTGACGGGCACGCCGGCACGCGTCAGGAAGAACGCCGTCGCCAGGCCGGCCGGGCCGCCGCCGATAACGGCAACGTTGCGCTCGCCGTCGTTTGCGATGGCCTGGGCGCGCAGCTTGGGCAGCACGGCGGTCATGGCCTCACGGGCGGCCTTGAGCTTGCTGGCGCGAATCTGGGCGCCCTCGGGCTCGTAGAACGCACGCTCGCAGGCACGGCCGCAGGGATGCGGGCAGATGGTGCCGGTAATGAACGGCAGGGCGTTGCGCTCGATGATGATGTTGAGTGCGTCCTCGTAGCGGCCCTCGTCAACAGCCGCCAGGTAGGCGGGAATGTCCTGCTGGATGGGGCAACTCGTACGGCACGGCGTGGTAAAGCAGTCGGAAAGCGGGCTCTTGCCGGCGACCTTGCGATCGGGCAGTGGGCGCAACGGCTTCTTGTAAAGCGGGTTGGTGAGCGAATCGGTCTGGATCGCGGTCACGGCGTCGAGAGAGACGCCCTCAAACGGCTTGCCGTCCAGATCGGTAAACTCGCCAGCCATCTGGCTAAAGCGCTCGTAGCCACCGGGCTTGAGCACGTCGGTCGCCAGGGTGACGGGCCAAATGCCAGCATCGTACAGGGCGCGGATGTTGTAGACCGTGGCGCCGCCGGAGTAGCTGATGCGCAGCTTGCCATCAAACTGCTCGGTAATGCGGCGGGCAGCCTCGATGGTCAGCGAGAACAGCGAACGGCCGGACATGTACATCTCGGTGGAGGGCAGCTCGTTTCTCGTCACGTCGACGGGGAACGTGTTGGTCAGCTTGACGCCAAACTCCAGGCCGCGCTCGGCGCACAGGGCAATCAGGCGCTCGAACATAGGCACGGCATCGGCCCACTGCAGGTCCTCGCGGAAGTGCGTGTCATCGAAGACGATGTAGTCAAAGCCCAGCTCGTTGAGGCGCTGGCGGGCAAACTCATAGCCCAGCAGCGTGGGGTTGCACTTGATGTAGGTGTTGAGGCCCTTCTCGGTGATCAGATAGGTCGCGATGCGCTCGATCTCCGCCGGCGGGCAGCCATGCAGCGTGGACTCGGTAATGGAGTTGGAGACGCGCGCCGGGATGGACTCGACAAACGCGGCATCGACATGCTCAAACTTGTCCAGGTTAGCGAGCGCCCACGTGCGGCACTCGTTCCAAACCTCGGAGCCGCTGGCGTCCTTCATGCCCTCAATGTACGCATCGACCTTGGGGCTCTTGATGCCCTCGAGGTCATAACCCACGGACATGTTGAAGGCAAAACCATCCGGGCTGCCCAGGCCATACTCGCGAGCGATCAGGTGGCAGGCAAACCATGCCTTCACGTACTCGGCAAAGGCCTGCGGAACCTCGAGCTCGGTCGACCACTCGCAGTTGTAGCACTCGTCCTGCGCCACGATGCAGGGCTTGTTCACACACTTGGAGAGCTCCTCGCCGTCCATAACCTGGACGGTCTTGAGCTCAAAGAAGCGGGAACCGGCCACGTAGGATGCCACGATGTTCTGGGCCAGCTGCGTGTTGGGGCCGGCGGCCGGGCCAAACGGAGTCTCGATGCGCTCGTCAAAAATGGGAAGCGCGCCCTCCTGGTTGGTCGTGACCATCTTGCGCACGCCAAAGACGGCGCCCTGGGCCTTGTGCTCCTCGATGATCCAGTTCATCAGCTGCGAAAACGGGATCGGCCTCATGATGTCGCCCATAATGAGCTCCTCTCTGTAACGCCCGGCGAGACCGCGCGGCGGGCGCAAATACGGTGTAGCGCTAGCACAGCGCCGGCGACCCCGCGGAGGCCGCCTATACGCGCGTCGAACGCGGCGAAACATCCGACGCGCGTGAATCTACTTGTGAATTAGTAGGTGCGATCGTTGAGCGTGCTCCAGAGCTTCTTGGACTCGGCCATGGTCCACGCGTTGATCTTGTCCTCATCAATGCCAACGAACTCGCGATCCTTGTACAGGACGCGGCCGTTGATGATGGTGGTGCGGCAGTTTTTGCCCATCATGCCAAAGAGCATGTGGCCGTCGATATTCTCCTCGCTCAGCGGCGTAAAGGGCTTGTAGTCCATAACGATGACGTCGGCGGCAGCGCCGGCCTCGAGCACGCCGAGCTTGCGATCGAAGTACTTGCTGGCCATCTTGGCGTTGTTCTCGAACAGCATGGTCATGGCCTCGCACCAGCCCACGTTGGGCATGGCGGCGTTGTGGCGCTGAATGATCAAGAAGACCTTGAGGCTCTCGAGCATATCGTGGGTGTAGGCGTCGGTGCCCATGCACACGGGGATGCCGCGGCGGAAGAACTCGAGCACGGGGGCGCAGCCCACGGCGTTGCCCATATTGGATTCGGGGTTGTTGACCAGCCAGGTGCCGGACTCCTTGACGATATCCATCTCGGCGGGCGTCACGTGGATGCAGTGGCCGAGCATGGTGTCGGGACCGAGCAGGTTGTGCTGCAGCAGGCGCTCGACGGGGCTGATACCGCCGCGGTTGAGGCGGGAATCCCACACATCGTTCATGCCCTCGCACACGTGGATGTGGAAGCCGGTCAGGCCGTTGTTGGCCTCGGCCATCTTGTCCATGGTCTCGTCCGACAGCGTAAAGGTGGCGTGACCGCCAAACATGGCGGCGATCATGTGGTTGTCGTTATCGCGACGCTCCTTGGCGGCCCACTGGGCGAACTCGGCGTTCTCGGCAATGGCCTGGTCGCTTTTTTCCTGGCCGCGGCGATCGGAGACCTCGTAGCACAGGCACGAACGCATGCCCAACTCCTGAGCGGCGTCCTTAATGGTAAAGAGGCTTCCCGGGATCTCGCAGAAGCTCGCGTGGTGATCGAAGATCGTGGTGACGCCATCGCGGATGGAGTCCAAGATCGTGGCATAGGCGCTGGCCTTGGTGCCGTCGAGCGTCAGGTTGTCGTCGATCTTCCACCACTGCTGCTCAAGATTCTCCAGGAAGTTGGTGGGGTTGCAGCCCTTAATGGCAAGGCCGCGGGCCAGACCCGAGTAGATGTGGGTGTGGCAGTTGATGAGTCCGGGCATGATGAGGTTGCCCCGGGCGTCGACGTACTCGGCATCCGGGTACTTGGCCTTGAGCTCGCACTCGGGGCCCACTTCGACGATCGTATCTCCGTCAATGGCGACCGCACCGTTTGGAATGAACGGGGTCTGAGCGTTGCGGGTAAAGACGGAACCGTTAGCGACCAGAAGCATGGATGCTCCCTTCAACATCAGGGGCGGGGTTTGACACCTCTGACATGGCGGAGTGCGAAGCGCCGGCCTACACCGGAAACGGGCCCTCTCCCGTCAACGCTTCACCAAAGGGACAAACCCTTTGAAGTGCGGCTTGACGCCGCATGACGTCGGCGGACGAGGCGATGCGTCCGCCGACGAATAGCACCGAATTGGTTACTTCTTGCTCTCGGGCAAGACCAGATCCACGGCGGCGTCCTTGGCAGCATCGATGTGCTGAGCCACGACCGGCGTCTGCGGAAGGATCAGGTTAAGGACAATGGCCATGATGGCGGTGGGGGTTACAGCATTGGAGCCGATGACGGTGGGCACCCAGGTGGGCATACCCTCACCGGCAAGGCAACCGCTGGCCATCCAGATACCCAGGCCAAAGACGACGGAGGTACCGACGATGGTGGTAGTGCGCTGCGTGAGGCCCTCGCGGGTGAACATGCGCACGCCGTTCATGGTGATGGTGCCAAAGACGCCGACGGTCGCGCCGCCGATGACGGGCTGCGGGATAGCGGAAAGGACGGCAGAGAGCTGCGGGAACAGGCCGGCGATGGCAAAGACGGCCGCGATGATCACAAAGACCCACTTGTTGACGACCTTGTTGGAGCAGATGATGCCCACGTTCTGGCCAAGGGCGCTGGTGGGAAGACCGCCCAGCAGGCCGCCGACCATAGAGGTGAGGCCCTGGGACACGATAGCGCCGGAGAGCTCGCGCTCGGTGGGCATACGGTCGATGGAGCCCAGGCAGGCGGCGGAGACGTCACCGATAACCTGGATGGCAACCATGGGGAACACGACGGCGAGGGTAATGCAGACCTCGGGATCAAACTCGAGCGCGTAGGGCATGAGCTTGGGAAGGGCGAAGACCTGGGCGGTGGCGACGCTGGAGAAGTCGATCATGCCAAAGGGGATGGAGACGATCATACCAACGATCATGCCAAAGAACACGGATCCCAGCTTGAGCGTGCCCTTGCCAAAGTTGGCGAGCGCAAAGACCACGGCGAAGGTGATAAGAGCGACGCACCAGGCCTGCGGGGTGCCCCACAGCGGCGTACCCATACCGCCGGCCATATACTTGACAGCCGTGGGATAGAGAGAGACGCCAATGGAGAAGATGACCGTACCGGTCACGACAGGCGGGAACAGCCACTTGATCTTGCTGTAAGCCAGACCAAAGAGGACCGCGACGGCGCCGCCGACGATCTCGCCACCCAGCAGCGCACCAAAGCTAAAGCCCGAGGCACCCATGGCCTGCAGGGCCGGCAGGAACGCAAACGAAACGCCCATGACGATGGGCAGGCCGCCGCCGATGCGACGGAAGGGAGCGAAGGCCTGAAGGGCCGTGTCGATCGCCGAAAGAATGAGCGCGACCTGGATGATGTCGGTGCTCTGCTGGCTATTAAAGCCGTAGACGCCGGCCATGATGACCGCCGGGGTAATGATGCCGGCAAACGATGCCAGTACGTGCTGAAGGGCACACGGGATCATTTCCTTAACGGGAGGCATGCCTTCGCGAGTGAACAGGGCTTCAGTGCCGTTCGTAACCGTCTCCTGGGTCATTTGACCACCAATCCTCGAAGTAGTTGTTTTCGCATCTAACGCTCTATTGTGACGCAGTGCGGGGTTGAGGTTGTGCCTTCATTGCATATCGTATTAAAGATGATTCTCATTCTCAATAATAATTTTTTGTTATCAGACTATTCTTCAGCTGAAATAACGCATTTCCGCAGGTCAGGAAAGTGTCTGGTCAAAATAACATCTAACTTTTCTTTTGGTCAACCGTTTACCGCTAAATTCCTACCGTTCGTCTGCATTACGCAATGTACCTGCGGATATACGAGATGATGGGCAGCGTGTTACCATGAGAAAAAATTGTTATGAACATTTCCGATTTCACCCAAAGGAGTTGCCCGTGAACGAGACCGTACGTCGCTTTTTGCCGATGGTCGATTTTCTGGAGCAGATACTCGGCAAAAACAGCGAAATCGTGCTGCACGATTTCTCGGATCCCGACCACGCCATCGTCGATATTCGCAACGGCATCGTGAGCGGCCGCAAGGTCGGCGGTCCCGCCACCGATCTGGCACTCAAGATCATGCACGACGCCAAGTATCGCGACCTGCCGTTTATTACGGGCTACGAGGGCCGCGGCGCCGGAGGCAAGACGTTGGAGTCAGCGACGTACTTTATCCGCGAGAATGACGAGATCGTCGGTATGCTCTGCGTCAACACCGACCTCTCGACCGTACGCTCCATCAACGCCATGGCGCAGCAGCTCATGGCGTGCTTCGACGCGGCGCCGACGCGCACGGAGCCCGCCCCTATCGAGGTCGAAAGCCTTTCGGAGTCCACACAGGAGCTCATCGACCGCAGCATTGCCGAGTTGCTGAGCGCGCGCGGGCTGGATGTAGCGTCGCTTGGTCAGAGCGACCGCGTGGACGTCATTCGCCACCTCAACGGTAACGGGGTGTTCATGCTCAAGGGCGCCGTGGCCTGCGCCGCCTCCGCGCTGGGCATCTCAGAGCCCAGCGTCTATCGCTACCTGCAAAAAGTCCGCAAGGAAGGCTAACGAGCAAAATGAAGCGCGGCTCCACAAGCGATCCGTCACTTGACAAAAGACCCTGCAGCTCGCACGCGCTGCAGGGTCTTTTTGCATGTCATGTTTAGTTGTGGCCAACGCCTTAGAGAGCGGCGACGACCTCGATCTCGACCAGACCGCCAGCCGGAAGGGCGGCAACCTGGAAAGCGCTGCGCGCGGGGAACGGGGCCTCGAACTTGGAAGCGTAGATCTCGTTCACGGCGGCGAAGTCGGCGATGTCGGCCAGGTAGACCGTGGTCTTGACGACATCGGCAAAGGTGGCGCCGGCAGCGGTCAGCAGGGCCTCGACGTTGGCGAGGGACTGCTTGGCCTGGGCCTCGACGCCCTCGGGCATCTTGCCAGTTGCGGGATCGATGCCCAGCTGGCCGGACAGGAACACCATGTTGCCGGCCTGGATACCGGGGGAATACGGGCCGATGGCTGCGGGTGCGTTATCGGAAGACACGACGGTCTTGCTCATGTTTTTCTCCTTACGATCAATTGAGAGAGCGTGAGCGCGGTGTTCACACCGGGAGGCACAGTTCGGTCTGAACACCGCGCTTGATTGGGATAGTACTCAAGGTTTCTGTTTGATGCAAGAATATTATCAGCTTGCGAGAATATTTTATCGCCCAACGGTTTCCCCGAACCGCTGAACGGTTCTCATGTGGAGCAGCCAGTCCAAGCTGCTGAAGACTTTGTCCTGCTTAGGCTGCGGGCGTCGCCCACCGCAGCGACGCCACTATACTTTTGAGTGTCTGAGCATTTTGAAAGGCAGGATATGACCGCAACCGCCAGTCGAACCACCAACCGCAGACCCGAGCTTTTAGCGCCCGCCGGAGGACCCGAGCCCTTTGCCGCCGCACTCGCCGCTGGCGCTGATGCCATCTACTGCGGCATGGGCAGCTTCAACGCCCGCCGCAAGGCCACCAACTTTACCGACGAGGCCTTTGAGCAAGCCTGCCGCGCCGCACATCTAGCCGGGTCGCGCGTCTACGTCACGGTCAACATCGTCATCAAGCAGTCCGAGATGGACGATGCGCTGCAACTCATCTATCGCTGCTCCACGCTGGGCGCCGACGCCTTCATTATCCAGGACTGGGGTCTGTTCTTTGAAGTCAAGCGCACCATGCCCGGCATCGAGACGCACATCTCAACCCAAGCAAACATCCACGACGACCGCGGAACCCTTTGGTGCCGTGAGCAGGGCGCCGACCGAGTGACCTTGTCGCGCGAGCTCTCCATTGACGAGATCGCCGCCATCCACGACGCCGCACCCGATGTGGACCTCGAGGTCTTTAGCCACGGTGCCATCTGCTTTTGTTACTCGGGCCTGTGCCTGCTCTCGAGCTTTGCCATGGCGGGCCGCTCGGCCAACCGCGGCATGTGCGCCCAGCCCTGCCGCCTGCCCTACGAGCTGATCGACGAGAACGGCCGCTCGCTCTCCCCTGCCGGTCGCGAGCGTGCGCTATGCCCGCGCGACACCAACACTTCGCAGCTTGTTCGCCGTCTGTATGACGCCGGCGCCGCATCGCTCAAGCTCGAGGGCCGCATGAAGGCCCCTGATTACGTGTACTCCATCGTCGACGTGTATCGTCATCAGATTGATGACATGCTGGCCGATGTTTCGACCTCCAAGGATGAGGATGCAGCCCGTCAGCGACAGCTCAAGCGCTGCTTTAACCGCGACTTTACGCACGCCTACCAAGACGGTACCTCGGGTGACGAGATGATGAGCTACGAGCGCTCCAACAACCGCGGCCAGATCGTGGGCACGGTGCTGGGCAGCCGCCCGGCCAACCGCGATGTGCGCGGCCTCAAGCCCGACGACCGCCGTCGCCGCGCCGCCATCGCCCGCATTGAGTTGTTTGAGCCCGTGGGCAAGGGCGACCTGCTGGAGCTTCGTCACGATAACGAGTTTGACCAGTTCCTGACCACCATTGCCGCCGATGATGCCGCCGCAGGCGACATCATCGAGTGCCGCGTGCCCCGCAGCATGCCCGAGGGCTGCCGCGTGCGCGTGATTCGAAGCCAGCGCGCCATTGACGCCGCCGGGGCTGCGCTCAAACGCGATGTGCTGCGCCGCCGCGCCGTAGACGTGTCCGTTGTGGCGCGTCTGGGCGAGCCGTTTACCGTTACGCTCACCTGCTGCGACGACCCTTCGCTTACGGCCACGGCCACGGGCTTTACCGTCGAGGCTGCCAAGACCCGCGCCGTCGAGGCATCCGATCTGGTTGAGCACGTCGGGCGCATGGGCTCCTCTCCCTTTGAGGCCGCAAGCTTTGACGTTTCGCTCGACGCCGGCTGCGGTATGGGCTTTTCCGCCGTGCACAAGGTGCGCGCCGCCGCTTGTAAGGCGCTGGAAGAGGCCATTCTGGCACCGTACGAGGAGCGCGCGAAAACGCTCGAGCTGCCGGCGATTGTAACCAGTGATTCCCGCCCCGCGCCCGAGCACTACCGCGATGAGCCGCAGATCTGCGCCACCGTCACCTCGCTCGAGGCCGCCGAGGCCGCTCGCGCCGAGGGTGTAACGCGCATCTACATGACCACCGACGCGCTCGATGCGGCCGAGCTCTCCCCCGCCGATGCATTTGAGCAGGGCATCGTACCCGTGCTCGACGAGGTCTGCCGCGCCGTTGACCACGTACGCGTCGACCCGTGGGTTGTTGCCGGCGCCACGGTCGCTATTGGCAACATCTCTGAGCTTGCCCTGGCCGCCCAGGTTGGCGCCACGGCCGAGATTCGCTCTTGCCTGCCGGTGCACAACACGCCCTGCATGGAGGCGCTTGCCGGGCGCGGAGCCGGTGCGTTTTGGCTCTCGCCCGAGATCACGCTCGACGAGATTGTCTCGCTCGGCGCCGCCGCGCCCGCGGCTCTGGGCATCACCGTCTTTGGCCGCCCGCGCGTCATGACAAGCGAGCATTGCATTCTGCAGGTTGCCAACGGCTGCATCCACGATTGCGCCAACTGCCGCCTGCGTGCCCGCAAGCTCTCGCTCAAGAATATCGACGGAAAGGTCATGCCGGTGCGTACCGACATCCACGGCCGCTCACGCCTGTACGACGCCTACCCCATCGACCTCACGCCTCAGGTTCCTCAGCTGCTCGATGCCGGCGTGCGTCGTCTCATGGTGGACGGAACGCTGCTCGAAACGGATGAGATCGCCCGTGCCGTCGCTCGCGTCCGTCGCGCCGTCGAGGCAGCGCAGGCCGGCCGCAAGCCCGCCGCCCGCCTACGCGGGGCGACCTCGGGCTGCATGTTTGTGGGAATCAGCTAACCGAAAGGCTAACACGTGAACGAAGAACCTCAAGTCCTCTACTGCGACGCCTGGCTCATGGCCATCGACAAGCCCGCCGGCATGATCGTCCACGGCGACGGCACCGGAGAGCGCACGCTCACCGACTACGCCAGCGACCTGCTGCTGGCGATGGGCGACGGCTTTGCCGCGACCGACATGCAGCCGCTCAACCGCTTGGACCGTGACACCACCGGCGTGGTGCTGTTTTCGCTCGACAAGCAGACGCAGCCCTCCTTTGACCAGATGGTCATCGACCACGCTTTCGAAAAGCACTATCTGGCGCTCGCCGAGGGCAAGATCGACTGGAACGAAAAGCTCATCGACAAGCCCATCGCCCGCGACCGTCACGACAGCCGAAAGATGCGCGTCGGCGCCAGCGGCAAGCCGTCTCAAACGCGCGTGAAGGTGCTCAAACGCCTTAAGAGCCGTCGTGGCCTGCCCACGCGCTCGTATATCGATGTCGAGTTGCTCACCGGCCGCAAGCACCAAATCCGTGTGCACCTGGCAAGCGAGCATCATCCCCTGGTTGGCGACGACCTGTACGGAACGCCGCGCCCCTGCGGCCTGATGCTCCACGCCCACAGCGTGTCCTTCACGCATCCCGTAACCGGCGAGCACATCCACATCGAAGCCCCCTGCCCCTGGGAGCCCTAAACCACCACAATCGGAACAGGCACCTTTGTGGTGGTTTTGCCGCAATGGCTCAGCCGCGGTTCCAAAACGTCTCGATCTGTAACAGTTAGAACCCATTTTCCGGTCTATCTGTTACAGATCGAGACATTCGAATCCCCCTCAAGGGAAAATCTCAATCTGTAACACCTAGCCCACTTTTAACGGTCCAGTTGTTACAGACTTAGACAAACCGGCAGACAACGAAAGCGGCAACGCCCGTGATGGACGTTGCCGCTTTTCTATTGAGAAAACTACTCGGTTTTCGTTACTAACCACCACAATGGGGACAGGCACCTTCGTGGTGGTTTTGGCCTTGTCTCGCTGTTAGACCGTGATGACGTTGCCCATTGCCCGGTACTTGGCGGGGACCTCGCCTGCGGTAATAATCGTTGCGTCGCGGAAGTCCGCGAACTTGACGGGCGCCACCATGCCAAATTTACTGGCGTCCGAGATTACGAAGCGTTTGGCGGTATGGCGCATCGAGATACGCTTGACCTGTGCTTCCTCGATATCGGGCGCCGTGAAGCCCTGCTCGGCGGCAATGCCGTTAGAGCCCCAAAAGCCACAGTTGAAGTTGTAGCGGTCTAAGGTTGCCAAGGCATCGGGGCCAACGAGCGCCTCGGTCTCGGGTTTGAGCTCGCCGCCCAACACCACGGTACGCATGCCGCGCAAAGCAAGGTGCTGAGCATGGAGCACGGAATCGGTCACATAGGTGACATCTTCAAGGTGTGGAAGATGCTCGATGAGCCTCAGCGTCGTCGAGCCCGAGTCGATGTATACAAAGCTCTCGGGCTCCACAAGCGCCGCCGCACGGGCGCAGATACGCTCCTTGTCGTCGTTATGGAGGTCGCTGCGCTCATTAAGCGTTAGGTCGCGCGTCACGTGCGCGCGCTCAAGACTCGTCGCTCCACCGTGGACCTTGGCGATGCGATGAGCTCGGTCGAGCGTCTGCAGGTCGCGCCGAATGGTAGACGCCGTCACGCCCAGGGCTTCGGCAAGCTCCGGCACGGTAACCGAGCCGGCCTGCTGCACCATCGACACGATCGCGTTGAGCCTATCTTCCGCAAGCATCGCTTACTCCTCCTCGGGGTACACAACTCCCCAGTCGGCGCGGAGCTTGGTCATAAGCTCCATAACATCAGAAGCATAATCCAGCAGCTCGCGCTTGGAGTCGTCGCCGGCAACGGCCTTCTCCAGGTCGGCCATCTCATAGCACAGGGCGTAAGCCTCGGTGCCGGCGTGGACCTCCTCGCGGTGGCCGTCCGCAGTCCACACGATGGTCGCGTGATCGGCACGCGGATATTCATTGACCTCGATGTAGCACTTGTCGAAGCTGATGACCGAGCGCTTGGGCTGCTTGGAGTGGAGCGTAAGGCTCACGACGCCCAGCTGCTGTTCGGAATTACGGCATACGATGCCACCCGCGACGTCAACGCCAGTCTCGCAGGTGTTGCCCAGCGAAACGACCTCAGCGGGCTGGCTTGCCATAAAGAGGCGCATGACGGACAGGGCATAGACGCCAATATCGAGCATGGCACCGCCAGCAAGGTTGCGATTGTAAAAGCGGTTGGTCAGGTCGCCGTACTCCTTGTAGCTGCCAAAGTTGAGCTGGGCGAGGTTCATGCGTCCAAAGTCGCCGGCATCCATGCGGCTGCGCAGCTCCTGATACAAGGGCATGTGGAGCACCGTGGTGGCATCCATAAGGACCACGTTGTGCTCGTCGGCGATGGCACGGGCCTCGTCGAGCTCGGCAGAGTTAAGGGTAATGGCCTTCTCGCAGAGTACGTGCTTACCAGCTGCCAGAGCGGCTCGCAGGTAGGTGATATGCGTGTTGTGCGGCGTGGTGATATAGACTGCGTCAATGTTCGGATCGGCGTAGAGGTCCTCGACCGTTTCATAGACCTTCTCGATGCCATATTGCTCAGCAAAAGCCTGAGCCTTGGACAGCGTGCGGTTGGCGACGCCCGCAAGCTTGCGACCGGCAAGAGCGAGAGACTGGGCCATCTGGTTGGCGATAACGCCGCACCCGATCACAGCCCAACGAAGCTCGGGAGCCGTAAAGATATCATCGGGGAATGGCTTGTCCTGGACCGAAGTGAACGCTGCTTTTGCGGCTGCTTCGGCGTCGAGCGGAGCCTGTTTGGAATCTGCCATTATGTGCCTCCTGAGTCATCGGAAATCCTTCATTTCCAACAGCCTTATATTCGCACAAATGCGCGCGCATTTGCTTGTATTTGCGTGTTTATTTGTTTATCGGTCATTATTTAACCATAGTTAGCAGATATTTGCGCGGCCATGCGCATTATCGCGCAAGGCTATGCGCGTAAATGCGCAAGCGACGATCCTTATGAAACATAAAAGGGCGGAACACCAAAGCCCTAAAAGACAGACCCAGCTGTATTACTTCACCCCTCTGGGGGCATCAGACATCAAAGGATCGTCCCAAACTGCCGGCACATAGAGACTGTCCCAAGCTGCCGGAGCCTGGGGGCGTTTCCCGTGCGACGCTTCCGTGGCAAGACTGTCCCTATCAACTAGCCGTTTAAGAACGCCCCCAACGACTAGTCATTTAAACCTGTCCCCAATGAGCACAACGGCACTCATTTAAGTCTGTCCCCAATGAGTGTATCTCGGCGCTATCGAGCCTTCAAAGGCATCCCGCTGCGCCCTTTGGGACTAAACAAAAACTCAAAGCCCTGAGTTCGAAAATAGTTTTTGGAGTTGTCCCGGCTTTTGTCACCGAAGCCGACGAAACGCGACAGGGTGTCACCTGGCGGCACTCGATTCGAGACGGCACCGAAAACTGGATGCAACCGGAATGACGGGACGGCAAACCCGAAGCCATCGAGTAGCGATAGAAAAAGGCCCGGGTGCCGTGGGGCATCCGGGCCTTTGCCAGCAACTTAATGTTGCGGGCAGCTTAGAACTTGTGGCCGCACTTCTTGCAGACGCGCAGCTTGTTCTTGCCGTCCTTCTCGTGACCGACGCGGGTAACCTTACCGCACTCGGGGCAAACGAGATTGACGTTGGAGGCGTCGATGGGAGCCTCCTGCGAAACGATGCCGCCCTGCTGGTTGGCAGCGTTGGGCTTGACGGCCTTCTTAACGACCGAAACGCCCTCGACAACGACCTTGTTCTCGGCGGGGAGAGCACGCAGGACAACGCCCTGCTTGCCGCGATCCTTACCAGAGAGAACCTGGACCTTATCGCCCTTCTTGATATACATATATCTCCCCTAACTACAGGGTCTCGGGAGCGAGCGAGACGATCTTCATGTACTTCTTGTCACGAAGCTCGCGAGCGACGGGCCCGAAGATACGGGTGCCGACGGGCGAACCATCGTTGTTGATGACAACGCAGGCGTTCTCATCAAAGCGAATGTAGGAGCCATCCTTGCGGCGGATCTCCTTAACGGTGCGAACGACGACGCAACGGACAACGTCCTTCTTCTTGACGTTGGCGCCAGGGGTAGCCTCCTGGACAGCACCGATGAACACATCGCCGATGCCTGCATAACGACGCTTGGAACCGCCAAGCACCTTGATGCAGCGAATCTTGCGAGCGCCGGAGTTGTCGGCGACGTTCAGCATGGTTTGCATCTGAATCATGGTAGATGTTCCTCCGAACTAAGAACCGAAGAGAGGTGCGCAGCCTTTACACGGCCTGTGGTATGCAAACCAGGCATACGCACATCTTCGGAAACGTACAAGTCGTAAGAGCGACTGCTTATTTAGCGCGCTCGACGACCTCGATGAGGCGCCAACGCTTCATCTTGGACATAGGACGGGTCTCCATAACGCGGACGGTATCGCCCACGCCAGCCGTGCACTCCTCGTCGTGAGCGTGCAGCTTCTTGGAGCTGGTCATCATCTTGCCGTACTTGGGGTGACGCTTGCGCTCGGTGATGGTGACAACAATGGTCTTGGCACCGGAGACGGAGGTAACGACACCCGTACGGACCTTACGCGAGTTACGCGAATCAGTCATGTTCTCTCCTTAGGTCCTACTCGGCGACAGCGGACTTCTCCGCTGCGATCTCGCGGGCGCGCTGCTCCGTGAGGACGCGAGCGATGTCCTTCTTCACGGTGTTGACGCGAGCGGTGTTGTCCAGCTGGCTGGTGGCCATCTGGAAACGAAGGTTAAAGAGCTCGGCGCGCATTTCCTTCAGCTTCTCAACGAGCTGAGCGTCCGAGAGCTCACGAATCTCTGCGGGCTTCATTAGTTCTCCTCCTTGGCGGCGGCGGCGTCCTCAGCAGCCCACTTGGCCTCGAGAGCGGCCTCCTCAGCCATCTCCTTCTCGATGCGCTGCTCAGCGTTCTTGGCAGCAACAATCTTGGTCTTGATGGGGAGCTTGTGCTGCGCAAGACGCAGAGCCTCGCGAGCGACCTCCTCGGGAACACCCTTGACCTCGAACATGATGCGGCCGGGCTTGACGACGGCCACCCACTCCTCGGGGTTACCCTTACCAGAACCCATGCGAGTCTCGGCAGGCTTCTTGGTGATGGGCTTATCGGGGAAGATCGTGATGTAGACACGACCGCCACGCTTCATGTAGCGGGTCATGGCAATACGAGCGGCCTCGATCTGACGGTTGGTGATCCAATGAGCCTCGAGAGCCTGGATACCAAACTCGCCGAAATGCAGCTCGGTATTACCCTTGGCCTGGCCCTTCATGGAGCCACGCTGCACCTTGCGGTGAAGAATACGCTTAGGGGCAAGCACTACTGACCCCTCCTCTCGGAGTTACGACGACGAGGACGGGAAGAGCCCTCGAGTGCAGGGTTGGGAACAGGCTGGCCCGGGAGCTTCTCGCCCAGGTAGATCCAGACCTTCACGCCGCAAGCGCCCATGGTGGTGCTGGCGACAGCCGTGCCGTAGTCGATCTTGGCACGAAGGGTGTGCAGAGGCACGCGACCCTCGCGGTACCACTCACGACGGCCCATCTCGGCACCGCCGAGACGACCGGAGCACTGGATACGGATGCCCTTAGCGCCGGCCTTGCGGGCGGACTGGACAGCCTTGCGCATAGCGCGACGGAAGGCAACGCGGCCCTCGAGCTGCTCGGCGATAGACTGAGCAACGAGGTTGGCGTCGAGCTCGGGGCGCTTGATCTCGACAACGTCGACGGAGAGCTGGCCCTTGGAGACACCAGCGACCTTCTCGAGCTCGGTGCGGAGGGTATCGATCTCGGCACCCTTCTTACCGATGACAACGCCGGGGCGAGCGGTGAGGATGATGACCTTCACCTTGTCGCCAGCGCGCTCGATCTCGACACGGGAGACAGCTGCGCGGGAAAGACGCTTCTCGAGGTACTTGCGGATCTCGAGATCGTTACCGAGGGTCTTAGCGTAATCCTTCTCTGCGAACCAGCGGGAGCGCCAGTTCTCGGTGATGCCAAGACGGAAGCCGGTGGGGTAGACTTTCTGACCCATACAGCTTTACGCCTCCTTTCGAGGAGCAACGACGACGGTGATGTGGGAAGTACGCTTCAGAATGCGAGAAGCGGAACCCTTGGCGCGGGGACGGATGCGCTTAAGCGTCGGACCCTCGTCAACATAGGCAGCGGCGACAAACAGGTTGTCGGCACGCAGACCGTTGTTGTTCTCGGCGTTCGCAACGGCGGAACGGAGAACCTTCTCGACATCCACGGCGACGGCGCGGTCGCAGAAGTGGAGGATGTCGAAGGCCTGAGCGACAGGCTTGCGGCGGATCAGATCGACCACCAGGCGGGCCTTGCTGGGGGAAACACGCACGTACTTAGCGACGGCGCGAACCTCGGTGGCCTCAGTTTCAATAGACTTAGTTGCCATTTACGGTTAACCCCCTATTTGGCCTTGTGGCCACGGAACGTACGAGTCGGCGCGAACTCGCCGAGCTTGTGACCAACCATGGACTCGGTAACATACACGGGCACATGCTTGCGGCCGTCGTGGACGGCGATGGTGTGACCAACCATCTCGGGGAAGATGGTGGACGCGCGGGACCAGGTCTTCACGACGTCCTTCTTGCCAGCCTCGTTCATCGCGGTGATACGCGAGAGAAGGCGAGTCTCCACGAACGGGCCCTTTTTGAGACTTCTGCTCATAAGTGCTTTCTCCTAAAACTCGGTATCCGAAATTACTTCTTACGGCGACGAATGATGTGCTGGTTCGAGACCTTCTTCTTCTTGCGCGTACGAAGGCCCTTCGTCGGCTTACCCCAGGGGGTAACGGAGGGACGACCAGAGGTGTGGTTCTTGCCCTCGCCACCGCCGTGCGGGTGGTCGACAGGGTTCATGACGGTACCGCGGACGGTCGGGCGCACGTTCATGTGACGCTTACGGCCGGCCTTGCCGATGACGATGTTGGAGTGATCGGCGTTGCCGACCTCACCGACGGTGGCGCGGCAGGTAACGAGGATGCGGCGCATCTCGGAGGAAGGCATACGGACGATAGCGTACTTGCCCTCCTTACCCATAAGCTGGCAGGAGTTACCGGCGGAACGGGCGATAGCAGCGCCCTTGCCCGGCTGGAACTCGACGGCGTGGATGAGCGTACCGACGGGGATGTCGGCGAGGGGCAGAGCGTTGCCCGGCTTGATGTCGGCGTCAGAACCGGACATGATGGTCTGACCGACCTCGAGGCCCTTGGGGGCCAGGATGTAGCGCTTCTCACCGTCAGCGTAGTGCAGCAGAGCGATGCGAGCGGAACGGTTCGGATCGTACTCGATCGTGGCAACCTTGGCGGGCACGCCGTCCTTGTTGCGCTTGAAGTCGATCACGCGGTAACGACGCTTCACGCCGCCGCCCTGGTGGCGGGTAGTGATGCGGCCGTTGTTGTTACGACCGGCCTTCTTGGGCAGGGGCTCGAGAAGAGACTTCTCGGGCTTGGTGCAGGTGATCTCGGAGAAGTCGGAGATCGTCTGCCAACGCCTACCAGCGGAGGTCGGCTTAAGGTGCTTTACAGCCATTACAATCCCTTTCAATAGGAATCCGTTAGCCATCGCAGACAGGGATTCGAGGTTCTGCCTCGGGTGCGATGACACCGGACGTATACACGGTTCCGGGCGTGTCCATTTTATACGCCCAAAACCTTGAGCTCCCGCCTCCCCTATTTGGGAGGCATGAGCTCACTCAACAGCAGCGAGTCTTAGGCCTGGTTGCCAAAGACCTCGATGGTGTCGCCCTCGGCCAGCGTGACGATGGCCTTCTTCCAAGAACGGGTCTTGCCGGCGACATAGCGCACGCGCTTGGTCTTGGGCTTGACCGTCAGGGTGTTCACGCGAACGACCTTGACGCCGAAGATCTCCTCGACAGCGTCCTTGATCTGATACTTGTTAGCATCCTTGGCGACCTCGAACGTGTACTTGTTCAGCTCCATGCCGGAGAAGGAACGCTCGGACACGATCGGACGGATGATGATCTCGTGGGCGGTCATTTATGCAAGCACCTCCCCGAAGTGAGCGGCGATGTCGGCGGGCATCAGCACAGCGTTGTTGTTGACGAGATCGTAGGTGTTGGCCTCGTCAGCGGTGATGATGAACGTCTTGGGAATGTTGCGGAACGACAGGTAGGCGTTGACGTCCTCATCGCGAACGATGATGGTCAGACGCTTGCCCTCAAGGCCGAGAGCCTTGAGCATGGCGACGGCAGCCTTGGTGGAAGGCTTCTCGAAGCCGTAGTCGTCGACGAGCACGAGCTCGCCATCGGCCAGCTTGGCGGACAGCGCGGAGCGCATAGCCAGCTTGACCTCCTTGTTGTTCATACGCTTAGCGTAGGAACGGGGCTTGGGGGCGAAGACAACGCCACCGTGACGCCACTGGGCAGCACGGATGGAACCCTGACGGGCACGGCCGGTGCCCTTCTGACGCCAAGGCTTCTTGCCGCCACCGGAAACCTCAGAGCGACCCTTAGCAGACTGGGTGCCCTGACGCCAAGAGGCCATCTGGCACTTGACGATGTGGTGCATAACGTGGATGTTCGGCTCGATGCCGTACACCTCAGCGGCGAGCTCGGCCTCGGCGACCTTCTTGCCCTCGCTGTTCTTTACTTCAAACTTTGCCATTTAAGTGTTCTCCTTGGTATGACGCTGGGCTAAATGGGCTGGGCCCTTAGGCCATACGGATGGCGACGAGACCATTCTTGGCACCCGGGACAGCGCCCTTGACCAAGATGAGGTTCTGCTCGGCATCGATGCGGACAACGGAAAGGTTCTTGACGGTAACGCGCTCGTTACCCATGTGACCGGCCATCTTGACGCCCTTGAGGACGCGCGCAGGATAGGCGCACTGACCGATAGAACCGGGGTGACGCTGGAAGTGAGAACCATGCGTCATAGGACCGCGACGCTGACCCCAGCGCTTGATGCGACCCTGGAAACCCTTACCCTTGGAGGTACCGATGACGTCGACCTTCTCGACATCAGCGAAATCAGCGACGGTAACGACCTCGCCGACCTTGTGCTCCTCGCCGTTCTCGACGCGGACCTCACGAAGGAAGCGGACAGGCTCGACGCCGGCCTTGGCGAAGTGACCAGCCATGGGCTTGTTCACGTTCTTGGCCTTGATGTCGCCGAAACCGATCTGGACGGCGTCATAGCCATCGGTTGCCTGAGTTTTAACCTGCGAGACAGCGCAGGGGCCAGCCTGGATGACCGTGACGGGAACGACGTTGTCGTCCTCGTCCCAAACCTGGGTCATGCCAATCTTGCGGCCGAGAATCATGCTGATCAAGATATGATCCCAACTCTCGCGTGGTCTTGGGACAATGCGTACACCACCGAGCGTACGCCCCTAGAGGACCACTACTTACACGACGTGCTCCCCAGCCTTGTATTTCGCCCGGACTACCTGACAACCCTATTAAGCAGGCATTTTGTCCAGCCAGAATACTCCCCTGGTTACACACAGCTGTTTAGTATACACGGCTGCGGGCGTATCCATCGAGATTCATATTTCACTCACATTGTTTACGCAGGTAAAGTGCGCGGAGTCGCCTGGGGCCGGCAGAGCGGCGGCGAAATATATTAAGGTTGCTGCTCTGCCGGGCTTGGGAGACGACACGTTGACGCCTGCTTAACTCTGCTCGCTCAGGCTAAAGACTTTGTTGGGGATCCACTATTTGTTGGAGGGTGAATTTGCTTTGAAGCGGTTTGCCTTCCGCCTGTGGCTTTTTTGAATTGGCGGCTGACGCTGCCGCGACTTATTGCCAAGAGGACTTCAACACCATCGGCGCTCATGAGACGAGCGGGACACGGCGACCTCCTCAAGGCAGAAGAGGAAGGCCCGCGCTCCAGCTCCATTATCGCGGCATCCCGTTTCGGGGCGAAGAACTAGAGCACCGAGAACCGGATGAAATTGTACGTGCAGATCACGATGATGAGCACGAGGGCGAACACGTAGAGCTTATCGACCGCCGCCGAGTCCATCCGGCGCAGCAGGCGGCGCCCCACGACCGACCCAAGCACCGCCATCG
The DNA here is from genome assembly GCA_958427145.1 of uncultured Collinsella sp. Classification (GTDB taxonomy): domain Bacteria; phylum Actinomycetota; class Coriobacteriia; order Coriobacteriales; family Coriobacteriaceae; genus Collinsella. The sequence continues at coordinate 44,943 of CAUAAZ010000012.1, forward strand.
CCGCCATGCCCAGCAGGACCACGGGGAGGAACGCGGGCACGCTGCCCGTGGCCAGCGTGTAGATGAGGCTCGCCGTCTGCGAGAACGCGATGATGAACAGCGACGCCTGCGCGGCGGGCTTGCTCTCCATGGCGAAGAAGAAGACGAGGATGGCCAGGTTGAAGGGGCCGCCGCCGATGCCGAGGAAGGACCAGCACGCCCCGGCGCAGAACCCTATGAGCGCCTGCGCCCACGCATTCTCGAGCTTGAGGCCCTTGATGCGCGCCTTGTTGAGCGTGTAGGCCAGCACGAGGACGGCGAGCACGATGAGCACGGCGGCCTGGACCGCGCCGACGAGCTCGGCGTCGGGGAACACGGACCCCAGCCGGTTGAACAACATCTTGCCGATCACGCCGCCCACCGCGGAGCTGACGGCGATGGGCGACATCGCCCGCGCGTCGATATCAGACTGCCCGCTCGCCGCGTTCTGCGCGAGCGTGGAGAGCGACATGATGAGCACCGACATGCTCGAGAGGAAGCTCACCGTGCTCACGCTCATGACGTTCATCGCGTCGACCACGGGCTTGATGATCACGCCGCCGCCGATGCCACAGAGCGGCCCCAGAAGCGACGCCAGGAAGCATACCGCGAAGACCAAGATGTATTGAGGACCCATCCGAACAAGCTCCTATCGATCGAGCAACACCCTATGCAACGAATTGCAAGCGTTCGTATCATTCAAAACCGCAGCGTATGGTTGTGGACTTTTACATATCTCGAACGCTGCTGCGCGATATGTCCCTATTTACGCCGCTCATGCGGAGCACCGTTGCGCCAAGGGCTAGGCGTCCCCGCCAATCTGCCTGCCGAGTCCATCAATGGCCCGCGCACCGTCTCGACACGCCGCTAGTAGTTAGCGAAGTAATCCTGGTTGAAGATGCACGCGTAGACGACGTCGAGCAGCAGCGCGGTGGAAACGCTCATGGCGAAGTGCCCGATGTTGTCCTCGCGGTGCATCCGGACAGGAAGTTGATGGTCGCCACGTCGGCGACACCCACGGCGTCCATCACGGGCTTAATGATGATGCCCCGCCGACACCGCAGATGGGACTGATGGTAGAGGCGAAAAACGCAATGGCGAATACGATTGCTAGCATATGAAGCGCCTAGACTCTTCCCTACTTGTCAGGCATGGCTGCTGCGAGCGTCCGCTCAGCGCGCTCGCAATAGGACGCGGCGCGCCCCTCGTCACCCTTGTTCTCGTACTGAACCGAGAGCATCTGGCAGAGCAGGGCCTCTTCCATGCCAGCCGCCTCCGACAACGCGCGCTCCATCTCGTCGATATAGGCATACGAGCCCTTGAGGAAGACGTCATAGGTGCGACGGTCGGCACGCGCAGCCTCGCGATCACCGTGCTCCTCGAGGTAGGAGAGCACCTCGCGTGCGTGGGGCTCATCCCCGATCTCCACGTAGAAGGAGAACGCCTTTGCCGCCAGCGCGAGTGTCTGCTCCTCGCTCATCTTGAGCGAACCCATCTCGCGGATGATGCGCTCGGATGCCTCGACGTCATCCATGGCAAGAGCTGCGTTCAAGCGCATGAAAAGCACGTTGTACTTGGGGTACAGCACGCTAGTGAGCGGGCGGTTCAGGACCTTGAGGTAGTTGTTGAGGTCGCCCTCGCGCAGGTACGCCTCGAGCTTGGCGAAGGTTGTGCGCTTTTGGACCTCCATGTAAATGGTGAACCCGACCGCAACCACTACGACCACAATGCCGATCGTCTTCATATCCATGGATAGGCCTTTCTCTTAACGTTGGAGGCGCGAGGGCCGGGGGCGCTCAAGCATAACGGCGGGCGCACGTCCCGCCACCAACTCGCCGTCACGAACATATCCCTCTTCGCGACCAGCGAGCTCCTCAATCAGGCAGGCACGGAGCACGGCGATGCGCGCGGCGCGCTCCGGAGCGTCGATGAGGTCGTGCTCCTCACGCGGATCGGCGTCCAGGTCGAAATACTGCTCCACCCCGGTCCGTGTGAACCAGATGTACTTGTCATGCGGGGTCACGATCCACTGGTTGGACTGCTCGCGGCTGCCGCTGTGCTCGCCGTGCAGGTATGCACGGTTCAGCGGCGCGGCGCCGGTAAGCTCGCCCATGAGCGAGGCGCCCTCCACGCCCTCGGGCACGGGCAGGTCGCACGCCTCGAGGATGGTGGGCATAAGGTCCATGAGTTCCACCGTGCTCTCGCTCACGCCGCGAACGCGCTCGCCGCCCGGCACATCGACGCTTTTGCCCACGTGCACGATGAAGGGGATGCGCGCGGAGCCCTCGTAGGGCAACACCTTGCGAAAGAGACTGTGGTCAAAGAGCATCTCGCCGTGGTCGGAGCAGAACACGATCACGGTGTCGTGGTAGGTCTCGTCGTTCTCGAGCGCCGTGATGAGCCGGCCGATCTGGTGGTCCATATGTGTGATGCAGGCATAATAGCCCGCCATGGCCTCGCGGCGCAGCTCGGCGTCGCGGCAGCCGTGCACGCTGTCCAAGATCATGCCATCGCGCTCGGTGGCATCGGCGTCATCCCAATCGCCAGCGGCAGGCGCGCGCAGCTCCATGTCGCGGTACAGATCGAAGTAGGTCTGCGGCGCGTCGAAGGGCGGGTGGGGCCGCACGAAGCTCGTCATGAGGAAGAACGGGCGCGTGCGATCGCGGGTCTCCAAAAAGCGGATGGACTCGTCCACCACCCAGTTGGTGGGGTGCAGGCGCTCCTCGTAGGCCCAGGGATGGGTGATCCAGGAGTTGTTCTCAACGCCCGAACCGTTCACGTCGGCGAATTCGCCCAGTTCATTTTTGAGGAAGCGCATGTAGTCGTCGGAGACGTTCTGGTGCATCCAGTACGGCAGGTTCGCCTTGCGGTAGTGGCCGATGTAGCCGTCATGCAGGCGCATGTGCTCGAAGCCGCAGCCCAAACGCGGCGGATGCACGTGCATCTTGCCCACCACGGCGGTCTGGTAGCCGCCGTCGCGCATCTCCTGCGCGAGCATATGGTCGTACTCCCACGCGATACCGTCCTGGTAACCCACGCGGCCCGTGCCCGCGGGCGTCTTGCCGCAAAAGAGGGCGGCGCGCGCCGGGATGCAACTCGGGCAGGCGGAGTAGGCGTTCTCGAACAGCATGCCGGCGGCGGCGAGCGTGTCCAAGTAGGGCGTCTGCACGTCCGGATGGCCGTCGATACCCAGGCAGTCGCCGCGCATCTGGTCGCACATGATAAGGAGAACGTTGGGTTGCTGGGGCATAGGGAACTCCAAACTCACGGGAACGGGATGAAGATTGAGTGGTCAAGGCGGGAGGGGCGCAGAGCCCCACACAACTACGACGAGGCAAAACCCGGGCAGGATCAGCGCCGCGTGAACATGCGAGCCACGCGCTGCAGGCCGGGATAGGCGTACTCCAAAAACTCACGCAGCCCGCAGTAGCCCGCATCGTAATAGGCGATGTTCAGGCGCTTGCAGTTGCGATGGCAAATGCCCTCAAAGGGGCAATCGGCGCACCGCGCGCAATCGCGACGCGGCTCGTTCAAAAACATGCGCATGGTCTCACAGGTCGCCATTGCCTCAAGGGAATCGACGCGAATATCGCCCACGCGGTACTCATCCAGCGCATAGAAGTCGCACGGATACACCGAACCGTCGCTTTCCACCACGAACTGCGGAGCGCAGCGGCCGAGCATACCGCACTGCGACGGAAACTGCCCGAGCGCCATCTGCATGACGTTCTCGAACAGCCAGATGCTCACATAGCGCCCAGCACCGAGCTCGCGCCACCACAAGTCGAACAAGCGGCGGTAGAACGAGGAGAAGGCACGCGGGTCGAGCGAGAACGTGTCCCGCTCATCGTCGAGGCCCGGCAGGCACGGGATGAACTGGATATGGGTGATCTTCTCCTGCTTGATGAAGGAGAAGACGCGCTGTGGATGCGCCGCCATCTGCGAGGTGAGGACCGAGAGTATGTTGACGTCCACGCCGCGCTCGCGCAGCAGGCGAACGCCGCTCATGACGCGCGCGTACGTAGCGGCACCGTGCGCATCGGGACGCATCGAATCGTGCAGGTCGCGATAAGCGTCAACCGAGACTCCGATGAGGAACCCGTGCTCGCGGAAGAACTCGGCCCATTCCTCTTCGATCAGGTAGCCGTTGGTCTGCAACGCCCAGCTCACCCGCTGGTTCTCACGGCGCTCCTCCACCCGCGCGACGAACGAATGGAAGAAGTCAAGGCCGGCCAGGGTTGGCTCGCCGCCCTGGAAGGCGAAAGAAATGTGCGCATCACTCGCCACGGCGAGTGCACGGTCGATGATGGCACTTGCCACGTCTTCGCCCATGACGCGGGCGCTCCGCTCCTCGCGATGAGCAGCGACATCGCAGTAAAAGCAGTACCTGCACCGCATGTTGCAAGCACTCGATGCCGGTTTTATCAAAAAGCCAATATGCTTCGCGCACATGGCACATACCCCCCTTCGCACAGGCTAGCCCTCACTCATCGGGCCGGAAACCACCTCCTTACCCGAGGCGGCGCATCCGGCCCGCACAATCACCGCATGAATCTTAGGCCAAGCCCAGGCGCTCCTTTTGCTCGGCCGGGGACTCATGCTCCTCCAGGCCGCGCAGCAGCAGGTCAATCATGCGCTGTTCGGCGTGGTCGTCCTTGCCGGCGAGATTATTAACCTGGCCGTAGTCACTCTCAAGGTCGAACAGCATCGTCTGCTCGACCTCGGCGAGCGGCGTGGCTCCCTCGATCTGGGCCGGCTTCTTACAGGGGATCTTGAACAGCGGGTACTTGGTGCGTTTGAAGTAGCGGCCACACTCAATCTCCTCCGGGCAGTCCGAACCCATCTTTTTGCGGATGGTGTGCGGCAGTGCGGTGTACTCGAAGCACGGCTGGTTGCCGGCGACCGGCGCGCGGAAGTAGGTGTAGCGGCCGTCGGTGACGTTGACGGTCATGGCGTGCACGCCGTACAGGGCGTAGCCACGCGTGGGCGCGTCAGCATCCGTCATGAGCGGCACGAGGGAGGTGCCGCACACATCTGCGGGAATCTCGCAGCCGTGGGCCTCAAGCACCGTGGGCATGATGTCGATTGCCTGAGTGAGCTGGCGGGCATGCTCGCCGGCGCGGGCGTTACCCGGGAAGTGCACAATGAACGGCAGATGCGCGAGCTCGTTATACAGGTGCATGTAGTTTTTGCCCATGTAGTCGCGCTCGCCCAGGAAATAGCCGTGGTCGGTGGTGACCATGACCATGGTATCGTCCAGCATCCCGCGCTCCTCGAGCTTGTCGATGAGCCTACCAAACCAGCGGTCGGTCATGGTGACGAGGGCCTTGTAGCGGCGCTGCAGGTAGTCCTCCGCGCCCTTGTTGACGTCGGTGGCGGAGACGCGCTTGTACTCAGGAATCTCGAAGTAGTCGCGGTCGAGCTCGCCAGTGCCGCCGTACATCTCCATGTACTTGTCGGGCACATCGAAGGGCTCGTGCGGGTCGAAGGCCTCAACCATAAGGAAGAAGTCGTCGGCCCCAGCATTGCCGTCGATCCAGTCGCAGGCGGACTGGAAGGTCTTGGGGCTCGGCATGTCCTCTTCGTTGGGCCAGAGCTGACGGTTCTTCTGGTACTGCTCGCGCACGCGCCCGTAGAAGGTCTCGGGCATGTTATTCGGCTCATCGATGCGGCTGACCCACGGGTCGCCCTCCTGGCCGCGGTAGTAATCCCAGGTGTTGAACTCCTGGAGGTAGCCCTCGCCACCGGTGCGTAGGTAGTGGCAGTGGTCGGTGGTGATGTGGCAGAAGTTGCCGTTCGCGCGCAGGCAGGCCGGCAGCGTCACATCGAAGGGCTCGATGGGGCCCCAGGGGCGCTCGAGGAAGTTGTAGCGACCGGTGAGGATGTCGCGGCGGGCAGGCATGCAGGGAGCCGAGCCGATCCAGTGGTTGTCGAACACGCAGGAACGCTCGGCAAAGGCATCGAGATTGGGGGTCTGGACGTCGGTTGCGGGGTTGTAGCACGACAGGACGTCGCGACGCAGAGTATCCATGAGCACGAGGACGGTTCTCATTGGCATCCTTTCGATAGTTGGATTTGCCAGATGGCGATACGCCAAAGGCACATGGGCATAATGGAGCGCACCCCGATCGCGCACGATGGAGAGCACATGAGACAACGAGGCCCGCGCCCGGCATGCGGGGCGCGGGCATCAAACGATTTGCCTTTTGATAAGCTCGCGATTAGGCGAAGATCTTGAACGCCGGGAAGTAGAAACCGATAGCGGCGAACACAAGGGAGAACACAATCAGACCGATGATGATCTGGGCGGAGTTCTTGCCCTGGCCCTTCTTGAGCAGGCGATAGCAGATGAAAGTCAGAACGACAGGCAGCAGGAAGGGCAACACCTTATCGAGCTGGTCCTGGAGCACCAGCGGGTCACCCTCACCGAAGGCGAACTGCACGGCAAGCTTGAGCTTAACGGTCGTGGCGATCAGGCCGCCGGTGACCATGACGCCCAGCACGTTGGCGAGGTTGCCCAGACGGTCGAAGACCTGGACGCCCGCCTTCTCGACGAGCTCCATGCCCATCTCGTAACCCTTGTGCAGGCCGAAGTACTTCAGCGGCCAGTACAGCAGGTTGATGAGCAAGAACATCACGAGCGGACCCACAATGGAGCCGTTGTCGACGCACATAGATGCGCCGATGGAGCCGGCGATCGGGAACCAGGTGAGGTTCAGCAGGGAGTCACCAAGGCCGGCGAAGGGACCCATGAGGGAGGTCTTGATGCCGACGACGGTGTCCTTCTGATCCTCATCCGTGGTCTCCTCCAGGGCGGCGGTGATGCCAAGGATGAAGGGGATCGCGAGCGGGTGGGTGTTGAAGTACTCGAGGTGGCGCTTCATGGCGTTAACGCGCTCCTCCTTGGGGGCGTCCTTGTAGAGCTCCTCGAGGACAGGGGCAAAGCAGTAGGTCAGGGACAGCGACTGCATGCGCTCGTAGTTGTGCGCGAATTGGCAACCCTGGGTGCGCAGCAGGACCTTGTTCAGGGTGGAGTTGGAGATCTTACCCATTAGAGATCGTACTCCTCGTCATCATCGGAGCCGGCGGCAGAGGCGGCGGCAGGGGCGGGTTGATTCTTCTGGCCCTCGGTAATGACGTCCCACACGCCGGCGGCGGCGCAAGCGGCGAGCGCGATGCCCACGGTCGGGACGTTGAGGAAGGCGGCCATGATAAAGCCGAGCAGCAGGAAGATCCACATGTTCTTCTTCATCATCATGGTGAGGAGCATGGCCAGACCGACGGCGGGCATCATGCCACCGGCGGTGGAGAAGCCGGTGAGGACCCACGGAACCTGGTTCTGCAGGAAGGCCATGATGTCCTCGATCACGAAGGAGCCGATGCCCGTGGCGATGAAGACGGGAACGGCGCGGGTCAGGAAGAAGCACAGGGCGCCGGTCCAGAAGAACTTGTTGACGGCGTTGAACTTACCGGACTCGATGGCCTTGTCGGCACCGTGGACAAGCGAGACGTTAGTGGTCATGACCAAGATGTTCAGCTGCTGAACCAAGGTGGCGGTGGGGATGCCGATGGCGACTGCCAGGGCGATGGCGCTGGCGGTGTCGGTGGAACCCATGATGCCCAGGGCGGCACCGACGATGGTGCCGGAGATGACATCCGGCGGAACATAAGCGCCGATGTTGTTGACGCCGAGCCACATGAGCTCCATGGTCGCGCCGATCATGATGGCGGTCGTCATGTCACCGAGGATGATGCCGACGCCGACGGATGCCAGCAGGGGCTTGCGGAAGCCCAGGTGGGGACCGAACTGGTCCCAAGTGCACAGACCCGCCCAGATGGCGAGCAGAAGTGCCTGAAGCATAAGCCTCTCCTTCCCTATTCGCCCATCGTTCCCTCCGATGGGCACGCCCCGGGTTCACATGCCCGGAGATGGTTACTTACTTAGTAGTTCTTGAGGAGCTCGGACACGGGCTCCTTGGAATCGCGCGTGGTGGTCTGCATCCAGCAGTCGACGCCGAGGCCAATGAGCTCCTCGAAGGCGGCCTTTTCCTCGGCGGTGACGGACATGTTCTTGTGCAGGCGATGACGCTGCTCGTTGAAGCGCATGCCGGAGACGTTCAGGTAGTCGAACGGCAAGCCGTTCTCGTGCAGCTTGAGGGCGTCGATGGGGTTGGTGAAGAGCACCATCGTGGCCTTCTTGAGCTCGGTCTTCTTGAGGACCTCAATGAACTTCTCGACACCGAAGACGGAGACCTTGATGTCGGGGGCGGCGAGGCCGGCGACGGACTTCTGGACGGGGTCGTTGGCGACCTTATCCGAGACAATGATTGCCGATTCGATGCCGAAGTCGGGAATCCAAGTGGTGGCGACCTGACCGTGGATCAGGCGGTCATCGATGTCGACGAGTTTGAGTGCCATGATGTTCTCCTTTTCGTTTGCACGTTCCTTCAGTACCGTTTACGAATGCTCTGCTCGATCGAGGCGCCCACTCGGAGGATACGGGTGAGCGCCACTCGAATCGACGGGCTAACGAGCCTAGAGGTCCAAATCGTCCTCGTCTGCCTCCACGGCCGGAGCGGGAGCCTTGATCTCCTGCTGGGCCCCGGCGTGAGCGGCAGTGAGCTGGGCACGGACCGCGTCGGCGGAATCGAGGCCATCGCGGGTGAGCAGGAGCTCGACCGCAGCGGGCATGGACAGGCCAGTGTAGGCAACCATGTTCATGCCGTTGAGCAGGCAGCGGGTAGTCACGTTGAATGGGGTGCCGCCGTAGATGTCGCATAGGGTGACGACGAGTTCGCACTCGGCGCTGAGGGTCTCGTAAGCCTCGCGCATCTCGGACTCGAAAGACTCCAGGCTCTTCTCGGCGGTGAGACCAAGAGCGATGACATCAGGCTGCTTGCCCGCAATCATCTCGACGGCGCCGAGGGCGGCCTGAGCGAACTCTCCGTGACTTGCAAGGATGACACCGATACGCATCTTCTGTCCTTTCATACTTATTAATTCTCTTCGTTCTGTTCGTTCTGTTCGTTCTGTTCGTTCTGTTCGTTCTGTTCGTTCTGTTCGTTCTGT